>DECD01000039.1:73684-73910 GCA_002349055.1 Bacteroidales bacterium UBA2939 | reverse complement strand
CCGAGGCCACCGACGACTTCATCTGGGAAGTCTGCTTCAACACCATCGTCGACGACCGTCAATACTACGGCCTAGACGAACTCCCCGCCCCCTCACTCCACCCCCGAGCAAGCCGCGAGTTCCTCCGCGCCGTGGTAGCCGTGCGCCTCAACATCGGCATGAGGAAGGTGAACCTGAAAGCCCTCGACCGCGCCTACAGCGAAGCCTTCCCCCACAGCACACCCTT
>DECD01000039.1:46087-73566 GCA_002349055.1 Bacteroidales bacterium UBA2939 | reverse complement strand
AAAGCGTGAGCCTCCGTAGGGGTATATAGTAGGACAAAAGGGAGTACCCAGGCGGTTGGTAGGCTTTTCGTAGGGTGATGGTAATTAAGATTTGTTAACAATTTGCTTTAGCGGTGTTTTGTTTTTGTTTTTCCCATGTAAGAATATTTTCGTATTTTTGCAGTTTGTATTTATATGATAGATTATCGGAAGTACATATTATCCAATGGGTTGACGGTGCTGACACATGAGGCGTGGGACACGCCGTTGGCGACGGTCAACGTGCTGTACAACGTCGGCTCGCGCGACGAGGACCCCCGTCGCACGGGATTTGCCCACCTGTTCGAGCATCTGATGTTCGGCGGCACCGAGCGGGTGCCCGATTTCGACGCCGTGGTGTCGTCGCTGGGTGGCGAAAACAACGCCTTTACCAACACCGACTATACCAACTACTACATCACCGTGCCCGTGGAGGGGCTTCCGACGGCCTTGATGCTCGAGGCCGACCGCATGGAGAGCTTGGCACTGAACGCCAAGGCGTTGGCGGTGCAGCAGAGGGTGGTGACGGAGGAATACAACCAGCGCTATATGAACCAGCCTTACGGCGACATGTGGCTGCTGCTGAGGCCGTTGTGCTATCAGCGGCATCCCTACCGTTGGGCCACCATCGGGGCCGACATCCGCCACGTGAGCGAGGCCACGCTGGAGGATGTGCAGGCATTCCATGAGAGGTACTACCGCGCTGACAATGCGATACTTGCCGTGGCGGCACCCATGAAACATGAGGAGATGATTGCTGCGGTGGAAAAGGTGTGGGGCATACCCCTCAGTCAGCCGCAAGCGGCTGCCAGCTCCTCTAGCTTAGGGGAGCAGTCTGATAGGTGTTTTGCCCGCGAGCGGGAATATCTGCAGGAAGAGGAACAGAAGGAGGCGAGGAAGTTGGTTGTCAAGCGCGACGTGCCGTCGAAGGCGGTCTATCTGGCTTGGCCCATGTGCGACCACTGGGGCGAAGGGTTCCGCGCCTGCGACCTGGTGAGCGACGTGTTGAGCACCGGCAGCTCGAGCCGTGTCTATAACGCCGTTGTGCGTCCGGGACGCCTGGTGAGCGAGGCCGACGCCTATATCAGTGGCGAGGCGGGTCCGGGGTTGATGGTGATGAGTGCCAGGGTGTTGCCGGGTGCGAGCGTCGACGAGGTTGCCGAGGCGCTGAGGCACGAAGCCTACCTCCTGGCCGACAAAGGACTGTCGCAGCACGAGCTGGAGAAGGTGCAGAACCGCTACGAGAGCACCTTCGTCTACTCGCAATACAAGGCTGCCGACCGCGCCCTGTCGCTGTGCCACTATACTTGGCTGGGCGACACCGCGATGGTGAACCGCGAGCCGGAGGAGTACCGCAAGGTGACGACAGAAGAGCTGCAACGGGTGGCACGCGAGGTGTTCCGCCCCGAACATGAAAATATGTTGGTGTATGAAAAGATTGATTGAGTACATAAAGTGCGCCGTGGCGTGGGTGCTGAGGTGGTTGGTGAGCCGCAATTACTACGGCTTCTTTGCCAATGTGAACAAGTTCATCGGCAAGGTGGTGCACAAGGTGCTTTTCGACTGGCTGATGCCGTCGCGCTTCAGCAGGTTGACGAAGAGACAGATTTTTGAAATCATCTTCAAAAGCGACACCCCGGCGGGCAAGCGTTTCGACGTGTGGCTGCTGGTGCTGATTTTGGCCAACATCTTCCTCCTGCTGGTGGACAGCATGATGGGGCCCACCGACACCATGACCAGCCGAATCCACCTTTCGTTGTCATACGTGATTTTCAAGGTTTTGGAGTGGGGTTTCACCCTCCTCTTCACCTTCGAATACTACCTCCGCATCTACTGCTTGAAGCATCCCCGCAAGTATGTCTATTCGTTCTGGGGCATCATCGATTTTTTGTCGATATTCCCCGCCTACCTGAGCCTCTTTGTCCCCGCCACGCAGGCGCTGACGGTGCTGCGACTGCTGAGGGTGATGCGTGTCTTCCGCATTTTCAAGATGGAACGTTTCCAGAGGGAGGCTTTCCACCTGCTGGCCGCTTTGAAAAACAGCGCTATCAAGGTTTTTATTTTCATGCTGTTCATGCTGGTGGCGGCGGTGATATTGGGCACGCTGATGTACACCTTTGAGAGCGAGGTCAATCCGGAGTTCAAGAGCATCCCGTCGGGCATCTACTGGGCGGTGGTGACCATCACCACGGTGGGCTATGGCGACCTGGTGCCGATGACGCCGGCCGGACGCTTCCTTTCAGTGCTGGTGATGCTGCTGGGTTATAGTATTATAGCTGTGCCCACGGGCATTGTGGCCGGCGAGACCATAATGGAATACAAACGTCCGCGCCGCATCCGCTTGCAGAATCCCGCGTTGACCGACTATGACGAGGAGGACGAGGAGGATGAGGAGGAGAACGACGCGATAAGAAACTAAGAACTAGGAGCTAAGAACTAAGAAGTGAGAATTCTGATTGCTGATAGGACCCATGAGATATTGCCGCAGCGGTTGCGTGAGGCGGGATTCGAGGTGAGTGTGGAACCCGACCACGACTACGAGAGCCTTCTGCGTGCCGCGCAGGGCTGTGTGGGGCTGGTGGTGAGGAGCAAGGTGGACATCGACAGCGCCTTTATCGACCGTGTGCCGTCGCTGCGCTGCATAGGCAGGGTAGGGGCCGGTATGGAGACCATCGATGTGGACTATGCCGAGGCGCATGGTGTCCGCTGTCTCAACTCGCCCGAGGGCAACCGCGACGCCGTGGGTGAGCATGCCGTGGGGCTGCTGCTGT
Source organism: Bacteroidales bacterium UBA2939 (assembly GCA_002349055.1). Classification (GTDB taxonomy): domain Bacteria; phylum Bacteroidota; class Bacteroidia; order Bacteroidales; family P3; genus Colimorpha. The sequence continues at coordinate 70,777 of DECD01000039.1, read as the reverse complement.
CGCTGTTCAACCATATCGCCCGCGCCGACGCCGAGGTGCGACAAGGGAAATGGCAGCGCGAGGCCAACCGCGGCCTCGAGGTGGGCGGCAAGACGGTGGGAATCATCGGCTACGGCAATATGGGGCAGGCGTTTGCCAAGCGGTTGAGTGGTTTCGGCTGCCGGGTGATTTTTTACGATAAATATCTAGACAATCTAGACAATCTAGATAATCTAGATAATCTAGAAATTCTAGAGAAACTTGAAAATCTAGAAAGAGTTTCTTTGGAGAAACTTCAGGCCGAGGCCGACGTGGTGAGCTTCCATGTGCCGCTGACCGAGGAGACGCGCCATTACCTTGACGCAGCGTTCATCGAGGCTATGGCCAAGCCGTTCTACCTGCTCAATACCGCCCGTGGCGCGGTGGTCGACACCGAGGCCCTGGTGGGGGGATTGGAGAGTGGCAAGGTGAAGGGCGCGGCATTGGATGTGCTTGAATATGAAAACATGAAGGCCGACGGCCTGGGCGAGGTTCCGGAATGTGTGCGCTACCTGCAACGGTCGCCGCTCACGGTGCTCACGCCTCACGTGGCCGGGTGGACCGTGGAATCGAAATATAAACTCGCCGCTGTGTTGGCGGACAAGATGATAGAAGTGCTGAAATGATTATTGTACAGAACAGTATAGTGAGTGACGACATCGCCGACCAGCGTTTTGGCTGCGACCTCGCGTGCTGCAAAGGCGCCTGCTGCGTCGACGGCGACAGCGGTGCGCCGCTGATGGAGGACGAGGTGGCGAAGATTGAGGCGGTGCTCGAAGAGGCTTTGCCGAGGATGACCGAAGAGGGCAGGAAGGCTGTGGAGGAACAGGGCGTTGCCGTGCGTGACAAGGACGGCGACCTTGGCACCACGCTCATCGACGGCGGTGCCTGTGCGTTCGTTACGCCGGGTCCCGACGGTTGCACCTTTTGCGCCTTGCAGGGACTGTACAAGCCGGTGTCGTGCCATCTCTATCCCATCAGGGTGGAGGACTTCGGCGAGTTTACGGCGGTCAACTACCACCAGTGGGACATCTGCCGTCCGGCCAAGGGCAAGGGCGAGCCGCTGTACATCTATTTGAAGGAACCGCTCATTCGACGCTTCGGACAGGAGTGGTATGACGAACTTTTGGAACAGATAAAACTGAGAAACAATGACTAAGAAAAAACGCGCCATCATCTACGCCGCCATTGTGGCGGGCATCATCGTGGTGGACCAGGTTGTGAAGATTTTGGTGAAGACCAACATGCACATTGGCGAGGACATCCCGCTGATAGGCAACTGGTGTCACTTGCATTTCATAGAGAACGAGGGCTTTGCCTTCGGTATGGCCTTCGGCGGTGCCGTGGGCAAGATTGGCCTCACGCTTTTCCGCATCGTGGCCACGGGCATCATAGCATGGCTTGTCTGGAAACAGCTGAAGGGCAACGGACGCACGTCGCTCATCGCCAGCCTGACGCTCATCTTCGCCGGAGCCATTGGCAACCTGATTGACAGCTGCTTCTACGGGCTGGTGTTCAACGAGAGCTACTACAACGTTGCCACCCTGTTCCCGCCCGAAGGCGGCTATGCGCCATTCCTGCAAGGCAAGGTGGTGGACATGTTCTACTTTCCGTTGTTCGATTTCCACTGGCCGCAGTGGGTGCCGGTGGTCGGTGGCAACTATTTTGAGTTTTTCAGCGCCATCTTCAATGTGGCCGATGCGGCCATCACAATTGGCGTAATTTGGCTCATTATTGAGCTTGCTTTCCTCGCTCCGAAGACCCAAAAGGCTGCCGAGGAAGAAAAAAAATTGGAATCGGAAGTGGTTGAAAATGAAATGGGAAATGAGAAATGAGAAATGAAGATTGAAAAAATATTTTGCCAGTTCGCAAAATCTTCGTACTTTTGCATCCGATTTCGAGAGTGAAATTTACGATGGCGTCGTAGCTCAGTTGGTAGAGCGAAGGACTGAAAATCCTTGCGTCACTGGTTCAAATCCAGTCGATGCCACACCGAAAGGGAGACTCAAACGAGTCTCCTTTTTGTTTGCACAATAATTTATAGCGCTCGGCGTTATTAAGGTATGACACGGATATTGGTTGTTGACGACGAAGAAGACCTGCGCGAGATACTGCGGTTCAACCTGGAGGCCGAGGGGTTCGAGGTGGAGACGGCAGCATCGGCCGAGGAGGCATTGGCTGGTTTCAAGTTTCAAGTTTCAGGTTTCAGTCTGATTCTCTTGGATGTGATGATGGACAGGATGTCGGGCTTCGAGATGGCGCAGCGGATGCGCGAGGCTGGCGACAACACGCCGATTATCTTCCTCACTGCGCGCGATGCGCACGATGACCAGCTGCAAGGCTTCGACGTGGGGGCGGATGACTATATCACCAAGCCCTTCTCGTTCGACACTGTGCTGGCGCGGGTGAAGGCTGTGCTGCGGAGAAGTACCACTTCTAGTGAATCTAGTTTATCTAGATTATCTAGAGAATCTAGTCTTACTAGAAGGGAGCACCTTATCCTCGACCTTTTCCGGCAGCAGCCGGGCAGGTTCTTCACCCGCGAAGAGATTCTCGCGGCGGTGTGGCCGGGGGACGCTTTCGTCGGAGAACGCTCGGTGGACGTGCATATCGCGCGGCTGCGCAAGAAGCTCGGTGCCGAAGGACAACGGATTGTGAACAAAACAGGATTTGGCTATGGACTGGTCTGATGTGATACTTTTGATATTGGTGGTCGCCATCTTGGTGCTCTACATACGTCTGATGCGAAAAAACAAACGTCTGCGGCAGATGGCCGACGAGTCCAACCGCCTGCGGCTCGAAGCTACGGAGGCCGAACGGCGCAACCGACAGCTGAAACAGGAGATGACCTCGAATATCGCCCACGAGCTGAAGACCCCCGTCTCGTCCATCCGCGGCTACCTGGAGATACTGCTCTCCGACAAGCCCGTCGACGACGAGAGGCGAAGATATTTCCTCGACCGCTGCTTCCGGCAGACGCTTCGTTTGAGCGATTTGATACAGGATGTCTCCATCATCAACAAACTGGAGGAGAGCGCCGACCTCTTCCCCCGCTCGGAGGTGGATGCCGCCGAGGTGGCCAAGGAGGCCATCGGCGACCTCGCCGACAAGGCTGCTGCTGTCGGCATCACCGTCGGCAACAACCTGCCTGCCATGCCGCTCAACGGCAACCACGAGCTGCTTTATTGCATCTTCCGTAACCTGGTGGAGAACAGCATCGCCTACGCCGGCAGCGATATTAATATTGTATTGGAGACCTACAAGGACAGCCCCGATTGCTACTTCATTCATTACTATGACACTGGCAAGGGTGTGGCCGACGAGTACCTCTCGCGCCTCTTCGACCGCTTCGTGCGCATCGACGAGGGTCGTTCGCGCCAGAACGGAGGCACCGGCCTGGGCCTCAGCATCGTCAAGCACTCGGTGCTCTTCCACGGAGGCGAAATCTACGCCAAGAACCGCGCTGAAGGAGGCTTGGAGTTTTTTTTCTCTTTGAAAAAAACTCCAATTAGGAATTAGGAATTATGAAGGATGACAATGCAATAAAAACAAAGAGCGAGGATTTCGCGGTGCGTATTGTTGGGTTGTATAAATATCTTGTGGAGAAGAAAGCCGAATATGTAATGTCGAAACAGATGTTGCGTAGTGGTACAAGTGTGGGTGCAAATATAAGCGAGGCACTATGTGGGATCTCAAGAAAGGATTTCCTGTCGAAGATGTACATTGCCTTCAAAGAATGTAACGAAACCAAATATTGGATAACCCTGTTATATAGAACGGAATATATTTCAGAAAAAGAAAAAGTCTCAATAATGAATGATTGTGAGGAATTGCTGCGCATGTTGAGTAGTATAACCAAAACGACATCGGGCAGCATTAATTCCTAATTTCTAATTTATAATTCCTAATTATGTTTGTTACAAACATCCAGATTCGATTCAACGACGTGGACCAGATGGGTCACGTCAACAACGCCGTCATTATGGAATACTTCGACCTCGGAAAGGAGGCCTTCTTCGCCGAACGCGGCCTGCCGCCCGAGGAGGGCGACTTCACCGTTATGATAGTCCACTACGATGTCGACTTCAAGCGGCAGATCCACTTCCATGACCGCATCCACGTCACCACCGAGACCGAACGCCTCGGCACCAAGAGCGTCACTGTGCTCCAGCGAGTTGTGGACAGCAACAACGGCGACATCTGTGCCGAATGCCACACCGTTTTGGCCGGCTACCGCCGCTCCGCGGGTGCCTCCGCCGTCATCCCCGACGAGGTTCGCGAGTGGCTGACGCGGTGAAAAAAGATTTGGCTACGTCGGGGAAAATATGTATTTTTGCAAATTGAAATGGACAAGCATTTGTATATAATAGCAGGATGCAATGGGGCAGGGAAGACAACGGCCTCCTATACCGTACTGCCTGAGATTCTCAAATGCCGCGAGTTTGTCAATGCCGACGAAATCGCCCATGGTCTTTCCCCTTTCAACCCCGGGAATGTGGCTATTGAGGCAGGACGTTTGATGCTGCAACGCATCGAGGAACTACTTGGTCGGGACGAGACCTTCGCTATTGAGACTACGCTGGCCACCAAGTCGAATGTCAACCTTGTACACCGCGCGCAAGCGAAAGGGTATCGTGTTAAATTACTTTTTTTCTGGCTTCGGTCGCCAGAGTTGGCTATCCAACGAGTGGCAGAACGCGTAAGTAAAGGAGGACACGACATTCCCGAAGATATTATTCGCCGCAGGTATATCAGTGGTATCAACAATTTTTTCAGCCTTTACGCTTCCGAAGTAGACTATTGGGCAGTTTTCGATAATAGCGAAAATCCCCGCACGATGGTGGCAAAGGGAGGACATAATAGGGCAATAATAGTTCTCAAGGAGAGTTTATACACCAAATTACAGAGACTATGTCAGAGCAAGAAATAAAAGAATTTGAAGAAAAACTGACCGCCGGATTACGACTGGCCGAAGAGCGTATGTTACAAGAAAAGGCATTGCATGATGAGAGTGTCGTTGTGCAGTCAATGGATGGTGTCATCCAGCATATTCCCGCCAAGCAGGCTATGTCGTCACTTTATTAATAATATGAATCCATGAAGGCAAAATCTAAATCATATCAAACAGCGGCAAAGACCATGTATGCTGCAATGTGCATCCTCTCCAAGAATGGAGGAAGCATGCCCATCAGATTGTTGATGAAAGAGATTGAGAAATCGGTAGAGCTTTCTGCGTGGGAGAAAGAAGTGTTGGAGAATACAGGCAACATCCGTTGGCAAAGCAATATGCACTTTACGTCGGTGGACTATGTGCGAGCAGGTTTCTTAATCAAGAAGAAAGGCACATGGACAATCACTCCCGAAGGAGATGAAGCTTTGAAATTGGGGTCAGAAAAAATGAGAGATTTAGCCTGGCAACGTTATAAGGCATGGTATCAATCTAAGGAACCGACAAAAGAGGATCCTGTCTCGACACCGCCAGAAGAGGAACATGATCCTATCAAGGAAAACATGATTGAACTTGAGACGATTGAGGAACGTGCTGCCAACGGCATACGAGAGTTTTTGAAAAACAAGAACCCTTACGATTTCCAAGACCTTGTTGCCGCTTTGCTTAAAGCCATGGGCTACTATATCCAATCGGTTGCCCCTAAAGGTAAAGATGGAGGAATCGACATAGTGGCTTATGTCGACCCGCTGGGAGCCCAGACACCGCGTATTAAGGTACAGGTGAAGCACAAACCCGATACGGTTACGGGAGCAGCTGATGTACGTGCACTTTTGGGTGTACTGAAGGCGGGCGATATTGCGTTGTTTGTCACCTCTGGCACATACTCTTCCGATGCAAAACATGCAGCCTCAGGCGGCGACAAGTTTATCCGACTTATCGACGGCGACGAGTTCATTGAATTGTGGCAGGAGTACTACGACAAGATGACCGACGATGACAAGAATATGCTACCCTTGAAGAAAATTGCATTCTTGGGAAATAACGAATAACATTATTACCTTTGATTTTGCGGACGAGGATATCCGCATTCTCAAGTTATTTCATCGCGTCCAGTTCGGCCTTGAGGTATTGTCCCGTGAAATTGTCTTTTTGCTTGGCGAGTTGTTCGGGGGTGCCGCAGAAGGTGATTTGTCCGCCGGCGCGGCCGCCGTCGGGGCCGAGGTCGATGACCCAGTCGGCCACCTTGATGACATCCATGTTGTGCTCGATGACGAGGACACTGTTGCCTTTGTCTACAAGCTTCTGCAATACGCCGAGGAGGATGCGGATGTCCTCGAAATGGAGGCCTGTGGTGGGTTCATCCAAAATATATAATGTCTTGCCGGTATCGGTGCGCGAAAGCTCGGTGGCGAGTTTTACGCGCTGTGCTTCGCCTCCGCTGAGGGTGGTGCTCTGTTGGCCGAGGGTGATGTAGCCAAGGCCCACGTCCTGTAGGGCCAGCAGCTTGCGCCGCAGCTTGGGGTGGGCATCGAAGAACTCAACGGCCTCGTTGACGGTCATGTCGAGCACGTCGGCGATGGATTTCCCTTTATATCTTATTTCTAATGTCTCGCGGTTGTAGCGCTTGCCGCCGCAGACCTCGCACTGCACATAGACATCGGGCAAGAAGTTCATCTCGATGGTGCGGAGTCCGGCGCCCTTGCAGTGTTCGCAGCGGCCGCCGCTGACGTTGAAGGAGAAGCGGCCGGGTTTGTAGCCGCGGATGCGTGCCGACGGCAGCTCGGCGAAGAGACGGCGGATGTCGTCGAAGAAGCCCGCATAGGTGGCGGGGTTGGAACGCGGCGTGCGGCCGATGGGGCTCTGGTCTATCTGTATGACCTTGTCGATATGCTCGATGCCCTCGATGCTGCGGTAGGGTAGGGGAGCGCGCAGCGAGTGGTAGAAATGTTGGCTGAGAATGGGCTGGAGAGTGTCGTTGATGAGGGTCGACTTGCCGCTGCCTGAGACGCCCGTCACGCAGACGAACATACCGAGTGGGAGGTCGAGGTCGACGCCCTTGAGGTTGTTGCCGGATGCACCTTTGAGGAGGATATGCTCGCGGCCTTCGACGGGTCGGCGTTGCGGCAGGGCGATGTCTTTCTTTCTTTCTAGATAGTCTAGAGTTAGGCTAGATTCTCTAGGAGTTCTAGATTTTCTAGATTCTCTAGGGTCTCCGGCGAAGAGTATCTTGCCGCCGTGGATGCCGGCACCGGGGCCGATGTCGACAAGGTAGTCGGCGGCGAGCATCATGTCGCGGTCGTGTTCGACGACGATGATGCTGTTGCCCAGGTCGCGCAGCTGCTTGAGGCTCTCGATGAGGCGTTGGTTGTCGCGCTGGTGGAGGCCGATGCTGGGCTCATCCAGAATATATAATACGTTGGTGAGCTGCGAGCCTATCTGTGTGGCCAGGCGGATGCGCTGTGCCTCGCCGCCGGAGAGGCTCTTGGCGCTGCGGTTCATGGAGAGGTATCCCACGCCGACGTTGTTGAGGAACGACAGGCGCTTGAGTATCTCGTTGAGCACCTCGTGTCCCACCTTACGGTCGCGCTCGTCGAGCTGCGGTTCCAGTGCCCGCAGCCACTCCTCCAGCTCCAGCAGGTCCATGTCGGCCAGCTGGCCGATGTTCTTGTCCAATATGCGGAAGGCCAACGATTCGGCCTTCAGACGGTGCCCGTGACATTCGGGGCACGGCACGGTATTCATGAAGCTCGCCGCCCACTTCTGCAGGGAGGCGGGACTCTCGTCGCTGGCCAGGGAGGTGATATAGTTCACGATGCCCTGGAACTCGCTGAGGTAGCCCGGGTCCTCGGGGTCTTCGATGCCGGCGAAATGATTGGAACCATATAGGATGGCGTTCACGGCCTCCTCACTGATGTCACAGAAGGGAGTGTCGAGCGTGAAGTCGTAGTGCTTGCCCATCAGCTCCAACTTGCGGTAGACGTAGTTGGTGGGCGAGTATTTCCCCAACACCTCGATGGCACCGTCCTTGATGCTTTTCTTGGGGTTGGGAATGAGTTTCTGCATGTCGATTTGCGCCACCTCGCCGAGGCCGTTGCAGTGGGGGCAGGCGCCGTAGGGCGAGTTGAACGAGAAGGTGTTAGGCTCCGGCTCGGGGTAGGAAAGACCGCTGTCGGGGTCCATCAGCATGCGGCTGAAATAACGGAGTGACTGAGTATCTGAGTTACTGGGTGACTGTGTGGAGTGGTCGAGGACCATCAGGATGCCTTTGCCTTGGCGGAAAGCGGTCTGCACCGCTTCGCGGAGACGTGTGGCATTTCGGTCCGCACGCAATCTGTCAACGACTAGCTCGATGTCGTGCACCTTGTAGCGGTCCACCTGCATCTTGTAGGTGATTTCTTTTATTTCCCCATCCACTCTTACTTTCAGAAAACCTTTCTTGGCCACCTGCTCGAAAAGTTCGCGGTAGTGACCTTTGCGTCCCTTCACCAGTGGGGCAAGAATCATGATGTCACGACTGCCGTACTCCGAGGTGATGATTTCCAGTATCTTCTCCTCGCTGTACTTCACCATGGGCTTGCCGCTGACGATGCTATAGGCTTTGCCGATGCGGGCGTAGAGCAGACGCAGCAGGTCGTAGGTGTCGGTCAGCGTGCCCACCGTCGAGCGCGGGTTGTTGTTGGTGCTCTTCTGCTCGATGGAGATGACGGGCGAGAGGCCCTCAATGAGGTCCACATCGGGGCGTTCCATGTTGCCGATGAAGTGGCGCGCGTAGGCCGAGAAGGTCTCCATATAGCGGCGCTGTCCCTCGGCATGGATGGTGTCGAAAGCCAGGGAGGACTTGCCGCTGCCGCTCAATCCGGTGAACACCACCAGCTTGCCACGCGGAATCTCCAAGTCCACGTTTTGCAGGTTGTGCTCCCTTGCACCTAATATTATGATGCTATTATTACTGATCATCCTTTATTCTGATATTCTGAAAAGACTACTTCATAAGGAACCGAAAAAGCATCAAAGGCATGCAGGCTTACTTTTTTGCTATTTACTGAGAACAATCTCTCCAGGTGCAGGTACAGGTTCTCCAAGAAGTTTTTCCGCCTCCCAAATCATTGAAGACATTGAAATATCTTTGATATTTACAACTTCTGTAACATTTTCATAAGTCATGTTAAGTTTGTTGTTGTCTATGTTGTATGTACCATTAACTTTGTGCCCATTCGCTTCAATGGTTAAGTTGCCACTTGGCTCATATTCCCAAGTCATTCCAATGGCTTCGGCTTGTGTTTCGCCATTTATAGAAGAGACTGTCCATTTACCTATAATAAGATGGTCAATATTGTTGTCTACAATATTCCCATTGTTTTCTGAAGAGCCTTCACTGTCTTTTGAACAGGCTATTGCCATCATTGCTGTTGCTACAAAGAGCAGCATCGATACTTTTTTGATTTGTTTGAACATAATGTATTGTGTTTGTGTGTTAAATTATTAGATTAGATGCTCTCTATCACCGTGGTGTCGTGCTTGCCACGGGTAATGGTGTTGTATTCGGTGCCTTTCTTGGTGGGGATGCGTAGGGTGTAGCTCTTCCCCGACTTGTTTTTCAACTTGTCGGTGGTGAGCCAGGGGTTGTATGTGCGCAGCATCTTGTAGGAGGTGCCGTTGTCGACGGCAAACTGAACCAGGTCAACGTCCTTGCCGCTGAGTTCCACCTCTTCGTAAGGCAGTTCGGGGTAGGTGTCGCAGCGGCGCACGCAGAAGCCATAGTCCTGCGGATGCTGCATGATGAGCTTGAGGGCAAGGATGCGGTAGACGTAACGCTGCGTCTCTTTGTTGAGATACAGCTCGTAGTAGCTTCTCTGCCGTTGGTTGGCGAGGCGTTTCTCCAGCCCGTTCTCGCCACAGTTATAGGCTGCCGAAGCTTCGGTCCAGCCGCCGAAACGCCGTTTCAGGTCTTTCAGGTAGCGGCAGGCGGCGCGTGTGGAAGCTTCGAGGTCGTTGCGCATGTCAATCTCGTCGTTGATTTCCAGTCCGTATTTCTGTCCCGTGGTCTTCATGAACTGCCAGTAGCCATTGGCACCGGCGGGCGAGGTGACATTTTGCAGGCCGCTCTCAATGACGCAGAGATACTTGAAGTCCTGCGGCACGCCTTCCGCCTTCAGTATTCGCTCGATGGTGGGAAAGACACGTGCGGCGCGTTTGATGTTGAAGAGTGTGCTGCTCTGGTAGTACATGTTGGAAATCAGCTCACGGTCGAGCCCCTCGCGGACAAACCACAAGTTGAGCGGCACGCGCTCGCCGGCGAAGGAGAGCGTGTCGGGCAGCGGCGGCGCATAGACGCGATAGTCGGCGCGGATGGCGCGGGTCAGTATCTCGTCGTTGTTGTTCTCCTTGCGGGTGGCAAAAATAAAGGCCTCGCCGACGATAGCTACGGAGGCCAGTATGATGGCGATGATGGATAACTTTTTCATGGGAGATAAGGAGTTAAGGAGACAAGGAGTTAAGACGTTACCTCCTGTACAATCATTTCCGCCACCTCTTTCTTACTGAGCAGTGGACTCTCCTTGCGGCTGCCGTCGGCGGCGAGGATGGTCACCTTGTTGGTGTCGGTGCCGAAGCCGGCGCCTTTGTCGCGCAGCGAGTTCATGACGATGTAATCCAGATTCTTGCGTTTCAGCTTGCCTTGGGCGTTTTCCAGTTCGTGGTCGGTTTCGAGGGCGAATCCCACCAGACGCTGGCTTTCGCGTTTCATGCCTCCGAGGGTGGCCAGAATGTCGGGGTTCTGCACCAGTTGCAGGGTCATGCCTTCGTCGCCCTGTTTCTTGAGCTTGTGGTCGGCACATTCCGCCGGACGGTAATCGGCCACTGCGGCCGAGAGGATGGCTCCTTGGCAACGTGGAAATGCCTCGGTGGCGGCGGCATACATCTCGCGGGCGCTTTCGACGCGATGAACGTTGATATGTTGACAGTTTGATACGTTCAAATAGGTCGGCCCCGTAACCAACTCCACATCTGCACCTTGTTTGGCAAGAGCCTCTGCCAGAGCGAAACCCATCTTGCCTGATGAGTAGTTGCCAATGAAGCGCACGCTGTCGATGCGTTCGTAGGTGGGTCCTGCCGTTACCAACCACCTTTCTCCTTTAAGCTTTAAGCTTTCACTTTGGCAAACCGCATCAACGATTTGCTCGGGTTCCGCCATGCGTCCCACGCCGTTCACGCCGCAGGCCAGCTCGCCCTCCTCGGGGCCTACCATGCGGATGCCCCAGGACTTGAGCAGGGCCACGTTGCGCTGCACGGCAGGGTGTGCCCACATCTCGCAGTTCATGGCGGGAGCCATGATGACGGGCTTCTGCGAGAATGCCAGCAGGAGTGTCGAAAGGGCATCGTCGGCGATGCCGCCAGCCACCTTGCCGATGATATTGGCTGTGGCGGGAGCCACCACGAGAATCTCTCCCCAGTCTTTGAGCGAGATATGCTCGGTGCGGCCCGAGGCAAAGAGGTTGGAATAGAGCGGTGCGCCCGAAACTGTCTCGAGGGTTACCCGCGTAACGAACTCCAGCGCATGCTCTGTGGCGGCACAGCGCACCTCGTGGCCTGCTTTCTTCAGCAGGCGCACCAGCTCGGGCGCCTTGTAGGCCGCTATGCCTCCCGTAATGCCGACGATGATTCTCATGCTGCTTGCTTAACCTTCAATCTGCTTGATTTCCTCGTCGATGGCCTCGGCCTGCTTCACCTCGGCGCTCTCTTTGGCGGGGTTGCGGTAGTAAATCTTGCCCTCGAGATACTCCTCGGTGGCTTCGAGGGTGGGCTTGGGCTGCATCTCGTAGCGGCGCACAATCTCGATTTGCTCGCGGTTCTCGTACATCTCGTCGATGGTGTCGTTGCTGCTCTTGAATTCGTCAATCTTGTTGTGGAGGTCGCGTTTCTCCTCGGCGGCAATCTGGTTGGCACGTTTGGTGAGCACGGCGACGGTCTCGTAGATGTTATTGGTCATGTTGCTGAACTCGGCGGTGTTGCGCGTGATGGTGGTGTTCACCACTTTCTTCTTTTTTTCTTCCATTTTCTTTATTTCTTTTTTTTTAATTTCTTGTTTTCAAAGGTTTTCAGCCTCTTTTCTTCGCCATGGCCTCGCGGGTCTTGGTGTAGATGTTCTGGGCATCGGCCAGGCGTTTCGAGTCGCCGAAACTGCTGCTGAACTTGTCGAAGTCGTTGATTACCTGTTGCAGGCGCTCATACATCTTCTCCTCGCGGCTGTTGATGGCGTAGCGGTAGCTCGACTCGAGCATGTAGTACATGGCCTCTTCGCGCATCGAGGCTTCGGGGTAGTTGTTGAGGAACTGCTTGAACGACTCGTAGGCGGCGTGGTACTCCTCGATGAAGTAGTAGCCGTAGGCTATCTCGTAGTCTTTGAGGATGAGTTTGTTCCGCAATTCGTCGATGAAATTGTTCACCTCGGGGATGCGGGTGCTTCGGGGCCAGCGCTCGGCGTATGCCTCAAACTCCTCGATGGCCTCCTTGGTCTGGCTCTGGTCGAGGTTGTAGTCGGGCGAGTCCATGTATTTGCAGTAGGCCGAATAGTAGCAGGCATCCTCCATGTGCTCGCTGTAGGGGAACTGCTTGGCGAAGCGCTTGAACTGGTAGCCGGCGGTGAAATAGTCCTTCTCCTTGAGGAGCGACATGCCGTAGTACCAGGCGATGTTCTCGGCATTCTCCTTTCCGCGGTAGTAGAGGGTGAGGTTCTCGAACAGCTGGGCGGCGCGCGAGAAGACGTTGTCGTTGTAGTATTTCATCGCCATTTCATACTTTTTGTCATAATCGTTGCTGTTGAGCAACTTGTTAAAGCTGTTGCAACTCGCTAGCAACAAGCATGCTGCGGCGATTCCGAGGGTGATTTTGGCTTTTCTCATAGCGTGCAAAGATACACAAAAAAAATGACATATTATGAAATAATTTAAAAACATTATTTCAAGCCCTGCTGGAAGCAGGTTTTTAAACTCCGTGACTACTTGCATTGAACTTTCATAATAAAAGTTAAAACGACGGATTTTGACCTTATGAATGACCTATCAAAACCTACCATGGTAGGAGTTGGTAAGGAGTTGGTAGGGTTTTGGTAGGTGTTTGGTACGGGTTTCAGGGTAGGCGGATGGCAGGGTGGGACGAAAAAAAATTTGGTCATGTCGGAGGGATTGTGTATCTTTGCATTTTTAAAATAATATAATATATGGATACGATAATCATCTTAGACTTTGGCTCTCAATACACTCAGCTCATTGCCCGCAAGATTCGCGAGGCCAATGTTTACTGCGAAATCCACCCGTTCAATAAGATTCCGGCCCTCACGCCCGACGTGAAGGGCGTTGTTTTTTCGGGCAGCCCCTACAGCTGCAATGCCGCCGATGCTCCAGTGCCCGACATGAGCAACATCAAAGGCAAACTGCCGTTGTTGGCCGTGTGCTACGGTGCTCAGTATCTGGCCAAATGGGGTGGCGGACGTGTGCAGCAGAGCAAGATTCGCGAGTACGGCCGCGCCAACCTCAACTTCATCGACAGCAGCAGTCCGCTGATGAAGGGCGTGCCCATGGGTAGCCAGGTGTGGATGAGCCACGGCGACACCATCGAGGTGCTCCCCGAGGGCTACAAGACCATCTGCTCCACGGAGAATGTAAAATATGCTGGCTACCAGATTGAAGGCGAACAGACCTACGCCATCCAGTTCCACCCCGAGGTGCACCATTCGACCGACGGTGTCACGCTGCTGCGCAACTTCGTGGTCGACATCTGCGGTTGCCGTCAGGAATGGACTCCCGCCAGCTTTATCGAGACCACTGTCAAGGAGTTGCGCGAGAAGGTGGGTGGCGACAAGGTGGTGCTCGGATTGAGTGGCGGTGTCGACAGCACCGTGGCTGCCGTGCTGCTGAACCGCGCCATCGGCCATCAGCTCCACTGCATCTTTGTCGACAATGGCCTGCTGCGCAAGAACGAGTTCGAGAGCGTGCTTGAGAGCTATAAGGATATGGGCCTCAATGTGAAAGGTGTCGATGCCAAACAGCGTTTCTATGATGTGCTGGCCGGTGTGAAGGAACCCGAAAAGAAGCGCAAGGCCATCGGCAAGACTTTTATCGATGTGTTCGACGCCGAGGCCAAGCTCATCACCGACGCCAAGTGGCTCGGCCAGGGCACCATCTATCCTGATGTGATTGAGAGCTCGAGCGTCAAGGGTCCCAGCCAGACCATCAAGAGCCACCACAATGTGGGTGGTTTGCCCGACTATATGAAACTCCAGCTCGTCGAGCCGCTGCGTAGCCTCTTCAAGGACGAGGTGCGCCGCGTGGGTCGCCAGCTGGGCATCAAAGACGAGCTCATCGGCCGTCACCCCTTCCCGGGTCCCGGATTGGCTATCCGCATCCTGAGCGATGTGACGCCCGAGAAGGTGCGCATCCTCCAGGAGGTGGACCACATCTTCATCCAGGGCTTGCGTGACGCAGGTCTCTACGACAAGGTGTGGCAGGCCGGCGCCATGCTGCTTCCGGTGCAAAGCGTGGGCGTGATGGGCGACGAACGTACCTACGAGAGTGTTGTGGCACTGAGGGCTGTGGAGAGCGTCGACGGCATGACCGCCGACTGGAGCCACCTGCCCTACGACTTCATGGCCAAGGTCTCGAACGAGATTATCAACCGCGTGAAGGGCGTGAACCGCGTGTGCTACGACATCAGTTCCAAACCACCAGCAACCATTGAATGGGAGTAAGGGGCCTCACCCCTAACCCCTCTCCAAGTGGAGAGGGGAATAGAATGTTAGGAGAAAAACAAATATGAAAAAAATACTGATATTGATGATGCTAATCACTCCCCTCGCCTCTTGGAGAGGGGTTGGGGGTGAGGCTCTAGCCCAGGCTCCGGGAACGACACCCGTCAAGGTCTCGACCGAGACACAGGTGATGCACGGACGCAAGTACTACGTGCACATCGTGGAGAAAGGCCAGACGGTCTACTCCATCTCCAGGGCATATAAGGTGGAGAGCTACGATGCGGTGACGCATGTCGACATCCACTTCCTGCATCCGGGCGACACGGTGTGGCTGCCGGTGCGCGGCCAGTTCTCAACCAATACCGAGAACCTCGAGGCACAGAAACAGGAAGCCCTCAAAAAACAAAGGGAAGAGGGCGACCGACGCAAGGCGGAGAAAGACAACCCCGGTTCGGTGTTGTCGCCCTATGAGAATACTCGGAGTGACCAAAGCACTCAAAGTGCTCAGAATACTCAGAATACTCAGAGTGCTCAGAAAGTCCAGAATACTTCGAAACCACAGAAGACACCTGAGGTGAAAAAGGTGGGCAAGGTGCTGCGCATGGCAGTGATGATGCCGCTGCATCTGGACCAGATTGACGACATCTCCACCACCAAGTTCGACATCGAGCAACGCGGCAAGAAGAGCTATCGTCAGTTTGAATTCATCGAGTTCTATGAAGGCATACGGATGGCCCTCGACGAATTGTCGACCAAGGGCATCAGCGTCGAGCTCAACGTGGTCGACGTGTCGGACAATACCGCTGCCGCCGTTGCGGAGGCTTTCGCTTCGCACAATGTGGCGCAGAGCGACGTTGTGGTGGCACTGCTGTTCCGCGACGCTTTCGACAAGGCTGCCGAGCTGGCACGCCAGGCGGGCGTACACATCATCAATCCCATGGCTACCCGCAGCGAAATCTGCGCCGAGAATCCCTATATGGTGAAGATACAACCCTCGATGGAGAGTCAGGTGCGCGCAATGCTCAACAACATGAAGGCTGAGCGCCCCGACGGTCATCTCTACATCCTGCATGGAGGCACGCCGTCGAGTGAGAAACCGCTGCTCGACGAGCTGAAGCGTCAGCTCAAGGAGCGCGGCGATATCCGCTACACCCTTTTCAACTGGAACCAGAGCGGCAAACTGACCTCCACCCTCAAGGCTACGCCGAACTGCAACGTGCTGAGTATCTACGACCATAAGGTGGACCAGATGAGGGTTTATGTAAGTAACCTGCTCAACCGTCTGGCGGCCTTCAAGACCGACAGCCCCACACTCTACACTATCAGCGACTGGACTCGCGACTACAACGACATAGACTTCTCGCAGCTGCAGCTGCTGGGCTACCACACCTTCTCCATGTCGTGGGACATGACCAACACTGTGCACATAGAGTTCCTCAAGGCATTCCGAAGCACCTATGGCTCGGAGCCCACCTCGCCGCTGGCGGCCACGGGCTACGACCTGACCATGTATATCGTGAGCGGTCTGCAACGTCGTAACAGCGAGTTCTGGAACCAGCCCATCGAGTCAATGCCCGCACTGGTGCATCCGCTGCATTTCAGTCGCAGCCAGGCGGGACTTGAGAACGACCAACCCCAGCTGTTCCGCATGGAATCACTTCGATTTGTACCAGCTCAATAAACACTTCCATAAAACCAATGGATTATCAAACCACTATACAGAAAGAATTCAGAGTGACAGGCCCCGGCCTGCACACCGGTCGCACGGTGACCGTGACGGTGAAGCCCGCCTTCGAGGACTTCGGCATCGCCTTCCGCCGTACCGACCGCACTAATATCATCACCCAGCAGGCGCTGGCCAACAACGTGGGCACCACCTCGCGTGGCACCACGCTGGGCAGCGGCCGCCAGAGCATTGCCACCATCGAGCACCTGATGTCGGCACTCCACGGCATGAGTATCGACAACGCCCTTGTGGAGCTTGACGGCGGCGAGGTGCCCATCATCGACGGCTCGTCGCGTCCCTGGATGCTCGAACTGGCACGCGTGGGGGTCCGCACCATGGCGGCTCCGCGTAGGTACTACACCTTCAACGAGCCGTTGCACTTCGAGTACAAGCCCACGGGCTCGGTTTTCGACCTCGAGCCCTGCGACCACTTCTCGGTGCACTGCGAGATTGACTTCGCCGGCAGCGTCATTGGCCGCCAGGAGGCCGATATGAACGACCTCTCGGAATATCCTGCGGGCATAGCCCCTTGCCGCACCTTTGTCTTCCTGCATGAGATTGAGCCGCTGCTGCGTTTCAACCTCATCAAGGGTGGCAGTCTCGACAATGCGCTTGTTTATGTCAATGAGGAACTGAAACCCCGGCAGCTCAAGCGTTTGGGCAAGATATTCAACAAGGACATCAACAACTTCAAGGTTCACGACGGCGTGCTCAACACCACCAACCCCTACTTCCCCAACGAGCCGGCGCGCCATAAGCTGCTCGACTTCGTGGGCGACGTGCGTCTTGCTGGCTGCATGCTCAACGCACACTTCTCCATCTACAAGCCCGGCCACAAGGCCAACAACGCCTTTGCCTGCTTCCTGATGAACTACATGAAAGAACATCCCAACACAGAAACAAACAATTAATTGATAATGACTTTATACGACCTTCACCCTGATGCCAAGATTGGCCAGAATGTAAAGATTTCGAATTTCACCACCATCTATGAAGATGTGGAGATAGGCGACGGCACGTGGATTGGCCCCAATGTGACCATCTTCCCCGGCGCCCGTATCGGCAAGAATTGCAAGATTTTCCCCGGCGCCGTCATCGCCGCCGTGCCGCAGGACCTCAAGTTTGCCGGCGAATATACCACCGTCGAGATTGGCGACAACAACGTTGTCCGCGAGTGCTGCACCATCAACCGCGGCACCGCCGCCAGCGGCAAGACCGTCATTGGCAACAACAACCTGCTGATGGCCTACGTGCATGTGGCCCACGACTGTGTGGTGGGAGACAACTGCGTGCTGGCCAACAACGCCACGCTGGCTGGCCATATCATCATGGGCGACTACGTCATCCTCGGTGGTAAGACCGCTTGCCTCCAGTTCATCCACATCGGCTCGCATGTCATCACCCAGGGCGGTGCCCTCATCGACAAGGACATCCCGCCTTTCGTCAAGGCCGCCCGCTATCCTATCCAGTACTGCGGCGTGAACAGCCTCGGCTTGCAGCGTCGCGGCTTCTCGCAGGAGAGCATCAACCGCATCGGCGACATCTACCGCTACATTTTCGTCAAGGGACTTAACGTCTCCGACGCTGTGGAGCAGGTGAAGGAACGCTACGGCAATACCGACGAGGGCAAGCAGATTCTCGCCTTCATCGGCAGCGCCACCACGGGCTTGATGAGCGGCTACAAGAGCGTCCGCAAGAGCGAATAACGTCCGCTAGAAAGTGTATGTTAAGGCAAACGAGACGAGGTTGTTGAAACAACCCTTGTTGCTGCGGAAGAGGAAGTAGGTGCCCGAACCAGTGTTCTTGGTCACACTTAGGGCTGAATACTGGTAACGGGCTTCGATGCCGAGATGGTCGGTGAAGCGGTAGCGGGCACTGAAAGTCAATGGCAGCCAGTCGAAGGAATTGAAATTCTGGTTCCAATCTGCATCTTCAACCCCTGCTGTCGTCACCTTCGACTTCACACAATAGGCAGGAGCTATACCGGCTGCAATACGCAGCCGGTATTCTAATGTGTTGTACGACACCATGATGGGAATCTCAATATAGCTGAGAGACATTGTCTGGTCGGCCTTCTTGATATACGATCCCTTGTTGGTGAACGCCAGTTCAATCACCATGCGCCACGGAGAATCGAGGTCTTTCCCCAATGCGAAGCTGGTGCCCACGCCGGCGCGAAGGCCGGGATGGCTGTAGCCGTCGGACTGGTCGCCGTCAATCTGGCACATGTTCAAGCCGGCGAAAGCTGTTGCATCGAAGCGACCCTGAGCGTTTAAGGTGAAAGGTGAAAGGTAAAAGGTGAAAATTAAGAGGGCTATCAATGTCTTTTTCATAATTCTAACTTTTTGCGTAAATCTTCTGCTCCTGTGAAGACAATGCCGTTCATGCCCATGCGGTTGGCGGCGGCGACGTTGTCGGGGTTGTCGTCAACGAAGGTGCAGTCTTCGGCTTTCAGGTGGTAGCGGTCGAGGAGCACCTGGAAGAGGCGCGGGTCGGGTTTGATGAGACGCTCGGCGCCGCTCACCACGTAGCGGTCAATCATCTGTAGGATGGCAAAGTGCTCGCGGGCCTGGGGGAAAGTCTCCATGCTCCAGTTGGTGAGGCCGTAGACCTCGTATCGCTGCATCACTTCGGCCAGCAACTCCCGCATGCCGGGCACCTCGTCGGTGAGCATCTCTTTCCAGCGCGAGCGGTAAAGCTCGATGGCATCTGCATATTCGGGATAGCGGCCCTTGAGTTCGCGGATGCAGCTGTCGGCCTCCTCGCCGGCATCTATGCGTCCGCGCCACTCGTTGTCGGCCACATGGCGCAGGAACCACCAAGCCTTGGCCTCGTCGCCGAAATGTTCTTTGTAAATCAGTTCAGGGTGCCACTGCACCAACACATTGCCGAAGTCGAAGATGATATTTTTTGTCATATCACCTATAACGACAAGGTGGCGAAAATATTGTCTACCGCACCTCGATTCTCACCGTGTCGGCCACCGACACCTTCATGTTGCTGTTGTACTGCTCTTCGGTGACGGTAATAAGCTGCAACGGCGAATCAAGCGCGTGAAGTTCCAGCAGGCCGGGGCATGGCCGTAGGTCGACTTCGCGAATCTGCGTGGCACGGATATAAAGCGATTTGAGGGTGGGGCAGGGGGTGAGGTCGAGGGTGGCAATTGGCGAGAAGATGCAGAAGAAAAACTCCAGTTCGGGGAAAGCTGCAAGACTGAAAGCGTCAAGATGGGTGTAGCTCAACTCGATATGCTTCATGTGACGACAGTTGTCCATCTCCAGCCGTCGCAGCGGCAGGTTGAGACCATAGAGTCGTTCGAGGTGTGGCAGAACGTTGAGATTCAGCTTCTCGATAGGGTTGTCGCTACAGGTGATTTGCTCCAGCTGTGGGAACAATTCGATGCCTTCCAGGCTATGGATATCTTGGCCGTAGCATTCTAAAGCTGTCAAGGCACAACCTTCGGCGGTGGCCCGTAACCATTTGCCGTGAATCTTCACGGCATAGCCCTTGTCGACAAGCCATGAGCGGAAAGCTTTGTCGGGCACACGCACCTCCCGTTGGCAGTCGCAGATGGCCTCTTTGCCAGTCGGCCGCGATGCGCCGCAGCCGACCAGCAGCACGAGACTCAGCAATGCTAAAAGACGATGGGTTTTCATTGCAGTTTGAAGACGATGGGCAGGTTGAACTGGACGCGGACGGGCGTACCTTGCAGTTTTCCGGGTTCCCATTTGGGCATGGCGTTGACCACACGAAGGGCTTCCTCGTCGCAGCCGCCACCAATGCTACGTAGCACCTTGGCGCCAGTAATGCTACCGTCCTTCTCTACAACGAATGTCACGTACACTCTGCCCTGGATGTTCTCCTTCTTGGCCTGTTCGGGATACTTGATGTTTTCCGAGAGGTACTTCATGAGAGCTTCCATGCCACCGGGGAATTGTGGCTCGTCTTCGACGGGGTCAATCAAAGCATCGCCGATTGTGTTATCGGCAGAGACAGCGACTTCTTCTTGCGTTGCCAAGCTGTCGGCAACTTCGGCAGGTGCAGGCTTGCATCCCACCATCATCAGCAGCGCCGCCACAGGCAGTGCGGCCAGCATTTTCCAAGCGCCGAAGCGCGATTTCGTTTTGTTCATCATAACGATACGTTTTTTGATGTTAATACTGTTGAATTTATTGGTGATATGGCCATATCCGAAACCAGTGGTCTGCCGGTAGAGCAGACGCAGATAGTCTTTGTTGTCGCCGTCGGCTGCCGCCGCATCGGCTTGGTACTCGTGCACTGCCCTCAGTTCATGCAGCATCATCCATGCGAAGGGGATGAACCACAAGACGCAACATGACACTCGCATGCACACGATGTCAATCGAATGGTTCCGGCTCACGTGCACCGACTCGTGGGCGAGGATGCAGCGCATCTCCTCCTCGTCGAGGCCGCGTGTGCCGACAACGATATGCTTGAAAAACGAGTAAGGCTCTGTGTTGTCGGGGACGAGGATGAGCAGCGCCCCTTTGGGAATGTCGAATCCGTTGGCCCGACCATAAACTGGGTACTCCCTGCGGAGTCGGCGAATGCGCACCGCCTGTGCCGTCAGCTGGATGATGAGTATCGCCAGCATCAGGGCCACGCCTCCAAAATAGATACTGGGGATGATGTCCAGCTTGAGCGAGAGTTCGGGTTCCTCCATCGGAATGTTCCCGACGACATACGTCTCGGGGTTGTCGACCGTCATCAGGAATTCCGTCGCGGGTGTCGACGACATTACGCTCGCGGGCAACTGGAACCAGGGGAACAGGGAACAGAACCCTAATATAATAAGTAGATACGCGCGCGAGAGATCAAACCAGCGGTCGCGACGGAAGAGCCAAAGGTAGAGCGCGTAGAAAAGGCCTGTGGCCAGCGTCGACATAATCATCCAGCGTATCATGACTCAATGGCTTTAGTGATTGCCTCGAGGTCTTCGAGGCTGACTTCCTTTTTGTCGACGAGAAACGACACCAATGCCCGTGCCGACCCGAAATAGCTCTTGGTCAGACGCCCCAGCTGTTGGTGCATGTACTCCTCGCGCGTGACGAGTGGGTAGTATCGGTTCGAGCGGTTGAAGGTCTCGTGCGCCACGAACCCCTTCTGCTCCAGAATCCTCACCACCGTGAGCACCGTGTTGTATGCCGCTTCGCTCTCCACGGCTGCAACAATCTCGTTTGCAAAACCTTTCTCTATTTTCCATAGGGCCTGCATCACCTGTTCTTCGGCTTTTGTCAGTTCCTTGTTCATAATTATAAGTGTTGTTTTGTAATTAAATTTCTAGTTAAGAAACGAGAAAAATATTTCTTTATTGTGCAAAAATAATAAAAACGGAAAAATATTTTTTTTCTCCGTAATTTTATTTGCGGGAAATACGTACTTTTGCATCACGAAAAACAACAAAACAACAATATCAATGAAACGTTATCTTATTGCTTTTGTGGCTGCTGCCGCCATGCTTTTCTCCTCGTGCGAGAAGGAGGATTACTATTATCTTGAAACCGGAATGTGGGAGATGACCAACGCACCGTCGACCTACGTGCCCACCACGCTCTCGTTCAGCGGCAAGCAGGTCTCCATCATGAACGCCAACTCCTATGTTTCACCTTTCGAGGATGGAGTGTGGAACTACTACATTGTCGAGGATTCGGACGAGCTTAACATCCACCGCGATGTGCTGAATGAGCATGGTGAACGTAAGACCGAGAGATATTCTTTCGACCTCTCCATGAGTGAAGATGGCCGTTACCTGAAGCTGGTTTACGACCACTGGTATGCTCCGACGCGCATCTATGAGTTCCGTCGCGTGTAAATATTCCTATTGTATAACAAAAAAAGCGGCATGCTGTCAAGTATGCCGCTTTTTCTGTGTCCGTGAGCGATTAGATCATCTCTACCGAGCGCTTGAGGAACTTGCTCAGGGCTTCGCCTTTCAGCAGGCCGTTGCCCAGTAGGGCCAGGTCGGTCAGTTGGTGGACAAGCTCTTTCTGCTTCTCGCTGTCGCTCTCGTTGAGCACGCGGCCGATGAGCGGGTGATTGATGTTGACGACGAGGTTGTAGCTCTCCGGCAGCTCGCCGTAGAAGCCCATGCCGCCGCCTGAGGTCTGCGCCATCTCGCGGTAGCGGCGCATGAACTCGCTCTGCGTCACCTGCATGGGAGCGTCGCTCTCCTCGAGGCTCTCCAGCTGCACGGTGAACTTCTGCTTGTCAATCTCGCCCTCGATGATGGGCTGCAACTTCTCCTTTTCCTCCTTCGTCAGCTTCTCGGGGATGCTGTCGTCGTGGGGGATGAGTTTCTCCACCGTGTCGCTATCGACGCGCACGAAGCGGGTCTTCTCAATCTTTTGCTCCAGCAGGTTGATGAAGTGGCTCTCTAGCGGCGAATCCATGAGCAGCACGTCGTAGCCCTTGGCCTTGGCCTTTTCGATGTAGGCGTGCTCCTCCTCGGCGTTGGCGGCGTAGAGGTAGCAGACGGTCTTGTCCTTGTCGGTTTGCAGGGCCTTGATTTTCTCGCGGTAGCTGTCGAGGGTGTAGTAGCGGCCGTCCACACCCTTGAGCAGGTAGAACTTCATGGCGCGCTCGCAGAACTTCTCGTCCGTCAGCATGCCGTACTGGACGAAGATTTTGATGTCGTCCCACTTCTCTTCAAGTTGGGTGCGGTCGGACACATCAGACTTGTCTGACTCGTCTGACTTGTCGGACAGCTTCGCTTTGCTCATCTCTTCGAGCTTGTCGGCCACCTTCTTGCTGATGTGCTGCGAGATTTTCTTCACGTTGCCGTCGCTCTGGAGGTAGGAGCGGCTGACATTCAGCGGGATGTCCGGCGAGTCGAGCACGCCGTGCAGCAGCATCAGGTAGTCGGGCACCACGCCCTCCACCTGGTCGGTGACGAAGACCTGGTTGCAGTAGAGCTGTATCTTGTTGCGGTTGGGGTCGATGGTCTTGCGCACCTTCGGGAAATAGAGGATGCCGGTGAGGTTGAAGGGGTAGTCGACGTTGAGGTGTATCTGGAACAGTGGCTCCTCGAAATTCATGGGGAACAGCTCGTGGTAAAACTTCTTATAATCCTCGTCGGTCAGCGACGACGGCGATTTCTTCCAAGCGGGCTCGGGGTCGTTGATGATGCGGGGCTGCTTCTTCTCGACTCTCTTCGGTTTTCCGTCCTTGTCACAATCAGTTTCAGAATCCACCCACACGCTCTCCTCGCCGAAGCGGATAGCCACTGGCATGAAGCGGCAGTATTTCTTCAGCAGCTGCAGGATGGTGCCCTCTTCGAGGAACTCCTTGCAGTCGTCGGCGATGTGCAGCACGATGTCGGTGCCGCGGTCGGTGTGCTTCTTGTCCTCCTCCATGCTGAACTCTGGATTTCCCTCGCAGCTCCAATGCTGTGCGGGCTCGTCCTTCCACGACTTGGTGAATATCTCCACCTTGTCGCTGACCATGAAGGCGCTGTAGAAGCCCAATCCGAAATGGCCGATGAGCGGCTCGTGGCTGTCTTTGTATTTCTCCATGAAGTCGGTGACGCCGCTGAAAGCAATCTGGTTGATGTACTTCTCCACCTCGTCGGCGGTCATGCCGATACCGCGGTCGCTGACGGTGAGGGTCTTCTTCTTCGAGTCGATCTTCACGTCGATGGTCAGGTCGCCCAGCTCGCCCTTGAAGTCGCCGCGGGTGCTCAAGGTTTTTAGTTTCTGTGTGGCGTCGACGGCGTTGCTAATCAGCTCGCGCAGAAATATTTCGTGATCCGAATAAAGGAACTTCTTGATGACCGGAAAGATGTTCTCGGTCTGTACATTCAATTTGCCTTGCATAATTCTTAATTCTTAATTTTTGATTCTTAATTTTCAAATATTGTGCCACAAGTACCCGACTGCCATTTTGTCAGTCCCAACCCCCTGCCAACCCCTTATCAACACCCTACCAACTCCTACCGCGGTAGGAGTTGGTTAGGAGTTGGTAAGGAGAAGGTGTTGATTTCGTGGCTTGTAGAGTTTATCCTGTCTGGAGGCATTTTTCATGCAAAGAGGTGACATTTTTGAAAAAAATGTTAAAAACACACCCCCCTTGTAGAGATTTGGGAAAAAGTCCGTTATATAGTATGTAGGAAGGGCGAAATCCGCAATGCGGAGAAGGCCCGAAAAAAACAATTAATAACAAACAACTAAAAACAATGGTAAAACAAATCAAAAAACTGACCATGCTGTTCTTTGTGGCAGCAACAATGTTCTC
>DECD01000039.1:36054-46007 GCA_002349055.1 Bacteroidales bacterium UBA2939 | reverse complement strand
GTGGCCGACACAGAGTGGAAATGGAGGGCCGACGATCCCAACAGCGTTCACGGAGTGATTGATGTCAGTGTTGACTTCAATGGTCCAAAACTCGCATCCCTCGACTATACGGACATGAGTACGGGCATTATGCAAAGCGATGCGTTGTTGGGGACATACGAATATTCAGATGGTGAAGGTAAATTGTTGTTAAGGGATGATAATTATAATCCTGTCAACATTGCATTCACCGTCAACAAGACAACGATGACCCTCAAATTCAAAGGTGTCACCTACACCCTGACAAAACAATAACCCAATCTCTCCATTAAACCCATCGCCCCACTGGGTTCTTCCAACCCAAGGGGATATTCCCAAGGGTGCCAGTTCCAACTCTGGCACCCTTTCCTTTCCCCCTCTCTCAGATAGGAAAGTCCACTCTGCCATTTTGTCAGTCGCTCGAACAATCATACATTCAGCCGAACACCTGCCAGCAGCGTTAACCCCGGCTGGGGAACGCCACCGTGGTCTCGCCAGGCGGTATTGAGGAGGTTGTGCCCCTCAAGATAGAAGGTGGTGTGGCTGAGGGTGTACGATACACGAGCATCGGCCAACAGCACACCGCCGTAGGGCTCCGTCTTTCCGTCGGCAAGCACGTAATGGCCCTCGCGGAAGCGATAGGCAGAGGTGAGGCTAATGGTGAAGGGGGCGAGGCCCAGGGTTAGTGTGGAGTGTAGCTGGTGCCTCAAATAGTCGAGGGCCGATCCGGAAATCCACTCGCCCGCATCTTGGACGATATGGCAGAAAGAATAGTTGAACTGAATGTCAAGGATGGAGATGCGGAAGTCCGTCTGAAGGTCGAGCCCGAAGGCATCGACGGCGGTGTGGTTCATCGAGTACCACATCTCGACCGAGGGTTGCCGCACCCAGTCGATGATGTCCTGCCCGGCACGATAGTAGGTGGAGAATTGAAAGTGGAATGGAGCAAGATGTTGTTCCACCTTCAGCTCGATATTTGTGCTACTCTCGGGGGCGAGGTGGGAGTTGGCGATTTGGTTGGCTCCCTGGTAATAAAGGTCGGTAAAAGTGGGTAGACGGTAGGTCCTGGCAATCTGAAAATTGAGAAAAGAGTAGTGCAAATCTGCCGACAGCGCGAAGTCTGTGCCGAAATGGGTGTTGTAGAGCACCTGGGCGACGCCCTCGGCGCTGAATTTCCTGTAAGAAAAGCCATATCCGCCAAAGAGGGTTGCCGAGGTCTGGTTGGCAGAATGGGTGTAGGGGTGGGGTAGGGTGCTGTCGGCAGTGCCGAGGACATTGCTCCAGATACCCTCGCGACGCACCTCGGCACCGGCCATCAGCTTGCCGAAGCCCAGCGGCTTCACCATGCGCACCCGTGCTCCGGCGAGAGAGGAGAGGTGGTGGTTATGCCCGCTGTACCATGAGGGTACGCTGTCGACATAGCCGTTGCGGAACAGCTCGAAGCGGTCGCCGTGCAGTCTCCCGTAGGCGGCAACTTGAAAGTGGTACGATGAGAGCTTGAAAGAGCCCGAAGCCGAGGCGGTGAGGGTGCGTGTGGCCTCGTACTGGTCGGGATAGGTGGTGGAGTAGAACCCTGCGCTGCCAAAGTCTTTCATCTGGCCGCCGAGTTGCAGATGCCAATCGCTGCGGTCGTTGTGACGCATGGCCTGCAGGAAGAGGCTACCATGCTGGTAGTCGCTGTTCTCGCGGTAGCCGTCGCTTCGGTGATAGGCTGCCGCCCCCGTCAGCGTCCAGTGGCCGAGGGCTTTTGTGCCTAGCAACGAGGCATTGGTGCTACCATAGCTACCGCCACTGATGTCGGCCAGCAGTCGGTCGCGGTACTGCTCGCAGACAATGATATTCACCGCGCCGCAGAAGGCCACGATGCCGCGTGCCATACATTGTGCGGGTGTCAGCAGCTCGACGCGCTCCACCATCGTAATGTCGATGGGAATGTCGAGGCTATGGTGCCCCGTCTGGGCATCGGTGAGGTTGATGCCACCCAGCAGGATGAGCATCTGGTCGAAGGTGCCACCGCGCATCGAGAGGTCTCCCTGCACGTCGCCCCCACCGCGAACACGGAGGTCCACCCCGGGCAGTTGCGCCACGAGGTCGCCAATGGAATGAATGGTGGATTGTTGGAAATCATCTGCGGTGAGAACCGCCGCAGGCTCTGCCTCGAAAGCGAGGCTGTCGGTGCCGAGGGTGATGGTGACCTCCGGCAGGGTGCGTGTCTCGCGGTCGTCGTCGCTCTGTGCCATGAGGTTGCCCTGCGAGAGGGTGATGGCCAGCGCCAAGGTGGCGGCACCTTTGGCAAGGCTGCTGTCGGCCACGCGAACTGCCAGCCGTCCGATGGTCACCTCGCGGTGCATCGAACTGTAGGCCGCCCACTTGGCACGGCAGAAGCGCCGGAACCGGAACGCGCACGTGGGTTTGTAGATGTGTCTGTTCATCGATTGTTTTTTTGTTAAACTCTGTACAGGAAATGGCAACAATCATGCCACAACCGCCCTTCTGCCAAATTGTCAGACGTAATACAACAATAAAAAGCCTTGCTTTGCGTTATATTCTTATGTTGAAATACATTTCCGATAGCGACCACTACATCGATGTCCTTGCCCGCTGCTCGCAGGTGAAGCACGACCTGTGGATTGGTACCGCAGACCTCAAGGACTTGTATGTGGAGGGAGGAAGGGATGTGGTTCCGTTCCTGTCGGTGCTCGACAAGCTGCTGAAACGGGGTGTCGATGTGCGGCTGCTTCATGCCAAAGAACCTGGTGAGAACTTCCGCGAGGACTTCGACAAGTATCCGGGCCTGTGGAGCAGGTTGGAGCGGAGGCTCTGCCCAAGGGTGCATTTCAAGATAATGATTTTCGACTGCGCTGTGGCCTACATTGGCTCCGCCAACCTCACGGGCGCAGGCATGGGTATGAAAGGTGACAACAACCGTAACTTCGAAGCCGGCATTCTCACCGACGAACCGTCGCTGGTAGACGCCGCCGCCGACCATCTCGACTCCGTCTGGCAAGGTCGACGATGTACCAAATGCAAACGAAAAGCCTTCTGCGGCGACAGGATTTCCAAATAAAGACAAAAGGTGCGTCACGATGTGGTGCACCTTTTTTGTATTTTTGCAGTCGAAAACAAATAGATAAATATTATGAAAGATTACATGAAGCCTTACGACTGCGACCTGAAATACTATGAAGGTTGCCTCGCTACACGCGATTTCTGGGACGACTGTGGCCACGAGTGGACTTACAAAACGCTAGATGAAAAACTGGTGATTCTTGGCGGTTTTGTACAAAGAGGAGGAAGCCTAAAGCGAGTCATTAAACGCTACGCCGAGGATCGCAGCGAGATATACCGCTGTCGTATCCACTGGGTTATCTTCACCTACATTTGGCGAATGATAATGGGTGATGAACCAATGAGTAATTTCAATCCAATGTCAAAACGAATCAAATGCCTCGACAACGATGAATTGATCAAGCTTCTGTCCGAAGAACTGAAGAAATGCGTGAAAGAGACCTGCCGCACACGCTATAATCGATTCGGCGAACATGAAATCTACAATTGTTGGATAGTGACAGACGAATATAAGTTTGACGACACCGCACTTGACAAGATTGAACGCAAGCATTGGAGAGCACATCCCGACGAACCCATTACCATTTATTGGGACAAAGCAAAACGCTGGGAACGGAAGTATTGCCTGTTTTAGATGAAATACAATATTTAAATATTTTTTTCGTTAAATAAAAAAAGAATAGAATGAAGGTATACACTCATTTTAAAGACAATATTAATTTAGACAATCATTCCTATGAATATAGATGGAGAACCATACTGCAATTTGGTTCATCATGGGAGATTATTGGTTCTGTTGTAATGAAAAATCCAGGAAGTGCTAATTATATAAATGGTAATAACCATTGGATAGAAGACCAAAATATTCTTGCTCATTTGGAATTATTAGATTATCACCGTGACCTTGAAAATGGCGAAAAATGGTATGAGTTCCATTCTGATGCGACGATGGAATGTGTTGCTGAATTGTTTGCGCAAAAGATGAATGTGTCTAACAAAAATGACTTGCAGGGTGTTGTTCAAATATTTAATCTTTTCTATTTACGAGAGCAGAACCTAGGCAAAGCAATAAAGATAAATCGAGAAATACCATACGCAAAGGAAATAGATGACAAGATATTTGAAGATGATATTCGTGCGTTGAGACCTCCAGTGTACCTAGGGTTTGGCAAATTAGCTAAGTCGTCATTGTTCCGAGAGAAGGCTTCCCTCTTTTTTTATGAGGTCTTGAAAACATGTAATGCTAGTTATCTAGATTCAGCCTTCGATAACAATCGTTTCTACCATCCTCTAGCATTAATGCGATTTAGGAAAAATGAACTAAAATACAGCATTATCCGTGAAAAATTTTGTTCGCTTTAAATCGGAAATATGGGAATGTGCTTTTTAATAAAATGCCCTCATTGCAATCAGGAATTCGAGTGGCGTGAGGGCCCCGGAAAAGAGGTTGATGTCTTGCATTGCGACAAGTGTGGCAAGGAGTTGCTGACGACGGACAAGTTTCTTGAATACTGCAATGTCAAATGTGAATGTGGCGGTTTTTACGACAAGGAAGTGCCAATCATTTGTCCAAACTGCCACAAGGAAATAGGTCATCCGAGGCCATATATTCTTGATGCAACAGAGTGGTAGTCGCAAAAACTGCGACTACCTTTAATAACGTGTAAAAAATGCACGTTGAACTAATTGATTGTTTGACAACACGCATTATTTGAGTGTTGTTTCAAGAAACGAAATTTGCATATAACCAATGACACCACTGAAGAAATACATTTGGCTAGTGGACACCGTGATGCGGGCGGGAGACAAAGGGTTGACGCTACGGCAGATTGCGGATCGGTATGAGCGTGACGAGAATGTTAGCGAGGGTGAGACTTATGCTCGGCGGACGTTTCAGAGGCATCGCGACGAGGTGCTGGATCTCTTTGGCATCGAGATTGAATGCTATAGCGACGGAAGCGATTTTCGCTACCGCATCGCCGACAACGGTGGCAACGAGTATTTCCGTCGGTGGCTATTGGATTCCATCGCGGTGAACCGCATCGTTACCGACAGCCGTGAGGCTGCGCAGTATATTAGCGTGGAATCCGCCAACAACACGGTGTTGCCGATACTGCTAGAAGCATTAAAGAAACAACGATTGGTGAGCTTCGACTACAAGCCCTTTTGGAAAGAGGAATCGACGCACTACTTCAATTTCCAACCCCATGCCCTCAAGATGTTCGAACGACGCTGGTATCTCATTGGTCGCTACCACAAGACACACCGCACCTTTGCCCTCGACCGTATGAGCGACGTAGAAATGCAAGAAGAATCATTCAAGCGCGACACCAAGTTTGACTTGGAAAAGATGTTCTTTGGCGCCTACGGCATCATTGTGGAAGATATCCCTGTTGAGAGCATCCGCCTGAAGGTGGATGCCTACCAAGCTAACTTTCTGCGTTCGCTGCCGTTTCATCCTTCGCAGCAGGAACTGAAACGTACCGACGAATATTCCGTCTTCTCGCTCCGTGTGCGCCCCACCTTCGACTTCAAGCAGAAACTCCTCTCACTTGGCAGCACCGTCGAGGTGCTGAAACCCGAAAGCCTTCGGGAGGAGATGAAGAGGGAAATAACGGCAATGCTAAAAAGATACTAAATTACTAGATTTATAGATTTCTGCCCGCAAGGGCAAGGAGGTAATGATATGCAAGACTTTGCGGCGATAGATTTTGAGACGGCCAACGGGTGCCGCTCCAGCGTGTGCAGTGTGGGAGTGGTGGTGGTGCGCGGCGGCGAGATTGTCGACACGTTCTACAGCCTTATACAGCCGGAGCCGAACTACTACGCCTGGTTCTGCCAGCGGGTGCACGGCCTCGGGCCCGAGGACACCGACAACGCCGAGGTGTTCCCGCGGGTGTGGGAGAAGATAGCGCCGCGCATCGAAGGGCTGCCGCTGGTGGCGCACAACGCCATGTTCGACGAGGGCTGCCTGCGGGCGGTGATGCAGGTGTACCAGATGGATTGGCCCGACTACCGGTTCTACGACACCCTCCGCGCCTCGCGCCGCATGCTGAAGCACCTGCCCAACCACCAGCTGCACACCGTCAGCGAAGCCTGCGGCTACTGTCTGGAGAATCACCACCACGCCCTGGCCGACGCCGAAGCCGCAGCGATGATTGCTTTGAAACTACTGTGAGGAAATAAGTCAGTAGCCGGAATTGTAGGTTGCCCGTCTCGGTCAAGTACGAAGAAAAACGCACTTGATAAAAATATTTTTGCTGAATCAGAAAAAGTTTGTATCTTTGCAGTCGATTTCAAGGGAAATCAGACGAAGCGTTATGCTCGTTTCTTGCACATGAGGAACGTGAGAAATTCATCAAGCCGCAAGAGCAAGTGTAAAGGTTCGCGTATTTTAGCGTGGACTGTTTGCATCTTCTTGGCTTAAGGTAATTCTCACGACCTCTCATGTAGGAAGCGGCATTCGGTGCCACGCTTTCGTATTAAGTACTGCTTGCTGAGGTACGGGTGAGCAAAACAAAAAACAATAAAAATGAAGAAGATTTTATTAATTGTAGTTCTTTTTGCTACACAGGTAACAATGGCTCAGGATGTTATTGTTACAAAACAATCGGAGAGAATTGATGCAAAGATTCTTAAGGTAACAGACAAGGAGGTTGAGTATAAGAAACAGAACAATCCCGATGGGCCAACATTCACTTTGTCGACATCCAAAATTGCAACAATTATTTATAAAAGTGGTGATGTCCAGACATTCAATGTCAAAGATGAATCGGAATCAGGGACCTCGACATTCAAGCAACGAGGCTTTCAATCAACAATATCGTTTGGTTTTTCTATGCCCACGGTTAAGGGTAATGAAAATTATGGTTATGATACCAAAGAAGAAAAATTATATGGAGGTTATATCGGATATGCAGCCAGAATACCACTCAATAAATTCTTATCATTCCGCCCGGGTATGCTAATAAATGCTGCAGGAAATGCCGGTGGATTTATGCTTGATATTAGAGTGCCTATCTTAGCCGAGGTGGGATTGACTTTTGAAAATGATATGGGAGTATATTTATGTTTTGGTCCGCAGATGTTAGTCGGTTTGAGTGCAGGAAACGAATTGTTTGAATATCTTGAAGGCGCGAACAGATTTGATTTGGGTATTACTGTAGGAGGCGGATTTGATTTGACGAGTTTTATGGGGTTGGAGTTCTTATATACCTTTGGCCTCTTGAAACGTGGTTATGATGATTTTAATAAGGTCAATTTCTTGACAGCAGGATTTAACTTTTATCTATAGCAATAGAAGAGTCACATATAAACTCGTAAGATTATAAGAGAACATAGTCAAATTGTGTTATACGGGATGTGAAGAAGAGACACATCCAATTACTACTATTACCTTTAAAAAAATGTAGGTAACACCTAATAATCAATTATAAAACTGACGAGCCAACAGGATAACACGGCATTAAAAAAATGAAAAAAATCAAATTATTTACGGTATTGATGCTCTGTTTTGCATCGGTTGGACTGACAACATCATGTTCAAAAGACGACGATAAGAACTACAGCGAACTTATTGTAGGAAAGTGGCGCCAAACAAATACTGATGATGAAAAAAGTTCCAATGTATGGGAATTTACGGAAGATGGTTATTATTTCCGAAATGGTAATAAAAAAGCCAAATATTCTGTGAAAGGAGACCAAATTTTAATGTACTGGAAGGCTGAAGATGGTAGTTTTACCGACGACGATAATGACTGGAATAAGTATACTATCTTAAGTTTAAATAGTAGTCGAATGACGATATATCATTGGGTGGAAAAAGAAGGTGGTTACGATCCATCAACGGGAGAATATCTTGATTATGAATATACCTATGAATTCGAAAGAATATAAGAAATAGTGCGTTTGTAATATGGCACAGAAAACCACCCCACATGATGAATTCGTGTGGGTTTTTTGGGATTAACGTTCTCTGTCAAATTCAATCACTACCCCTTCCTGCCGTTTTTCGTCCTGTTTGATGGCGACACGTCGCGTCTTGATTCCGTAGAGCAGAAGGTCTGTTGCTTTCGGTTTTCTGTTGATGCTATATCTGTCGTATATTGTCTGGAGTCTGCGTCTCACCTCTGCGTTGGTGACGTGCTCTCCATGGGAGAGATATAGCATATCTGCAAACTGGCGGAGGTCAAAGAAAATATGTGTTATTATTGTTTTCTATTAAAGGAAACGCGTCTGTTCACAGGTTGTATTAAACGCTTATTTTGTTATGAGTTTCGAGGGGCGGATGCGGTCGACAATGACGGTTTCGTCCTCGATGTGGAAAATATAAACCCAACGCTTGTTGTGACTCACCATGCGTCGGGCTTGTGGATGGTACTATAACGGATTTTAGATATTCCTCCAACTCGTCCATGTCACGCATGGCGGAACTATGCAATCGGACATTATAGATTGTCATAGTAGTCGTTCACTCTTTTCCTGAGTATGCCAAAATATTCCTCCACCGTCATCAGCTCACTCTCTGGGGTTTTGGCGACTTTGGCGGCTTGGGAAGCAGACACTTTGGCGATGCGCCTTGTGCGAGGCATCCGTATTGTGTCAGTGTCGTTTGTATATGCGACTGCGTCCATGTTTCTGTACTGTTTCAATTTGCAAAAATACGAAGATTATTTCGATTGACAAAATTTTTTTGACCTTGCACTCAGATGGATTATGTTGGATATAGTACCAGTACCCCCCGACGCTCAATTTTTTTTGAAAAAAAACTCAATTTCGCCCCATCGATGCCGATATTAAAATGCTAATAGTCAGCACCAAATTCTTATCAAACTCTACTATAATTTTTATGCTATTTTATAGAAAATTTTCAATAGTAGACAATAATATGGATTTTGTTACGTTAGTATAGGTATTAGATTGATTTAAAACATTTAGCATTATGGGAAAGCAGACAGAAGGAATTAACGGCGGTTTCCGCGGGACGGTGGGGACGGTGGTGGGGTATATGTGGCGCGGGCAGTGGTGCATGCGGGCGAGGCCGCGGTTCTACCACGACGCGAAGTCGGAGGCGCAGCTGGAACAGCGCGAGCTCTTCAAGGCTACGGTGGCCTACGCTGGTCGTGTGAGAGAGGTGCTGCGCACGGGGTTCCATGCGCCGGCGCTGGCAGCGCACAAGACGGAGTGCAACTACTTCCTGAAGGTGAACAAGGGCTGCTTCGCGATGGCCGACGGCGAGCTGGCTGTGGATTACGAGCATCTGCGCGTCAGCGAGGGACCTGTGGCGCCGGTGGGCTTCGGAGAGGCTGTGCTACAGAGCGATACGGTAATCAGCATCCCTTTCGAGAAGAACCCCGAGCACCGTCGCGCCTACAGCGACGACAAGGTTTATGTGGCTGCTTTCTGCGACAATCCGCCGCAGTACTACGACGATGCGTTGCTGTCGCTGCCCGTCTACCGCCGCACCGGCAGCATCACCGTTTCGCTGCCCGACGCATGGGCGGGTTGCGAGGTGCACCTCTACGGCTTTGTGCAAGACAATGTCGGACGCACCTCGGACAGCGTCTATCTGGGTGCTGTTACGCTAGAATATAATCCTGAGCATGAGGGAATTGTACTAAATACCCCCAATCTTCCCGAAGCTTCAGCCGTCGAGGCCCAGCGGCCGTCGGTTGAAGGGGCAGGCGAGCTGGCAGAGGTCGCACCCTTGAGTGTAGCCGCGGGTGTCGATGTCGGCGGGTAGCTCGCGCTGATGGTGTGTGGTGTAGTAGGCGGTGCAGCGAGTAACGTTGAGCATGGGTGGGCCGTCGGGGGCGATGGCATGGTTGGGGCAGGCGGCGACGCAGCGGCCGCAGTTTGAGCAGAAG
>DECD01000039.1:26783-35933 GCA_002349055.1 Bacteroidales bacterium UBA2939 | reverse complement strand
TCGGAGTATTCCGAGCACTCTTCGGTGGTGACAATCTCGCCGAGGTTGACCCAGGAGCCCCAGCGGGGGGTGACGAGCAGCGTGTGGCGGCCAATCCAGCCGAGGCCGGCGCGGGCGGCCCAGTGCTTGTCGCTGATGGGGACGGTGTCGCAGCAGCATTTCCCTTCGATGCCCAGCCGCTCGCGCAGGGCGAAGAGCATCTGCTTGATGTCCTTGTGATAATCCCGATATTTTGCGTATGCAGCCACCTTCTCCCGCTTCGCGAAATCTTGGGAAATCTTATCGAATCTATTTCCTGGATTTCCAGGATTTCCGCCGGAGGCGGGGAGGATATCATCGGGTGGGGGATAGGCGCTGACGCAGCAGATGACGCTCTTGGCGCCGGGGACGAGCAGGCGCGGATCCATGCGCTTGTCGGCATTGCGGGCCATATAGTCGAGGTCGCCGTGCCAGCCGCGGCGGAGCCACTCGCGCAGGGGGTATTCCTCGTCGGTGAGGGCGTCGGCGCGGGCGATGCCGCAGTCGTCGAACCCCACGGCTAACGCCGCCTGCTTAATCTCAGTACTGGACAGCATTTTTGAACGGCGAATTTATCGAATTTAGCTAATTGCTACGCAGGTCAATTTATGGCGAATTGCTCGAATTGTGCTTTTTCGCGGCATATTATCTTACATTAAGGTGCTCAAGGCCGTTCCCTACGGTCAGGCAGGCGTAAGCATAAATTCGTTTAATTAGTATAATTCGCCGTTTTCTAGGATTATTCTTGATTTCTCGCTTTCTTCGAGCCGTCGTAGAGTTCGAAGTGGAGGAAGCGGCAGTCGAGGGAGCCGTTCTGCACGGGAATCTTTTTCGAGGGGTGGAGGCCGATGTGCTTCATGGCTTCGAAGTCGGAGGTGATGAGCCACACGTCGCAATCCTTGCCGTACTTCTGCTTGAAGGTGTCGCCGAGCTTCTCGTACATTGCGTTGAGGTCCTCGACCTTGATGCGCTCGCCGTAGGGCGGGTTGGTGACGATGAGGGTCTTGCCCTCGGGCGGCTCCTGGTCGGCAAAGTCGCCGATGTGGAGCATCACGTCTTTGTGCAACTTGGTGTATTCGAGGTTCTTCTCGCATTGCGCGATGACGGTTTCGTCGATGTCGTTGCCCCAGATCTCGCCCTCGAAGTCGAAGGCACCAATCTTGCGGTCTTCCTCGTTCTTGACGCTCTTCCACTCGCCGAGGTTGAACTCTTTCCAGCGCATGAAGCCGAAGCGGTTGCGGTAGTACTGTGCGGGGATGTTGTTGGCCATCATGGCGGCCTCAATCAACATTGTGCCGCTACCGCACATGGGGTCGTAGAAGTTGCAGTCGTACTTCCATCCGGCGAGTTTGAGGAGGCCGGCGGCGAGGACCTCGTTGATGGGGGCCACGCCCACACCCTGGCGGTAGCCACGCTTGTGGAGCGAGTCGCCGCTGGAGTTCATGAGGAGGGTGACGTGGTTGTCGCGGATATGGAGATTGAACTTATAATCAGGCTGTTCGGTATCGATGGAGGGACGCTTGCCGAAGTTGCGGCGGAAGCGGTCGACGATGGCGTCCTTGGTCTTGAGGGCGGCATAGTAGCTGTGGGTGAACACCTCGCCGCTGGTGGTGCTGTCGATCATGAAGGTGCAGTCGACGTCGAGAATCTTTTCCCAGCGGATTTTGTACACCTGGTCGTAGAGTTCCTGTTCGTCGTTGGCGTCGAACTCGGCGAAGGGTTTGAGGATGGCCAATGCCGTGCGGCAGCAGTAGTTGGCGCGGTAGAGCAGGCGCATGTCGCCCTCGAACTCGACGGCGCGCGTGATGGGTGTGACGTTGAGGGCGCCCAACTGGCGCAACTCGTCGGCGAGCACCTCTTCGAGGTTGACCATTGTCTTGGCCACCATCTTGAATGTTTCCTTCGGGGTGCTATCGTTTGGCACCACTTTCCCGTGATTCTTTTGTATTATCATCTTTGAAAATTTGTATTCTGTCTTTAAGTTCGCGTTTGGCGGCGCGGTTCTTGACCAGCAGGCTGCCGTTGTAGATGCTGATATTCAGCTCGTAGCCCACCAGCAGGACGATGCAGCTGAAGTATACCCAGAGCATGAGGAGCAGCAGGGTGCCGATGGAGCCGTAGAGCAGGTTGTAGCGGCTGAAGTTGTTGATATACACGCTGAAGCCCCATGTGAGGACGAAGAACATGCCGGTGGACAGCACGGAACCAGGCGAGAAGAAGCCCACGCGCTGTTTCTTCACCGGCGCCCAATAGTATATGATGGAGATGGCCGTGAGTGCCGCCAGCGAGAGGAGCACCCAACGTCCGATGTTGAACATCAGTGTGTTGGCTTTGGTGTCGGAGAGCCATCCCTGGCTGAAGATGAGGTGCAGCAGCTGTTTGTGGCCGATGAGGAGGCAGAGCACCAGCACCACGAGGAAATAGAGGATGAACACCAGGGCGATGCAGATGAGGAAGCGGCGGAAGAAGGGGCGGCGCTCGATGCTTCGGTCGGCGAAGTTGAGCGAGAGGATGAATCCGTTCATGCCGTTGGCTGCCAGGATGATGGAGGTGATGAAACCGATGGAGAGGAGGGTGGAGTGCTTGTGGCCCATGATGTCGTTGATGGTTTCGGAGATGGGCCCCATGATTTTCTCGGGAAGGAAGCCGTCAAGGTTGGCCAGCAGCTCGTCCTGAAGGCCGTCGACGGGGAAGTAGGCGACGAGCGAGAAGAAGAAAATCAGCAATGGAGGCATGGCCGCCAGGAAGGAGTAGGCCAGCGCTTTGGCGTGCTGGATGATGATGCCGCCGCCGCCGAAGGAGGAGACGAGGAAGTAGCTCAACACGTGATAGATGGGCACTTTCTTTCCTCCCGGGAGCGATACGTTGTAGGCATAGTAAAGCAGCAGGCGCACCGGCCGTTTGTACAGCAAGTGGCGTCCCCATTGCTTGCTCTTCATGCGGAGCATGCGTAACCAGACCTTCAGTTGGCTCATTTCTTTACAAGTGAGAGGTCGAGACTTTTGATGTGGTGGGTGAGCGCGCCTACCGAGATGAAGTCGACGCCCGTCTCGGCATAGGCGCGGAGGGTTTCGTCGGTGATGCCGCCCGAAGCTTCGGTTTCGTATTTGCCGTCGATGCGACGGACAGCTTCGGCAAGTGTCTTGGTGTCGAAGTTGTCGAGCATGATGCGGTCGACGCCGCCGTGATTGAGCACGCGCTGGAGCTCGTCGAGGTTGCGCACCTCAATCTCGATGCGCAGGTCTTTGTTGTTGGCTTTCAGGTAGTCGCGTGTGCGGTCGATGGCCGCCTCGATGCCGCCGGCGAAGTCGATGTGGTTGTCCTTGAGCATCACCATATCGTAGAGGCCGATGCGGTGGTTGGTACCGCCGCCACATTTGACGGCGTATTTCTCAAGCAGGCGCATGTTGGGCGTCGTCTTGCGGGTGTCGAGGAGCTGGGTGTGCAATCCGTTGAGCATTTGCACCATGCGGTGGGTCTCGGTGGCTATGCCCGAGAGGCGCTGCATGAAGTTGAGGGCGGTGCGTTCGGCGGTGAGGATGGAGCCCGAAGGCCCTTCGACGGTCATCACAATGTCGCCCTTCACGATGGCGTCGCCGTCGTGCTTCAGGAGGTTGACTTTCAGATTGCTGTCGACGAGCGTGAAAACCCGTTCACCCACCTCGGCGCCGCAGAGGATGCCGTCCGCTTTGGCCACCATTTTTGCTGTGCCGGTGGCAGTTGGGGGGATGCAGGCGAGGGTGGAGTGGTCGCCGTCGCCGATATCCTCGCGCAGGGCCATTTTGATGAGGGTGTCCAGATTGTCAATGTTCGTCATAATTGTGTGGTTCTATGATGTTTAAACTAACTTTCGGAGCAATGGCGAGCCATCCTTCCAAAATGCAAAGATACGCTTTTTTTTTCACGTGTACAAATAATGTTAAAAAGAGGGTGCTGTTTGGTACTTTTTTCTTCCTATATAAAAAAAATGCGTATATTTGCAGTCTTAAAGGTTATGGTATAATGATGTCATATAATTCTAAATCAAATAAAAAGGGAATTATATGGCACTAAAAAAATAGTATGCAGATAGCAATCTCGGGAAATATCGGAGCAGGGAAGACGGAACTCACAAGGCTTTTGTCGAAGCACTACGGCTACCGTGCGGTTTATGGGCCGTCGGAGGAGAACCCCTACCTCAACAGCTTTTATGAGGATATGCGCCGTTGGTCGTTCAACATGATGATTCATTCGCTGTATGCCAATGCCAGGCAGCTCGCCGAGTTGCAGGCCACGGGCGAGAGCTTCATCCGCGACCGCTCGCTGTTCGACGACGCCTACATCTTCGCCCCCAACCTCCAGAGCATGGGGCTGATGACCACGCGCGACCTGACCACCTACACCAAGCTTTTCGAGCTCACCTGCTCGCTCCTGCCCAAGCCCGACCTGCTCATCTATGTGCGCGGCGACGTGCCGACGCTCATCCGCCACATCCAGAAGCGCGGACGCGAATACGAGAGCAGCATACGCCTCGACTACCTGACCAATCTCAACAACCGCTACGAGACCTGGGCCGCCTCCTACGAGGGCAAGATGCTCGTGGTGGACACCGAGGAGCTGGATTTTGTGGAGAACCGCGAGGACCTGGGATTGATTATCAATAAAATCGACGCTGAATTCAACAGCTTGTTCGTCAATCATGAATAAGAGATGAAGATACTGGCCGTCATACCCGCACGCTACGCCTCGACGCGTTTCCCCGGCAAGCCGCTGGCTCTGCTGGGAGGCAAGCCCATCATCGACTATGCCTATACCGTGGCCGCCAACACGCCCGGCATCGATGCCGCCGTGGTGGCTACCGACGACGAGCGCATCTTCAAACATGTGGAGGCCACCTTTGGTGAAGGCAGTGTGAGGATGACCTCGGACCGTCATCGCAGCGGTACCGACCGTTGCGGCGAGGTGGTGGAGGCCCTTGCCAAGCAGGGGAGGATTTATGATGTGGTCATCAACCTCCAGGGCGACGAGCCTTTCGTCACCGCCAAGCAGCTACAGCTGCTGGCCTCCTGCTTCGACAATCCGCAGACGGCCATCGCCACCCTCAAGACCCGCATCCACTCGACAGAGGAACTTCTCTCGCCGAACAATGTGAAGGTGGTGTGCGCGTCGAACGGCAACGCCCTCTACTTCAGCCGCCAGGCCATTCCCTTCCGCCGCGATGTGGAGGTGGGACGCTGGCTTGCCGAGGGCGAATACTTCAAGCATGTGGGCATCTACGCCTTCCGTCCGGAAATACTCTCCAAGGTGTGCGCCATGCCCCAGAGCGGCTTGGAGACCAGCGAGAAGCTGGAGCAGCTGCGCTGGCTCGAGGCGGGCTACACCATCGCCGTGCGCGAGACAGAGGCCGCCAATATCGGCATCGACACCCCTGAGGACCTCGAGGCCGCAGAGAGAGAACTAAGAAGCAAGAACTAAGAATTGAAAAAAAATATAGCACTATGAATATAACCAGTTTAATCGTTGAGTTGTTGCAAAAAGGGCAGACTGTGGAACTGCCCGAAATCGGCACGTTCGACAGTGTGGAGCGTGCGCCTTACCACGACCCGGTGACGCGAATCTACTATCCTGCCACCCGCAATATTGTCTACCGTGAGGCTACCGTAGGGGACGACAGTATCGTCAAGGTCATCGCCGAGCGCGACTGTGTGAACGAGGAGGTGGCGCGTCAGATGTGGCGCAACTATATCGATGCCCTCAAAGACAAGTTGAAACTCACCGGCGAGCACCGCCTCGAGGGGCTTGGCTCCATCACCAAGGTGGGCGACAAATATGGATTCGACATGGACGAGGGTGTGGTCATCGAGGCCGGCAACGAGACTCCGCTGGAGGAGGTGAAGACCTACGAACACAACGACAGCGAGGATCCCTTCGCCCAGTTCGAGGCCGAACCTGAGGTGGCTGTAGTGGAAAAAGTGACGATTGATACCACTCCTGCTCCCGCACCGAAACCCGAACCCGTTCCTGAACCCGAACCCGAGCCGGAACCTGAGCCCGTGGCAGAGCCCGAGCCAGAAGCTGAGGAAGTAGAAACTCCTACGCCCACGGTGACGGACGAGTGGAAGGAAAGCCTCAAGCAGCTCGACGAACTGCCCAAGACCAAGGCCCAGCTCAAGGCTGAAGCCAAAGCCGAGAAAGAGCGTATCAAAGCCGAGGCCAAGGCCGAGAAGGAACGCGAGCGTCTGCTCAAGCGTGCCCAGAAGGATGCCGCCAAGGAGGAGAAAGCCTCTGCCCACCAGCGCGAACTTGAGGAGCGTAAGGAGGCCGAGGAGCGTCGCCGCGCCGAAGAGGAGCTGCGCAAGGCCGAGGAGCGTGCCGAGCAGAACCGACTGAAGGCCGAGCGCGAGGCAAAGGAAAGCCTCAAGCGTGCCGAGGAGAAGGCAGAGGAAGAACGTATCAAGGCCGAAAAGAAGGCCGCCGTTCTCGCCGCCCTCGCTGCCAACCAGGCAGTCAAGGAGGAGATAGCTGCCGCCGAGAGTGCCCCCCTGGCCACCGAGGACAAGAACGCGCAGATGGAGGCCATCGCCGAGGTGGAACGTCAGACAAAGGAAGACCTCAAAGAACGTGCCCAAGCCGAGCGTGAAGCCCTCCGCAAGCAGAAAGAGGAGGAAAAACTGCGCAAGGCCGCCGAGAAGCTTGCCGCCAAGGAAGCTGCCCGCCAGATGAAAGAGGAGAAAAAGAAGAAATCGTTGGAGAAGGCGACTAAGCTGGACGCGGAATACCGTGAGGAGAGAAGAAAGAAGATTATGAGGGTGGTGTGGATAATAGTGGCTTTGCTGGTTGTGGCTTGCATCGTCGTCCTCTGCATGAAGAGCTGCAAGCGCGGTGGCGACAACAAGAACGCCAACGTGAACCTGCCCGTCGCCAAAAACGACAAGCACCTCAAGGTCTCTGTCTACAATGCCCTGACCTTCAATCCCGACTTGATTGAATACAACGAGCGCGAGATGGCCCGCAACAGCGACATCGTCTGCGCCAACATGAGCGAGTATATCAACAACTTCCTGGCTGAGCGCAGCTATCGCAACGCTCGTGTGCCGATGATGGACCGTGTGCGCCAGTATACCGAGGAGCGCATGGGCCAGTTGCTCGGACCTCGCTTCGCCGTGCAGCGCTTCATCCCCTACGAGGATTATGTCTATGAGTATGTCAAGCCGTGGCTGAAGAAGAACTATGCCGACGAGACCCGCCATATCGTGCAGGGCGAGCTGATGAACGCCTCAGTCCTCGACAAGATTCTCGACCTCCTGGTCGACGAACTGGGCTTGCAGCCTGACGGCGAGACTCGATACACCGCTGCCGAGGTGCAGCAGGTGAAGGCCAGTGAGCGTGCCCCCGAGGTGAAGAAAAAGAAAGCGGTGACTGACAAGGACGCCCCGCAGTTCGTCTATGTGGAGAAGAACAGCAAGCAGGGCTACGACGTCATCGCCGGCTTCTACCTGAACAAGTCCACCGCCGCCAAGATGACCGCACGCCTGCACGAGCAGGGTTGCGATGCCTATATCATCGAGAAGAACGACATGTTCTACGTCAGTATGGGCAGCGCCCCCACGCGCACCAAGGCCGAGGCTCTGTATAACCACATCAAGAGCTGGTACGACGGCGACATAGTCATCAAGCAGTTGTAATTCCGCCGATGGGTCATCACAAACTACAGCGGTTCGCCGAGAACCTCACATTCCCTAACCTTTTCCAGGTGGGCTTCGACCAGCTGGAAAAGGAGGGCTTTGCCCTGAAGGGACGCTGGCGCGAGCAGTTCGGCAACGACAACCCCATCACGCTGGAACTGGGGTGCGGCAAGGGCGACTATACCATTGCCTTGGCCCGCATCCACCCCGAACGCAACTACATCGGTGTCGACATCAAGGGTGCCCGTCTGTGGCGCGGTGCCAAGACCAGCAACGAGGAGCAGATGAAGAACGTGGCGTTCATCCGCACACGCATCGAGCTAATCGACCGCTTCTTCGCCGAAGGTGAGGTGAGTGAGATT
Organism: Bacteroidales bacterium UBA2939; assembly: GCA_002349055.1. Classification (GTDB taxonomy): domain Bacteria; phylum Bacteroidota; class Bacteroidia; order Bacteroidales; family P3; genus Colimorpha. The sequence goes on along the minus strand of DECD01000039.1, from coordinate 27,889 downwards.
TGGATTACCTTCTGCGACCCGCAGCTGAAGAAGCCCAACAAGCGACTCACGTCGCCCCGCTTCCTCGACACCTACAACCGCTTCCTCGCTCCCGGCAGCGTGATGCACCTCAAGACCGACAGTCAGGAACTCTACGACTACACCCTCAACGAGGTGCTACCCACGAGAGATGTGGAGATAGTGATTAACACTAACGACCTCTACGAAGAGGAAAGTGGAAAGTGGAAAGTGGAAAGTGAGGAGTTAAACGAAGCGAGGATGACGCAGACCTTCTATGAGCGCATGTTCCTCGAGAAGAACATGCCCATCACCTATATTCAATGGAAAAACAATTAAAATATAATATAAACTAAATACTAATTTATTATGTCAGGACACAACAAATGGTCAAAGATTAAGAGAGCCAAAGGTGCAGCCGATGCCAAGCGCTCGAAACAGTGGAGCAACATTCTGAAACAGGTCGCCATCGCCGTGCGCGAGGGCGGTCCCGACCCCGACAGCAACCCCCGTCTGCGTCTGCTCGTGCAGAACGCCCGCGGATGCAACATGCCCAAGGACACCTTGCAGCGCTCCATCAACAAGGCCAACGACAAGGATGCCGCCCAGATGATGGAACTCACCTTCGAGTGCCACGTCAGCCACGGTATCGCCCTCTTCATCGAGGCCCTCTCCGACAACAACAACCGCACCGTCGCCAATGTCAAGTCCATCATGAACAAGTACGGCGGCACCCTCGAGACCAACGGCAGCCTCGCCTTCCTCTTCACCCGCAAGGGCGTTTTCATGGTGCCCCGCAAGGCCGACATGGATGTCGAGATGCTTGAGATGGATCTCATCGACGCCGGTCTCGAAGAGATGGAGGTCGACGACGAGTACCTGACCCTCTACACCGCTTTCGAAGACTTTGGCAACATGGTCAAGGCCCTCGAGGAAAAAGGCATCGAGTGCGAGAGCGCCGAGCTTCAGCGCATCCCCAACACCCTGCGCCAGGTCGACGACGAAACCATCCGCAAGGTCATGAAGGTCATCGGCATCCTCGAGGAGGACGACGACGTGACCAACGTCTTCCACGACATGGAAATCCCCGACGATTTCGAAGAGGAATA
>DECD01000039.1:0-26629 GCA_002349055.1 Bacteroidales bacterium UBA2939 | reverse complement strand
AACCTCGGCGACATGACCTATCGTGGTGTCGAGGTTCTCAAGTCTGTCGACCTCATCCTCGCCGAGGACACCCGCACCTCCCGTGTGCTCCTGCAGCACTACGGTATCGACACTCCGTTGCAGAGCTACCATATCTTCAACGAGCACCAGACGGTGGCGGGACTTGTTGAGCGGCTGAAGGGCGGCACCACCATCGCCGTGGTCACCGATGCCGGCACCCCCGGCATCAGCGATCCGGGTTTCCTGCTGGTGCGCGAAGCGGTGAAAGAGGGCATTGAAGTGGAGTGCCTGCCGGGTGCTACAGCCTTTGTACCGGCACTTATTGACAGTGGACTGCCGTGCGACCGTTTCGTTTTTTTAGGCTTCCTGCCGCATAAGAAGGGCCGCCAGACAGCCATCAATGCCCTTTCCGACGAGGAACGCACGATGATTATCTACGAAAGCCCCTACCGATTGGTAAAACTTTTGGAACAGCTCATCGAGGTGCTTGGTCCCGACCGTCAGGTCTCGGTCAGCCGTGAAATCAGCAAGCTCCACGCCGAGACCGCCCGCGGAACCCTCGCCGACGTCCTCTCCCACTTCCAGCAGAAAGAAGTCAAAGGCGAGATAGTCGTCATCCTCGCCGGGAAAGAATAATTTCAATTTTCAATTCTCAATTTTCAATTTCCCTCATGCCCATCGAAGTCTTCATCTTCCGCCTCGTCTGCGCCCTTATTGCAGGTATCATCATTGGCACGCAGCGCGAACTCAAACAGCGTCAGGCCGGTCTCACCACCAATTCCCTGGTGGCTGTCGGTGCCTGTATATTTATATTGATAAGCGAGAGCGTCATCATGAGTGCCAAACTGGCAGGCGGTCCGGTGAACAACGACAACCTACGCGTCCTTTCTCAGGTGGTCACGGGCATTGGCTTCCTTGGCGCAGGTGTCATCATGAAGAATGGCCTCACCATCCACGGCCTCTCCTCGGCCGCCACCATCTGGTGCAGCGCCGCCGTGGGATGCCTCTGCGGCTATGGCATGTGGGCCGAAGCCCTGATTGCCGTCACCACGGTTATCCTCATCAACTGGGGTCTCAAGAGCATCGAACTTTACATCAAGCGTCTCCGCCACGGAGACCCCAAGGACGACGAGGACATCGCCCGATAAACTATATTAATAAAGTAAGTAATGAAAAAGATTATCCCACTCCTGCTAGTCGCCCTCTTTGCGACAACGATTGTATCCTGCTCCAAGGACAACGAAGACCTCATTCTTGGCACATGGCAATTGGAAAACCGAACTTTCATCAACATCGGTCACCCCATCGAGTCCAGAAACCAACCTGTTACCGAACAGGGACCAAATCTTACACTCACCTTCAACAAAGACAAGACAGGTATCGTTTCTTTTGACGAAGACACCGCTCCATTCACTTACTCTATCAGTGGAGACAATATCATTTTTAGCATGGAAATGGGCTTAGATTACGGCAAAAACACATATACCGAAAGCTATGTCATCGATAAACTGGAGAATAATGAAATGATTCTCAGTTACACCGAGACCGATTGGTACCATGAAGGACAATCTGATGAAGTGGAGTACACCCACAAAACATCCCTTAACTTTAAGAAAATCTGACGGTCACCCGTCGCCACCCATTAAAACCCGGTACAATAAGTATCGGGTTTATCTTTATCTCAATGATTTTCTGATTGTTTAACCATTAAAATGGTTAAACAATGGTTAAAATGAGGTAGAACGGATTGACTTAGAGTAAGATGTAGGCTTAGGGACGCGGATGGGGAACCAGCTGCGGACGGGCTGGTCGAGGCCGAGGCCATTCATATAATTATATGTAGCGAGCCGCAGGGCGGCGCCGACGGCCTCGATGTCGTAGTCGAAGCCGGGTTCCCAGTCCACCTCGTTGTTGCAGAAGGGGTTCGGCTCCAATGTTACGCGGTGGGCACCATATTGCTCCGGGTTCAAGCCGCTGGGCGAGTGGCAGGTCATGGCGTAGCGGTGCCAGAAAGCACTCTGGACGATGCCCTCGTCGAACATGCGGCGCACGGTCTCCAGCGCGTCGACGCTCTCCTGCAAGGTTTCGGTGGGGAAGCCGTACATGAGGTAGGTGTGCACCATGATGCCGGCATCGCGCAGGTGGCGGCAGGCATCGACGGTTTGGGCGATGGTGACACCCTTGTCGATGAGTTTTAGCAGCCGGTCAGAAGCCACTTCCAGTCCGCCGCTGACGGCCACCATGCCTGCTTCGGCCAGCAGGTCACAGAGCTCGGCGGTGTAGGCTTTCTCGAACCTTATGTTGCCCCAGAAACTGACGGCCAGGCCGCGGCGCAGTATCTCCTCGGCCACTTCACGCAGCAGCTTGGGTGGCAGAGCCTCGTCGACGAAGTGGAAGCCCGTGCGGCCGGTCTGCTCCATGACGCGCTCCATGTGGTCTACCACCGTGGTGGCTTTGGGGGCGCGGTAGTTGCCGATGTAGTCGAGCGAGGTGTCGCAGAAGGCGCAGCGGTGCCAGTAGCAGCCGTGGGCCATCACCATCTTGTTCCACCGCCCCTGACTCCACAGCCGATGCATGGGGTTGGTCATCTCGGTGAGCGATAGGTACTTGTCTGTTGGCAGGTCGCTGAAGTCTGGACAATATTGGTCGGCCTCGCGGCAGCCGTCGATGACCACCTCGTCGCAGAACTCGTAGAGGCGCTGGTCGGAGAGTTGCCGCCATTCGGTGTTGGGGAATCCGCCGCCAATCTCGACGGTGGCCGTGGTGTGTGCCTTGAGCCACTGGCCGCAGCGCAATGCCCCATACAGGCAACCGGGGAAGGGCACGGTAAGGCAGACTTTGTCAATTGAAAATTGAAAATTGAAAATTGAAATTTTCTCTTCCAATATCTTCAACATTAGGCGGTCGATGACCGACGGCTCTTGCTGCAACTCCTCGTAGAGGGGGTCGAAGGTTGGGGCGTCGTTGCTGAGGTACTCGGCGTAGCGCACCAGGTCGAAGTGCGAGTCGATGTGCTCTCTTATGTAATCGGCAATGTCCTCGATGAAGAGGGTGGCGAGGTGCATGGCCTTGTCGGTGGTGCCGCTCACGCCGAAGCTCCACTCGAGGTTGTCCTCGTCCAGCTGCTCAAAACGCTTTCCTTCAGGCAGTAGCGAGCGATTGGCAATGCGGGGCCCCAGCGTGTCGTCCTGCCCGCGGAGGAATCGTTTCACCGGCTCTATCAGCCGTGCTTGCTCTTCGAGGCCGATGCTCTCCAAGAAACTGCGGCTTAACACGCGGTCGGCCACTTCGATGCCGAGGTCCATCTGCCGCACCTCGTGTCCCTGTGCGGAATAATATCCTTTCAGGTAGGCCGTGGCAGGGTAGGGGGTGTTCAATTGCGTGAGCGGCGGTGTGATGAGCAGTATCTTCATAGGCTATTGTCTTTCAAGGATGAACGCTTTCAGCTCGTCGGGGGTATAGGAGACGGTGACATTGCGCGGCGTGGTGCGGCTTTGCCAGCGTAGTTCCACCCCTAGATTGGTGCTGACCAGCAGGATCAGAAAGTCCTCCCCTTTGGTGGCGACGAAGGTGTTCAAGAGGTTATTCTTTAACTGGTTCTCTTTTCCTTCGACTCCGAGGATGGCCAATTCGGTAACGGTATAGTGGAACACTACGACCTTCAACTGGGCGTCATAGGAGCAGTGGGTCCAGGTGCCCACGCTGTCGGGTAGTGCCACGGGGCATCCGCGACTGGTGGACATGGCGATATACTGTCCGGCAAGGTCCACGTCGATAGCCGGTTCCTCGCCGATGAGCTGTTCGGGCGTGTATTCAAGGGTCACGGTGTCGTTGTTGCCTTCTTGGCTGCCGACAATGCGGAGCTTGGTGTCGTCCATGGCGAGCACCTCCATGAAGTCGTTGTTGATAATGTACCAGTTGTTGTTTATCATCCAGAAGAACTGCGACGAGACGGTGGGGTCGTCAGCGGCGGTGGAGTGCATGTGGACGGTGTAGAGATGATTGCAATAGTCGACGGCGGTGATGTACATGCTGTCGTAGGTCAGCAGGGGAATCTTGGGGCGAATGGTGAGGATGTCGGCGTAGATATAGGCCGCGGTGAAATTGTCCATCGCCAGCACTCGCCGAAGGGTGGCGTTGTCGTAGGTGCCGAAGGCCGCTTGGTTGCCGTTCGGCAGCTTGACATACGCATGAACGACAACACCCAGCCCCAGCTTGGCCGCCATATCGAAGATGTCGCTCAGGCGGTGGGTGGCCTCGTAGAGTGTAGACAGGCGCAGCCATTGGTAGTTCGAGGTGAATTGAATCGCCGTGCTGTCGTCCATCTCGTAATTCGCCTCGAAGACGAGGTGCTCACCGTTCAAATCCTTGAATGTCAGCGTGGGATTTTTGCCCGACGGGCCGATGGTCTTCCATGTGTCAATGTAGCTGTCAAGGGTCGTTTTCAGCTCTTTACGCTCCTTGGCGCTGAGTTCGGGCAGCGGCGGCAGCTCGCACCCGTCGGGCACCTGTGCTCCTGCACCGAGGGTGAGGGTGGCCAGCAATAGTATGATTAAAACTTTTTTCATCTTACAAGATATATAACGCAAAAAATGAAAAATCTCTACATTGACACCTGTGATTTAGGGATTTTTAACAAATAGGAACTGGCTAGCCACCGTCTTGCCGCCAACCACGTATTAACCCCCTGTCAACTCCCTACCAACACCCTACCAACTCCTACCATGGTAGGAGTTGGTAGGAGTTGGTAAGGTGTTCGTAGGTAGATGGTATTGATTTTGTGGCTATTGTGTAGAGGGCGTTTTTTAGGCTGTTTTGGCCCCTGTTTTGTTAAAAAACGGACAAAAAAATACCCCGGCAACGGTTGTTACCGGGGTTGTGTTTAAGTTTTTTTAACACTTATTTCTTTTTGCCTTTCTTGGCGCTGTCATCGATGCCGAGTTTGGCCTTGATGGCGGCGGGGATGGCATCCTTGTGAACAACGATGTTGATGGTTTTGTAGCGGACAAAAGCCTTGCTGCAGAAGAAGTTGCCGCCGAACTCGCCGTTGTAGATACCCCAGCTGTTCTTCACCATGTAGTACTCGTTGCCCATTTGGTCCTTGGCCTTGCCGTAGATAAGCATGCCGTGGTCGTCGGTGGTCTCCCAGTTGTCGTAGCCCTGCTGGCGCTCCTCCTGGGTCACCCAGCGCTGGGGAGTGGGGTGCTTGGCGGCTTCGTCGGCGATGTCGCCGGCTTTCATGCCGCTCCACTTGGCCTGGTCGCTGCCGACACCGCTCTTGGGAGCCTCGGTGGCGGGCAGGACGGCGAAGCCTTTGCGGCTGTAGCGGAAGCCCTGCTCACTGACGTCGCTGCCCCAGGCAACGGTGTAGCCGTTGTCGATGGCATAGTCGAAGACCTCCATGAACTCGTCGATGGGCAGGTTGTAGCTCTGGGCCCAGCGCCAGTTGTCCTGGATTTCGATGACGAACTTGTCATAGAAGGGATGATGGTTGAAGGAGGTGAGGGAGACATAGTCGTCGGGGTTCAGGCCGAGGCTCTCGGCGAAGCTCTTCGGGGTGTACTCCTTGCCTTTGTAATTGAATTTCTCGGGGATGGGGCCGAGGTAGGTGGCGTGGACGGCTTCGATGGCTTTCAGCCACAGGGGCTGGCCGTCGGGGCTCATCTGGAGTTTTTTCAGCTTGCCTTTGGCAATGGCCTCGACCATGACGTCGGTGAGGGCGCTGAGTTCGGTGTGGTTGCTGAGGGTGTCGCCATACATCTTGCCGGCGGGCATCACCTCGTCGGGCACCATGCCGTAGTTGCGGAGGCAGTAAATCACGTCGTTGAAGGCACCGCCCTGGGAGAAGGAGACGTCACCATGGGTGCGGACAGCGGCCACGGCGCGGTCGTTGTAGGTCTTCTCGACGACGTACATCTCGCTCAGGTCGTACTCGCCCTTGCCCATGCGGAGCAGCTCGCTCTCGAGGAAGGCGAGGCCACTGTAGCTCCAGCAGGTGCCGGCGTTGTTCTGGTTCTTGACGGAGGTGATGGGCAGCACCTTGATGGTGTCGAACTTGTAGCCCTCTTCCTCTTCTTTTTTCTCTTCCTGTGCGAAGACGGCGCTGGCGCAGATGGCCATGGCACCAAGGATTAGGAATGCTTTTTTCATTGGTTTATTGTTAATTTATTATTAGTTTTACGCATAAAATGCGGTGCAAAGATACGACTTTTTTTTGAATTGGTGGTAAAAAAAAAATTCGTATCTTTGCATTTTAAAATATTTGTAATAAAATGCGCAGACTGTTCATAATATTATTGTTATTGGTGGCCGTGACGGCACAGGCACAGCAACAGGAGAAGACGCGTCTGCTGCTCATCATGGACTGCTCCAACTCGATGTGGGACCACTGGCAGAGCAATTCGAAAATCAAGGTGACGCAACAGGTGCTGCTGTCGTTCCTCGACAGCATCTCGAAACAGCACGACGTCGACGTGGCGCTGCGCGTCTTCGGACACCTCAACAAGGACCAGTTCGGCACACGCCTCGAGGTGCCGTTCGGGTCGGACAATATCTATCGTCTGCAAAGCAAGATAAAGACCCTGGTGCCGCAGGGAGGCTGCACGGTGGCGGCGGCGCTGACCGACGCCCTGAGCGATTTCCCGGCCACGGGGTCGAGCCGCAACCTGATTCTCATCATCACCGATGGCATGGACGACTGCGATGCCGAGATATGCGACGTGGCGCGCCAGGTGCAGCTCTCGGGTGTGGTGGTGCAGACCTTTGTGCTCTGCATCGGCGGTCACTTCTCGGCCCATGCCTCGTGCGCCGGCAGCGTCTTCCCCGTGGTCAACGAGGAGGACTTTTCCAAGACCCTCCACGACATCTTCCGCCTCAGCGGCCACAAAGCCAAGGTGGTGCTGAACATGGTGGATGCCTCGGGCGACCTCTATGAGACCGAGCATCCCGTGGCCTTCTACGACCACCGTACCGGCATCGGTCGCCACAGCACCATCTACAGCGTCGATGCCAAGCTGAGGCCCGACACGCTGCTGATGGACCCCCTTGTCACTTACGACATGACGGTCTTCACCCATCCACCGCTGCGGCGTGAGGCCATGCAGTTCTCCGTCGACAAGGTCAACACCGTCGACATCACCGTCAGCGAGGGCACCCTCAAGGTGCAGTACGTCGGGCAGCGTCCGCAGTGGCAGCAGACCAACGTGGATGTCATTGTGCGCCGTGCCGGCAGCGGCGAGCGCGTGGCGGCGCAGGAGGTCGGCGAAACCGGCCAGTACCTCGCCGGACGCTATGATGTGGAGGTGCAGACCCTGCCCGTCACCACCTTGCGCGGCGTCGAGGTGCGCGGCAATGCCGCCACCGAGCTCTCGGTGCCCATGCCTGGCATGCTGGTCCTCAGCAAGCCCAAAGGCATCACCACCGGCGCCATCTTCAGATTGCGCGACGGCCAGGTGGACTTCGCCACCGACCTCAACCCCAGCACCGCCGGCGAAAGACTGTTATTGCAGCCCGGCCAGTACGAAGTGGTCCTCCACCCCCAGAACGCCACCAAATACGACAAAGTGCAAACCAAGAGATTCGTGATAGAAAGCTCGCAGACAACAAAGATAACATTTGACAGCAAATAATCCGGCATGTCCGACAAAAAGAGAATGCAATGAACAACACCAACAGCAACCAAGCCCCCGCCCCCTTCCTCAAGCCTTTGGGTGGCTACCGCAAACTGAGGGTCTATCGAGTGACGGAGATTATCTGCGACCTGACCTATCACTTTGCACACACATACCTTGGCAAGGGCGACCGCACGGTGGATCAGATGGTGCAGGCGGCACGGAGCGGCAAACAGAACATCGCTGAAGGAAGCGAGGCTGCCACTACGTCGCGTGAGACGGAGATAAAGCTGACCAATGTAGTCAAGGCTAGTCTGGAGGAGTTGTTGGTGGATTACGAAGATTATCTTCGGCAGCACGGATTGGAACAATGGAAACAGGGACATCCCCGCTATGAGGCCATGCGTGAATATGCCCGCAGCGAGAAGATAGACACGGAATATACCCTCCTTATGGGCAGACTTGACGATGAGGAGTTGGCCAACCTATGCATTACATTGATTAACCAGGCGACCTATATGTTGCGTAAACTGATAGAGAAACAACAGCAACAATTTCTGGAGGAAGGAGGAGTCCGCGAGCAGATGACAAAAGCCCGCCTAGCCTACCGCAACCAGCAGAAAGGATAGCTTGTCGGACAAGTCGGACTAGTCAGACCCGTCCGACCTGTCTGACCAGTCTGACCCGTCCGAACCAAAAGACAATAACAAAAAAAACAAAATAACAATGACCCACTACGAAAAACAATCAAGCAAAGAGTTGCGCGCCGGCATGGGCGAAGGCCTGGTAGAGGCTGGCCGCAAGAACGAGAATGTCGTCGCCCTGAGCGCCGACGTGAAAGGCAGCGTCAAGATGGACGGCTTCGCCAAGGAATTCCCCGAGCGCTTCATCCAGTGCGGCATCGCCGAGGCCAATATGGTCGGCATTGCCGCCGGCCTGAGCCTCTGCGGCAAGGTGCCCTTCATCGGGGGCTTCGCCGAGTTCGTCACCGGCCGCGTCTATGACCAGATACGCCAGGTGGTGTGCTACTCGAACAAGAACGTCAAGATATGCGGCTCGCACGCTGGCATCTCGCTCGGCGAGGACGGCGCCACGCACCAGACCATGGAGGACATCGCCCTGATGAAGGTGCTGCCCAACATGACCGTGCTGGTGCCCGCCGACTTCAACCAGGCCAAGGCCGCCACGCTGGCCGCCGCCGAGCACGTCGGCCCCGTCTATCTGCGCCTCGGCCGCAGCAAGATGCCCTGCTTCCTGCCGGAAGGTGAGAAGTTTGAAATCGGCAAGGCCCAGCTGCTGAGCGAGGGCAAGGACGTGACCCTCTTCGCCTGCGGCCACCTTGTGTGGGAAGCCCTGCAGGCCGCCGAGATGCTCGAGAAGGTCGGCATCAGCTGCGAGGTTATCAATATCCACACCATCAAGCCGCTCGACGTGGAGGCCATCGTGGCCAGCGCACGCAAGACCGGCGCCGTCGTCACCTGTGAGGAGCACCTCTTCAACGGCGGCCTCGGCGACAGCGTGGCCCAGACCCTCGCCCTCCGCTGCCCCACGCCGATGGAGTACGTGGCCGTGGACGACAAGTTCGGCGAGAGCGGCACCCCCGACGAGATGCTCACCAACTACCACCTCCGCGCCGCCGACATCATGGCCAAGGTCTATGCCGTCCTCCAGCGCAAGCCCGGCGCACCCAAGCAGCGCTACTGCCAGAGCTGCGGCATGCCGCTGACCGACGAGGTCGTGAGCGACAACCCCGACTACTGCAAGTACTGCTTCGCCGACGGCCACTTCACGCAGGACTGCACCATGGAGCAGATGATAGACTTCTGCGTCCAGTTCGTCGACCAGTTCAACCAGAACACCAACCAGCACCTCACCGCCGACGAGTACCGCCAGCAGCTCCGCCAGTACTTCCCCCAGCTCAAACGCTGGCAAAAAGAATAGCCTATGAAGAACAGTTTGGCAGGATCCCCCTGGCTCTTCTCTGACGGGCTTGCGGCGGTGTTGATAAAGAACAAATGGGGATACATCGACCGGCAAGGACATGTCGCCATCGCGCCGCAGTACACCGCGGCATCCGGCTTCTCTGAGGGGCTGGCGGCCGTCGAGGTCAACAATAAGTACGGTTTCATCGACCGCTACGGCAAGATGGTGATCAAGCCGCAGTACGACTTCGCCCTTGCCTTCACCGAGGGAGTGGCAGCATGCTCTATCGGCGACGGCTTCCACATCATAGACAGGAACGGCAGAGTCCTCGCCGAACTCGGCGAGGACTGTACCGACGTGGAGAACTTCTCCTGCGGGTTGGCGGCCGCTGAATTCATCGTCGGAGATGACGATTGGCGATACGGTGCCATCGACAGGACCGGCAAACTGGTAATAAAGCCAAAGTTCAGCTTTGCCTACACCTTCGAGGAAGACCTTATGCCTGTCGTCGTCAACGACGGGGACAAGTGCGGGTTTGTCAACAAGGAAGGCAAATTCGCCATAGCACCCGAATTCGACGAGACCGAGTCCTTCTCCGAAGGGTTGGCGCCAGCGAAGAAAGAGGGCAAATGGCGCTTCATCGACCACGACGGTCACGATGTGGTGCTGCTCGGCGAGAGATTCGACCATGTCGACACCCTCATCGAAGGACGCTCCATCGTCAAGATTGGCGACAAAAGCGGTGCCATCGACAAGGCAGGCAACCTCATTATCGATGTTCGTTTCGACAATCTGCACTTCTTCTCCGAAGGTCTTGCCTACGCCCGTATCGGCGACACGCACGGCTTCATCGACCCCTCCGGAATCTTCGAGATACAGAAGCCCGTGACCAAGGCAACCCTAATTGACAAACTGATGAAACGGGGCAACTGGCTTCGTTGGTAGAGCACTGAACCTCAACGCCGACGAGTACCGCCAGCAGCTCCGTCAGTACTTCCCCACGCTCAAGCGCTGGCAGAAGAAATAAAAATGATTAATAAACAATAGAAATATGAAACTATTCAAGAAAAAGAACTGGGCATACTATCTGTTTCTGTTTGGCGTATTCACATTGGTGGATTTCCTTGTGAACATATTGTTTTCGCACCACGAACTTCGCTACTCTATCATTAACGGGGTAGTAAGTGGCGTTGTCTTCACCATCCTTTGGTGGTTTCTCGACCAAGGCCACGAGCAGATAAAGTCCTCTGCCAAGGAAGACGAGGCCGAGCGCAAGCGCAAGGAATAACCCGTGGCGGATGTTGCGGCGCGGCGGCTTGCCGCCGCGCCGCAACAAAACCCCGCCGAAAGATTGATGCATGACATATAATATAAAAGGTATATGAAGAAAGCAATTTTGACCCTCGTCGTGCTGTGCTGCATCGGGCTGATAGCTGGATGTAAGAGCTGTGGTGAGCCTGCCGAACTTGATGAGGCTATGGCGAACGAGGCCGCAGGAGATGCATCTTTCAATGGTATTGTTTCCGTCGGCGACACCATATCTCAATATAGAGAGACGGAAGATGTGTATGTGGACGGAGAACAGACAGAATATGTTTTTATATTCCGTTCCAAAGAATGTTGGGAAAGAATGCTGCACGACGTGGAGAACGACTCCGCTGCATTGGAAGACTTCTATGTCGCGGCGGACGACTTGATGTATTACATTTATGAGTGCGGTCAGAAACTGCAAAGGATGGGTGTTAAATATCACAATACCTCGGCGGACAAGACGGTGTTCTGTCAGGGCGACATTGCATATGTACCACAAGACAGTTGTGACTGTGGTGTACTGATTGTCAAACCAGGTTGCCAGTTTGAGTTTGTTGACCTTATGGATTTCCTGTACGGACAAGAATATTCGGAACAATAATAATTCACATATAAAACAAAAACATTATGGAACTCACAGCACAGATTCCCGACGTCACCGTCGGCCGCGCGGCCTGCTTTGGCCCGCGAGCCCGATGAGCGAACGCGCCCCATTACGAGTACATGACCACCTTCGGCAAGCGCACCGCCGACCTGCCCGTCGACCACGAGCTCTGGCGCCGCGCAGGTGTTTAACACGAATTGCCACGAATTGACCATTAATTATTTGATATATGAACATTGTCAGACACAAGGAAATAATTTACTCTATCATAGGCGCTGCAATGGAGGTTCACCGAGAACTTGGAGGTGGTTTGTTGGAACCCATTTACAACGAAGCACTCTTTCTGGAGCTGCAAGATAGGGGAATCAAATGTGAGAGGGAAAAACAGGTGCAGTGCTTCTACAAAAACCATCAACTTGAAAAGTATTATCAAATGGATTTGGTTGTGGATGATGTAATTGTCGAGCTGAAATCTGTAAGCGAACTGATTGCTGCACACAGACAACAGCTGTTCAACTACCTGCGTTTAACGCGCATGCCAATGGGGTCGCTGATAAACTTTGGCCAGCCAAGTTTACAAGGAGAACGATATGCGTATTTCAAGGATGACAATGAATGTGTACTTGTCGACCGAGATATGAATCTGGTGTACTAGTAATTAATGAATAATTATATGGCAATTCGTGTTAAAAGAAACCGACCGACGCGGAGCCGGCCGAGGCGTGAAAACGCACCGCGCATATATGCGGGGTCACGAATCGGCCCGGTAAACGCACCCAGCATATATGCGCGGCCGGTTTTCACCCGGAAAGTGCGCTCCGCATATATGCGAGGTCTATTTTCAACTGGAAAGTGCTCCCCGCATATATGCGAGGCCGATTTTCGCCCCGAAAGTCCACCCCGCATGTATGAGCGGTGAAAATGACAGAATAAAACAATAGATTGAATTGAAACAATAAACATTATGAAACAAATATTTTATGGATTCTACCCGAAGCACCAATGGCGAGAATTGCAGATAGAGCCAGCTGTGCACTATTATTCTTTCAAGCTATTGGAAGAAAACGACCCAATCGTTTCCGATTCGAGGTACACGGTAAGCAAGGGGACAAAACCATACGACATTGTTCCATACCTCAATTGGTCGCAGTTCCTCATTTCTGAAAGGCTTAAAAATGTCCTTGAAGAGGGGCAGTTCAATGGCTTCAAATGTTTCCCTGCGGAGATTGAAGGTGTCACAGAAAAATATTATGGCTGGTTAAATATAAATGAAGCGGGGCCTATAGTAAAAGAAGATAGAGACGCAGACATTGTATGGTTTGACCTGAACACTTGGAAAGACTATGATGTCTTTCACTTGAAAGGAACATATACGAATATCTGCACCAAAGAGGTTAAAGAAGCCATCGAAAACGCCGCAATCACCAATATTGAATTTTCCTCAGAATATATTGGCGTTGCGTAATTTTATGCGGATAATTATACCAAATGGCTGCCATCCTTCATTCTCCAATGAGCGAAACATCCAGTGAATGTTTTGCAGGGCACACCAGCGGACGGCAATGAAAACAGAAACAACACAATGAACATAGCAGTCTTCTGCGGCTCGTCGCTGCCGCACAACAAGGAAATCGTCGAGGCCGCCGCCGCCCTCGGCCGCCGTATCGCCCAGGAGGGGCACACCCTCGTCTATGGCGGCAGCAATCTCGGCCTCATGGGCGTGGTCAGCGGTGCCGCGCTCGAGGAGGGGGGGCGCGTCGTCGGCATCATCCCCAACCTCTTCAGCGACGATATCATCCACTCGCAGCGCGTCACCGAGCTCGTCCGCGTCCGCAGCATGGCCGAGCGCAAGGAGCGCATCATGGAAGCCTGCGACGCCTTCATTGCCCTCCCCGGCGGCATCGGCACTATCGACGAAGTCTCCGAAGTCATGGTCATGAATCAGCTGCAGATAGTCGACGGCCAGAGAATTCTCGACGGCACCTACAAGACCAAACCCATGATACTCCTCAACATCGACGGCTACTACAACCCCTTCCTCGCCCAGCTCGACGCCATGCGCGCCGAAGGCCTGCTGCGCAGCACCGCGGGGCTGGTCTCTGCAGATTCTGTGGAAGACATATTTTCTTTTTTAAGCCCAAAAGAATGAAAAGAATAAAAAGAAATACGCAGATTCTTTCCTATTCTTTTTATTCTGATTGAGAAAAAATCTGAAGCGATGACCCATCTGTTGAGCAAGAGCAAGTACATCCGCGGCCTGCAGTGCGACCGAGCCCTGTGGCTCGACGTGCACAATCCGCGCTTGGCGAAGTACACACGCGAGCAGATGCAGCGCTTCGACCGCGGCCGCGAGTTCGAGTATGCTTTCAAAGACACCTTTCCCGACGGCATTGACATCAGCGCCGAACTGAAGCGCAACGTCGACGCCTACCCCGAGTTGACAGCTCAATACTTGGATGGTATACACACTCCCTCCCCCCTGTGGGGTACTCCCCCTAACTTAGGGGGAGAGTTGGTGCTATTCGAGGCTGGGTTCCTTTATGACGATGTCCTTGTCCTCGCCGATGTGGTGCACAAGAACGCTGACGGCACCCTCGAAGTCTATGAGGTCAAAAGCGGCACCGCCCTCAGCGAGACCTACAAAAGGGATGCCGCCTTGCAACACTACGTCATCTCGCATTGCCGCGAGGTGCACAACTTCAGTATCGTCCACGCTAGGTACGCAGGCGTCTCGCCTGCCACTGGGTACGCAGACGTCCCGTCTGCCGAAACCATTGCAGGCGAGACGCCTGCGCACCCAGGCTTTGCCATCGTCGACCTTACCGAGGAGCTTGCCGCCCAGCATGACGAGATAGCCCGCAACATCGCCGCCATGAAGGACATCCTCCGCCACGGCGAGCCCGCCACCCCCACGGGCCAGCACTGCCTCAGCCCCTACGCCTGCCCCTACCAGCACTACTGCCAGCAGGGCGTCCGCCAGCTGGCGCTGTTCGGATAATCAGAAACCATTCGGTAATTCCATCCAGCGGTACCATACGCCCTGCTGTTTGGTATAGATCCATGTGGGTGGGTCTCGGCGTGCATCGGAGGGAATCTTTCTATATTTGAACAGGTCGCCAAGGCCTTCCCGACGCTCAAAATATTCCTTCAATTCGTCCACCGGATAGACAAGGAAGAATATACGGCCGCGGTACTTCACATAACCCTCGGCATTGCTAAATGCATCGGGATGGTATGTCGTGGTAACCGACATACAGACAGTGGCGCTGTCGAACGAGAACAACGGCGACGGTATGTCCAAGGGCCACGGCTGCGTTGGGTCCACACTCTTGAGTGTGTGAAGGTATTTTACGTAGCCGATACTCTGGGCGAAAAAGATACGCAGATCACAATACTCGCCACGCTTTATGCGCCGCGGTTTCACTTTGTGGTCATAGGTGTTGCACTTGCCATCGATGACACGGTCGAGCAGCCGTTTCAATTCGCGGCTTACAATCTTGTATTCCGACAGCGGAGCCAACATGGCTCCATCTTTGCTTCCATAATTTTCCTGTACAATCGTTATAGTATCAAGCCAAATATTATCAAGCTGGTTGAGTTTAATTTCCACAAAAGTGAAGCCATCAGGTAACACACGTATTCCCTCGCGACGATAACGAATGTAGCCTGGATTATCGATTGCGATGTTGTAGGTTCCTACAGTATCAAGCGGTTTGATGACAAAGACGCCATCCCAATCGGTCGTCCCTCCGTGGACCTGTTTGCCATCCTTGAGAATGACGACACTTACAAACGGCAACGGACCGCCGGTTTTTGCATCGGTGACGATACCCTTTATACAACCCTGAGCCTGCCCACCGACAGCGGCGAGCAGGCTCAGTAGGAGTATAAGTATTCGTTTCATAGCCATCAGTTCACCGGGAAGGCGATCTCTCTCTCGATGACCTGGTAGGGGACGTTGTTGCGGTAGATGGTCTGGCGCACCCAGTTGTCGTCCTCGTCGTATTCGTAGACGTAGGAATGCTTCCAGTTGAGGTGCTCGTCGTAGTTGAACGAGCTGATTTCTATCACGTTGTCGTGGTCGTCGTAGTAGTAGGTCGTCAGGGCCGAGAGGAACTCGTCGGCATCGTAGAAACGCCACTCGATTCGGTTGCCACGGTTGTCGTACTTGTAGAGGTAGCGCTGCATGAGGTCGCCGTTACGGTTGTAGAACTCAATCTCGGTGCAGTTTCCCTTCTGGTCGTATTTGTATTTGCGCAGCTCGGTCATTTGGCCATCGCTGTCGAAGCTCTGCTCCTCCATCATCAGGCCGTTGACATATTTTGAGTTCTCTTTCTTGGTCATCTGGTTGCCCAGATAGACGGTGCGCTCCACGCGGTTGCCATCCTTGTCGTTGAGGTAGGCGGTGCGGCCGGTGAGCATCTTCTCCTTGTTGTACTCGTTCCAACCCAGCGAATAGCCGTTGACGTCGAAGAAGTAGCTGTACCAGGTGTAGTCGTTGGCTTTGGTGCGGAATTTGTCGGCGAAATTGCCGCGTTTGTCGAAGGTGATGCTGTCGATGCAGATGAGTTGACGGCCGCCGTCGACACCGCTGTGGAGGTTGTAGGTATACTCAATTACATAGAGGGCGTTGCCGTGGATTCCCATCTCGGAACGCGAGGTTTTGCGGGGTTTGTGCCCTGCGGCAAAGGCTGTTCCGGCAACGAGCAGGGCCAGCGCGAGTGCGATATTTTTCTTCATATTCATCATTTTTTCAAAATGCAAAGATACAACTTTTTTCTGAATTGAAAATTGAAAATTGAAAATTGAAAATTTTTAACATCTATTCTTATGTCCTTTTTTGACAAAGAACAGCACGCCGAGGACGATGGTGAGTGCAGCGGCGATGCCGTAGCCCACGGGGCGGGGGAGGATCGAGCCGAAACCTTCCGTCTGTGCCACGAAGAGGAAGCTGATGGTCACCATGCTCATGAAGAGGGCGGGTACCAGCGAAATCCAGTACCAGCAGGTGCCGGGCTTGAACTTGCTGAGGAATACCGTTATGGCCCACAGTGTCACCATGGCAAGCACTTGGTTGGCCCACGAGAAGTAGCGCCAGATGACTTGGAAACCGTTGTTGTTGGCCACGGCGAAGATGAGCAGTCCCGCTGTGATGGCGAAGATGGGCACCGCCACCAGCAGACGCTTGGGCACGGGTTTCTGGTCGATGTGCATGAAGTCGGCCACGATGAGGCGTGCCGAGCGCAGGGCGGTGTCGCCGCTGGTGACGGCTGCCGACACCACTCCCAGCAGGGTGATGAAGGCGATGGCCGTCGGGAACCATGTGTTGGCAATGAGCTTCACCATGCCGGCATCTTTCTCGCCGTGGTAGATGGAGGCGTCGCCGCCATAGAAGAAATAGGCGGCGGCTGCAGCCCAGATGAGGGCCACGACACCCTCGGCAATCATGGCACCGTAGAAGATGGGGCGCGCCTGCTTCTCGTTCACCATGCAGCGAGCCATCAAGGGCGACTGCGTGGCATGGAAGCCGCTGATGGCTCCGCAGGCGATGCTGATGAACATCATGGGGAAGATGGGCGAGGTCTCGGCTTGTGGGTGCTGGTTGGAGAGTTTCTCCCACACCTCGGGAATGTCGATGCCGTGGGCGATAAAGGCCACCACGATGGCCACGGCCATGGCCAGTAGCAGGATGCCGAAAATGGGGTAAATCTTGCCGATGACCTTGTCGATGGGCAGCAGTGTGGCCATCAGATAGTAGGCGAAGATGACGACAATCCATCCGTAGAGTATCACGTTGCTGTCGATCCCGGCGAGGAAACTGGGTACGAAGGGGTCGCCCGTGAGAAGCGACGCAGGAGTCTTGATGAACACCACGCCCACCAGAATCATCAGAAAGACAGTGAAAAAGCGCATGAACTGCTTCATGCCGTTGCCCAGGTACTTGCCGTGGATTTCGGGCAGCGAGGCACCGTCCTCGCGCAGCGAGATGAAGCCCGCGACGAAGTCGTGCACGGCACCGGCGAAGATGCAGCCGAAGACAATCCACAGGAACG
This sequence comes from Bacteroidales bacterium UBA2939, assembly GCA_002349055.1. Classification (GTDB taxonomy): domain Bacteria; phylum Bacteroidota; class Bacteroidia; order Bacteroidales; family P3; genus Colimorpha. The sequence continues at coordinate 9,128 of DECD01000039.1, read as the reverse complement.
AGGCGGTGCCGAACTGGGCACCCATCACGGCACCGATAATCGGACCCACGCCGGCGATGTTCAGAAACTGGATGAGGAAGATGCGCCAGGGTTTCATCGGCACATAGTCGACGCCGTCGGGGTGTTCCACGGCGGGCGTCACGCGCTTGGGGTCGACACCGATGACGCGCTCTATCAGTTTGGAATAGAGCCAGTAGCCTAGCAGTAGCAAGATGATTGAGACGATAAATGTAATCATAATCCTATGTCTAAAAAACGTTGCAAAAGTACGACTTTTTTGCAACATGGCAAAAAAAACATGCTATGTTAAAAGGACGAAAACCCTACCATCGACCTACCAACACCCTACCAACTCCTACCATGGTAGGAGTTGGTTAGGAGATGGTAGGGAGTTGATAGGTGGTTATCAGGTAGTTGTCGTTAGGCGTGTGTTTCGCGTTTCCGAGGCCGCCTTGAGGGTGTTTTTAACGATTTTTATGTTAAAATCTGCTCTTGGGAGACGAAATGTTAAAATTATTGTTCCTATGTAAAAAAAAAGTCGTATCTTTGCAATCTGAATCTATAGACAGAAACTGGAATGGAACAGGTGGTAATCACAGAGAACTATATTGACTTGCAGAAGATTCTGGCCGACAAAGGCGTCAAGGTGCCCCGTTTTGTGCTGAAATGGGGCGAGCGCCTGTTGCATCTCGACGAAATCAACGAGACTATCTACAAAGACCGCCATCTGTTCGGCCTCGATTTCGTCTATGGTTTTCTCGAAGGCAAGGAGCCGTGGAACCTGGGTGTGGAAGTGAAGGTGAACGGGTTGGAGAATCTGCCCGAGGAAGGGTACCCCATGGTGGTGGGCAACCATCCGCTGGGAGGCCCCGACGGGCTGGCGCTGATGGCCGCCGTGGGTCGCAAGCGGAAGGACATCGTCTTCCCGGTGACCGACTTCCTGCTCTACCTGCCCGGGCCGCGCGAGCTGTTTGTTCCCATCAACAAGGTGAACAGGACCAAGACGTTGGCAAACATTGAGCAGGCGTTTGCGGGAGAAAATATATTGCTATACTACCCTTCGGGAGCCGCTTCGCGCCGCCAGAAGGGCGTTATCAAGGACCTCGAGTGGCACCCCACGTTCATCAAGAAGGCGGTGAAGTATCACCGCGATGTGGTGCCCGTCTTCACCGATGCCCGCAACCGGAACATCTTCTACACTGTGGCGAATGTCCGCAAGCGGCTGGGTATCAGGTTCTCCTTCGAAATGGCGATGCTCCCTGCCGAGATGTTCGCCCAGCGCGGCAAGACATTCTCCATCACCTTCGGAAAGCCCATTCCGTGGCAGACCTTCGACCGCAGGCATACGTCCGCCGAATGGGCCGCCATGATGCGCGAGCATGTGTATAAACTGAAAGACAATCCCAACGCAGAATTTGAGATATGAAGGATATTGACCTCTCTTACATAGCCCCTCCCGTAGACCGCGAGTTGATTAAGAAGGAGTTGAAGCAGAAGCATTTCCTCCGCAAGAGCAACTATGGCAACAAGGAAATCTACGTCACCACGGCCCATCTCTCGCCCAATATCATGCGCGAGATTGGTCGTCTGCGTGAGCTGAGTTTCGCCGTCGACGGTGGCGGTACAGGCAATGAGGTGGACATCGACCAATACGACACCATGGACGACCCCAACTGCTGCAAGCAGCTGTTTGTGTGGAGTCCCGAGGATGAAGAGATTGTGGGCGCCTACCGTTTCATCCACGGCACCAATATGCTGCGCCGTGAAGACGGTTCCATCGTCACCCCCACAGCCGACCAGTACCAGTTCAGCGAGACGTTTGTCAACGACTATCTTCCTTACACCGTGGAACTTGGGCGTGCTTTTGTGCAGCCTGCTTACCAGCCCGGCAATAACCTTCGCAAGGGCCTCTACAGCCTCGACAACCTGTGGGATGGCCTTGGCTGCCTGATACTTGAGATTCCCGAGACACGCTATTTCTTTGGCAAAATTACCATGTACGGTGATCTCGACCGCAAGGCGCGAGACCTGATTCTCTACTTCTACCAGAAGCATTTCCCCGACCGCGACGGACTGGTGTGGCCCTACGAGCGAATCAACATTGAAAGCGACTACAACGAGCTGGTGCAGCTCTTCAACGGCCGTAACTACAAGGAAGACTACCAGATACTGTTGCATTCGGTGCGCGAGCGTGGCTGCACGGTGCCGCCGCTCATCAACGCCTACATGAACCTCACGCCCTCCATGCGCTCGTTCGGTACCTGTCCCAACCACCACTTGACGGGCACTACCGACACGGGTATTCTTATCACCCTCAGTGACTTGTATCCTGATAAACACAAGCGCTACATTGACAGCTACGAGAATCGCAACCAGAAGCTCGACCGCCGCCGCCTGTTTGGCATCAACATGAAGCTTCTGCCGTGGTGGAAACAGCGCAGTCTGGAGGAACTGGAGACCATGAAAGAGCTCAAGATGCTGAAGAAGAAGCAACTGAGGCTGAAGCGTGAGCTGAAAAAGATGAAACGTGCCAACCGAAAATAGCAGTAGATGAAGATAAGCAGCGCAGTTTTCAGCATCAGCAGTCCCAACTACAAGAAGTGCCCCACCGACGGGCGGCCAGAGTATGCGTTCATAGGTCGCAGCAATGTGGGCAAGTCGTCGCTCATCAACATGCTGACGGGCGTGAAGGGTTTGGCCAAGACCTCGGGTCGCCCCGGCAAGACGCAGCTTATCAATCATTTCCTTATCAACGATGAGTGGTATCTGGTCGACCTGCCGGGCTATGGCTACGCCCGCACATCGAAGTCGTCGCGCGAGAAATGGAGCACCATGATGCGCGACTATTTCCTGCACCGCGAGGAGTTGACCAACGTGTATGTGTTGATAGACAGTCGCATACCGCCGCAGAAGATAGACATAGAGTTCATCACCTTCCTCGGTTCGAACGGAGTGCCGCTTTCCATCGTCTTCACCAAGAGCGACAAGGAAAGCCAGCGCGAGGTGCAGGCCAACATCAAGGCCATGAAGAAGGTGCTGTCGGAGATGTGGGAGGAGCTGCCGCCGATGTTCCTCACCTCGTCGCTCACGGGCATGGGCCGCGACGCCCTGCTCGACAATATTGAGAGTATTAATTTAACGCTAAAATAACTATGAAACGATTGATTTTTTTGACTTTGACTTTTATGGCGACCCTCGGCGCCGGTGCCCAGCAGGTGGCCGACCTCGAGAGGGTGATTTTCAGTGTGCAGCGTGAAGCCGGTATGCAGCATGGACAACTTTCGGTGTGCGTATACAATATGACCAAGGACCAGGAACTGTACAGCTACAACTCGTATGTGTCGCTGGTTCCCGGCTCGGTGGTCAAGCTGTTCACCACGGGTGCCGGTTTCGCCCGCCTGGGGAGCGACTTCCGCTTCACCACTAAGTTGGGCATCCGCGGCGAGATTGACCGTGACGGCGTGCTGCGTGGCAACATCCACATTATCGGCGGTGGCGACCCGATGCTGGGCTCCTACCGCTATCGGCAGACCACTCCCGACTCGCTCTTCGAAGGATGGACAAACGCGCTGAAGAAGAAAGGCATCCGCCGTGTCGACGGTCGCGTGTGCTACAATGTAGGAATCTTCGACGAGCAGTACCTGCACGACAGCTGGCAGTGGGGCGATGTGGGCAACTACTACGCCTCGGGTGTCAGCGGCCTCAACTTTCACGAAAACATGTATTTTGTTTTCTTCAACCCCGGTGCCAAGCTGGGCTATCCTGCCTCCAATGTCAGAATTTCGCCCAAAAACATCCATGTTCTGGGCATCTGCGAGGTGACTACGGGTCCCGAGGACTCGGGCGACAATGTGGTCATCTACGGAAGCCCCACCAGCAATGACCGCCTCTATCGTGGCACCGTCCCGCTGGGACGCAACGAGTTCCCCGTGCGTGGAGCACTCCCAAATCCCGCCCAGCATTGCGCCGACCTCTTCGCCTCCTACCTCCGCACCCATGGCATCAGCATCTCGTCCACCTCGCGCCAGGTCTACAGCCAGCCCGACAGCCTGCGTATCGTGCTCGACTACTACAGCAGCGACTACTACACCATCGCGCAGTATACCAACCTGGCCAGCAACAACCTCTATGCCGAGTCGATTTTCAAATACCTTGGCTACAAGAAGTATGGCAAAGGCTCGTTTGCCAATGGCGCCAAGGTGGTGACGGAATACCTCAAAGAGAAGAAACTCGACCTCGGAGGCGTGAGAATTGTCGATGGCAGCGGTTTGTCGATGCAGAACCATGTGACGGCCGACTTTGTGTGCCGTTTTCTCTCGACAATGGGCAAGGAATCGTTCTTCAAGGACTATCTCCAGACCTTCTCGCGTGTGGGTGAGAATGGCACCGCCCGCAATTTGCTCTCCTCGATTCCCGCCGGAGTGGTGGTGCGTGTGAAGACGGGTACCCTGGACGGCGTAAAAGCCTACGCTGGCTATATCGACGCTGCCAACGGCGACCGCCTGGCGTTCACCATCATCAGCAACAACCATGAGGTGGGTTCGGATGTGGCCACAGAGAAGCTTAACAAGATTCTCCAGAAGGTAATCACCATCTACTAGAAGCAATAGTACAAAAGAAGAAAGGCAGAACCGCGAGGTTCTGCCTTTCTTTGTATGCTCTTTCCTTTATCGGATGAGGAAGGAGAATTTGTTGAAGTTCTTCAGTGCGATGCCGGTACCGCGGGCGACGGCGCGCAGGGGGTCGTCGGCGATATGCACTTGCAGCTTGGTCTTGCTGCTCACGCGTTGGTCGAGGCCGCGCAGCAGGGCGCCGCCACCGGCCAGGTAGATGCCGGTCTTGTAGATATCGGCGGCCAGCTCGGGAGGTGTAGCGGCGAGGGTGTCGAGGATGGCCTGCTCAATCTGGGCGATGGAGCGGTCGAGGGCGTGGGCAATCTCCTTGTAGTTGACGGAGATTTCCTTGGGAAGACCGGTAAGGAGGTCGCGGCCCAGGGTGCGGAAGTCCTCGGGGGGGTCGGCGAGTTCGCTGACGGCGGCGCCGACGGCAATCTTCACCTTCTCAGCCATGCGTACACCGATAATCATGTTGTGCTGGCGTTTCATGTAGTCCACCACGTTGTCGTTGAACACGTCGCCGGCCACACGGATGGAGTTGTTGCAGACGATGCCGCCGAGGGAGATGACGGCGATTTCGGCGGTACCGCCTCCGATGTCGACCACCATGTGGCCCTCAGGCTGCAGCACGTCGATGCCGATACCAATGGCAGCGGCCATGGGCTCATGGATCATGCGGATTTCCTTGGCTCCGGCCTGCTCGGCGCTCTCGCGCACAGCACGCTCCTCAACATTGGTGATACCGCTGGGGATGCAAATGACCATGCGCAGCGACGGTGGAAGGAACGAACGGTTGACGTTGGTCATGCCGATAAGTTCGCGGATGAGGTGCTGAGCCATCTCAAAGTCGGCAATGACACCGCCGCGCAGCGGGCGTACGGTTTCGATGTTCTTGTTGTCTGTGCGGCCGTCCATGCGTTGTGCCTCTTTACCGACAGCGACAATCTTGTTGTTGTTGCGGTCGTAAGCCACAATGGAGGGCTCGTCGATAACTACTTGGTCGTTGTATATCACAATGGAGTTGGCGGTGCCAAGGTCCATGGCTACTTCACGGTTGAAAAATGAAAAAAGTCCCATACTATTACTTAGTGTTTAAAATGTCTTTTACCTGTTATTGCCATTCCCATCTGGTGACTCTCGCAGAAGTCGATGCTGTCTTGGTCGTGGATGGAGCCGCCAGGATGGGCGACGGCCACGATGCCGGCTTCGTGGGCTATCTCGACGCAGTCGGGGAAGGGGAAGAAAGCGTCGCTGGCCATGACGGCGCCGTTGAGGTCGAAACCGAAGCTCTTGGCCTTGGCGATGGCCTGGCGCAGGGCGTCGACGCGGCTGGTTTGACCGGTGCCGCTGGCATAGAGCTGACGGCCTTTGGCCAACACGATGGCGTTGCTCTTGGTATGCTTGACGAGGATGGTGGCGAAGGCCAGGTCCTCGGCCTGCTCTTTGGTGATGGCGGTGGAGGTGACGCTCTTCTGCATCTCTTTGGCGGTGGGGACGACGGTGTCGCGGTCCTGCACCAGCACGCCGTTGAGGACAGAACGGAACATCGGGTCGGCCATCTTGAAGCCTTTGCGGCGCAGGATGATGCGGTTCTTTTTGCCACGCAGCACCTCGAGGGCGTCGGCATCATAGTCGGGGGCGATGCAGACCTCGAAGAAAATCTTGTGCATCTCGTCGGCCACCTCTTTGGTCACCTTCTGGTTGGTGATGAGCACGCCGCCGAAGGCGCTGACGGGGTCGCCGGCCAGGGCGTCCTTCCAGGCATCCAGCAGGGTCTTGCGTACGGCCATGCCGCAGGCGTTGTTGTGCTTGAGGATGGCAAAGGCGGTCTGACCCTCGAAGTCGTCGATGAGCGAGCAGGCGGCATCGATGTCACCGAGGTTGTTATAGCTGATTTCCTTGCCGTTGAGCTTGTCGAAGCAGCCTTCCAGGTCGCCATAAAAGACACCTTTCTGGTGGGGGTTCTCGCCATAGCGCAGCACTTCGCCGTGCTTGCAGCTCTGCTTGAAGACCGGCAACTGCTCCACATTGTTGAAGTGGTTGAAGATGGCGGTGTCGTAGTGGCTGCTGACGTTGAAAGCATAGGCAGCAAAGCGGTGGCGCTGCTCGAGGGTGGTGCAACCGTTCTGCTCCTTGTAGATGTCGAGGAATTCCTTGTAGTAGTCGACGGCGGGCACGATGACCACGTCGTTGAAGTTCTTGGCGGCGGCGCGGATGAGGCTGATGCCGCCGATGTCGATTTTCTCAATGATGTCCTGCTCGGAGGCGCCGCTGGCCACCGTCTGCTCGAAGGGGTAGAGGTCGACGATGACGAGGTCGATTTCGGGAATCTCGTATTCTGCCAGCTGCTCGCCGTCGCTGAACATGTCGCGTCGCGAGAGGATGCCGCCGAACACCTTGGGGTGCAGGGTTTTCACTCGACCGCCGAGGATGGAGGGATAGCCGGTGAGGCTCTCTACCGTGACAGGCTCGATGCCGAGGTCGTGGATGAACTTGCAGGTGCCGCCGGTAGAGTAGATGGTGACACCCTCGGCGTCAAGGGCGCGAACGATGTCCTCGAGGCCGTCCTTGTAGAAGACCGAGATGAGGGCTGATTTTATTCGTTTTGGTTCCATTTATATTTATTATTATTGTTTTCTTTATTTATATGTCGCGTGACGCGACCTTCAGTCAGTCGCCGAACACTATTCCCACGCCCTTGGCGGTGTGTACCAGGCGGCTGTCGGGCGCCACGAGGTTCTGCTCCCTCACGGCCTCTTCGAGCGGGATGCCGACGACATCGGGGTGGTGGTAGGCCACCATTTGGCCGAAACGGCCTTCGATGACGAGCTCCATGGCGCGGACGCCGAACTCGGTGGCCAGCACGCGGTCGAATGCGATGGGTGTGCCGCCGCGTTGCAGGTGGCCGAGGATGGTGTAGCGGATGTCGTGCTCCACGCCGGCGGCCTTGAGTTCTGCTGCCAGCTGCTCGCCCACGCCACCCAGCTTGATGTGCTGGTAGCCCACCTCGTTGCTCACGCTGCCCGTCACTGTGCCGCCCTTGGGCATGGCACCCTCGGCGACGACAATGATGCAGTAGCCGCGACGTTTGTTGTAGCGTTGCTCTATCTTTTGTTTTACCTTTTCAATATCGTAGGGAATCTCAGGAATCAGGCACACGTCGGCACCGCCGGCGATGGCCGAGTGGAGGGCTATCCAACCGGCGTCGCGCCCCATCACCTCGAGGATAAACACGCGGTTGTGCGAGGCAGCGGTGGTGACGAGTTTGTCGATGGCATCGGTGCAGATCTGCACGGCGGTCTGGAAGCCGAAGGTGTAGTCGGTGAGCGAAAGGTCGTTGTCGATGGTCTTGGGAACGCCCACAATCTTCAGTCCTTTCTTGGCCAGACCCAACGAGATGCGCTGGCTGCCGTCGCCGCCGATGTTGATGACGGCGTCGACGCCCATGTATTGTAACTTGCGAAGCATTTCGTCGCTGCGGTCCACGGCGCTCCAGCTGCCGTCGGGGTTCTTCACCGGCCAGGCAAAGGGGCCGCCCTTGTTGGTGGTACCCAGAATGGTGCCGCCAAGGATTTGCAGCCCCTCGACGGTCTTCTCGTCGAGCATCATGATTTCCGTCGGCTCGCGTAGCACCCCGTTGAACGACTCGATGCAGCCGATGACTTCCCAGTCGCTCTCCTGAGCGGAACGTTTCACGATGCCGCGAATCACCGCGTTCAATCCGGGACAGTCGCCGCCTCCGGTGAGTACCATCACTCGTTTCAATGCCATTTATTTCCTTTTTATAATACTATTATATAACGTATAGCATTGTGTGATATGCTATTACGTCAAAACTCCATTATGTATGGAGACTACAAAAGTACAATTTTTTTTGCAATCTCGCGCAATAAAATGTAAAAAATACATCCTTGGTAAAAAAATATCGAAAAAAATATTTTTTTTTGGTCAGTTTCAAAAAAAGTTGTAATTTTGCATCCGATTTGAATGGCCAAAAGGACGATTGTGATGCTCTTTCTCCGTTGGAATTCAGTCGGTTATGAAATTGAAAACATTTAAGTCATGGCAAAGAAAAATAAAGACGCACGGGTCCAGGTGATCCTTGAATGCACAGAACAGAAGAACAGCGGTGTCCCTGGTATGAGCCGCTACATCACCACCAAGAACAAGAAGAACACTCCTGAGCGTTTGGAGCTCAAGAAGTACAATCCCTTCTTGAAGAAAATGACCGTTCACAAAGAAATCAAGTAATAAAATAGGAGATATAGACTATGGCAAAGAAAGTTGTTGCTACCCTGAAAACCTCGACCGGTAAAAGCTATGCAAAAGTGATCCGCATGGTTCGTTCTCCCAAGACCAACGCTTACATGTTCTCCGAGGAAATCGTTCCCTCCGACAACGTGCAGGAGTATCTGAAAAAGAAATAATCTTGTTAGAGTAGAAAAAGGATAATAATTTTTTTCATACGCTTTTGTTTTGGCCTCTGTAGGATGCGTCCTACGGAGGTTTTTT
>DECD01000007.1:71814-75607 GCA_002349055.1 Bacteroidales bacterium UBA2939 | reverse complement strand
TTTCAGTATTATATCCAGAGCTGTCGGCGACAATGAACAAGTTGCGCGAGGAGGTGCCGTTGATGCTGGCACTGGGATAGCTGCAGTAGGGGTGGCGGATGGTGCGCCAGCAGATGCTGTCGAGATGGGACTCGTTTTCGAAGTCCATGCTGTAGGGCAACGAAACGGCTCCACAGAGTGTGGTGAAGGTGGTGCTGGCGAAACGACCCGTTTCTGTACCCACGATGGCGGCCACATGGACAGTGTACTGCGTGTGGGGAGAAAGACCCGTCAGGTTGCATGCGAGGCCGCTGACCGTGGTGTCCAGCACGCCATTTATCTGCACATGATAGGCCGAAGCGCTGTCCACCGCAGCCCAGGTCACTCGGGCACTGTGGGCTCCGATGTTGTCCACCGCCAGGTTTGCGGGGGTGTGGATGGTGTTGTCGACAAAGACTTCGATGTTGTCTACCGCGGCGCCGTACCACGAGAGGCTAAATAGCCACCGCAGCGCTATGCGGTAGTCGGCGGCAATCTGGTTGGTAAAGAGGACGGTGTCGCGCAGATAGCTGCCCTGGTGACCGTTGAGGTTCTTCACGGTGTGGAATACCTCGTTGCTGTCATACCAGCCCACGGTGAGGGTGCCATAGCTGCTCTCGAAACGGTAGTCGAGGGCCAAAGCCAGGTGTTGCAGGCTGTCGGCAAAACGGGGCATGAGCGCAACGGCGGTGCTGCCGTAGCCCGTATGGTTGCCGGCCATGAAGAGAAGGGCGTTGTCGGGGATGTCGTTCATATACTGGTATCCGCCGGTGGTGATGACATGGGGTGCGTAGGCGGCGTTGCTGCCGTTCCAGAAGTAGTTCCAGCAGTCGGGCAGGTTGCCGGCGGTGGCGGCATCGGTGGCGATGACTCCATTGAAGTCCTCAATGTAAGGCAACATGCGGGGTGTGCAGTCCTGCACTGAGACCACCGCGACAGCGGTGTCACTGCCGTAGATGTTGGTGGCGATGACGGTCACAGTGTCAACACCCGATTGGGTGTAGTAAAGAGTGAAAAGATTAGAGTTAAGAGTGATTGTGCTGTCGAGCATCGTGGAGTGCCAGGTGTAGGTCAGACCTTCGGTGACGCAGCGGTTGAGCACGGCGGTAAACACCGTAGGTTCGCCCACATTGGCCTCGGTGTGCTGCAACGCAACCTGGGGTTGGGTGATAATCGTCGAGTTGACAATCACCGAGGCGGTGTCGCTGCCATAGGCATTGGTGGCGATGACGGTCACGGTGTCAACACCCGATTGGGTGTAGTTAAGAGTGAAGAGATTAGAGTTAATAGTGACAGTGCTGTCGAGCATCGTGGAGTGCCAGGTGTAGGTGATGCCGTTGGTGCTGCCTTCCTGGAGGGTGGCTGTGAAGCGGGCGGTGTCGCCATAGTAGTAGGTCGATGCGTCGGCCGTCACTCTCACTATCGGTACCTGCGTGGAGCGCACCTCGATATCGTCGAAATAGAGGCCGATGCCACTCGGGGCCCGATGGTTGCCGTGGTTGTGGATGGCCACGTGGATGGTCTGTCCGGCATACTGCGCGAGGCTGACGCTGCGGGTGTCGTAGTTGCTGAAGTTGATGTGGTTCGAGCTGTCGGTGTAGAGCACCGTGTAGTTGGCCGTGTCGGTGTAGTCGTCAGCAGTGGTGGCCAACACGCTGTAGAGGTGATGATAGGAATTGTGGGACGAGGCCACCTTCCAGAAGAGGGTCGCCCCCATGTCGGTGTCGGCGGGAATCTCGATGGCCTTCGACATAATCCAGCTGCCGAGGGTGTCTTTATGGGTATTGAGGTAGAGGTGGCGCAGGCGTTCATAGGCAGTGCTATTGTAGGGGATGGCATCATAGAACTTGCTGCCCTCGGGCTTGTACCAGCAGGCGGTGCCGTCGGCGAAGGTCTCTCGCCACGGCAGGGAGGTCTGCGGGCTGCAATCTCTCACATAGATGGCATGCTGGGCGCTACCGCTGCCGTATGCGTTGGTAGCCACCACGCTAACGGTGTCCTCGCTGCGGCTGATGCCGGCGCTGTAGGTCACCCAGGCGCTGTCGCCCGTGGCGTTGGTGACAAAGGTGCCGCCCACCTGCGAGTGCCATGTGTAGGTGAGGCCGGGGACGAAGCCGCGCAGCTGAGTGGCGACAAAGAGGGTGGCGCTGTCGGTGGTGGTCTTCTTCTGCCCCGAGAGGACAATCACGGGCATCGTGTCGTAGTCGATGCGTATGCGGTCTACTATCGACATGGGAATGTTGGAGTAGGTGTTGTTCATCAGCCGCACGCGGATGGTCTGTCCAGCGTAGGGCTCAAGCGAGATGGGGCGGCGGCGCATGATCGTCTCTCTAGTATTGAGGGAATAGACGGTGTCGAATGTACCCGATTCGGTCTCGATGACGACCTTTAGGCTATAGAAATGTTCCACCCAGAGCGAGAGGTTCTTCTCTATCACTGCGGGTACCGCAATGAGCGGTGTGAACATAAAGCCCCCATACGTGGAGGACTTCATGAAGTCGTGCCTGCTGCTGCCGGTAGAGGGGCTGCCGTCCTCTTCACTGTAACTATAGCTTTGGTGGTCGGCCAGATGGGAGTAGCCGCTGATGTTCCAGCATGCACTGTAGCCCGCATCGCTGCCGGTTTCCACAAAGTCCTCAATCCAGGGGAAGGTGCGGATGGTGTCGCAGTCGAATACGCCGAGGCTCGTCTCGAGCGACAAAGCGCCGTGGGCGTTGCTCACCGTGACGGTCAGCGTCTCGCTACCAGGGAAGGGATAGACGATAGAAACCATAGAGCCGATAGTAGTGATAGAGGTGTCGAGGAGGGCACTGTGCCAGCTGTAGCTCACGCTGTCACCCTGCGTCAGATGTAGGGTGTAGCGCACCGTGTCACCGGTTGCCACAGCGTAGGTCGGTGCCTCAAGGGTGCCCAGCGGCGCCAGTGCGTTGTACATCTTTACGTCGAAAACAAAAGCACTGCTCTCAATCTGATACTTCTGGCGGAAAGCAATATACACCGTGTCGCCCGCATAGTCGGCCAGCGACGCGCTGCGCTGCGTCAGGCTGTAGTTCTGCGACGTCGAGGTGTAGAGGGTGTCGTAGTCGTCGAGGTCGAATCTCCCGTCTCGCGAAACCATCACATAATAGGTGACCGAGCTGCTCATCCGACGGTCTTTCCAGTAGAGCCGCAACCCTGTGCTGTCGGCAGGGAGCGCCACCGCGGGCGAAGCTATCATCGAATGGACGCCGCTGCTAGCCATAATGCCGGGATTACTGTTATTGTAGTATTTCGACCAGCCATAGTCACCCACCGTGCGCCAGCAGTCGTAGTCGGTCTCGAAGTTCACCATCCACGGATTCGCCGTGATGACGCCTTGGCAGTCGAACACCTGTACCTCACTCACCGACGTGTCGTTGCCAAAGGCATTAGAGGTCACCAAAGTCACAGTGTCCATACCGGCGGCGGTGTAGATCATCGTCACACTGTCGCCCGTGAGGGTCTGCCCCAAGAGCGAGCTGTGCCAGGTGTAGGTAAGGCCCGTATGCGAGCCACTGAAGAGCGAGGCCGAGAAGGGGGTGTTTTCGCCCACATAGGCTTTCTCCGGCACCGACATCATGGCCTCCGGCGCCATAGGGCTTTCCAACCTGATATTCAGAAACTGTAACTGACGAGTCATAAAGCTGTTCCAGCAGGCCGAGTCGGGTTCATAGATGCTGTTCAACACATAGTGGCACAGTTCAAAGCGCACCCACTGGCCCGCGTAGGCACCGATATAGAGGGTGTCGTCGTAATA
>DECD01000007.1:47332-71690 GCA_002349055.1 Bacteroidales bacterium UBA2939 | reverse complement strand
GCCGAAGCGGGAATCTGCACCCACGGCGAAAGGATGCGGTGGTCGGCCGACGGGTCGCCTTCGCTGACAATCTGGTCGAGATCGGCATACCGGGACCAGTCGCTGCCCGGCGCCACCGTCCAGCAGCAGCTGTTCTCGAAGGACAACGGGGTGCCCCACGGCACCGAATCCAAACATTGCGCGTGCGCGCCTTTCATTCCCAGGATGCCCATCAGGACCATTATAAGACCCAATGGCAGCATCCTCCACTTTGAAATGTTTCTTTTCATTTAATAATGATTATTATTTTTAAACGTGTTTATCTCATTTTTATTGTCTTTTAAACGTGTTTATGTCATTTTTATTGTCCGCGCCTTTTTCACCCCGCACATATAACATATAACAGACTTTTTGTCGAATCTCTACAAAGGGTCTGGTTTTTTTACATTTTTTATGAAAAATAACTCCGTCCAGATGCTCCCCTCAGTTAGGGGAGCTGTCACAAAGTGACTGAGGGCTGTCTTAAGTTCAAATAGAAAAAAAACTGCTGGTGAATTAGCGTGTAATTCGATTTTTTTGCGTACATTTGCTGCTTGGGAGAAGTCCCAAGCAGCATTTTATTATTATAGTAATCAAACAATTGTAAAAAATATGTCACTACTCTCGATACGTAATTTGCACGCCAGCATCGGCGAGCGCGAGATTTTGAAGGGCGTGGACCTGGAGATCAACGCCGGCGAGGTGCATGCCATCATGGGTCCCAACGGCAACGGCAAGAGCACCCTGGCGGGTGTTGTGGCCGGCAATCCCAAGTATACCGTCACCGCCGGCGAGGTGCTCTTCAAGGGGAAGAATATCCTGGAGATGCCTGTCGACGTGCGCGCCGCCGAAGGACTCTTCCTGGGCTTCCAGTACCCGGTGGAGATTCCGGGCGTGAGCATCACCAACTTCATGCGCACGGCCGTCAACGAGCAGCGCAAGTACCACGGATTGGACCCGCTGAGCGGCAGCGAGTTCCTGAAGCTCATGGAGGAGAAGAAGAAGGTGGTGGAGATGACGACGAACCTGGCCAACCGCTCGGTGAACGAGGGCTTCAGCGGCGGCGAGAAGAAGAAGAACGAGATTTTCCAGATGGCTATGCTGAACCCCTCGCTGAGTATCCTCGACGAGACGGACAGCGGTCTCGACATCGACGCCCTGCGCATAGTGGCCGGCGGCGTGAACCAGCTGCGCTCGAAGGACAACGCCACGGTGGTCATCACCCACTACCAGCGTTTGCTCGACTACATAGTGCCCGACTATGTGCATGTGCTCTACGAAGGCCGCATTGTGAAGACGGGTCCCAAGGAGCTGGCCCTCGAGCTGGAGGAAAAGGGGTACGACTGGATTAAGAAGGAATTGGAGAAATGATAATTCCCCGCTCCGCGGAAATCTTGGAAATCATGGAAATTATGATGTGTGTTCACGTTGAGGCCAATCAAATCTTGGAAATCCAATAGAATCGGGATTCCGCTAGATTTCCAGGATTTGCGCCGACGCGACGAGAGAGACAGATGAAGAAAAAAGGATTTACTGGATTTGCAGGATTTCGCGAAGCGGGAAAAAAAAGAAGAAAATGATTAGGAAAGATCAATTGCCGAAGATATGGGGTGACGAGTGGCGCTGCGAGGCGGCGGCGGAGCGTTTGGTGGTGGAGCGCGGGACGGAGATGCGCCTGGTGCTCTGCAACCCCGAGGACGCGCCGATGTTCATGCTGAAGACCCCTTCCCCCTGCGGGGACTCCCCCTTGAAAGGGGGAGAGCAGAAAGGGGGGTATACGGTGATGCCCGACGTGGAGCACCTCGCCATCGAGATTGAGGAGTGTGCAAGCCTGATGCTCTACCGCCTGCAAGGCATGAACACCCCGGCCCGCCACCTCACCGAGACCCACATCGCCATGCGGCGCGACGCGCGCCTCGACATGTGCACCGTGACCCTCGGCGGCGGTCACGTGAGGAACAACGTGGTGGTGCGCATGCAGGACGAGGGCTGCGACGTGCAGGCCAACGGACTCTACCTGATAGACCGCGAGCAGGAGTGCGACAACTACATCTTTGTGGAGCATGCCAAGCCCCACTGTGCGAGCCGCGAGCTGTACAAGGGCATCGTGGACGATGCCGCCCGCGCCCGCTTCAACGGCCACGTGCTGGTGCAGGACGGCGCCGTGAAGACCGAGGCATACATGACCAACCGCAATATCCTCCTCACCGACAAGGCCCATGTGGACACGCGCCCTTTCCTGGAGATATACAACGACGACGTGAAATGCTCGCACGGCTCGACCATCGGGCAGCTCGACGAGCTGGCGAAGTTCTACCTCATGACGCGCGGCATCAGTGAGCGCACGGCCATCACCATGCTCAGTTATGCCTTCTGCGACGAGGTGATTCGCGGCATCGCCATCGAGAGTCTGCGCGACGCCGTGGGCGACATGGTGAAGAAGCGTCTGCATGGCGAGCTGAGTTCGTGCGCCGACTGCGCCATTGCCTGCACGAACCCCTGCAACGGGCCCGATGCACACTTCGAGATTGACACAACAAAATTGTAGTGGGATATGTTAAAGGGAGTGAAAGGGAGTGAGGATGGAGTGAAAAGGAGTGAAATGACGAATGTTCAATACGATGCTATTGTCTTCTCACTCCTTTTCACTCCCTTTCACTTCTTCTCACTCCTTCTTTTCTTCTTTCTCCTTTCTCCTTTCACCTTGCAGGGTCAGTGTGGTGTGAAGGTGAAGGGTGCTGATGAGGCGGCTTACCGTCAGGCGCTGGCGGAATATGAGCAGAAACACTACCGTGAGGCGTCGAAGGCCCTGCGCACCGTGGCGCAGCGCAACCCCAAGGCTGCCGACCCCCAGTTCTGGCTTGGCATGGCGGCGGTGAAGAACGGTTTCAACACTACCGGCATCCGCAAATATTTCAGCAAGTGCGTGGAGCTGTGTCCCGACTACCCCAACGCCTTGGCGCACTACTATATGGGCATGATTCTCTACACCGACGAGCGCTACGAGGAGGCCACGGCGGAGCTGGAGACCTACTTCCGCATGGCCAACCACTGCGACGACCCCGCGCAGACGGCGGTCTACGAGGAGGCGTCGGCTTACCTCCACTGGTCGCGCTTCTTGGCCGAGGCGGTGCTCTACATGGCACCCTTCGACCCTGCGCCGCTGGCGGGCGTGAGCAGCGCCAAGCGCAACGAGAACCTGCCGTTCATCACCCATGACGGCAGCAAATGCTATTACCTCCGCGAGGTGCCTGCCCGCAAGGACCGCACCTCGTTCTATGTCTCCGATGCCGAGAAGACGGTGTGGAAACTCTTTGTCAGCCAGTGGAAGGACACGGCCTTCAACGCCGGCACCGAATTGCCCGCCCCCTTCAATCAGGGCGACGCCGAGGGCGGCGTGAGCGTTACCGCCGACGGCCGGACGCTCTATTTCTCGCGCATCACCTACGACGGAGGCTATGCCAATTGCGATATCTATAGAGGAAAGTGGTACCCCGAAGGGGATCTGAACACCTTGGAAAAGAAAAATAATACTGTGAAGAAAGCGGCAAGTGGAAAGTGGGAAGTGGAGCGAATGGGTTCCAATATTAATGGCGAGCGCACTTGGGAGTCGCAGCCCTCGGTGAGTGCCGACGGCCAGTGGCTCTACTTCGCCTCGAACCGCAAGGGTGGGGTGGGAGGCACCGACATCTGGCGTTGCCACCGCCTGAAGAATGGCGACTGGAGCCGTCCCGAGAACCTCGGCGCCCGCGTCAACACCGTGGGCAGCGAGAAGTTCCCCTTCCTGCATGCCGACGGCCACACGCTCTATTTCGTCTCTGACGGATGGCAGGGCTTTGGCGGCTACGACGTCTACTTCATCGACCTTGCCGAAGGCGGCGAGGCACGTCCCACCAACCTCGGCCTGCCCATCAACACCGAGAACGACGAGCTGAGTTTCGGCGTCACCGCCGACGGCACCCGCGCCTATTTCCCCGGCAAGCTGAAGTCGTCGCGCAGCCGCGAGATACTCATCTTCGACCTCTATCCTGCCGCGCGTCCCGAGCCCATGCGCTGCTGCCGCGCCACGGTGACTTTCAATGGCGGCGAGAAGGACACCCTTTTCATGCTCTCGGAGCGCACCGCCACGGCCGTCACCTTTGCCGCCGAGGGATGCCTGCCCGCCATTGTCTGCGTCACGGGCAAGGAGTTCGCCTCAAAGCAGTGCCGTTTTGCCTTGAGCGACTCCACGTCGGCCCTTGAGGTAAAGATTCTCTCGGGTGGCCGCCTTTCGGAACGCGACGAGCGACTGCTCGACGCCTGGGCGCAGTGGCTCATTGACCATCCCCGTGTGCATCTGGCGGTGGAATGCCCCACCATGGCCGAGGCCAAGGCGGTGTGCGACTACCTGCTCAAAAAGAAGAAGCTGCGTGCCGAACGGCTGGTGTGCCGCGGCGGCAGCGAATATGATAAACGACAAATGAGACTGTTATGAAATCCATGCGACGCATACTGGCCTACCTGCGATATTTCCCGGTTCCCATCACGTTCAACGTGCTGTTCAACCTGCTGCACATCCTTTGCAGCTTGGGGGCCTATGTGCTCATCATCCCCTTTGTGGAACTGATGTTCGGCCTCAACGGCGTGCCCGAGACGGAGCCCGAGCTGGCCCTCAACCAGAAGCAGCTGGTCGACTGGGCTTTCTGGCACCTCTACCAGTACAAGGCCGCCCACGGCCTCTGGGGCTGCCTGCTCATCGTGGCCGGCGGCTATGTGGGCTGCTCGCTGTTGAGCAATTTCTTCCGCTTCATGGCGCAGGTGTTCCTCGGTATCGTCCGCAACAAGCTCATCGAGCGTCTGCGCAACGACATCTACCACAAGGTGACCATCCTCCCAGTGGCTTTCTTCAACAACAAGCGCCGTGGCGACATCATGAGCCGCATGAGCAACGACATCGCCGACATGGAATGGTGCGTGGCTGTGTTGCAGTCGCTCGTCAAGGAGCCTATCAATGTCATCGTCTTCGCTTGCATGCTGGTCTTTGTCTCGTGGCGGCTGTTTGTCCTCTTCCTGGTGGTGCTGCCCCTGGGCGTGTGGATGATTGCCCGCATAGGCAAGCGGCTGAAGAGCTCCTCGCAGCGCGGGCAGAACGAGCTGGGACGCCTGTCGGCCATCCTCGAGGAGTCGCTGGCGTCGCTCAAGGCCGTTAAGTCCTTCGGGCGCGAGGACGACCGCGAGAAGCGTTTCGCCAATGCCAACAGTCGCTACAGCCGCACCATGGTCAAGGTGGCGCGCAGCCGCGAGCTGTCGAGCCCCCTCTCCGAGATACTGGGCACCCTGGCGTTGGTGTTCATCCTCATCGTCGGCGGCTGGCAGGTCATCGACGGGTCCATCCAGCCTTCCGTCTTCATCTTCTTCGTCATCATCTTCGCCCGCATCATCCCGCCCATCCAGGCCATTGTGCGTGCCTACAACACGCTGCTGAAGAGCAGCGCCTCGGCCGAGCGGTTCCTTGAGATTCTCGATGCCGACGAGGTTATTGTGGAGAAGCCCAACGCCACGGTGTTGAAGGGTTTCGACGACAGAATCGAGTTCCACGACGTGAGCTTCAGCTATAAGGGCGCTGTCGAGTCCGACCTTGTTCTCTCCCATATCAATCTTACCGTTCCCAAGGGCAAGACCATTGCCATCGTGGGGCCGTCGGGAGCCGGCAAGACCACCCTCGTCGACCTCCTGCCGCGTTTCTATGACTGCACCGACGGCTTCATCTCCGTCGACGGCCATCCCATCCGCGACCTCAACATAAACTCGCTGCGTGCCCAGTTCGGCTTGGTGTCGCAGAATTGTATCCTTTTCAACGACACTGTGGCCAACAACATCGCCTTCGGTGCCGAGGGCTATACGGCGGAAGCCATCCGCGAGGCCGCCCGTGTGGCGCATGCCGACGAGTTTATCGACCTTTTGCCGCAGGGCTACGACACCCCCATCGGCGACCGCGGCCTCAACCTCTCCGGTGGCCAGCGACAGCGCCTGAGTATTGCCCGCGCCGTGCTGCGCGATACTCCCATCCTGCTGCTCGACGAGGCAACGTCGGCCCTCGATGCCGAGTCGGAGCGTGCTGTGCAGCAGGGCCTCGACGCCTTGATGCAGGGTCGCACCTCCATCGTCATCGCCCACCGCCTCTCCACCATCCGCCATGCCGACCTCATCGTGGTTCTCGACCATGGCCGAATTGTAGAGCAAGGCACCCACGACGAGTTGCTTTCGCTCGGCGGACTCTACAAGAAATTGGTTGACATGCAGTCTTTTGCATAATATTTTTGGTCATGTCGCAAAAAAGTGTTACTTTTGCACCCGCTTTGGGAGTATAGCTCAGCTGGTTCAGAGCGCCTGCCTTACAAGCAGGAGGTCACTGGTTCGAACCCTGTTACTCCCACACATTAAGCCCTCATCCTGAGGGCTTTTTAGCATTATTTAAGAGTTGATATTCTACATGTATACACGAAAAGTCGTATTTTTGCATTTGAAAAACGATAACAATTAAAGTATAACCAATTAAAAATCAATCAAAATGAAGAAAGTTTTATCTTTTGTTGGCTGCGCTCTTTTCGTCGCTGCCATGACCGTTTCCTGTGGTAACAACAACACCGAGGCTACCGACACCATCGACAGCACCGCCGTCGAGGCCACCGAGGAGCAGCCCGCCGAGGCCGTTGAGGCCGCCACCGAGTGCGACGCCGACGCCGCCATGATGGCCGCCGCCCAGCAGGCCGCCGAGGAAATCTGCAACTGCGCCAGCGCCGACAAGACCAAAATCGCCGCCTGCATGAAGCAGATCATCGCCACCTCCTACCAGGCTTACCAGAACAACGACAAGTTTGTCAAGGCTGTTGAGCAGGGTGTTGGCGAGTGCGCCATGAACAAGGCCAAAGCCAAAGTCGCCGAAGAGGCCAACAAGGCTGTCGACAAAGCTGCCGAGAAGGCTGCCGATGAGCTCTCCAAGAAAATCAAATTCTAAGTTTGAACCCAATCAAAGGCAGGTCCACAGTTGCGGACCTGCCTTTTTTTGTTTTTGTCTATGAAGAAAATTCTGTTTTTGCTTGCAGCCGTGGCGCTGCTCACCTCCTGCCGCAGCGGCGGCCGTCCCGCCGGAGTCCTTGATGCTCCGCAGATGGTGGACTTCCTCTCCGAAGCCTACCTCCTTGAAGGCTTTTATGCCGTCGAGAGCCAGTATCGCTACGACTCCATGCGTCCCGAGGTGCTGCGGGCCTACGACGATATCCTTGCCAAGCACCACCTCTCGCGCGAGCAAGTGGAGAAAAGTTTTAAGTATTATGCCGAGCATCCCGACCTCTACGAGCCTATCCAGGACAGCGTCCTCGCCCGTATTGAGAGCGTGATTGCCGACGACACCATTGCCGCACAGTCGTCATCCAATCCCACCCCCGACTTTCAGCTCTCCCTCTGAGAATTTAATTCTGGCGAGGAAGTTTGTGGGTGGTGTTCTTTTGAAGATTCTTTGGAAAGTTCCGTACGGGGACGTGTGTAGTGTCCTTGACTATAGGGAATGGGAGCGGTTTTAAGTGGATGTCGACAAGCCATTGCCCATTTTCCAGAATTAGCGTTACACTGTCGTCAACCTCTTTGATAGGGGTGCTTTTGTGGTAGTATACGCATGCTATGCTGTCGGATAGAAGATTTGTTCGTTTGATGGTGATGGTGGCTGGACGATTGGAGTTGACATAGGCTGTATCGGTGTGCTCCATGATATGCTTAATGAATGGTATGGTGTTCTCTTTGGTATGGGAGGAGGCAAATGGTATCGCTTCGTCAATTTGATAGTTTCCCATTGCTTGAAGATAGCCCTTGGCCGCTGCTTCTATTTCCTTTTTGTCAGATGAGCATGAAATGGCCATGAGCACAACTAAAATAAAGGCAAATTTCCTCATTTGTTTTTCTATTTAATAAACCCCCAAACTCGATGAGCTTGGGGGTTTTGTTGTGTGCTGATTACCCAATGGAATTAGCGTCTTTTGCGCTGCACGGGAGCCGTGTTCTTCTCCAGGTTGGAGGGAGTGGTGGTGGCGGGGGCGACGGTGGCCTCGGCTTTGGCCTCTTCCTTCACAACGGGTTTGGCCTGCTCCTTCTTGACGGTTTTGGTAGTAGTAGCAGGTGCTTTCTTCTCCTCAACCACAGGAGTGGTGTCGAGAACCTCAGCGGGCTCGGCAATGATTTCCTCTTCGGCAACCTGCTCGATAGCGGTGCTGTCGATGGTGTCGGTAGCCTCAGTGTTGTTGTTATTGCAGGCCACGATGGTCAGCGAAGCGATGGCGGCGATGGCAGCCAGTTTGAAACTTTTCTTCATATTGATTTTGTTGTTGTATTGTTCTGCAATTGATAATGATTATTTGGTAGCGGAGGCAGCCTCAAAAGCATAGTTGTCCAGGACAAGAACCATCTCTTTGGGATCGCTTTCGGCGATGAGAGCCTGATACTCCTCCCAGCTGGTGGGTTCACCCATTGCCTGCACGGCAGAAGCGTACTGCATGAGCTCGTAGAAGGTCATGTTAACATTGATGTTGGCTTTGAGAGTGGTGGCATCGAAGGAACTGTAGTTCTCGTTGTTGCACCAAGCCCACTGGTATTCACCATAAACGTTCGAACCGGCGGAGTAACCACCATCGGTGTACACCTCAGTGGGGAAGAGGTTCTGGCCAGCAACTTGCTCTCCCTGATAGGTGAAAGTGAATTCGCCAGCAACGAGGAGGCCATATTCAGCGCTGTTCCAGAAGCAGGTGACGAAATAGGGGTATTCAACGTTTTCGCCAGACAAAGCCTTAGCGGCCTCAACGATAAAGAGCTGGTCGTTGTTGGAACTCTGATAAGCATCTTTGAAACCAAGGGTCTGGTTGGCACCATCCCATTTAATAGTCAGACCGCTCAGACCGGTTTGACCGCCCTGACCGCCCTGGTCGTCAGTTTTGTCGTCATCTTTCTTGCAGGAAACCATAACCATGCTGCAAGCGAGAAGGGCAATGCCCATCATTTTGAAAATGTTCTTCATTGTGTTTTAATTTTTTAGGTTAATAAATTTTATTTTCTATTTTTATTTTCAAAGTGCAAAAGTACGACTTTTTTCTGATATGGGAACGTTTTTTCTGTTAATTGTTCTTAACATGGCGTTTTCGGGTGGGCTATCTTTTGATGTCGAGAGCGTCGCGGAGGCCGTTGGCCAGGAGCATAAAGGCCAGGACGATGAGCATGATGGCCAAGCCGGGCAGCAGGGCCAGGTAGGCGCTGTCGAGAAGTATGTAGCCGTAGTTCTCCTTCACCATCATGCCCCACGACGGCATGGGCGGCTGCACGCCGATGCCCAGGAAACTCAGGCCCGCCTCGAGGAGGATGGCGCTGGCGAAGTTGCTGGCGGCGATGACCACCACGGCGCCCACGATGTTGGGCAGGATGTGGCGGAAGATGGTGCGGAAGGTGCTGTAGCCCAAAGCCCGTGTGGCTTCGACATACTCTTTTTCCTTGATGCTGAGAACCTCGCCGCGCACCACACGCGCAATGTCGACCCACATGGTGAGACCCACGGCGATGAATATCTGCCAGAAGCCTTTGCCGAGGACAAAGGTGATGGCGATGACCAGCAGCACCGTAGGAATGGACCACACCACGTTGATGAGCCAGAGGATGAGGTTGTCGACCCATCCGCCGTGGTAGGCGGCGAGGGCGCCGAGGGTGATGCCCAGCAGCAGGGCGATGAGGATGGCGATGAAGCCCACCGAGAGGCTCACGCGCGACCCTATCATGAGCATGCTGAGGACATCGCGGCCGTAGCCGTCGGTGCCCAGGACAAAGGTGCGTGTCTTCACCTCGGCCTCGTGGCGCGAGACGACGATGGGGTCGCCGTTGTAGGGTGTGGCGACGATGCTGTCGCGCGCGTAACTATATTTTATAATAGGCGTGGCGGTATAGCTCAGAGGCTCTCCGTGGATGAGAGTGGAAAGATTAAAGTGGAAAGAGGAGAGATGTTCGCTTTCCACTTTCCGTTTCCCGCTTTCCACCTGATAGAGGAAGGATGCCTTGGAGAAAGGCTTGAGGGTGGCCAGCTCGAGGTACTGCTGGTTGCAGTAGGGCGTGTGGTCGGGGGTGATGAGGTAGCCGAGGAGCGCCACCAGGAGGAACAGCCCGATGACTGCGAGGCTGGCGATGGAGAGTGGGTTGCGCCGGAAACGACGCCACGCCATCCGGTCGAGGGAATGGCCGGAGAGGTCGGAGGCTGTGCGTTTCTTGAGAAGTCTCATTTTTTTCTAGTTTTTCTAGTTTTTCTAGTTTTTCTAGATGTTCTAGAGTTTCTAGTTTTTATAGGAATCCCAGTTCCACTTTAATGTCGTCGGGAATCATGTCCATGGTCCAGGGCGGGTCGAAGGTGAGTTCGACGTCGACGCTCTTCACGCCCGAGATGTAGCTCACCATCTGCTTCACCTCCTGGAACATATATTCTGCCTCGGGGCAGTCGGGCGCTGTCATGGTCATGAGAATCTTGACGTTGAGGTCGTCGTCGACATCCACCTTGTAGATGAGGCCGAGGTCGTAGATGTTGACCGGTATCTCTGGGTCGTAGATGTTCTTGAGGCAGTTGACCACTGCGCTCCAGATAGTTTCTTTCGTAGGGTCCATTATTGTTTCATCTTATAAGCTAAAGCGTACATCTTCATCTGCTTCACCATCGAGGTGAGGCCGTTGGAGCGGGTGGGGGAGAGGTGTTCCTTGAGGCCTATGGCGTCGATGAAGGCCAAGTCGGCGTCGAGGATGTCCTGTGGTGTCTGTCCGTCGAAGGCGCGGATGAGGAGGGTGATGATGCCGCGGGTGATGACAGCGTCGCTGTCGGCGCGGAAGAAGAGGCGGCCGTCGCGCTGCTCGCAACTGAGCCACACGCGGCTCTGGCAGCCGCGGATGAGGTTCTCCTCGGTCTTGTCCTTCTCGTCGATGGCAGGGCATTCCTTGCCCAGGTCGATGAGGTAGGCGTACTTGTCGAGCCATTCGTCGAAATTGGCGAACTCGTCGATAATCTGCTGTTCTATTTCCTGTATGGTCATGATGATTTTTTTAGTAGTGCAAGGGAGTGTAGGAGTGCAGGGAGTGCAAGACAAATGTGCAAGATGAAACCATTGTCTTGCACTCCCTTGTACTCCTATACTCCTTATTTCTCATTTTGGTGCTTTATAAATCAGCCAGGCGGCGGCGATGCCGAAGACTATCTGCGGCAGCAATACGGCCATGAAGGGCGAGAGGTCGCCGTTGGTGGCGAAGACGGTGGTTATTTTCATGAAGACGATGAACGAGAATGCTATGGCGATGCCTATGGCCAGGTGCACGCCTATGCCGCCGCGGCTCTTGCGGGCGGCGATGGCCACGCCTATGAGGGTCATGACGATGATGGCCAGGGGGTTGATGAGGCGTTGCCACAGCTCTATCTTCGAGGTCTTCACCGTGCCGGTGCCGCGCATCTCCTCGCGGTGGATGTAGCGGATGAGGTCGGGAGTGCTCATGGTCTCCACGCGGGTGGAGAGCAGGTTGAGGTCCTCGGGACTGATGCCGAGGTCTACGTCAATTCGGTTCTCGAAGGTGAGGGTCTCGTGGCGGTTGCTGTCGATGGTGCGCAGCGAGTAGGCCGTGCAGCGCCAAAGGCCTGTGGTGGTGTCGTAGGTGATGTTGTTGGCTTCCTCGCGGCGCAGCAGGTGGCCGTCGGCATCTATCTCCTCGCGGCAGAACTTGAATGCCTGCATAATCTTGACGTCGTAGCTCTCGGCATAGACCTGCACGCCGGGCTCCGACTGGAAGTGGAGGTTGGAGTAGTAGTTGGTGGCTTTCGACTTGACATACTGCTCCTCGAAGGCGATGAGGCGGCGGTTGGAGTTGGGGATGACGAAGTTGCCCAGCACGAAGACCGCCACGGCCACGATGAGCGAGCCGTAGACGTAGGGCCGCAGCATGCGTCCGTAGCGCACGCCCGAGCTGAGGATGGCTATAATCTCGCTGTTGCCCGCCATCTTCGAGGTGAAGAAGATGACCGAGATGAAGATGAACAGCGGGCTGTAGAGCAGGACGAAGCTGGGGATGAAGTTGACGTAGTAGACGGACACCACCTGCCAGAGGGTGGCGTGGTGCTCGAGGAAATCGTCGAGCTTCTCGCTCACGTCGAAGGTGATGACGATAATGATGATAAGGGCAAGTGCCAGAAGAAAGGTCTTCAGGTACTTGCCCAATATATATCGATCTAATTTGTATAGGTTCATCGTCATCTTTTGGAGGAGTGAAAGGGAGTGAAGTGAATTGAAAAGGAGTGAAAAGACAAATGTGCAAGACGAAACTATTGTCCTTTCACTCCCTCTCACTCCTTTTTCACTCCATATCACTCCTTATTGAAGCAACATTTTGTTGAACTGAGTCAGGCATTCGAGAACGTTGGTTTTCACATGGATGAACTCATCGATGCCGTAGCCCTTGTAGGTTTCCACCATCTCTTTGGGGAAGCCGGCGAGGACGAGGCTCTTCACCTTGCCCTTGAGGGCCTTGCAGGCGGGCTCGGTGATTTCGGCATACTCGTCGTCGCTCGAGCAGAGCACCACGATGTCGGCTTTGCTCTCGAGGGCGGCCTTGGCGCCTTCCTCGGCGCTGGTGAAGCCGGGGTTGTCGATGATTTCGTAGCCTGCCACGCCGAAGAAGTTGGTGGCGAAGCCGGCGCGGGCCTTGCGCATGGTGAGGTTGCCGTAGGTCAGCAGGAACACTTTCGGACGCTTGCCGCTGTGCTCGGTGGCCAGGCGGAGGGCCTCGAAAGGCTCGGCGCCGCGGTAGGGTTTGAGGATGCGCACCTCGTCGCCCTTCTGGCAGCCACAGCAGCATTTGCCGCTTTTTCCACTTTCCACTTTCTCTCCCATCTTCTCCAGCAGGTTGGGGTACTGGTTAGTGCCGAGGATAGTGGTCTTGCGGGTGGCGATGTCGAGGTCGCGCTGGCGGGCAGTTTTCTCCACCTCGTCCTGCACATAGCCCTGGCGGATGGCCTTGCAAAAGCCGCCGAGTTCCTCGATTTTGAGGAAGTTCTCCCAGGCGCCTTTGGCAATCTGGTCGGTGAGGTTTTCGATATAGTAGCTGCCGGCGGCTGGGTCGGCAATCTTGTCGAGGTAGCTCTCTTCCTTCAGCAGCAGCTGCTGGTTGCGGGCGATGCGGTAGCCGAAGTCGTCGGCCTCCTTGTAGGCGTTGTCGAAGGGTAGCACCGAGATGCTGTCGGCACCGGCGATGCAGGCCGACATGGCCTCGGTGGTCGAGCGCAGCATGTTGACATAGGGGTCGTAGACCGACTGGTTCCACTCGCTGGTGGTGGCGTGGATGAAGAGCTTGTAGGCGCAGTCGCACTCGGGCTGGTATTGCTCCACAATCTTGCTCCACAGCAGGCGGGCGGCGCGAATCTTGGCCATCTCCATGAAGTAGGTGCTGCCGATGCCCACGTTGAGGACGATGCTCTTGGCCACGCGGTGGGCCTTGAGACCCAATCGGGCTTGGGACTCGTTGCTCCCATCCGGTCGCGACGAGCTGTCGGTGAGTCGGGCCACCAGCTCGTTGGCGGCGGCGAGACTGAAGCCGAGTTCCTGCACGATGTTCGAACCGGCGTTGTGCAGCAGGCTGCCGTGGACGGTGAGCACGCGGAACTGCGGCAGGTTCTCATGGGCGAACTCCACCAGCTGCTTGGCCATCTGGAAGTCCTCCTCTTCGCCGCGGTGGAACTTGCCGTTCTTCAGGGCGTAGCGGAAGAGGTCGAACTCGCACGAGCCGCAAAGTTCTTTGGGGTTGATGCCCTGCTGGTTGGCATAGTCGACATAGAGTTTCAGCAGGTCGAGGTAGTTCTCCGAGCACATGAAGTTGATGCTCACGGCGTTGATATAGATGCCTTTGAAGAGGGCGGCCATGTCGTCGAGGGTCTTGATGCCTTTGGCGCAGAAACCCAGCGAGGTGGCGCCGCGCTCCACGGCGTCGAGGGCCACGCGGTTGGCCTCCTTGGGGTCGGCGATGCGGATGTCCTGACGCACGTCCCACACGTTGTTGTCGGTGTGCTTGCCGCGGGTGAAGGGCATCTGGCCGGGGTTGCTGTCGAGGTACTCGAGGCCCTCGAGGTCTTCGGCGCGGTAGTAGGGTTTCACCTTGAAACCTTCGATGGTGCGCCACACGAGTTTCTTCTCGTAGTCGGCTCCTTTGAGGTCTTTGTTGATGACTTCTTCCCATTTCTCGGTTGAGACTGGTGGGAATTCGCTGAACAATTTGTTGTCTTCCATTATGTTGTATCGTTTATTTGTTTCTAATAGTAAAATGCAAATATACAAAAAAATCTTTATATAAGATGGATAATTGTAAAAAGATTGAAAGAAAACCCCTACGGGGAATCTTTTTTCCCCCTACCAACCCCCTACCAATGCCCTATCAACACCCTACCAACTCTTACCACGGTAGGAGTTGGTAGGGAGATGGGTAGGAGTTGGTAGGGTGTTGGTACGGAGTATAACTCATTGGGGTACAATGTTTTTGGTTGCGGATTTGGGTGTATGGGGAAAAAGGTGTAAATTTGCACCCAAATTTGACATTTTCGATGAGCGATTTTAACATTTCAAAGGGGCCGTTTGTCGTCTGCAAGGCCGCCGCCGGGTCGGGCAAGACCTTCAATCTGGTGAAGGAGTACCTGAAACTGGCCATGGCCGGAGGGCCGGGGAACGTGAAAACGCGTTTCCGTGGCATACTGGCCATCACCTTCACCAACAAGGCTGCCAACGAGATGAAAACCAGAATTATGGAATACCTGGGAGAGATGGTCGCCCACGGTGCCGACCCCGAGCGGTCGAAGATGGGCAAGGCACTGCTGCCAGCCCTCAACGAGGAGCGTGCCCTGCGGCACCTCGCGGCATTGACCGACAGCGACTTGCGCGATATGGCCGCCGACCTCCGCAGCGCCATCCTCCACCGCTACAGCGACCTTTCTGTCTGCACCATCGACAGCTTCATGCACCGCGTGGTGCGCACCTTCGCCCACGACCTGGAGCAGCCGGTGAATTTCGAGTTGATGATTGAGCAGGACGACCTCATTGAGCATGCCGTCAGCGGATTGATGTCGCTGGTGGGTACCCCCGGCAACGAGGCTCTGACCGAGGTGGTCAACCGCTTCGCCGTCAGTAATATGGAAGAGGACAAGGGTTTCGACATCGTACAGTCGCTCACCGACCTTGCCAAGCAGCTCTTCTCCGAGGGCGCCGACGCCTACCTGCATAGTCTTTCGCGCTATTCGCTCGCCGACTACATGGAAATGCACGCTGCCTACCGGAAGTACTGTGCTGACTATGAACAGCGTGTGGAAGCCTTGGGTACCAAGGCCATGGGTCTGCTGCACGGCATCGGCATGGGGGTGGAACACTGCAACCGCGGCAAGACGGGCTTCTACTCATTCTTCGCCCGTATGGAGAGCTTTCGCGACAGCGTGCGATACAAGAAATCGTTGATTATCAATAGTTATGTGGCCAATGTGTTCGAGAATGCGGACTACAGCGGAGACCTGCTCTGCAAGCCGAAGACCACCTTCCCCGGCACCGACGACATCGCCCAGCCACTGCGCGAGATATATTTTCAAATCAAGGAGTTGCTCGACGGTCCGATGGTCGACTACAACACCTGCCGCCTGCTCATTGGCCGCCTCTACTCCATGGCCCTGCTGGGCGAGCTGGATCGCCAGATGCGCGCCTATGCCAAGGATAACGAGGTGGTGCCCATCTCCGATTTCAACCGTTTGATAAACAAAGTGGTGCAGGAAGAGCCCATGCCCTTCGTCTACGAGCGTCTGGGCAGCCGCTACCACCATTTTCTGATAGACGAGTTCCAGGACACGTCGGTCTTGCAGTGGCAGAACCTGGTGCCGCTGCTCGAGGGCGGCGTGGCCGAAGGCAGGGAGTCGCTGGTGGTGGGCGACGGCAAGCAGGCCATCTACCGCTTCCGCGAGGGCGACGTGCGTCAGTTTGTGGCGCTGCCCAAGGTCGAAGGGCTGCCGTTGCACGGCGCTAGCCTCTCGATGCCGGGCAACTACACCATGGCCTCGCTCGATGTCAACTACCGCACGGCCGATGCCGTGGTGGACTTCAACAACGACTTCTTTTCGTGGCTGGTACGCCACCATTATGCCGATGTCGACTTGGCGCGTCGCATCTACCTCGGCCCCGAGGGCGACTGCCCCGAAGGCGACGAAGAGCTGCGCCAGAAGCACGACGAGGAACGTGAGGACCGTCCGGTGGGGCATGTGGGCATCAGCTTTGTCGACTCTCAAGAGCCGGAAGCCATCTGCGCGCGTGTGCTCGAGATTGTCAACCAGCTTGTTAACGAGCGCGGCTATCATGCACGCGACATCATGATTCTGGGCCGCAAACGGCGCGAGCTGGCGACCATAGGCTCCTACCTGCTGGAACACAGCGACGTGGAGCAATGCTCTGACGAGTCGTTCTACCTGCGCAACAGCCAGGTGGTGATGGCTTTGGTGGCCGCCCTGCGATGCCTGAACGATGGTGCCGACCGTGTGGCCGCCGCCGAGTTGCTGTATCGTCTCAACGCCTTGGGAATCACCACGTCGACCCATGACGAGACCTTCCTCGCCACGGGTGCTGCCGACTTGCAGGAGGCTCTGGCTGCCGACGGCATCGACTTCAACATCGGCTACCTCCTCTCGATGGACCTCTATGGATGTCTGGAGGAACTGCTGCGACGCTTGCGCCTCGACGACAGGGATATGGCCTACACCTCGTCGCTCCTCAACCGTGCCGCCGCCTTCTCGGCGCGCCATAAGCAGGGGCTGGGCGACTTCCTCGAATGGTTCGACAGCCACCCCGATTGCTCGGCCTCGTCGTCGGACGGGGGCGACGCCGTGCGCCTGCTCACCATCCACAAGGCCAAGGGTTTGGAGGCCCGGGTGGTCATCTGCCCCTTCTTCCCTTCGATGCAGAAAAGCAACGAGATATGGGTCGATGCCGCCAAGGACTTTGCCCCCTGCGACAAACCGCTGCCGGCGGCCTATGTCTCACTCAGCAAGAACACCTCGACACGCTTCGACCCCGACCGCGACCGCGAGAGGGAATCGGCGGCGGTTGACGACCTTAATATATTATATGTAGCGTTCACCCGTCCCAAGGAGCAGCTCTTTGTGGTGTGTTCCCAGCCCAAGGAGAATAGCGAGGTGGTGACCTACTCGAGCATGTTGCACGAATACCTGGAGGGTCGCACCGACTTTGGCGATGTCGACTTCCACCGTGTGGAGGAGACAAAGAAAGGGGAGGAGGTTGAGGCTCCGAAGGAGGTGTATGTGAAGAAGATTGAGAACGGCGACTGGAGCGAGCGGCTGAACATCGCCTCGGCCTCGGAGAAGGCCATCACGCCGCTGCTCGAGGAGAAGATACGCTTCGGCATCCATGCCCATGCCCTGCTGGCCACTATACAGCATGCCGACGACCATGTGGACGAGCGCATCGAGGCATTTGTCCGGAAGGAGAAGATTGACGGCGAGGAGCGCGCGAAGCTCGAGGCACTGGTGCGCGACGTGCTGCTGCATCCCGGTACGGCACGCTTCTTCGACCCGGCCTACAGGGTGAAGAACGAGGTGGACCTCACCGACGGCAACGAGGCCGGACGTCCCGACCGCGTGGTCTTCGCTCCCGACGAGACCTGGGTGGTGGACTTCAAGACCGGCGGCGACCTTGGCGATAAATACGACTCGCAACTGCGGCACTACTGTCGTGCTATCGCAGCCATGGGCTTCCCCTGCGTCAGCGGCTGGCTGGTCTTCTTGCAACCCTCCGTCGCGGTCCGCCAAGTGGCCCTCCTAGACTCCCCGCCTACGGCGGAAATCTTTGAAATCAGATAAATCTCTTGGGATTTCCAAGATTTTTGGGGACTCGCCGAGGTCGGCAAATCTTTTTAAATCAAAAGAAATCTACAAGATTTCCAAGATTTCGCGAAGCGGGCGAAAAAGTAAAAAATAGGTAAAGTGAAAAAAAATTAACAAAAAAATGTTTGTAATTCAAAATTTTTTTGTAATTTAGCGGTGCGAAACAAGGGGTTCGAAAAGACCCCGAAATGATAATAAACGATTAAATAACAATAATATGGAACTCAAGAAAAATCCGAAAGCCGACCTCGAAAAACGCAGAGGTCTCTATTTGGAGATTGGCTTGGTGGTGATTCTCGCAGCTTCCCTGATTGCCTTCAACGTGAAATCCTACGACAAGGATGAGTCCACGGGTTTCGAGCGCCAGGCCGAGCAGGTTGAGGAGGAGATCATCATCCAGACCGACATCCAGGAACCGCCACCCCCTCCCCCTCCCGAGGCTCCCGAGGTGACCACCATCATCGAAGTCGTCTCCGACGACAAGGAGATTGAGAAGGAGGTAACCTTCAGCTCTGAGGTCACTGACGATACCAAGAACATCGCCATTGTTCAGGTTCAGATTGAAGAGGAAGAGGATGAGACCGAGACTCAGATTTTCACCGTCGTTGAAAACGAGCCCGAATTCCCCGGTGGCATGGAAGCTCTGTACAAGTACCTTGCACAGAACATCAAGTACCCCCAGCTCGCCCGCGAGAACAACATCACCGGCAAGGTGTATGTGACCTTTGTGGTGGAGAAGGACGGTAGCATTGCCAACCCCAAGGTGCTCCGCGACATCGGTGGTGGCTGTGGCGCCGAAGCTATCCGCGTCGTCAAGGCCATGCCCAAGTGGAACCCTGGCAAGCAGCGCGGCAAGGCTGTCCGTGTGCAGTTCAACCTCCCCGTCAACTTCAACCTCAGATAATCAAGTCTAAAGTTGTGAAACAACAGGAGCAGTAGGAATGTCTGCTGCTCCTTTTCTTTTGTCATGATTAGCGTTAACAACCTCTCGGTGCAGTTCACCGGCACCAACCTTTTCGACCACGTCACCTTCAACATCGGCGACCACGACCGCATCGGCCTCGTAGGCATGAACGGCGCGGGCAAGTCGACCCTACTGAAAATCCTCTGCGGCTGGCAGGAACCCGAAAGCGGCACCCTCGTCATGGCCAGCGGCCAGACCGTGGGCTACCTGCCCCAGGAGATGGTGCCCGACACCGTGGGCACCGTCCTCGAGGAGGCCCTCACGGCCTTCAGCCAGCTCGACGACCTAGAGCGCGAGCAGGAACGCCTCGCGGCCGAGATTGCCGAGCGCACCGACTACGACAGTGCCGAATACACGCGGCTCCTCGAGCGTCACAACGAGGTGACCGAGCACCTGGCCATGCTGGAAGGCGGCCGCCGGCAGGAACAGGCCGAGAAGGTGCTGCTGGGCCTCGGTTTCAAGCACTCGGACTTCGACCGTCCCGTGGCGGTCTTCAGCGGCGGTTGGCAGATGCGCGTGGAGCTGGCCAAGCTGCTGCTGCGCCACCCCGACTTCCTGCTCCTCGACGAGCCTACCAACCACCTCGACATCGTCTCCATCCAGTGGCTGGAGAACTACCTTGCCAGCTACTCGGGTGCTGTGGTGCTCGTAAGCCACGACCGCACCTTCCTCGACAACATCACCAAGCGCACCATCGAGATTACCGCCGGCCGCATCTACGATTACAAGTGCCCGTACTCGGAGTATGTCGTCCAGATGCAGGAGCGGCGCGCCAGCCAGATGGCGCAGCTCACCAACCAGCAGCGGCAGGTGGCGCAGATTGAGGCGTTCATCGAGCGCTTCCGCTACAAGGCCACCAAGGCCAAACAGGTGCAGAGCCGTGTGAAGATGCTCGAGCGCATGGAGGAGATAAGAATTGACGAGGTCTCGACCGAGAGCATCCACTTCCAGTTCCCGCCGGCACCCCACAGCGGCAAGATTGTCGTCGAGGCGCAGCATCTGGGCAAAGCCTACGGCGACAACCAGGTGTTCGACGGCGTCGACTTTCTGCTCACTGCGGGCAAGAAGGTGGCCTTCGTGGGCCGCAACGGCGAGGGTAAGTCGACCATGGCCAAGATTATCGTGGGCGACATCAACGACTATACCGGCACCTTCCGCCTCGGCGCAGGTGTCCAGCTGGGCTACTATGCCCAAAACCAGGCCGCCATGCTCAACCTCGAGAAGACGGTCTTCGAGACCATCGACGACATCGCCCAGGGCGACATCCGTCCCAAGATTCGCAACATCCTCGGCAGCTTCCTCTTCGGTGACGACGACATCGACAAGAAGGTCAAGGTGCTCAGTGGCGGCGAGAAGGCGCGGCTGGCGTTGGCCAAGCTGCTGCTCACGCCCAGCAACCTGCTCATCCTCGACGAGCCTACCAACCACCTCGACATGAACTCAAAGGACATCCTCAAGAATGCCCTGCTGCAATACACCGGCACGCTCATCGTGGTGAGCCACGACCGCGACTTCCTCAGCGGCCTCACCGACGAACTCTACGAGTTCCGCGACGGCGCGGTTCACGAGTTCAAGGGCGACATCATGGAGTTTCTGGAAAACAGTCAGAATATTCAGAGTACTCAGAATAATCAGAGTATTCAGAATAATCAGAAGGTTCCCACAGCCTCCAAGCAGGCTTACGAGCAAAGCAAAGAGCGTGAGCGAGAGCGCCGCAAGCTTCAGAACGCCGTCAAGCAGAAAGAGCAGGAAATCGAAACCCTCGAAGCCGAGATTGCCAAGCGCGACGAGACACTGGCTACCGGCGCTGCGCAGACTGCCGATTTCTACAAGAAATACCAGTCGCTCAAAGACCAGTTAGAGCAAAAGATGACAGAATGGGAGGAGGCGGTCATCGCAGTTGAACAATAAAAAAAAAGCAACCTTGCAAGGTTGCTTTCTTTTTATACTGCCTCGCCGGCGGCGTGGGCGGTGGAGAAGGCGATTTGGAGGTTGTAGCCGCCGGTGTCGGCGTCGAGGTCGAGGAGTTCGCCGACGATGTAGAGGCCGCTGACGAGGCGGCTCTCCATGGTCTTGGGGTTTACCTCGGCAAGCGACACGCCGCCTTGGGTGACCACGGCCTCGTTCCAGTCATGTGTGCCGGTGAGGGTGAAGCGCACACCCTTGAGCCAGTCGCGCAGGCGACGGCGCTCCTCGCCAGTAAGCTGGTGGAGACGTTTGTAATATTCTATATGTAATTGGGGTAGTGCCAGCGGTATCAGTTCGGCGGGCAGCCACAGGCGCAGGGCATCGTTGAAGACGCGCGTGCCGTTGGCGTTGATGTCGGAGAGGAGGCGTTTGTCAAGTTGCTCGGGAGTGAGGGCGGGCTTTAAATCCAGCAACGCCGTGAGGGTCTCTCCTGCATGGAGAGCGCGGCTGGCGATGCGGGAGGCACTTAAAACAATGGGACCAGCGAGGCCGTCGTTGGCGAAGGTCATCTCGCCGATGCTTGAGCGGAAGACACACTCCTCCACCACCGCTTCGCGGCGGTCCCCCTCCCCTAATTTAGGGGAGGAGCAGGATAGTACGGAGAACTGGACGTTTTTCAGCTGGAAGCCGACGAGCTCTTCGGGAATCTTCTCCTGGCATTTGAGGGCCACCAGCGATGGCACAGTCTCGACAATGGTGTGACCCAGCTCGCGGCAGATGCGGTATCCGGCACCGGTGCTGCCGGTGGTGGGGTAGGAGAGGCCTCCCGTGGCCAGGATGATGTGGCGGCAGGCGATGCGCTCGCCGCGCTCGAGGATGACGGCGGTGGCCTGTCCTTCGAAGGTCTCGATGCTTTTGACTGTAGTGTTCTTGCGGATGGTGACGTTGGGGCTCTGTTCCAGCTCGCCAATGAGGGCGAGGAAGATGTCGAGGGCTTTACCGCTGGCGGGGTAGACGCGGTTGCCGCGCTCCACCGTCAGTTCCACGCCGCGCTGCTCGAACCATTCCATGAGTTCGGGCGCGAAGAAGCGGCCGTAGGCATTACGAAGCCACACGCCGCCCGTCTGTCCGGGCTTGTTGGTGCTGCCAGCGGTGCTGCTGCCGATGTGCGGCAGCGTGTCGCGCAAGGGGTTGGTGTTGGTGAGGTTGCAACGGCCTTTGCCAGTGATGCGCAGTTTGCGTCCGGCCTGGTCCATCTTCTCGAGGAGCAACACTTTGCGGCCACGTTCTGCCGCCGTGCAGGCAGCCATCAGTCCGGCCGCCCCTCCGCCAACCACTATGACGTCGTAGTCCATCACACTTTGGCTGCTACGCTGATATAATCGGCCGGGTGGATGCAGAGCACGGGAATCTGCGAGCGGTGGACAATCTGCTGGGCGTTGGTGCCAAGGAAAATCTGGCTGATGATGCGGTCCTGCTCGGTGTTGATGACGAGGAGGTCGGCCTTGATGTCGTCGGCATAGTTGAGCACCGTGTCGCAATAGTTGGAGTACTCGCGGGTCTCGACTTTATACTGTACGCCCTCTTTCTCCAGATAGTCGACCGACTGCTGCACGTAAGCCTTCAGCGTGCCCTCGTCCTCCTTCATGTCGAGCAGGGCGAGGATGTGCACCTCGGAGCCGAAAATTTTGGCCATAGAGGCTGCGGGCGGCACTTTCTGGCGCGAGTTGGCGTTGATGCGCAGGGGCACCACGATGCGCTCCAGCTGCTTGTGGAAGTCGTAGCCCTGGCGCACGGTGAGCACAGGGCAGGGCGAGTCCTGCACGATGCGCACGGCGGTGCTTCCCATCCAGTATTTCTCGAAGCCCGAAGCACCGTTGGTGCCGATGATAATCATCGAGGCCAGCTCGCGCGTGGCGGTGGTGGCGATGGCCGGGGCCACCTTGCCGTTGGTAATCTGCCAGCGCAGCTTGCCGTACTTCATGGCGGGTTGGTATTTGTCGCAGAGCATCTGCAATTTGTCTTCGGCCAGGTTGGTCATGGTGTCGAGCTGTTCGTCGCTGAAGAGGAGCTTTTCGCGGCGAGCCCAGATGAGGATAATGTCGCTCTGGAAACGGTTGGCTACGTCGATAGCCAGCTCCAGTGCCATGTAGGATCCTGTTGAAAAATCGGTTCCAACGATAATCGGTTTCATGTCTTGCTTTTTATGTTTTTTAAAAGTTATAACGATAATATTATACATTTATTTTGTCAGTTCGATAAAAAATAGTATTTTTGCACCATGAATGACAGTTTGGACAGCCGCAGTATCTCTGCACAAGAGAAAGATATAGAGCGTGCGTTGCGCCCTTCGGGGTTCGACAGTTTTGCCGGTCAGAAGCAGGTGGTGGAGAACCTCAAGGTCTTCGTGCGTGCCGCCAAGGACCGCTGCGAGCCCCTCGACCATGTGCTCCTTTACGGACCTCCGGGCTTGGGTAAGACCACCCTCTCCAATATCATCGCCAACGAGCTTGGCGTGAGCATCAAGACCACTAGCGGCCCCGTGCTCGACAAGCCTGGCGACCTGGCGGGACTGCTCACCTCGCTCCAACCCAACGACGTGCTTTTCATCGACGAAATCCACCGTCTCTCGCCCGTGGTCGAGGAATATCTCTACTCCGCCATGGAGGACTTCCGCATCGACATCATGATTGAGAGCGGCCCTGCCGCCCGCTCGGTGCAGCTGAACCTGAAACCCTTTACCCTCATCGGGGCCACCACGCGCAGCGGCATGCTCACCGCCCCGCTGCGAGCCCGCTTCGGCATCAACTGCCGTCTTGAATATTACGACGCCGAAACCCTTACCAGTATCGTCAACCGCTCGGCGGGTCTCTTGCAGGTGAAAATCACCTCTGAGAGCGCCATCGAGATAGCGCGCCGCTCGCGCGGCACCCCCCGTATCGCCAACCGCCTGCTGCGCCGTGTGCGCGACTTTGCCCAGGTGAAGGGCGACGGCACCATCACCCTCGACATCGCGCGCTATGCCCTGCAAGCTCTCAATGTCGACCGTAATGGCTTGGACGACATGGATATCCGCATCCTCTCCACCATCATCGATAAGTTCAAGGGAGGTCCCGTGGGCATCAACACCATTGCCACCGCCGTTGGCGAGGATGCCGGCACCGTTGAGGAGGTCTACGAGCCTTACCTTATCCAGGAGGGCTACCTGATGCGCACCCCCCGCGGCCGCGAAGCCACCATGCTCGCCTACCAGCACCTCGGAAAGATAAAAACCAACGGCAACCAGCAGGAGCTGTTCTGAGATTTGTTGACTGTGACCTATTCCAACTCGATTAAATACAACTTCGGAATCTGCATGACGGACTCCAGACGCGACGATTTGGCCCGAAAGATTAGGGAGCTTCTAAAAATAGCCCCGTAGGGGCGACATATAATAGCCGTGGGCGTTAGCCCACGGTAGAAACCAATAGGTTACATTGAGCCCCGTAGGGGCGGCACATAAAAGATCAGAACTAAAAGAA
>DECD01000007.1:29635-47224 GCA_002349055.1 Bacteroidales bacterium UBA2939 | reverse complement strand
TCTTGAAAAAATAAAACTTGACAAAATAAAATTTGTTGTCAAAAAAAGCCGAACCCCACCTTCTCTGTACTCTCTCCGTGAATACTCTATGAATACTCCGTGAATACTCTGAGTGCGTATCTGTTAAATTTAACTTAAAATTCGCCGTTAAATTTTCTCAATCCGAACTAAAAGAACAAAAAGAAATTCTGGTTATTCTTNNAATTCTCAAATTCTTGAAAAAATAAAACTTGACATTATGGATTTGGCCCAACGCTATGTACAGGGTAGAAGAAAAAATGAAAATAATTTTTGTTAAATCTTCGCAAAATTGAGAATTATTTAAAAAATAGATGTATCTTTGCATTCGGTTATGATTGTCATTTTTGATAAGGAATACTTGCGGGAGTTGTATATTAATGGACGGACAACCAGTAAGAAATATCGGTTTCACCCCGATATTGTAACTCGCTATATCAAGGTGATAAATACGATGAAAGTTCAAAATAATGTGAATGATTTGGCAAGATTGGGAAGTTTGCATTATGAACATTTGAAGGGAGATAAGGAGGGTTTTTCTTCGGTGAGAGTGAATGACAAATATAGAATAGAATTTACGGAAGAAACAGAAGGAAATCAGAAGATTGCAACAATATGCAATATCACAGAATTGTCGAACCACTATAAATGACCAGATATGATACATATTGAAGGGATTAAGGATGAAATGATTGCCAACAACCTGACTCCGTATGCGCCGACATATCCTGGCGAGGTTGTGAAAGATGAGATTGAGTACCGGGGCATAACGCAACGTCAGCTGTCGGAGGTGACGGGTATTGCCTACTCGGTTGTTAACGAGGTACTCAACGGGAAGCGTCCCATGACGGTGGAATATGCTTTGTTGATAGGGAAAGCTCTTGACATTGAGGCTATGCCGTTGATTAGTATGCAATCGGAGTATGATATGCAGATGGCAAAACGTAGTAAAACCTTTGCAGCGCGATTAAGCAACATGCGAAAGATTGCTGCTGTACTATAAAAAAAATAGAGGAAATGAAAACGTTAGTTAAGAATATCAAGGAGCTGGTGGGTGTGGAGACCTCACCGAAGCTCCGCAAGCAGGGCAAGGAGATGGCCCTGTTGGAGACCATCAAGGATGCCTACCTCATCGTAGAAGATGGCATTGTCAAAAAGTTCGGTCCGATGAACGAGTTGGCAGGCGAGGACGCCTGCGCTCCCAGTGTGGTTGATGCCACCGGGAGGCTGGTCTTCCCGTCGTTCTGCGACTCTCACACCCACACCGTCTATGCCAACTCGCGTGAGCACGAGTTTGTCGACAAGATTCGCGGCCTCAGCTACGAGGAGATTGCCAAGCGTGGCGGCGGCATTCTCAATTCGGCCAAAGCCACCGCTGCTGCCTCGGAGGACGAGCTTTATGACATGGCCAAGCAACGCCTCGATGCGCTGATGCGTATGGGCACTGGCGCCATCGAAATCAAGAGCGGCTACGGCCTCTCCACTGAGAGCGAACTGAAGCTTCTGCGCGTCATCCGCCGCCTGAAGGAGACCTCGCCCATGACCATCAAGTCGAACTTCCTCGGTGCCCACGGCATCCCCATGGAGTACCGTGGCCATCAGGAGGACTATGTCGACCTGGTCATCAACGAGATGATTCCGTTGGTGGCGAAGGAGGGTCTGGCCGACTTTATCGACGTCTTCTGCGACCAGGGCTTCTTCACCGTCGAAGACACCGCGCGAATCCTTGAGGCCGGCATCAAATACGGCATGCGTCCTAAGATTCATGCCAACGAGATGGCCGTTTCGGGCGGCGTGCAGGTGGGCGTGAAATACGGTGCCATCTCGGTCGACCACCTTGAGCAGATGGGCGATGCTGAAATCGAGTGTCTGAAGGGTACCGACACGATGCCCACGGTGCTGCCGGGCTGCGCCTTCTTCCTCAACCTGCCCCTCTCGCCGGCACGCAAGATGATTGACTCGGGCCTGCCCGTGGCCATGGCCTCCGACTACAACCCCGGCACCTCGCCCTCGGGCAACATGCAGCTGGTCCTCTCCATGGCCTGCATCCGCTATCGCCTGACCCCCGAGGAGGCTTTCAACGCCACCACCCTCAACACCGCCTACGCCATGGGCGTGAGCAACGAGGTGGGCTCTTTGGCTGTCGGCAAGAAGGCCAACTTCTACATCACCAAGCCGATACCCTCCTACGAGTACATGCCCTACGCCTATGGCGAGAACAAGGTGGAGCGCGTCTTTCTCAACGGAGTTGAGATTTAGGAGATAAGGAGACAGGAGATAAGACAAATGATAACTGCTAGCAATATCAACAAGAGCTACGGCGACCTGCATGTGCTGAAAGACGTGAGTGTCAGCATTGGGCAAGGCGAGGTGGTGAGTATTGTAGGCCCGTCGGGGGCCGGCAAGACAACCCTGTTGCAGATTCTCGGCACCTTGGACCGTCCCGACAGCGGCACGCTGCTTTATGGCGACACTGAGGTTTCGAAGTTGAAAGAAAAGGAGTTGGCGCGCTTCCGAAACGAGCACATAGGCTTCGTCTTTCAGGCGCACCACCTGTTGCCCGAGTTCACGGCGTTGGAGAATGTCTGCATCCCGGCACTCATCCGCGGCATCTCCATGAAAGAAGCCTCCGAGCATGCGCTGGAACTGCTGAGTTTCATGAAGGTGGACAACCGTGCCAGCCATAAGCCCAAGGCCCTCAGCGGCGGCGAGCAGCAGCGCGTGGCCGTGGCTCGCGCCCTGATGAACAACCCTATGGCCGTGTTGGCCGACGAGCCGAGCGGAAACCTTGACACCCAGCATGCCCGCGAGCTGCATGAGCTCTTCTTCCGCCTCCGCGAGCAATACAACCAGACATTTGTCATTGTTACCCACAACGAAGAACTGGCCGCTATGGCCGACCGAAAAATAACAATCATCGATGGAAAAAACACAGAATAAACAACAGATAGTCTACGGCTTGCGACCCGTCATCGAGGCCATCGGCAGCGGCCAGCAGGTGGAGCGCGTCCTGATACAGAACGGACTCAATTCCTCGTTGCTCAATGAGTTGAGGACCAAGCTCAAGGAACACGACATTCCCTTCCAGTATGTGCCTGTGGAGAAACTCAACAAGATGACCACTGGAAACCATCAGGGCGTGGTGGCCACCATCGCTGCGGTGAAGTATCACAGCTTTATGCAGTTGATGGAGACCCTGGAAGAGCCGTCGGTGATAGTCCTGCTCGACCATGTGACCGACGTACGCAACATGGGAGCCATTGCCCGTACGGCCGAGTGCACAGGTGTTGCCGCCCTCGTGGTGCCCGACCATGGGAGCGCCGCCATGAACGAGGACGCCATCAAGACCTCGAGCGGAGCCCTGCTGCGGTTGCCCGTCTGTCGCGAGCAGAACCTCAAGACTGTCGTCAACTTGGCCAAGCAGTGTGGCTATCAGGTGGTTGCCGCCACCGAGAAGGGTGCTGTCCACTACCGCGAGGTCGACTTCCGCCAGCCCACACTCCTCATCATGGGCAACGAGGAGACAGGTATCAGTTCCGAATTGTTAAAAATGAGTGACGTGAGAGCCAAGCTTCCCATCGTCGGCGAGGTTGCATCGCTGAACGTCTCGGTCGCCGCCGGTGTCTTTATGTACGAAGCCCTTGAACAGCGTTTAAATCGCTGAAAAATAGTATTTATAACCCCTAAGCCCTTTTTGGAAAAACTTCCGAAAAGGGCTTTTTCCTTGTTATAATTTTTAAGTTAAAATTAACAGATGCGGAGTGAGAGTTGACACGGAGTTGATACGGAGTTGACACGGAGTTGGTAGGGAGGTGGCTGGGTGTAAATGTTAAAAATGTTAAAAGTGTGAGCCAAAAAGAGCCCTTTTGACTCTTTATAGTGAGGGGGAATATAGGGGGAAGGAAAAGACCAGGAAGAAAAAGTTTTTATAATTTCGCGTGTATGTTAAAAAAAGTTCGTATATTTGCGTTTGGTTTATGCCCCTTGAAAAGGGGCGGAATGGCCTATAGAAAATGATATAAACAACTGAGAAATAAAAAAATAAAAAATATAAACTATGAAGCTCAAGTATTTATTGACGAGTGCTATTTTCCTGTTTTGCGGGCTTGTTGGCCGCGCGCAGGTGTATGAAATGGTCTACCAAGGCTTTGAAGTTGGGGAGACGGAGGCTTTCACTTCGTCGCCAGCCACGGCCACGAACTACGCCACCGATTTCTACATGAGTGGTTCGCGGTCGGTGTATATCCAACAGGCGGCCAACGGCGATGTGACGTTCCAGCTCAACGATCTGGATTTCACGCAGAACACATCGTTGCGCTACATCAGCTTGGAGTTCGACCACATTTGCGATGTGGAACCCAACGGACAAAGCCCGGTGTGCAACATCTATTACAAACGTGTCAACGAGAGCGACATGAACTGGCACCAGTTGACCAGTATGCAATATGACGCATCGGAAGGCGGCTCGGCCAACTTCGGACATATAGGCACGTTCAACAGGGATTCGTATGACGATTGGGGTACCCACACATTGACTAACGAGTCGTGGAAGAGCGAGCGTTTCAACATTAACGATGCTATCACTCCCGCCATCGCCACCAACGAGAGAAAGCTCCAGATTAAGTTTGTGGTGAGCCAACCCCCTTCAGCCAGCGTTACGCCTGGCAAGTGGCGTCTGGACAACATCAGGGTGAACGCGAGTGCGGAAATGATGGTGCGCCCGACCATCACCATGATGAGCTATCCCGACCTGTATTTTTATCCGAGCAGTCGTGGTGCCCGCATCGAGTTGCGCCCTAGAACAAGCCTTGCGGTAGGTATCAATCCCGACTCGGTGTACTTGTACTACCGCGTGGGCAACGACCCGACCAAGATACGTGTGCCGATGACTCAGATTTCTTCGCAGACGGGCATCTACTCAGGACTGATTCCCTTCTGCGGTTACGACACGATGATGTCGTTCTACTGTGTGGTG
Organism: Bacteroidales bacterium UBA2939; assembly: GCA_002349055.1. Lineage (GTDB taxonomy): Bacteria > Bacteroidota > Bacteroidia > Bacteroidales > P3 > Colimorpha. The sequence continues at coordinate 42,231 of DECD01000007.1, read as the reverse complement.
CGCGATGCCACGCAGAACGCCAACATGGTGACCTTCCCGAAGGCCGACGACACGTGGATTGAATATGCCTGTGTGCGTGGTGTGGACCAGCTGGGTGTGCAGACGGAGGAGTTCACGGGCACGACCTCCAATTTCGGGGACTTCCCCTTTACCACCTATGCCGACAGCCGTAGTGAATGGGTCTTCGACTCGGCCTTGCTGGCGAGCGCCGGCTATGGCCCCGGCGAGATGACGGCCCTGAGGTTTACCGTAGGCTCGCATACCAATGCCGTGACGCACAACAGGGTTCAGATTAAAATGAAAAATGTGCCGACGAATTACGTGGTGGACGAGTCGATCGCGAACAATTACGACTTCACGCTGTCTTACATGAAGCCGGTGTATGACGGTCCGCTGACCATCCAGGAACGCAATGCCAACGGTGAGCAGACCATCCAGTTCATGGACACGTTCTTCTACGCCGGCAAGGACCTGGTGATGCAGCTGACCTATGACGACGAGGAGAACCTGGGTGTGAACACGGTCCTCAAGATGATAAGCGCCCATCCGCAGAAGAAGAGTATCTACGTATACCCGTTGGATGGTGACGAGCCTTTTGCCTACAATCCTTTTGTTGAGCCTCTGCCGTTGACCTTCCGTGTCGCCACCGAATGCAAGAACCTGAGACCGGCACTGGTGATGACGCAGCACAAGAACTTGCCGCTGCTGTATGACATGGGCTTCGACACTGTGGTTGGACAGCCCAGCTACGGCCTGATAACGCCCAACAGCGACGCCCCCATGACCCCGGCCGACCACAGCATCCAAGTGAGGCTGAAGAACCAGGGTGCCCTGACGGTCAACTCGATTGTCATCAGCTACTCTGTGGACGACTCCATCAATGGCAACTATACCTGGAACGGAACGCTGGCAGGCGGTGCGACGACGAATGTCACCATCGCCCCCAATGTGGTGTTGCCGGCCGGTTTCCACACGCTGAGGGTGTGGGTGGAAGACACGCTGACGGCTCAAGGCCAGCGCTACCGCGACCATGAGCCTTACAACGACAGCATCTTCTCGCAGTTCATTGTCTGCGAAGGCCCGATGAACGGAGTGCGCCACATCGGCGGTGCCACGCCCGACTTCAATACGGTGGAGGAATTCCTCTTCGCCCTGAGTCGCTGCGGTATCAACGACAGCCTGGTGGTGAAGCTGGCTCCCGGCGAGTACCAGCCTTTCGTCATGCCGCAAGTCGACGGCTTGACCACGCAGCACTATATCGTCTTTGAGCCTGAGAGCGGTGTGGTGGCCTTCGCTTCGTCCGACACTGTGGCCTCGATTGTGAATCTCGCCGCGGCGTCGAACATCCGCTTCCGCAACCTCAAGTTCGTCCGCCGTGCGGCTCCGATGACGAACATGGTGGAACTGGGCGTGAACAGCGTCAACTGCCACTTCGAGGGCTGCCTCTTCGCTGACAGCGTCGCCAACCCCGCCGCCAACATGCGTATCAACGCCCTGCTCTACTCGGGCTACGCCAACGGTCTGGTGGTGGACGGCTGTACCTTTGTCGGCGGTAAGACCGGTGTCGACCTCAGGGGTCAGGCTTCGGACATGCTGTCGAACAACAACAGCGTGAAAAGAAGTCTGTTTGAGAACCAGTATGAGTATGCAGTGTATGTCTCGAACCAGAACAACGTGGTGGTGGAGAAGAACGAGATGTACGATGTGATGACCAACACGAACTATGTGCTGATGCTGAACGAGTGCCGCGGTGCCTCGCGCGTGATGTCCAACAAGATTTACACGAGCCACGGTGCCGGTGCCATCGGTCTGAACAGCGTGATTGGTACCTCGACCACCCATATCCTGGTGGCGAACAACATGATTGTCTGCAACGACGACGGCAACGCCAACCTGATGCGTACACCCCTCAATGTGATTACCGCCAACTGGACCGATGTGGTCTACAACTCGGTGAAGATGACTGCCCCGCAGCGTAACAACATTGCCACGGCGACTTTCGGCGGCGGCACCTTGCAGAACAGCCGCTTCATGGACAACATCGTGGTGTGCCTCGACAACAACAACTACGCATTCAACTATATGCCCGGTTCGAGCACGACGAACACCGTGGGCTACAACGTCTACTACTCGCAGGGCTCTATACTGAACCGCAAAGCCGGTGCCAGCAGCACCGACTTGGCATCTTGGCAACTGTCGGAACCCAGCGACTCGATGTCGATCTCGGTCAACCCCAACTTCCTGAACGGTTCGCGCGTCGACCTTCGCACCTTCAACCGTCTGGTGAAGGGCGTGGGTATTCCCATCGCCGGCGTCACGACGGATATGTTCGACACCCTTCGCGGTACGGTGACCACCTGCCCCGGTGCTTTCGAGTTCTCGTCGCTGATGTATGACTTCGAGCCCGAAGGCTTGGTGAGTCCTTTGGCCGAGTCGTGCCACATGCCGAATCCCGTGGAGTTGAAAGTGCTGCTGCGCAACAGCGGTACGAGCGCCTACTCGGGTACCGGCCTGACGCTGGGCTACAAGGTAAACAGCGGCGCCCCCTTGACGGTGGCGGTGACCACGCCGATACCGGCCGAGGACACCGTGACGATTCCGACTGGTGTGACGCTCCAGCTGCCCCCCAACAATGTCAACAAGACCGACGCCCTGTACACCATCCAGGTGTGGACGATATTCCCGAGCGACCCGAACCAGACCAACGACACGAACGTGTTTGAGGTGATTAGCCGCTATCCTCCGGCGAAGCCTGCCAACGGTCTCGATTCGATACCCTATGCCACTGCCGCCACCATCACTCCCGTTACCGGTGTGGAGATGTGGAAAGTGTCTGACAACACATCGGCACCCCAGCGTCCGTCGCAGCTCTACTGGTATCGCGACACCACCGATGCCGCTCCCTTCTATGTGGGCGGCACGCTGACCACCGACACCCTGCGCATGGACACCACGGTATACTTCCGCCAGAAGAGAAACATGCCCATTGTGAGAATCACGCAGCTCGAGTTTGCCCATGCCAACAACACCACGGGCTTGACCCCCTCGATGCCCTACTGGATGAACGCCAACCGCAAGGTGGCCCTCCAGCTGACCAATGTGGGCGATGCCAGAGCCAACCTCTTCGGCGATTCCATCCAGACCATTTCTCCCACTGCCAATATCAACAACAAAATCTTCCGTTTCACCGACAGCGTCTATATTGAACCCGGACAGAGTCTGGTGGTGCAGTATGCCACCGGCACTTCGGCCAACCCCGAGAAGACCATCCACACGGGTTCGGTGCTGTCGAACAACATCACCTCCAGTAGCAAGGTCGCCTTTGTGTACTACCGTGGCGGCCAGATTGAGGATGCCGTGGCATTGAACAACATCACCGAGACCTCGACGCAGGCTGTGAGATGGGACAACATCGGCCGTCCCAGCTATGTATGGACCGGAACGGGTGTGAATGTCTCGAGCACCCCCAGCACTGCGGGTGTCATGAGAACATCCTTCTTCGGCCGCAACACCGACTGGACGGTGGCCACCAACGCCAACCCGATGTTCCTCAACACCATCGATGAAGACTGGATTCGCTATACCGACAATGGTTGCGAGGGCTATGCCGCCAGCTACACGATTAATATGATTGCCCCGCCGCCGGCCGATATCGACCTGAGTGCCCCCTCGGTGCCCAGCGGTGTCTGCGGCCTCGATTCGGAGGAAGTGTCCGTGACGGTACACAACTATGGTATCCTGCCGGTGGATTCTGTCGTGCTGAACTATACCGATGGTATCGACACTGTCACCGAGACCTACAACCAGCCGATAGCCGCCAACGGCGCTGTCCGCTACACCTTCAGCACAAGGTTGAATATGTCGTTCGCCCACGACACCATGCTGACGGTGAAAGTGTGGGCCGACTCGGTGAGCGGTGACATCGTCAGAGCAAACGATACCAGCAGGGTGACGGTGGAAGTGCCGTTCACTCCGGCTGCTCCTGTGCTGCCGGCTTCGGTCGCAAGCCATACTGTCAGCTACGCCACCGCCGACACGGTGAGCCTCACTCCTGTTACCGGTGTGGTTCCTGTGTGGTACGACTATGACGGCAACGCCATCGACACGGGTTACACCCATGTGTCTGAGGTCCTTTATGTGGGCGGCACGCGCAGTGTGGGCTACATGGTGACGAAACCCTATGAAGGTACTGTCGGCACAGGTGCGTCGGCGAACACGGCCAACCAGTTCCCCACTCCCTATCAGCCCAAGAGCAAACATGCCAAGCAGCAGTTTATCTACAGCGCCAGTGAACTGAGGGCCGCGGGCTTCCAGCCGGGCTTCATCGACTCGATAGCCTTCAACTTCAAGACCCTTGGCGGCAACAACCCCGCCTCCTCCATCTCGTTCGACCAGTACACCATCTCGATGGGTACGACCACCGACACTGTCTTTGCCTCGACTTCGAGCTGGAAGAGCACCACGCCAGTCTATTCGCGTGCGCCGCAGGTCATCAACCAGAGCTCGGCCGAGTCATGGATTACGCACCCGCTCGACACTCCTTTCTACTGGGACGGCACATCGAGCCTGGTGGTTCAGATTGTACATTATATCGCCACCGCAAGCAGTAGCGGTGCGCGCTCCTACTTCACCTCCAAGACCAACACCACTCTCTACAAGGACGGCTCCAGCGCCTTGACGCCCTCGACGGCAGAATATTCCGGTGCGGGTACCCGCGGTAACAACCGCCCCAACATCCGCATCACCACCACAGCCTACGGCTGCGACGGCCCGACCGCGCCTTACACCATCACCATGACCGGCATCCCGGATGTGGATATGGCCCTGCTCTGGCCCAACGGAGTCGACACCCTCGAGTACAACTCCTGCAACGACATTCCCATCTATGTCAACGTGCGCAACCAGGGTAACTTGGCGGCCACAGGCACCAAACTCTACTATTATTATGATACGCTGGCCGTCGACAGCACCATCGTTAGCACCACGATTGCCTCGGGTGCTACAGAAAACGTGCTACTCTTCAGCCGTCACATGGGACCCGGCCGTCACGCTGTTCGCGTCATTGTGTCGGCCCCCGGCGACAGCATCACCTTCAACGACACCGTCAGCCGTTCGTTCATGGTGCGCTTCTGCAACGGTAGCTACACCATCGCTCAGGAAGGCGGCGACTACCGCTCCTTCGGCGAGGCCATCGACACACTGAACATCGTCGGTATCCAAGGCCCCGTGCAGTTCTATGTCGACCCCGGCACTTACACCGAGCAGGTGCGATTGAACAACATCCCTGGTTCGTCCGACGAGCATACCATTGCCTTTATCGGCACTGGCGACAATGTTCTTCTGACGGCTGCCACCACCCAGAACGACAACTATGTGATGCTGCTCGACAGCACCTCGCATGTCACTCTCTCGAACTTCAGAATCGAGGCCCGTCCGGCCACCGGCAACTTCGCCAACGCCCTCGTGGTGAGCAAGGGTGACCACATCACCATCGACAGCCTCACCGTCAGGGTCAAGGGAACGATTAACAACGTCAATGCCTCCTGCGTGGTCCTGATGGGCGAGGTGTCCAACCTGACGTTCACCAACAACGTCATCGACAGTGGCTACTATTCCTTCCGCCATACGGGCACCGTCTCCAACTACGAGAACTTCACCCTCACCGGCAACACCTTCAAGAACTTCTACTCGCAGGGCGTCTACCTCCGCGGTGTGAACAATATCGTCTTCAACAAGAATGTCGTCTCCTCGGGAGTGACCATCGACAACCGCGCCCTCACGGGTCTCTATCTGGCCCAGACCGCCGGCACCTTCTCCGTCCAGAAGAACAAGATTTATCTTGTCGACGTCAAGAAGGGCGGCAAACGAGGCATCCAGCTGGAGAACATCGGCAGCACGGCCAGCAACCCCGGCATGGTGGTCAACAACATGATCAGCTGCTCGGGCACCGGCACCGCAGGTCTCTCGCCTGCCAAGCCCTCCGGCATTTGGATCGACAGCTCCTCGGCCTATGTCAACATCTACTACAACACCATCCGCGTCTACTGCGGCGATGTGGCGGCGGCCTTCTCGGAGAGCAGCTACTCCTTCTTCTCCGGCCCCACGGTGTCGCACATCCAGGTGTCGAACAACATCTTCTCGAACTTTAGCAAGGGCTATGCCTATTATGTGTCCGAGCTTAACACCCTCTCCATCTCGAACTACAACGCCTATTACACTGCCAGCACCCGTCCCTTCTACTGGAAGGTGGTGCGCGACTCCCTGGGTGCCTTGCAGACTGCCAATGGCGACGACGCCAACTCGGTCTGCGACGAGCCCTACTTCATCTCCGACCGCGACCTGCACCTAGTGATGACCAACTTCGCCGGCCTCGCACAGTACAACGCCGATATCCCCGACGATATCGACGACAGCATCCGTCACCAGATTCCCAGCCCCACCATCGGTGCCGACGAGCTGGATGTCAGCGCCCACGATATGGCCGTTGTCCGCATCATGGAACCCATCATGCCGACCAGCCTCAACTTCAACCCGCCTAACAACATGCCGCCAAACATCGAGTCCGACTCCGTGCGCGTCATCGCCCAGTTCTATAACAACGGTCTCGCCCCCGAGAGCAATGTCACCTGGTATGCCTACCTCGAGGGTAACGAAACTGCCACCCGCTCGGCCACGATTCCGCTGGGCAACTTCGCCCCGGGCGAGAGCAAGATTGATACCGTCTGGATTCCCACCTTCCTCGGCATGATCGACACCAACACCGTGCATGTCGTGGTGGTCTGCGCAGGCGATGTCGACACCTCCAACAACGACCGTACGGCCGAGCTCTATCTGGCACCGGCATTCAACCTCTCTGCCACCAACGTCAGCACCGACCACACGGGCTGCAACATGGAGAACACCATCGTCCGACTGACCATCAAGAACAGTGGCTACAAGGACTTCCCGGCTAATACCTCGTTCATGATTGGCTTCCAACCCGAGATTACCTCTCCCACCACCATCACCGTCCCCACCTGGCCCGGCGTCATTCAGGAGCCCGCCAGCCTTCCCTCGCCGCTGCTCATGGGCCAGTCGAATATCGTCTCCTTCTCGCAGACGGCCAACTTCTACCCGACCAGCAACTCGGTCGATCTCAAGTTCCGCATCACGGGATGGGTCGACTACGACTACGACATCACCAAGACCAACGACACCACCACCAAGAACAATATCGACTCCTACTATTCGCCCGCGCCTCCTGTGGGCTACGACACCGCCTTCGCCTATGGCACTTGGGGTGCCGTCCGCGCCTCGCAGGAGAACAGCCTCCCCATCCGTTGGTATCGCGACAGCACGGCCACCTTCTTCTTCCCGAAGGCCAACCAGGTGGCGGTCAACACGGCCAACTACAACCGTTCCACCCTGTGGAACAACACTCCGCAGTATTTCCACGACTCGGTCTACTACCTCAATTGCCACTCCAGTCACGACTGCCCCAGCCACTTCTCCGAGGTGCATGTCGGCATCCTGCCGCTCTTCGAGAACGATGTGGCCTTCGAGGAGGTGCTGGCACCCCTCGGCGGACGTGTCTACATGGAGAACGACACCGTGCGTGTGCGCATAGCCAACTACGGCACCCGCTCGCAGACCAACGTCCCCGTGGTCTACCAGCTCATGCGTGGCAACAACATCATCCAGCAGGTTGAGGAGATCTGCCCGGTCACCATCCCCGCCGGCCAGACGCATGTCTACACCTTCGACTCGCTGCTCAACATCCCCACTCCCACCCAGAACCAGAACTACACACTGAAGGTATGGACCGACCTCGCCAGCGACGCCAGCCGTCGCAACGACACCATCCGCTACGATCACACCTTCCGTTCACTGGCCGAAAGCACCTACAAACGCCACAAACCGACCGCCCCCACCTTCGACATCACGCGCGTATCATTTAATGAACTCGACTTCGAGTGCCCGCCGCTGGGTCGCGGTCTCACCGACCTCGCCACCTATGCCTCGCCCGACTATCCCGTGGTTCATGTCACTAAGGGCCTCACCGACTCGCTCATCGTCCAGGTGACACCGCTCGACGGTACCGCCCAGGCCGACCGCGTCCGCATCTGGGCCTTCATCGACTTCAACCGCGACGGCTACTTCACCGGTAGCGAAGAGCTGGTGTCCGGCGATGCCTTCTACGACAACACCACCTTCTCCACCGCTATCACCATTGACCCCAACGCCTCCTATGGCTACATGCGCATGCGTGTCGTCGTGGGTTCCTACTCCGACTTCATCACTCCCAGCGACACCATCTCCTACGGTGTCCCCGAGAACAAGAACGGCCACAACTTCGACGCCCTCCTCTTCGTCGACGCCGAGACTCCTGCCACCGACATCGCCGTCACCCAGATAGTGGCTCCGCGCAGCTACCTCATCCGCGACGACCAGCCGCGCTCGGTCTCCTTCCGCATCGCCAACAAGGGCTCCGTGGCCGCCACCAACCCCGTGTTCAACTATCGCTTCCTCGCCGAGGATGCGTCGGCCAACGACTCCACCTCCATGGGTACCGTCACCTACAACGGCACCCTCCAGCCCGGCTCCAGCGCCGTGGTCACCATCCCGCCACATGTCTTCCCGCTGGGTATCACCGACCTCACCATCTCGCACAACACGCCTGACGATGTCAACCTCGCCAACAACACCCTCGAGTATCAGTACAACCGCTTCCATATCGTCCGCCTCATCCTCAACGATGACTTCGAGGGCGAGAACAAGTGGTATGCGCCTAAGGGCTACAACCTCTATTCGCACAACTTCTGGGAGCGCGGTGTCCCGCAGAAGGCTAGCATCAACGCCGCCTACTCCGATTCCATCGCTTGGGTCACCGACCTCCACGACAACATCGTCACCGGTACCCGCGGCAATGTCAGCTACCTCTACAGCCCCATCATCAACATCTCGCAGATTAAGGCCGATACCCTCTCCTTCCGCCTCCGTCGCAAACTCACCAACGGTAGCTCCCTGCGTATCGAGTTCTGCAACTACGAGAACAAGTGGGTCAATGTCAATGCCGACTCCCTCACTAACTGGTACAACAACGAGGACGACGAGTGCTTCGACAACAACACCTCCGGCTCCGACTACGACTTCTACTGGATTCCCACCAACCTCATTTCGGGTGACTTCCCCGAGATGCTCCAGTTCCGCTTCGTCTACACCACGCCCATGAAGACTAGCGCCACCGCTGCCTTCGGCGAGGGCTGCGCCGTCGACAACTTCCATGTCGGCCGTGCCCGCCGTCCCACCGATGTGGGCGTCATCGCCATTCCCTATCCCACGGCTCCCGCCTACGGACAGACCATCTATCCCAAGGTCGTCGTCCATAACTATGGTACCGATACCGTGCGCCACCTCGACATGGGCTACATCCACTATGGTACCTTCCTGCCCAAGGAGTCCAGCCTCGACTGCCTGCTGCCGCCGTTGGCCAGCGACACCTTCGAGTTCACGGCACCCTTCATCGTCACCGCTGACTTCCCCGACACCTTCCAGATCACGGCCTTCACCATGCTTACGGCCTCCGACCTCTACCGCGACAACGACTCCTGCACCGCCACCTTCCTCCTCAGCCCGCTCGAGAACGACATCAGCGCCCACTCCTTCATCTACCCGCTCGACAATGTGGTTGCTGGCGACTCGCTCCAGGTCACCCTCCGCATCCGCAACTTCGGCTCCTCGCCCATCAACACCGCCACGGCATCCTATATCGTCAATGGCACGCAACGTGTCGATGAGAATATAGACTTCAACGAGCTTGTCGGCCACCCGCTGGCGCCGATGGCCTACTTCAACTACACCTTCATCCACAAGTTCCGCATGCCCATGGGTGTCATCAGCCTCACCGGCATCATCAAGAGCGATCAGAACGCCTACATCTACAACGACACCATCACCAAGCGTGTCGAGGGCATCAACTCGGTTTCCGACCTCGCCGCCGCGTCTGTCATCGTCGACACCTCGGCCCACACCGTGGTACGCTTCGCCCTGGTCATTGAAAACCGCGGCGCCCGCGGCGCCAATGGCTTTGAGGTGGGCTTCTACATCGACGGCGACACCTCGACCATCCATCGCGAAATCTACAGCCGCGATGTCCCGCTGCCCGCTCTCCAGACTGGCTACCACACCTTCGACATCACCCTGCCCGACCGTCCGGCCAAGTACCCCAACGTGACTGGCTTTGTCCACATCGCGGGCGATAACGACAGCTCCAACGACACCACCAGGACCCTCGCCACGCAGTACCTCGATGTCGAACCCCTCAAGCTCATCATCATCGAGAATGCAGCCCCCGACTGCCAGGTCATCGCCGCCATCCGCAACAACGGCAACATCTCGCTCCTCTCGGGCTCCATCTACATCGATGCCGTCATCAACGGACAGCCCATCAGCGATGGCTTCCAGCACCGCATCGAGGCCGGACAGACCATCTACCATGTCCTCGCACCGCGCATCCACAAGTCGCCCAACCGCTCCTATGTCGGCTCGGCCGAACTCGAATACGTCAGCGACGCTAATCCCAACAACAACCAGACCACCAGCATCGAGGTCCGTGGCTATTGGGAGGATGTGCCCTTCGTCGAGACCAGCAGCCTGGTCCTCGACCAGAACTATCCCAACCCCTTCAGCGACCGCACCACCATCCCCTTCTCGCTGCCCAACGATGCCGAGGTACGCTTCTTCGTCATCGATGCCATGGGCCATGTCGTCGAGTCCTTCTCGCGCTACTTCACGGCAGGCTCCCAGACCATCGACCTCGACATGTCGGCCTACTCCACCGGCATCTACTACTATGGTATCGAGGTGGATGGCAAACGCTGCATGAAGAAGATGATTCTCCGCTGATGCTGCAACGCTTCATAGACTACATCCACCGGCAACACCTGCTCCCTTCGGGAGGGCAGGTGTTGCTGGCCGTTAGTGGTGGGCGCGACTCGGTCTGCATGGCCCACCTCTTCCACCGCGCCGCCATCCCCTTCGCTGTGGCCCACTGCAACTTCCACCTGCGCCCCGGCGACTGCGACCGCGACCAGCAGTTTGTAGCCCGCCTGGCCGACGCCTACGGCGTGCCCTTCCACACCGTCGACTTCGACACCCGCGCCTATGCCGCCACCCACGGCCAGAGCCTCGAGGAAGCCGCCCGCGACCTCCGCTACGCCTGGTTCGCCCAACTATTATCTATTAACTCTCAACTCTCAACTATAGTAGCCACCGCCCACCACCGCGACGACTCCATCGAGACCTTCTTCCTCAACCTCTTCCGCGGCACCGGCATCGCCGGCCTCCACGGCATCAGGCCTGTCGCTGAATTAAGAATTAAGAATGAAGAGTTAAGAATTATCCGGCCGCTCCTCTGCTTCTCGCGGGCCGACATCGACGCCTATGTCGCCGACAACCACCTCGACTTTGTCGAGGACCACACCAACGCCGAACTCGACGCCCGCCGCAACCAGATACGCCTCCGCCTCATGCCGCTCCTGAGGGAACTCTACCCCTCGGTCGACGCCACCATGGCCGCCAACATCGAGCGCCTCCACGACACCGAACTATTATATAAGGAATATATAGAGCACCTCCGTACCCAATACGTAAAACCTTGTCCTTCCAGGCTTCCCGCCCTTCCCTTTGAGATGCTCGCCATCGACCTTCAGGCACTATTGTCCTCTCACTCCCCTTCACTCCCTTTCACTCCCGTTCACTCCTTAATCTTCGAGATGCTTCACCCATTCGGCTTCAACGCCACCACCGTCTCCGACATCCTCTCCGCCACCGAAGGGGGAAAACTCTTCTTTTCCCCAACCCACGTCGCCGAGCTCCACAAGGGAAAACTCCTCGTAGCCCCCAATGTGGAACCTCTCCCCGGCCGCCATCCGCAGCCCGGCGACCGCCTATTAACGCATTTACACATTAACGCATTAACGCATTCAAAAGGCCGACTCCTCAGCGACTACCTCAAAGACCTGGGACTCTCGCGCATCGAGCGCCGCCACCTCCTATTGGATGCGCCTCACGGCGACCAGTCTGTCGGCGCGGTCGCTGGGTTCGCGGTGGTAGACAAAGACGGTGTATTGGTTGGGCGTCTCCCAGTGGTCTCCCTCCAGCCGCTCCGTGGCGCTTCCATAACCCATAACCTCTAACCCATAACCCTTCGTTAACAGCAGATACGAATAGTACCCCTGCTTCAGCAGCAGCCTTTTCACGTAAGCCTTGTACTCGGGCACATAGTCCATGCGGCTCGCCGAGTCGAGCTTCCAGTCCGTCAGCTGCCCCACCACGTACACGCTCTTGTCAATCATCGGCTGCGCCATGGGCAGGCTGATGTTCACCCACACGTAGTCGGCCTGGAGGGCCTTGTTCTGGCGGTCCCACACGTTCACCTTCATGCCGCCGTTGAGGGTCTTCTCGTTGAGGAAGTGCTTCTTGCTGCGGTCCTCCTCGGGACGCACCATGGCGAACACCTCGCCGCCGTACTCCTCGATTTTCACTATGTTGTACATCGGCGCCCGCAGGTTGCTACAGTCGAAATAGCGGAACGTGTTGCCGCCGTGGAAGATATT
>DECD01000007.1:0-29461 GCA_002349055.1 Bacteroidales bacterium UBA2939 | reverse complement strand
AAAAATTTTCAATTTTCAATTTTGAATTTTCAATTTTCACGTCCACCTCCTGCCTCTTCATAATCTCCATCCCGTCGTAGGGCTTGGTCACCTCGGCCTCCACGCCGACGTCCTGCTCGCTCACCCAGAAGCGCCGCGAGAGCAGCGTGTCGCCCTCGTCGTTGGTCACGTAGACCACGTAGTTGCCTGAGTGTGTGAAATCTGTGTATTTGGCGGGAATCGTCTGGTGGTAGTGGATGAAGGGGCGCAACGTGGTGAAAGAGAAGTCGATATTCTCAATCTCGCCGCTCTCGAATCCGTTCATGAACTCGTGGGGTTCCAGGTCGTCGCGGTGCCAGTCGGCGTCGCAGTGGGCGATGGTATAGCGCAGATTCTCAGCCTCGTCGGCCAGTATGTCGAACTGTAGGAGCATCCTCTCGCCGGCGCTCATCGTCAGCACCGGGGCCTCCAGCTCCACGCCGCTGCGTGTCAGCGTCGCCGTTTTCACGTCGGCCCGCCACGCCGAGTCCGTCACCCTACCAACCTGAAATTGACCCATCTGTAGAGACGCAGCCTGCTGCGTCTCCCACGTCAACAGCATCAACGAGATACCAATCCACTTTCTCATGTTGAAAAAAATCATGCTGCAAAAATACGAAAAAAACTTGACATACAAGCTGTCCAGTGCAAGAATTCGAGTAATTAGCCCGAAATTGACCAAGTCTTTACCAACTCCCTACCAACTTCCTACCAACTTCCTACCAACACCCTACCAACTCCCACCATGGTAGGAGTTGGTAGGGTGATGGTAGGTCGTTGATACGCCTTTGGCATGTCGATTGTCGCAATCCAAATCCTTCTGTTTCAATCCTGTAGAGACGCGGCCTGCCGCGTCTCTGTATCCAAGGTTGGTGGCATCGTGAAAAAAAATTTTACCAGTTTATTAAAAAGTTGTATATTTGCGGTGAAGTATTGTACCCATACGAGAAGTGCAATATCCGTGTAACCTATTGGGCGTCATTGGTATAATGACCCCGTTGGGTGTATAGGTATAAAGAGAAAAAACAGAAGATACAGGAAGAAAACAGAAAAAAAGAGACAACAGGAAGAAAAAAGAAAAGACAATGAACGAAGCAGCAATAATGGAGAACGTAACCCTGTCGGTGGCCAATTCCGACATACCCGTCCTGCGGACGCTTTCGAGGAGGATGGGCTGGAAGATGAGGGTGAGCCGCCAGAGCAACCAAGAGGCCACCTCGCCTTGCCAATACACGAAAGAGGAGGCCATGCAGCGTGTCCTGAGGGCCACTGCGGATGCCGACTCCGGCAGAGATTTGGTCGCACATGGTGAATTCAAAAAACAGGTTCGTTCATGGTACAGCTGAACTGGACGGCACCGGCCCGACAAGACCTGCAAGACATCTTCCGGTATTACGATGCGCTCTCACACGAAGTTGCGACAAGCTATGCGGAAGAGTTACTCAAGGCGGGCGACGATCTGGAGCAGATGCCGGAGATGGGACAGAAAGAACCGACGCTGGAGAACCTAGGACGCAACTACCGATACCTACTAGTGCTTCGAAGATACAAACTGATATACCTATACGAAAACAACGCCTGCTCGATACTGATGATTTGGGACTGCAAGAAGAACCCTAAGGCAATGAGAAAAAATATAAGAAAGAGGCAAGATAATTCGCGGAATTAGAGAAATTCGCCGTTAGAATAAAATTAGAATAAAAGAAAAAAACAAACAACACAATTATTAACCAAACAAATAATAGCCAACCAGAATCAATATGGAAATAAACTTTGACAAGACCTACCTGGAGAACCTGTACAAGCAGGGGAACAGCGGCGACAAGAAGCATCGCTTCCAGCCGCAGGTGGTGAAGAAGTATGTCAAAGTGATTGATATGATGATTTCCTCTCCCGATACCGCCTCTTTGGCGAAATACAACTCATTGAGATACGAGAAGTTGACAGGCGACAAAACCGGTCTCTCCTCTGTCAGGGTAAACAAACAATATCGTGTAGAATTCGAAGAGATTACAAGGAACAACGAGACGGTGGCGACCATCTGCAATATTACGGAACTGAGCAACCATTACCAATAAAACGATAGACATGAGACAGATAGAACCATACATTCCCACCCATCCCGGTGAGGTCATAAAGGACGAGATAGAGTACCGTGGCATCACACAGCGTGCCTTGGCGGAAGAGATTGGTGTGTCTTACAGGGTGTTGAACGAAACCCTATGTGGGAAGCGACCTCTCACCACAGAGATAGCAATGCTTATTGCTACAGCTCTTGACTTGGATGTGGAACCGTTGCTTGACATGCAGATGCGGTATAATATCATCACTGCCAAGAGAAACGGGACCTTTGCCCGTCGGCTTGCCGCCATTCGCAGGGTTGCCGCCGTACTATGAGCAGGAGAAAATTGGAGTAATTGGTTAGAAATAAGAAACAAGATATAAGATAATTCGCGGAATTAGAGAAATTCGCCGTTAGAAGAAGAAAAAAACAAACAACACAATTATTAACCAAACAAAAACATTATGAAAAGTGAACATCTACCTTCAAATGCTGCCGATGGGGCGCTGAGGGGTGGATGTGAAAAGGAAAGAAAACTAACAAAGAAAAGAACAACAAAACTATATGGAATACTCAGTAATTATTCACAAGGACGAGGCCAGCGGCTGGTACACAGGTAAATGTGTGCAGGTGCCGGGTGCTGTGAGTCAGGGCAGGAGCCTCGACGAGCTTATCGAGAACATGAAAGATGCGATAAGCCTCATGCTTGAGTGTTACAGGGACGAGGCCAAGGAGGCCTATGTCGGCCAGAGGTGTTTTTATAGGAAAGTGGCGTTGGCATGAAGAGGAGTCTGCTGATACGTTACCTTGTCGGCCAGAGTTGCAGACAACAAGGCAATTAGTGTAATTAGCAGGAAATAAAGAACAAGAGACAAGAAAAATTCGCGGAATTAGAGAAATTCGCCGTTAGAAGAAGAAAAATAAACAACACAAATAATAATCAAACAAATATTAACCAAACAAAAAACATTATGAAAAGTGAACATCTGCCTTTGATGCTGCCGATGGGGCGCTGAGGGGTGGATGTGAAAAGGAAGAAAAAAACAAACCAAACCAAGAGAAAGGAAACGAAATGAGTACTACGGCATTACAGGGATTGCTAGAATACCTTTACGGTACGCTCACGCCGAGCAATATGCGCTGGGTGGCCGACCACCTCATCGAGCATGCCGACCGCGCGGAGAAATCCGGGCTGAGACGTTTCTCCATGGAGGAGGTCGATGCCATTCTCGACGAGGCCGAGGCCGAGATTGCCGCCGGTATCGGGACATCGCACGACGAGGTGATGCGTGAATGGGACGAAGAGATTGCCTGAATTGCCGACAGGACCCCGAGAAACAAGCTGCAAAAGTCAAATAAAGAAAAAAACAAACAACACAATTAACATTAATTATTAACCAAACAAAAAACATTATGAAAAGTAAACATTTACTTTTGATGCTGCTGCTGGCGCTATTGGCGCCATGGGCGGCAAATGGACAGTCGACACTCACTGTGTGTGATGGGACGTCGACAAGTAGCTATGCCCCCATTAAGGGTAGTGGCGGCTCTCAGACGGAGTTCGTCTATCCTGCTTCTATGTTGGAAGAAATGGAAGGCGGCACGATTACATCCGTCAAGTTCTTCTCATCGTCAACCGCTACAACCAACTACACCAATACAGTTACGGTGTATGTAGAAGAGGTTGAAGGAACCACGGAAAGCACTTCTGCATGGCTTTACAGCCAAAGTACTGCTACTATGGTCTATGAAGGCACAACGCTCTCTGTCTCAGATGGCGAACTGGTGATTACCTTCAGCACTCCTTTTGTGTACAATGGAGGAAACCTCTGCTTCAACATTTGGAGTGCTAGCAGCACCCCGAGTGTAAGTTACTATTGTGTTACTTCAACGAGCGCTTGTGCTTATGATTATTATATCACACCTCCTGTTAGCACTCCATACAGCACTGCCTCATCCTTGCCAAAGGTTGAATTTACTTACACTCCTTCCACTACAAGCTGCGAGAAACCCGAGACCCTTGAAGCTACCAACATCACCACTAACACAGCTCTCTTGGTATGGGGCGGTGCTAGCGGTACTTTTAATGTGGAATACAAGAAATCCACGGAAACTGACTATAGTGTCTTCGCCTCCAATGTGGGCCAGAACGTTTTGCTTTACAATCTCGACCCTGCCACTACCTACAATGTCCGCGTGCAGAGAGTCTGTGGCGGCGAAGTGAGCAGTTGGAAGAACACGACTTTCTCCACCGCCTGCGGTGTCATCAACACCTTCCCCGTCAGCTATGGCTTTGAAACCTCCGAGGGTTTTCCGACAGGTGTAAGTAGTTATAGTGCTCCGACAACAAACAATCTGGGCAATTGCTGGCGCAATGAAGCTACCTCGCAAACGGGAAGCTCCGCTGCCCGTCTATGGTGTACTGGTACAAGCAGTCATAGTGGCAGTCAGTCCTTAATGTTACCCGACAAGAACAATTTCAACACAACTATGTTGGTATTTCCGGCAATGAATTTCACCTCTGCCAATGGTTATATTGTAACATTCTGGATTAGCAGAAACGCCACCGGCAGCAATCCCGAAGGCTTCAAAGTGTATGCCAGCGATTGCGACACCATCGGTGCCAATGCAGTGGAGCTGGGCCACTATTCCCGCAATTACAACATAGCCTATCCTCAAATCGAATCGTCTGCCGGCTGGTACTACTATGAGACCGACCCCATCATGATGACCGGGACGACGTATATTATTTTCGAGGGACAAAGCTACTATGGAAATGCAACCTATGTCGATGATGTAACTATTAAAATTGCTCCCACTTGCTTTATTCCCACCGAGGCTCATGCAGAAGTCCTGGATGCCAACAATGCCACTATTAGTTGGACTCCCGATCCCCTCAACGCAGCGGGCGGAAGCTACAGCATCCTCGATGCCGAGCACAATGTCGTGCCTGGTGCTGACCAACTCACCGGTACCAGCTTCTCCCTGAGTGGCCTCAATCCCGAGACCGAATACACCTACTATGTCCGCACCAACTGCTCCAACAGCGAGGAGAACGTTGATCTCGTTGAGGTTGCCTTCTCCACTCCCGCCGACTGCGCCGCCCCCGTCCTGGGGGACGACGCCTTCACTAACGTCTCGGCTCACCAGGCCACCGTCTCCTGGACGGGCTTCTCCTCCAACACCGCCTATATCGTTCGCTACAGAACAGCCGAATATTTAGATGGTATTACCGAGGATTTCAATGAAACATCATCTTTGCCTACCGGCTGGGCACAATACACAGCAGTATTGGATAATGTGCTTGCCGGAACCGCCACTCTTAGCTCGGGATCTTCTTGGAGTAGAACCTCTACTGGTCTTGGTGCCTACAATTGGAAAATCAATGTTTGGAATACGAAAAATGCTTGGATGGTGACTCCGAGTGTCACTGTTCCTGCCAATGGAACCCTGTCTTTCGATGTTGCATTGACTGCCTATAATGGCGACGGTGCCCCCTCCAGCAGTAATATGCCGACTGCAAATTCGAGGTTTGTCGTGCTGGTATCGAATAGTGATTTGGCCACCTGGACTATCCTGCGCGAGTGGAACAACACCGGTTCGAGCGATGTGTTGAATGATATTAGCAATACCGGCAACACATTCTCTGTAGACCTTTCTGCATACGAAAACGACAATGTAAGAGTTGCGTTCTATATTGAACACTCCGGATCTGGCGACTCTGACTTCCATCTCGACAACGTGGCCATCGGCACCACCATTCCTGCCGGTATCTGGCAGACGGTCTCTCCCAACCCCACCACCACCAGCACTACCCTTACTGACCTGACCGCCGAGACCCCCTACGATGTTAAGGTCAACGGCATCTGCACCGGTACCCAAGAGGAGACCGGCAGCGCCATCCAGAGTTTCACCACCACCATCGCCTGCCCGAAACCCAATACCCTCATTGTTGCAGCCAACGCTGTCGACCCCACCACCAAAGAGAACCTGACCTGGGTCATGACTGGAGCCGAGACCGATTGGCAAATCAGCTGCCTCAACGGTGCAGTAGAGAACATCATCGACATCAATGAAAGTGAAGTCTCTATCAATCCCACGACCCATGAGGTTTCCTACACACTGTCGGGTCTCATTCCCGGCCAGGTCTACACCGTGAAGGTTCGCGCCAACTGCGAAGCCTCCGTCCCCGGTGATCAAACCAGTGACTGGAGTAACACCCAGAACATCCAGACCGAAGCCACCTGCGTTGAGCCCACCGCTTTCGACCACGGCACCGTCGATGCTCACAACGCTCCTCTGAGCTGGACCGAAGCCGGTACTGCTACCCAGTGGCAGATTTGCATCAACGATGACATGGACAACCTCATCCTCATCTCCAACACCACCGCTGGTGTCACCGTCGAAGGCCAGAACGTCAGCTACACACTGACAGGCCTCACCGCCGAGACCGCCTACACCGTTGAGCTCCGCGCCTACTGCGACGACGGCGATGGTAACCAGAGCCCCTGGGTGACCACTTCCTTCACCACGCTTGTCGCCTGCCCCGCTCCCACCAACCTTCAGGTTGAGGCCAATGCCCTTGACGCTACCTTCTCTTGGGAAGGCGAAGCTGGTTCATATGAGGTGGTTACTTCCATAAACTCGAGCGACAATCCCAGCGACCTTGTCTCTACTTCTGTAACCGGAAACAATTACAACTTCACCAACCTTGAACTCGGCAACCATTACTTCTGGGTGCGCAGCAACTGCTCCGCCAACGGTGAGGGTTATAGCACCTGGGCTGGCCCCGCCAGCGTCCATATTGGCTACTGCGAGCCTAATCCTTCCGGCAGAGACGGCAAAGGTATCACCAAAGTGCAGTTCGGCATGGGCTCCGATGTCGTGAACAACGTTGATGAGACCAACGGTCTGCCTTCCACTTCTCCTTACTATGGAGACTACTCTGCCATGATTGGAGCCGTACAGGCTGGCGTTGAGTCCACAGTGTCCATTACCTACGCCACTGGTTCGAACACCGTCTATAGCTACGGTACTATCATCTGGATCGACTTTAACAACGATATGGAGTTCTCGGATGACGAGATTGTCTACACCGGAACAAGTACAGAGGGTTCTGGCGGTGTTCCGCAGGTTCTTGATGCCACCATCACTATTCCTGCAACCCAGGCTACCGGAGACTACCGTATGCGTATTGCTGGTGCCGACAGTTACTTTGATTCCTACATTGGTGGTAGCACTTCCGCAAACCACAGCGCCTGCTTCTCGAGCAATTATTCTGTGTGTCACGACTACACCCTGCGTGTCCTCGAGGCTCCCTCGTGCCTGACTCCTACCAATGTCGAGGTTACTTACACTGGTGGCACTACAGCCACCATCGGTTGGACTGGTGATGCCGAGGCTTGGAACATGCGCGTGAACGGCGTGGATGTCAACGGCGTCATCACTAACCCCTACACTCTGACTGGCCTTGAACTGGCTACCACCTACAGCGTGGAAGTGCAGGCTAACTGTGGCGCCAACGGCACCAGCGAATGGTCTACCCCTGTCAACTTCACCACCGACTTCTGCTTGCCTGAGAATATGTGCGAAATCACATTCGAACTCACCGATACGTATGGTGACAGCTGGAACGGCAACTACATCAGTGTTGTCGATGTGCTTACAAATACCGAATTTGCCCAATTAACCAACGAAGATCTCAACGGGACTGATGGTTATGGCGAAAACGAACTGAATACCATTAATCTCCCCGTTTGCGACGGTCGTGAGATTCAGTTCCAGTATCATATCGGCGTTGGTAGTACCTATCCCGAAGAAAATTCCTGGGTCATCAAAGATGTTAACGACGAGATTATTTGGGAAGGCCAAGGCTCTGACGGTGGCGACCATAACTACACCGTAAGTTGCGCACTGAATCCCTCGTTCACCAAGAGTATCGATGCCAACAGCTGGTACGCCATCAGCTCGCCTGTGAACACTCCTGCTGTGGCCGATGTTGAGCACCTCACCGACGACAACTACGACTTCTACCGCTACGACGAGGCCAGCGCCACCTGGGAGAACTACAAGGCGGGCCACAGCGACTTCACCACCTTCGAGAACGGCCGCGGCTACATCTACCGCAACTCCACCGGCAACGACCTCACCTTCACCGGTGTTCCCAACAACAGCGTAAGCTACACCCTTAAAGCCGAACGCGCGGACGACCTGAAGGGCTTCAACCTGCTGGGCAACCCCTACACCACCGACTACAACTACAGCGGTGTCTGCTACAACCTCACCGAGAAGGGTACCTGGAAGGTCAATGCCACCAGCTACACCATCCCCGTGTGCGAGGCTGTCCTGGTGAAGGTTAGCTCCGAGGTCAACTATCCCTACCTCAGCACCAAGAGCGCACCCAAGGCCGTCGAGGCCCTCGCCTTCACGGTGAGCGGCAACGGCTACGAGGATGTGACCTACGCCATGCTTGAGGACGGCAAGGGCTTGAACAAGGTTGCCCACCTGGCCGAAGATGCTCCCGCACTGAGCATCCCCGTCGACGGCAGCAACTACGCCATTGCCTACCTCGGCTACGAGGTGGAGAGCTTCCCGCTGACACTCAACGCCCAGGCCGGCGAGTACACCATCGCCCTGAACAACCAGATTTCGGGTCTCAGCTACTGCCACCTGCTCGACAAGGAGACTGGCAAGGAGACCGACCTGCTGAAGGGTGCCTACACCTTCAAGGCCAACGGCAACAGCGACCGCTTCACGGTGCTGCTGAACGCCAGTCTCGAAAACGGCGAGATTGCCATCTGGAACGGCAACAGCTGGATTGTGAATGGCGAGGGCACACTGCAGGTGTTCGACGTGATGGGCCGCAGGGTCTACAACCAGGAGGTTGCCGGCCAGTCGAGCCTGAACACCGACGAGCTGGCCACGGGTGTCTATGTCATCCGCCTCGGCGAAAAGTCACAGAAAATTGTTGTTAAATAAAAAATAAGGAATACAACCATGAATAAAACAAAGATATTCATCACGACAATGCTGGTGGCCGCCCTCGCCGCAGGCTGTTCGAAAGAGGACACCAACGGCGACAGCACCAGAGACAATGTCATACGCATCTTCGCCGGCTCGTTCCAGAACGACAGCAAGGTGACGTACTACCTTTCGGACGTCAACAATGCCGACTGGGTGAACGGCGAGAAGATCAGCCTCTACTGCGAAAGCGAAACTGCCGAATTCCCCATCGACGGCGAAAATTACGACCACTACATCTATATAGAAGAGGATATCAGCCCCTTCACCAACAGCGACCTCTTCGCCCTCTACCCCGCCCGAGACCCCGCCAACAGGGTGCGCCTGACCAACGAAGGGGACAACCACGAGATTGTCCTCGACACCCTCACCATCGCCAAGGTCGATGAAGAGAGAGGCATGATGGCCTTCCCGATGGCCGCCTTCTACACCGACGACGATTCCCGGGTCCAACTCAGGTTCAAGCACCTCTGCGCCGGCTTCAAGATGAAGCTCAGCAATGTGCCGCCCGAGCTGAGGATGCTGCGCATCGTGGCCCTGAGCGAGGAGGCTGATGAGAAGAACTTCCGCTTCGTCGTGGATTTGGACGGCAACGGACACTATGCGACGGCCCGCTGGGGTAAACACGGCAACGCTCCTGTGCTGCCCGCCGGCCCGGTGGGAGGCAACGACGAGGACGTCGTGGTGTCCAACTACAGCGAGATGAACTTCATCGTGGACGAGAGCGCCGTCGAGGGAGGAGTGATGGACTTCTGCATCCCCGTGACCATCCAGAGCTTCCGCTCGCTGGTAATCGTCGGCTACAAAGAGGACGGCAATGTGCTCTTCAAGAAGACCACCAACTTCAACACGGAGAGAGAAGTCGAGGTCAACCGCATGTACACACTGCCTGAAATCACCCTTGAATAAACCAAAAAAAGTATACAGATATGAAAACAAAGAAAGCATACATCGCGCCAGCGCTCAGTCTGTTTACGGTCCAGGCGGAAGAGGGCTATGCCGGCAGCAAGTTGTTCATGACCGAATTGGACGAGGACTTCTTCAACGGCCAGCAAAACTGGGATGATGGTGAAGACTGGAGCGGAGACGGAGACTGGACCTGGAGTGACTAGTCGATAGACCGGATCCTCCATCCATTCCAAGGGCGGCTTGCGAAAGCCGCCCTTTTGTTTTTGAAAGTTCACAATTTTGTGGTCCACAAAGTTGTGAACTTTTCAAAAAAAGTCGTATCTTTGCAGTCGATTAACCGATAATATCAGGACAATGAAAAAGGCATTTGTGTATGGCGTAGCTGTTGAGGGTGAGAATTTTACGGATCGTGTGGGGGAGACAAAGAGGCTGAAGAGGGATTTCGAAAACGGCCAAAATGTGGTACTGATTTCGCCTCGTCGTATGGGAAAGACCTCGTTGGTGAGGCGTGTAATCTCGCAGGTGGACACCAGAAAGGTCGCCATTGTATACCTTGATATCTATGACTGCCGCACGGAATACGACTTCTACAACAAGTTGGTGACGGCAACATTGAGGCAGACCTCGGGGAAGGGAGAGTTGATGCTACGCAACATCAAGGAATTCCTGACGCGCTTGACACCCAAGATTTCGTTCGGGGTGGATCCGGCCAACGAGATGTCGGTGTCGCTGGGTATTGCCCCGGAGGACTATTCGCCCGAGGAGATATTGCAACTGCCCGAGAAACTGGCTCAGAAGATGGGGAAGCATATTGTGGTATGTATTGACGAGTTCCAGCAGATTGGCTATTTCCCTGACACTTTGGAGGTGCAGAAGCGGGTGCGCGGTGTGTGGCAGCTTCAGCAGAATGTGTCCTATTGCCTGTTTGGCAGCAAGAAGCACATGCTGACCAATCTGTTCCAAAACAAACGGATGCCTTTTTATCAGTTTGGAGATACACGGTTCCTTCAGCCGATAGCCTTGGAGGACTGGATCCCGTTTATACGCCAGAAGTTTGAGGAAAGCGGGCTGACGATTGATGACGAGCAGATTGCGAGGATATGCGAGACGGTGGAGTTCCAGTCATCGTATGTGCAGCAATTGGCGTGGAATGTGATGCTGTGCACGGAAGGAAGGACTGTCGATGAGGCTGCTATGGCGGAGGCTGTCGCCGACCTAATTGACCAGAATTCGACGCTTTTCTTGCAGCAGACGGAGGGACTTTCGTCGTACCAGATTAATTTCCTCAAGGCTCTTGCTGCAGGTGAGAGCGATGACTTCACCTCGGCGGCAATCCTCAAGAAATACAGTTTGGGGTCGAAGTCGAACATCAGCCGTTTGCAGGATACGTTGATAAAAAAGGAGCTGATAGAGAAGACGGGACGCAAGGTGATTATTGCCGACCCGGTGTTCCGTTTGTGGATGCTCCGCAGTAACTCTTTTTGACTTTTAGACTTTTAGACCTTTTGACTCATGGAAAAAGTATATATAGAAACCTATGGTTGTCAGATGAATTTCGCGGACAGCGAGGTGATTGCGGCCATACTGACGAAGGCCGGATACGGCATCGGCGAGAGTGCCGAGGAGGCTGATTTCATCCTGATTAACACCTGCGCCATCCGCGACAATGCCGAGCAGCGGGTGCGCCACCGTGTGCGCGAGCTGAAGGCTATGCAGAACCGCCGTCCGGGCCTGCGCATCGGAGTGCTGGGCTGCATGGCCGAAAGGTTGCAGAGCCGCCTGATGACCGAGGAGGAGAACGTGAGCTTTGTGTGCGGTCCCGACGCCTACCGGCGGCTGCCGGAGATGCTGGCGCAAGTGCGCAGGAATGAAGAATTAAGAATTAAGAATGAAGAATTGGCTGCCGTGGAGCTGAGTGCGACGGAGACCTACGCCGACATTGAGCCGGTGCGCCTGGCGGGCAACGGCATCTCGGCCTACATCAGCATCATGCGCGGCTGCCAGAACTATTGCGCCTACTGCGTGGTGCCCTACACCCGCGGGCGCGAGCGCAGCCGCGACCCCGAGACCATCGTGCGCGAGGCGCGGACGCTCTTCGAGCAGGGCTACCGCGAGGTGACGCTACTGGGGCAGAATGTGAACTCGTATGAGTGGATAGTGGAAAGTGGAAAGTGGAAAGTGGGGTTCCCGGAGTTGATGGAAAGGGTGGCGGAGATTGACCCGCGGCTAAGGGTCCGGTTCGCTACGTCGCACCCGAAGGATTTGAGCGACAAGCTGCTGGAGGTGATGGCGAAGTACCCGAATATCTGCCGCTGCATCCACCTGCCGGTGCAGAGCGGCAGCAACCGCATGCTGAAACTGATGAACAGGAAATACACCGTGGAGTGGTACCTGGACCGTGTGGCGGCCATCCGCCGCGCCATGCCCGACTGCTCCATCACCACCGATGTTATTGCGGGCTTCAGCACCGAGACCCTCGAGGACCACGAGGCGACGCTCGACCTCTTCCGCAAGGTGCGCTACGACTACGCCTATATGTTCAAATACTCGCTGAGAGAAGGCACCTACGCCTGGAAACACCTGGCCGACGACATCGCCGAGGAAGAGAAGACGCGCAGGCTGAACGAGATTATCGCGCTGCAAGGCGAGATTGCGCTGGAGAACAACCGGCTGGAGGTGGGCAAGGAGTATGAGGTGCTGGTGGAGGGTGAGAGCCACCGCTCGAAGGAGCAGCTCTTCGGCCGCAACAGTCAAAACAAGGTGATTGTCTTTGACAAGGGCGATGCCGTGCCCGGCACCTACCGCAGGTTGAGGGTGGAGAAATGCACCGCCGCGACGCTGATAGGGGCGCTGGTGCAATAATTTTTTCGTTATTGCGTTATTTCGGTATTACGTTATATCGTTATTACATTATGGGAAAGGAAAACATTTTGAAAAGATACCCCTGGATGCTGCATGTGCTGATTATGATGGGCGTGTCGCTGGCGATACTGGCGGTGGTGTTCATCTTTATCCGCATCTATGCCCGACAGGGACAGGAATACGAGATGCCCGACTATGTGGGCAAGAATATCGCCGAGGCGATGGCCGAGAACGAGATAGACCTCGAGTTTGTGGTGCAGGACTCCATCTACAGGAAGGACTCGGAGGGTGGCCTCATCCTGACGCAGGACCCCAAGGGCGGTACGATGGTGAAGAGCGGGCGCAAGGTGTATGTGAGCATCACGGCCTACAATGCCGATGACGCCGTGCTGCCCGATATGGCAGGACTGTCGGTGAGGCAGGCGGTGTCGGAGCTCTACGGCATGGGCCTCTCGGTGGGAAGACTGACATTCGTAGAAGACCCTTATAAGAACAGTGTGGTGGACCAGAGCTGCAAGGGCAAGTCGCTCTATGCCGGCCAGCAGATACCCCGCGGGTCGGTGGTAGACTTGGTGGTGGGCAGTGGCGACGGTACGGGGACGAGCATCGTGCCGTTCGTGATAGGCAAGACGCCGGACCAGGCGCGGAAGGACATCCTGTCGGTGTCGCTCAACGTGGGTGCAGAGCACTATAGCGGCGTGAAACACAAGGCCACAGCGGTGGTCTACCGCCAGGAGCCCGATTATACGGGCGTGAACAGATACCCCTACGGCACCGCCGTCGAGTTGTGGTATATCGACGCCGAGAATACGGATGTGAACAAGCTGGTGTCGGAGTTTAAGGTGGATTCGAGCAAGATTGTGGACCCCAACGAGATGGACGACGGCCGGCCCACGCCAGAGGAGATTGACGACAAATGGCAATGGTGAAACGTCTCGTCATAGCGCTGCTTTTGCTCCAGGGACTGATGGTTCAGTCCCAGGAGGTGCTGCTGCCGTTGCAGAGAGGAACGGCAGGGCGTGCGTCGGCAAAGGATGCCTCGCAGCCTGTGGCGCTACCTTTCTTCGACGATTTCGCCAAGCCCATGGATTTGCCGGACGCAGGCCTATGGCAGGCGGAGGGTGGCGTGACCTTGAGCCGTGGCGGCGGACTGCTGCCACCCACGGTGGGTGTGGCGACGCTCGACGCGATAGGCGGCGACGGACGGTTGTATGACGGTGCCTCGTCGGGACGCTTCCCGGCCGACACCCTCTGCTCCCAGGCCATCAAACTGGGCGGATTGAGGGCGGCGGACTCGGTGGTGATGAGCTTCTATTACCTGCCGGGCGGCGGACAGGGCGACCTGTGGCGACGCATAGGCGACGCGCCCGAGGAGATGGACTCGCTGGTGCTGGAGTTTTACAAAAAGAGCGAGGCGCAGTGGGTCGCCGTGTGGGCGAGAGGCGGCACTGAGGTCGACACCCTGATTGCGGAGACCGGGCGGGCTTGGCAATATGTGGCCATCAGCATCACCGATACGGGATTTCTCAACGATGATTTCGCCTTTAGATTCAGGAACTATTGCAGCATGACGCCCACCGCGAAGATGGGGATGAACGGCAATTGCGACTACTGGCATCTGGACTATATCTTTGTCGACCGAGGGCGCACAAGGATGGGCGACCCGGTGTTTCACGATGTGGCGTTTGTGGAGCCGGCACCGTCGATGCTTGCCACCTATCAGGCCATGCCGATGCGCCAATACCGCCAGAACGACATGGCCGACAGTCTGAAGATGACGATAACCAACCTGTTCTCGTCGCAGTTGGCCACACAGTATGAGTATGCCGTGGTGGATGCCGACGGCGACACGGTGTACAGCTATGACGGCGGCTACGAGAACGCCCCGACTTACCTGCCCGGCGGCGTTTACCAGACGGCGCAGGGACATGCCGCTCCCGCGGTGGCATTTGCATTCCCCGAGAGCGCGGTGGCTACGACATACACCGTGGTCCACACGGTGCGCGAGGGTGTGGGCGGCGACGACTGGCAGGAGAACGACACGGTGCGCTTCGAGCAGGTGTTTGGCAACTATTACGCCTACGACGACGGGACAGCGGAGAACGGCTACGGGCTGACTTCGACGGCCAGCACGGTTTTGCTGGCTTACAGGTTCGACCTCAACATGGCCGATACGCTGATGGCCGTGGATTTCTACTTCAACAGCACGAAGGATGGTGAGAACGAGACGATTCCGTTCCACATCGTGGTGTGGGAAAACAATGACGGGAAGCCCGGGTCGGTGATATACCGCGACAGGGCGAGCCGTCGGCCGGTGTTCGACGGGCTGAATGTCTATCACCGCTACCTGCTCGAGGACACGGTGTGGGTGAGCGGCAGCGTGTTTGTGGGTTTTGAGCAGGATGGTAATGACTATATCAACCTGGGTTTCGACCGCAATCACAACGTGAGCGACCGCATCTTTTACCTGACAGGCATTGCCTGGCAGCAGAGCATACTGAGCGGTGCGTTGATGATCAGGCCCTGCTTCGGAGTGTCGGCCACAGTGGGCATCGAGGAGCGAGGAATGGAGGCGGAAGAATGGAAAGTGATGCCCAACCCAGCGAGTGAGTGGGTAAGGGTAGAGGGCATGTCGGAACAGGCAAGAATGATGTTGTACGATATGACTGGCCGAATGGTGGCCACGGGCAAGGGAAGAAGCCTGAACGTGGCTGGACTGGCCGAGGGTGTCTATATCCTGCGCTGCGTGGATTCGCAAGGATGTATTGGCAACAAGAAACTAATAATCAAGCACTGATGGCAGACGAGGCATTGGAACAGGAGGAGCAGCAAGAGCTGTATGAGCATCACCATATCATTGTCGACCGCGGACAGGAGATGTTACGCATCGACAAGTACTTGCAGATGCACCTGCAAGGGATTTCGCGCACCAAGATTCAGGCGGCGACAAAGGCCGAATGTGTGCGGGTGAACGGCAAGCCCTCGAAAGCCAACTACCGAGTGAAGCCGTTGGATGAAATCAGCATCCTTTTGCCGGAGCCTCCGCATGAGTTCGAGCTGGTGCCGGAGCCGGTGGATTTCAAGATTGCCTATGAAGACGACGATGTGATTGTGGTGGACAAGCACCCGGGTTTGGTGGTCCATCCCGGCGTGGGGAACTGGACCGGGACGCTGGTGAACGGCTTGCTGTACTATTTTCAGAATAATCAGAACGCTCAGAGTGCTCAGAATACTCCGACTCCCTATCTTGTCCACCGGATAGACAAGGACACGTCGGGATTGCTGCTGGTGGCCAAGAACGAAGAGGCCCAGGCTTTTTTGGCCAAGCAGTTTTTTGAACATACGATTGAAAGAAAATACAATGCTTTGGTGTGGGGAGATTTTGATAAAGACAGCGGTACGATTGAGGGCAACCTGGGAAGGTCGCCGCAGGACCGCAAGGTGATGTGTGTCTACCCTCACGAGGAGGGCGTGCCCGAAGAGGAGCAGAAAGGCAAGCATGCGGTGACACACTGGCGGGTGCTGGAGAGATTCGGCTATGTGACGCTTGTGGAATGTGTGCTGGAGACGGGTCGCACGCATCAGATTCGCGCCCACATGCGCCACATCGGTCACCCGCTTTTCAGCGATGTTGCCTATGGCGGTGATGCCATTGTGAAAGGCACCACCTTTACTAAATACAGACAGTTTGTGGAGAACTGTTTTGCCGTTTGTCCGCGACAGGCTTTACATGCCCGTGTGCTGGGATTTGAGCATCCGACCACTAAACAACACATGCACTTCGAAAGCCCGATACCCGACGATATGCAACAGTGCATTGACCGTTGGCGGAATTACGGGAGAAGTAATTAATAATCCCACATCTCATTTCCTATTTCGAAGACTTTGTCCTCGATACGTTCGGCTTCGAGCATGACGTCAAGTCCTTGGCGGTAATCGTAGATTTTGCGGTCGTGGGTGTTGGACTCGCGTGTGACGTAGGCTTCGTAGTGCTGGTTGAGGAAGACCCAGTCCCAGGAGGGCTGGCCGACGCTGTTGGTCGGGTCCATATAGGCCGTGTAGCGTACAAGCAGGCTTCGGACACGCATATTCTGCATGGGAACCCAGAAAAGGGGAAGGTGCCCTAGTGGAATGACCTCGCCGTTGGGTAGCTCGCGGTAGCTCTCTTTGACAGGCGCCAGGGACATGCGGCGGGAGTCCTGACGGGAGTCCTGACGACCGATGAACCAAGTCTCTCGCAGCGAGTAGTTGAACACCTCGGAGCCGTCGAAGTTGTTGGGGCGGATGACGGTCTCATAGAGTTCGTTGTCGTCATCATCGTAGCCTATTTCGAGGAGGAGGGTGTCGGGTTTGGTGTAGCGGCGGAGGAACACCTGGTTGTCCAGCGGTATTAGCAGCTCGTCGTCCTCATAGATGGGTATCTCGTCGGCCGCCATAGCGTCCCAGAGGATGTAGGCAAGACTCTTCTTGCCGAAGTTGATGTATTCGTCGTAGGGGAAGTAAAAGAACTGATTGAAGAGTTCGGCGGCGCTGATGGTTTTCCAAAGGTCTGTACTCCATATCACGTCGGATTCCCGGATAAAGGGCAGGGGAATGGGACGCGAATCGCCTTGCTCTTGGCTGCTGTAAATGATGTCGGGGCCACGGTCGACGGTTTGGCCGTAGGATGACATTGTCGCCAAGAATGCCAGCAGGAGTAATATGAACGTTTTTTTGCTCATTGAAAAAAGAGTTAAGAGCTTTCACTCTTAACTCTTATCCTTTGGGTTGTTAACTTGTGCCAATTAGTACTCCCACATGTCGGACTCGATATTGAAGATTTTATCCTCAATATTCTGAGATTCCAGCATGGCATCTTCACCGGTGAGGTATTCGGAGATGGAACGGTTGTAAACGTTCGACTCGCGGATGATGTAGCTGTCGAAGTAGCGCTGGATGAAGATGTCATCGTAGGAACGCTCGACGACGTCGTTGTTGTCATCGTAGGCATTGGCATTGACAAAGACCTGACGGACGCGCATGTCGTTCATGGGAATCCAGAAAGACCAGTCGAGGGCAGAACCGGTGATACCTTCCTTCATGTACTGGAAAGCGAGGCCGAGGATTCTGACTTTCTGACGGGAATCCTGTTTGTCGATGTACCATTTCTCTTTCAGGCGAATCTTCATGACGGAGGTGCTGTCGAAAGAACGAGTCACCATCACGGTATGAGTCATCACCTCGTCGGTCTCGGGGTCAATCACAGGGTTGCCGGATTCGTCGGTGACCTCTTCTTCTCTCGGGAACGGGTCGCCAATCAGCTTCTTCAAAGCCTCGACAGGGTCAAGTTCTTTCACCATATCATCGTCCTCGTAGACGGGGATTTCACCGTTTCTGACGCTGCGCATGATAAGGTTGACCAGGCTGATGCGGCCCTGAGTGCTTGATCCGTTGTTGGCGGGGAAATAGAAGAACTGGTTGAACTTCTCGTTGAAGTCGACCTCTCTCCAAACAACGTGTTCCCAGATTACATCGTTCTCTCTCAGGGGAGGGTAGGGCATGGCTTTTTTGCCAACGACAATACCTTTCTGGTAGAAGTCGTTGGGGTTGCTTTGCTCGTCAGCATCGATGATACTCTGTGCGTTGATTGTGGTGCAATAACCTAGGATTGCAAGCACATAAATCAGGACTTTCTTCATATCTTATTATTTTAATGTTGCAGTGTATGTTACCTGAGTGGTCTTTCCATCAGGCTGCATGACCTCGGCCAGAATGCTCAGTTTGTCGCCCTTGGTGGCTTTTCTGATCAAGGAGGCTATAGCATCGTTGAAGCGCGGACCATTGACGGTCTCTTCCTTCGGACCCACGGCGACGGTCATCTTGACAATTTTGATGGTACGGCTGTCGACCTTGAGCAGGAAGTCGGGGTTCTTCAAAGGAATGACGACAGAACTGGCAGAGAGATCCTTCTTGGCGATACGTCCACCGGACTCGACACCGGCCAGCTTGATGATAGGAGCAGGAATGTTCTTGATAATCACCTTCTGGCTACCGATGCGCTGGACTTTCTTGTCCACGGTGGCATCGATGTGAATCTGAAGGGTCTTCTGACCCGAGTTGGGTTTCAGGATATAACCGCCTTCGCCTTCGCCTTTGGTGATGGTGGCGGCGTTCTGCGGTTCAATGACGGGCTTCAGGTTACGGGTATCCATACCTGCGGCCGAGATGGTGATGGGGTTCTCAAGACCGGCATACACTACCTGCAAGCCGTCGAGACGCACCACACCAGCGGGCTTGGCCACGAAGTAGACGTCGTTGATGGGATATTCCTCGGTACCACCGTCGGGAGAGGTGACATAAGCAGTACCGGTGATGCGCTGTGCACCAAGGGTGTTACAAGTGGTGCGGTAGACCACAGTACCACTGTCGCCGCTGGTGAGTTCCTGACCGTTGATGCGGGCTTTGAACTTCTGTTTTGAGTCGTAGGCTGCCACATTGATTTTGGTCTCGTAGGTACCACCCTGAAGGATGTAGGTGGAACGGGGACGGGAAATCATGGCAATGTCGCTGAACGATTTATCACCCTTGCTGACCTTCTTGTAAAGGACATTGACAGCATCGTATTCGGCGTTCATGGTCTCGGCTTTCAGACGGGTGAGGGTGACCAGTGCGGCACCGGTAATCACCTCGTTGAAGTTGAGAACTTCCCAAGGCACCAAATCACCTTCCTTGTCGTATCCGTCGGAAAGATTCAGAGCCATCTTCACATGGGTGGAATCGTCGCCGAGGGCGGTGTTGACTTTCTTGATAAATTCGTTGAGTTTGTTCTTAATCTTGATGGCACCCAATTCGGGGTCAGGGTTCTTGACATCTCCGCCGATGAAGAACTGGGCGGGAGCGTGGTTGTCTTCCAACTGTTTGTCGGTGAACCAGGCAAAGCCTATGCTGTCAAGAGCGGTACGGACATTCTCCTGAATGGCATTGCCGCTTTCGTCGCGTAGCACCAACTCCCATTTCTTTTTGGTGCCGGGATCCTCGTAGCTGATGGAACTGGCCACCTTCTGTCCAATGAACTCACACTCCATACTGTCAATATAGGAGGTGATTTCTTTTGACAAGCTCTTGATTTCCTGAGCACGCTCGTACATCTCGCGAACTTTATCCGGGCTGTTCTGGTAGGCAAGGTCGAAATTCTGGTAGGTGTCCTCGAGTTTGGCCGCAATGTTCTTGTTGGAATCATGCATAGCGGTACCCACGCTCTTGAAACCCTGAATAACCTCGGCAGAGACATTCAGTGCGAGCATGGCGGTGTACACGAGGTACATCATTGTAATCATCTTTTGTCGCGGGGTTTCCGGACAGTTTGTTGCACCCATAGTCTATTGTTTTACGTTGTTACCCATTTAGTTGATAATACAGTCGGTTTAGAGTCTGGTCTGCATGGCGGCCAGCATGTTGCCGTAGACGTTATTCAACTCGGCAACCTTACGGGTAAGGGCGTCAACTTGTTCTTTGTATTTCATGATGCCTTCGGCGGAGTTCGTGAAGTTGGTCAGCATGGTGCCCATCTTCTCCTCGAATTCCTTGTTGATACTCATCTGAGTGGAGGCATTGTTAATCTGCATCTCGTACATGGCATTGATGCTGCTGAGGCTGGCAGACATCTTCTTCATCTCCTCGACATAGGACACCTCGCCGTTGAGCGACTGGGCGGTCTCCTGATAGATGGTGGAGAGGGTGGATATGGCCTCGGGGGCAC
The DNA here is from genome assembly GCA_002349055.1 of Bacteroidales bacterium UBA2939. Classification (GTDB taxonomy): domain Bacteria; phylum Bacteroidota; class Bacteroidia; order Bacteroidales; family P3; genus Colimorpha. Next base: position 8,852 of record DECD01000007.1, on the reverse strand, counting down.
CCTGCATGCTCTCGAGCAGGCGGCCGGCCTGGTTGGCCACGCCGTCCAGGTTCGACACGAATTTGTCGGTGGCGGCGGTGACGCTGGCCATGTTGTTCATTGAATTGGCGCTATCGGCCAGATTCTGCATGCCTTGGCCAAGGCGGTCGATGAGTTCGGGGCTGATATGTGCATCCTCAAGCATCTTGTCAAGTTTGGCTGTGAGAGGATCGGCGCTGACGGGAGCCTTCTCAATGGGGTTGCCGTCTTCGTCGTATTCGGTCTCTCCGTTGAGGGCGGCCTCGTCAATCATGCCGGCGAGTTCGGGGTAAACCAGACTCCAATCCCACTCTTTGTGAGGTGGTTCGAATGCCGAAAGGAAGAAGATTACACCCTCGACACCCATACCAAGGATAAGCATGATGTTAGCACCCGGCCAGTGCATGATTTTGAACAGGGCACCCACGATAACGACGGAGGCTCCCCATCCATAAAGATAGGCCATGAAGGTCTTATAGCCTTTACTGCGAACGAGATTGTTGATGAAGCTCATAATTCAAATTTTTTGTGTTGTGCTTATTGTGTTATTTTTTTTGTCAAATTTGTTTATCGTGCCACGTTGGAGGCGGTGCGGAGGTTGTCTCCCTTCACACGACCCAGGTAGGACTGCACGCAACGGAAGCCGATGTAGCATTTGGCGGTGTCCATGAATTCGAAGTCGCGGGTCTGCACCTGGATGAAGTATTTCTGGTCCTTCCAGCTGCCGCCACGAATCACTTTGCGCTTCATGGCCAGCGGGTCGTCGTCCTTGGCGTTGTAGTTGTAGTAGGGGGTCTGGGCGTTGGCGACGATATAGGTCGACTCGTTGAAGGCATCGATGCACCACTCGCTGACATTACCGGCCATGTCATACAGACCGTAGTCGTTGGGAGCATAGTGGCCGACCATCAGGGTCTTCACACCGCCGTCATCGTCATAGGCACCTTTAAGAGGCTCGTAGTTGGCGAGGAAGCAACCATTTGGATTGCGGACATAGGGACCGCCCCAAGGATAGCTCTGGGCTTGGATGCCACCGCGGGCGGCAAACTCCCATTCGCTCTCGGTGGGAAGACGGAAGTCGTTGAGTCTTGAATAGTTGATGCTCTCAAGATAGCTGTTCATCAGGTTGGAACGCCACACACAGAAGGCGCGGGCTTGGAGCCAGCTGACACCCACCACGGGATAGTTGTCATAAGCGGGCGAGGAGAAATAGTTGCGGGTATAATCCTCATTCATGCTGTAGGCATAGTCGTTAATCCAGCACAGGGTGTCGGGATAGATGTTGATGTACTCGCGATGAATCTGGGCGCCGCGGTTGTTCAGACCTTTGGGACGAACGGCAAACGAACTGCCGCGGTGTTCGCTCTTGGCTTCCACTCCGTTTTCCTTCTCAGCGGCCTGGTTGTAGTCGAGATAGTAGTACTCATAGTTCAGTTTCGACACATCGTAGACGCGACGATGGTAGATGTCCGTCAGGAAGAAACCGGCATCGGCAAGATACTGGCGAATCTCCGGGTCGGAGTAGTCGATTTTTTTCTTATAGTTCAACTGGGGAGGATCCAGCGGCTCGCCATACTGGTCCTCTTCGATGAGGAAACCATCGGCACCGGCCTCACCAAGGATGCGGCGGACGACGGAGTCGCGGACGGCCTCCACAAACTGGCGGTACTCATTATTGGTAATCTCGGTCTCATCCATGAAGAAAGAGCCAATCTGCATTTTGCGGGGCTGGGGCGTTTTGCCGTAGGTGACATTCTGGACACCTGCGCCCATGGTATAGTTGCCTTGATTGATGAAGACCATGCCCTTGAGGTCGATGTCCTCAAAATAGGGACGGTCGTTGACACCCACAAGTTCTCCACCGTTGGAGGATTTGCAGCTCCACAGAAGGGCTGTCGATGCGGCGATGATGAAAAACAATCTCTTCATATTGTCAATGTTTTATTTTATTCTTAAACGATTTTTTCTCAAAAAAGTTTCATTTAATATTATAGTATATACTATATATTTTACTTTTGGAATCGAGTGTTGCCCGAGACTGTCGGACGGCGTTTCGGAATGTCGATGCGGAAGCTGCCGTTGACGAATATCTCGATGGTACCAAAGCTGCGGCCCGACTTGAAGGTTCCCAGTTTCGAGGTGGTGAGGTCGTAGGCCACGCCGACACGTAGCCACTTCCAGTTGACACCGCCCATGAAGGTGAAGGCGTCGCGGATACGGTAGCCCACGCCACCCCAGAAGGCGTTCTCGTAGTCGACAATCATGGCCGCTTCGGCCTGCCAGGCGGTGAAGCTGGCGGTCTTGATGAGTACCGAGGGCTTGAGCTTGAACGAGGGGTTGTAGGTGAATTGATATTCGTAGCCGCCCATCAGGTAGAGAGTGCGGGCGTTTGTGTAGTACAGTTTGTCGCTGTGCGAACCCAAGAGGTTCTTCACCGAGAGGCTGGCGTACCACTCGCCGGGCACCTGATAGTAGAGACCTGTCGAGACGTCAATCATGAAGTCGGAAAGGTCTTTACCTGCCACCGAGGGGTCGCCGGCGCTGCCCGAGGGATTGACTGGGTCGCCAGTCAGGTCGTTGCAGCCACGGAGATTCTCGGTGTTGAAGCCGAAGCTGTAGAGGTTGGCCTCGACGGCAGCGGCGAGGTTGCCAGGTCCCCAGTAGATGCGGAAAGCGTAGTCAAGGTTGATGGTGTTGTTGTGGTGGTAACCAATAGATTGCGAATTGAAAAGCAGGCCCACGCCGCCATGAAGGAATTTGACGGGCGCGTCGAAGGAGAAGAGGTAGTTGACTGGGGTGGTACCGGCATCCATTCCGGGAAGCGGGGACTGGAGTTTGAGGCCGAGCCACTGGTTGTTGTAAAGAAGGGTGAAAGATAAGGCTCCCGAGCTGCCTGCGTAGGCAGGGTTGTAGCTGAGACGATTGAACATAAAATGGGTATACTGACCCTCGTTTTGCGCGGTGCAAACTGAGGAAAACAGCGTCATTATTGTCAAAAATGACACTATTTTGTGTGCCCAATGTCCTCTTCTCTGTCTATTTAGTGTTGCCACAACGGCTTGTTTTTTATAGTTTTATGTGTCTTTGTTTTCTGTTTCCAATGCCTTTCTTGAGGTTGGAATTGATTGTGCAAAGATAATAATAATTATTTAAATAATGCAAAAAAAAGTTTTATTTTCTTTATTTTTTTATTCCACAGGGGTCAGGTGGCAGTCGTTGAAGGTGTGTTTCAAGGCCCTGCTGAGTTCTTTCGCTTTTTTCAGCGGGAGCCTGACATCCAGGATGATGATGAAGTAGTCCTCCGACGAGGAGTCGATGACGGCTTTGTCTTTGTAAATATCAGGCAGTTGGTTGATTATCTCGAAGGCTTCGCCGTGCGAATGGGCAACGCCCAGGGTCAAGCAGTAGAATTGCTCCGGCATTTTGGGTGGGGGAACGTTTATTTTTTTCTGTACCTCTACGACCTCATCATTGCTGTCGTTGTTTGGCGTAAGTACTTGATTCTCTTTTTTCTTTTGCTTGCTTGATGAGAATGCAATCTGCGGGGATATGCCGTCAGAGGAAAGCATTGAGGGGACGGAGTCGAATCGCCTGTCTTGGGCTTCACAGATTTCCTCGTAGTCTCCTGCCAGGATGCGCACCGTCACGGGTTGGCTTCCTTTGATGCCGATGCTGTGGGCGGCGCGACGGGTCATGTCGATGACACCGCGTCGCGGGCAGCGGTCGTTGACCTTCACTATCACTTGCAACCCTGTATTCTGGTTGGTGACCAGCACATAGGAGCCCAATTTGATTTTCCAATGGGCGGCGGTGAAGAGGTTTTGATTGAAGATTTCCCCGCTGGCGGTCTTGCGGCCCTCGAAGCGGTTGTGGTAGAAGGTCCCTTTCATGGGATATTCGGTCACAGTGTCGTTGATGTCGTAGTTCTGCGCCCATGACGACGGCAGCGCTAGCGCCAGTAGCAGCACCAGTGCAAACCATCTCCTTGGGCCACAGAACTCTACCATACTACTGCGTCTGGGTGAAACCATTGGCCGTGCAGACGTAGCACCTGCTCGATGACATCGCGCACGCATCCGCGACCGCCTGGATGGACGGAGATATAGTCTGCTATCTCTTTGATTTCCACGGCTGCGTCGGCAGGACAGGTGGCCACTCCGGCACGCTTCAGCAAAGGGTAGTCGGGCAGGTCGTCGCCCATGCAGAGCACCTGGTCGTCGGTAAGCCCGTTGTTGGCAAGGAATTTCTCGTAGGTCTTTATTTTGTCGCCACAGCCGGTATACACCTGCTCCACGCCCAGCATCCGCATCCGGTTGTCGATGCTTTTCGATGTGGCACCCGAAATGACGGCCACGGTGTAGCCTTTCTTCACGGCATACTGGACGGCAAAGCCGTCTTTGATGTTGCCACAGCGTACTGTCTCGCCGTCGCCATACACCCACACGTCGCCTTGTGTCATCACGCCGTCGAAGTCGAAGACGAAAGCCTTGATGGGAGCCAGTTTTTCTTTGTAATTTATCATGATTCAATCGTTTGTTTGGCGGTCAGGACAGTTGCCCGCGTATTCAACCATCTGCTCATAGACCTCCTTCCAGCCTTCCCAGCCGTCCAGCGTGTTGAGGTTCTGGTTATGGACGATGCAGCAGAAAGTACCTTCGACCTCTCGCACGCGGTCGATGATTCTCTTGTATTCTTTCAGTCCCTCTTCCGGCGTAAGCCTCAGGTATTTCTTCAGCGTGGTGTCCATCACGCAGAAGGGGTGAATGAGTAGCTCGTTTTCGTGGTCGCGCTCCAAGTCGTAGAAGGGGTACGGGGAACTGATACCGGCGCGGAAACCCACCACATCGGCATAGCCCATGGTGTAGTCGTTCTTGATGCCCGCATGCTGCAGGATGCGGTAGGAGCGTGGCAGCTGGAGCCGCAGGAAGTGGAACCGCGACCGTACCGTGGGGCGATGCAAGATGTCTTCCAAACGCTTGATTTCCTTGTCGGAGGCCATCGGGTTCTCCAGGGTGTGATAGCCCGGGTGAATGCCCATGTTGGCATAGTCGTCCAGGTGTTGCAGCAATTCGCGGAAGTGGGGGTTGAGGTAGGAGACCGGCTTGTCGTATTGCCCGTAGTCGGCCAGCAGGGCGAAGAAAATCAGCTGCGAGCCGGAAATCTTTTTGTGCAGTTCCAGTATGTAGTCGAACGTGTCGTAGGGGTCTTGCTCCCTGTGCAGCAACACCTTGAAGCGCCGCGCCACCTCGTCGGGTTGGTGCCACGAGAATAGATCGCGCGTGGCTCCGACCACCGTGCGGAAGATGCCCTTGTGCGAGTAGCGCCACGCGGCGTCGATGTCCACCGTCTGTACAAAGTGGTAGCTCGGCCCTGCTATCAGGGTGTCGGCATATCGTTGGTTTATCTTCTTGCGTATTAGCTGCGCCCACTGATCCACCACGGGCTGGTCGAGGAATCCCGCCTGCAAGGCCAGGCTCTCCTCGGGACAGAAGCGTCCGTGCTCGTCCTCGCGGTGCGGTAGGTACTCCTCGTAGCGTGTCACCATGAAGAAAGTTGCCGCCAGGGGGTCGAAGTCGAAGTCCAGGTCGCGTCCGTAGACGGGGTAGAGAATCCACTGTCCATCGTGGCATTCCGCGTGGGGTTCCTGTTCCTCGATGGTGGTTTCGAAGAGTAGTGAATGGCTTTTGATGAACAGGCTGTCGCCGAGGCGCTTGGGGCCGTAACTCAACTTTGCGTCACCCCATTGCAGGAAGTACTGCTCGTCGGAGGTGATGCTATAGTCGGCGTGGAGCACATGTGTGAAAATCACTTTCAGCGTGTAGCCCAGCCGGTTGGTGAGTTTTGGCACATATATCAGTAGCATTCAGGGTGCAAAAATACGACTTTTTTTTGAATTGGATGCCTCGAGTCTCATTTTTGTTCCCAGAGGAATGGCTAAGTTGTTGTCTCCCAGATGTCCGAATGGAGCTCCGAAGGCGACTGGAAAATCGTATTCCGCCACCGCTTCCATCACAATTTCTTCTGCCGAGTGTCCGAAAGGAATGGTGTTGTCGTGCATGTCGGTCATGCCGCCGACAACCAATCCCGCCAGCCCCTCGAGCATGCCGGCGCGCTTGAGGCACTGCATCATGCGGTCGATGTGGTAGAGGTATTCGTCCAGGTCTTCTATCATCAGAATTTTCTCGCGCGTATCTATTTGTGAACGCGACCCGCAAAGGCTGTAGAGAATCGACAGGTTGCCGCCCACCATCACGCCTTCGGCCTCGCCCTCGCGGCCTCCTTTTGACGACCATTCAACATCGACTTTCTCCCCGAACAGCACTTTCCTTAAACTCTCCGTTGCCGCGCTCTCCGCGGTGCCAAAGTTGATGGGCATCGTGCCGTGAATCGTGGGAAAGCCCAGGGTGTGGAGGTGGCTGTGGAGCACGGTGACGTCGCTGTAGCCCACAATCCACTTGGGATGCTTGGCGAAGTGGTTGAAATCCAGACGGTCGACGATGCGTACCGTTCCGTATCCGCCGCGGCAGCAGAAGATGGCCTTCACCTCGGGGTTGTCCAGCAACTCTTGCAGCAAAGCGGCCCGATGCTCGTCGCTGCCGGCGAACTGGTGCTCCTCGGCATACAACCCTTCGGGAACCATCACGTCGAGCCCCCATGCACGCAGCCGCTCGACGGCTGGAGCCATTTCCTCGGCACTCACCTTGCGCGCCGTCGCTGCCAGCGCCACAATGTCGCCTTTCTTCAGTGGTTCAATTGTTTTCATCTCCCTTATAATGCTTTTATTTTAGGTGATATGACCACTTATTACCGCATCACAACCACCTTTCGTGCTGGCCGCTCTCCAATCTTAACTAGGTATACACCAGCGTGTAAAGCCTCGTTGCGTACGTTACGGCCAACCATATCGAACACTCGAACCTCGTCGGTTGTTCCAATGACCACGATGTGGCTATCGGTTGAATAGATACGGATGTCACAGATGCCAACGTCTTCAATATTATCACAATCGGATATTATCCGAGCAAAATTACCCCAGTAGCTATGTGAACGATAGGCTTGTTCTGAACCGCAGGGAACATGCAGGGTGGCAGAAAAAGGAAGTTCCGAATTCACTCCAATTGAGGGTGGGTCAAAATGGGCAATCGAGATGTAGTTTATTCCTGTACAATTCTTAAAAGAATCTGTTCCTAGTGAGGTTATTGTACTTGGGATGTTTATTGATGTCAAACTGCTGCATCCGATGAATGCACGTTGTTCAATGGAGACGATATTTTGTCCGTAATTGATATTCGACAGATTAGAGCATCCTGCAAAAGCCTCTCGTCCGATAATGGAAACCTCGTCGCAAATAACTCTTGATAGATTGCTGCAATGGAAGAAGGCTTGGAATTCTATCTCTTCAACGGAATAAGGAATGGAAACTGAGACCAAACCTGTACATCCAACAAATGCCTGACCTCTGATTTTCTTGACGGGATAACTCCCTCCAGTGCTACGGGGAACATAATCAGGAATCGTGATATTGCCCGTAGGCATATATTCCTCATAACCATCCCATCCAACGGGTGCTGCGTTTGGGGCTGCTATTTCAGCAACGCCATTAATAATTGTGTAATAAAGACGTCCGTTGGGATTGTCGCCCCCAGAACTGATATATTGCCATGCTGCCCGTGATGTTGGTAAACAACTCACCAATAAAATGATGCCAATAAAGATAGTCTTCTTCATATGTTACTTGAATGAATCCTCTATGAATGAAATGATGTCTTTTGATACCTTTCTCGGACCTTGTATCCAACCTTTGATACCATGCAAATGCAACTCGTCTATGGTTATTCTTCCCGACTTTTCCTCTTTAACGAGGCGTAAACGGAAATACTTGTTGTTTTCCATACCAGCCTTGAACTCCGCTTTGTCTGTCCAGCAGGTCTCGTCTTTCAGCGAATTTCTGAACGTGATATTTGTCTCTACAACTTCCATTTTGTAACGAATTCGCATTTCGGGTTTGGTGCAGTAGATGTAAACCACATCACCCACTTCGAAGTTGGCCGATTGCTTCCAATCCACAACATTGTCATGTTTTGACAAGAACTTGGCAAGGTTGAACTTGCTGTTATTAGATGATATTATCCAATTGTTCATATTATGCTGTTTTGACATTCTCTAGCATTAGAACAAATCGGAATGTGTGCCGGTGCCTGTGAATAGAAGTGTCAACTCGGTATCGTTCTGCTCCCACACCAGCAGCCAGTCGCCCTTGAGGTGACATTCCCAACTGCCTGCATAGTTGCCCGATAATTTGTGTGGGCGGTACTCCTGCGGCAGCGAGCCGTCGGCCTCAAGCAGACGGATAGCCTTTTTGAGCAATTCCATATCGTACCCGCGCTTGCGGCATCGCTCGGTGTCGCGGCGGAAGGTTTTTGTCATCCGAATGGTATACATCGCTCAAATACCTAATGATTTAAACATGTCGGACGACGAGGCGAAAGCTTCCACGCGCCCGGCGCGGATGTCCTCCTGCGAGAGTTGGTAGCTGCCCTTGGTGGCGGGCTGCTCGGTGATGGTGAACACGTCGAGCGAGCGAATGAAGTCCACCACGCTCCGCGCCAGCTTGCTGCGCCCGTCGTAGGTTATCGTCATTGTTGCCATTGTATTGTGTTTTTAGATTTACTGCCATTATAACGCCCACTTTCCGTTTTTATTGTGCCCTATCCCTAAAAGCCTCATACAAGCATAATTATTCAGTTGTTGTTCGTTTGTTGTTCGTTTGTTGTTCGCTTTTAAAGCGAACAACAACCGAACAACAAGCGGAGAACAAGCGGACAACAGAGAGA
>DECD01000012.1 GCA_002349055.1 Bacteroidales bacterium UBA2939 | reverse complement strand
TTTTTGTAGCATTTGTCGCCCTTGTGGCAGGAAACCTGTCTGCGCAGGATATCGTCAATCGCTTTTCGCCAAGTTCGAACTACTTTTCTGAGAGCTGGCCTGATTCTTCCAACATGGTATTCACCGGCAGTATGACCACAATGGGTGGCGATATCGCGGCCAAGGGTTTTTACACCACAGATACTTTGCTCATATATGGTCTGGCATCGGTGTTTATCAGTCCACTTCATGAGAATGTGCAAGGCCGGTTCGATATGGGAATGTACGATACTGCAGCCCTCAGGCAGACGGAGCTGAGGTTGTACAGATATGACCCTCAGACAATGGATACTATGATTCAGGAGGGAGAGAGCCTTGCAGTAAGAGAGGATGAAACACCAGTGTCGTATTTCTACGACCCTGGAGTGCCAAAAGGAATCGGGCAGACCGATATGTGCCAGCCGATGCCAGTATACGAACAATATTTCTCAACTCCACAAATGATGAGAGACTCTTTCTATGTTGCCTATCTGCAACCAGTAAAGAAGGATGGCGAGGCGAAAATTCCATTGCCCTTGTTCTCGGTGGGTTTCGGCTATAGTGATGGCTATATACACGAATTAGGACAATCCGCGGCTGTACATAGAATCCTCTCAGATGAAGATGGCGGACACTCATTTTGGAGCTTTTCAACGGTTCCATACTTATGGTATACTTTTCCCATTCTCACCCCTGACCCTGACTCCACGGGCACCGGCGGCGACACCCTGGCGATGACGCAGGCGGACATGGTGGGGCGCTATGTGTCGGTGCAGCCGAACCCGGCGGTGGACGAGGCGCGGGTGCTGTCGAGCTTCGGGTTGGAGCGCATCGAAGCCTATAACGCCGAGGGCCGCCTGGTCTTCAAGCAGGAGGCCACGGGCCTCGAGGCCACCCTCGACGTCAAGGGCTGGCCCCGCGGCACCTACCTCCTTCGCATCCAGACTCCCATGGGCGCGGTGACAAAGAAGCTGCTGGTGCAATAGATTTTTCGACCCAAGAGCATTTTTTTTGCGGTCTCGATTTTTATTCGTATTTTTGCAAATTGGAAACAACACGGAAACACTAATACAGAATTGTTATGAAAAAAAGATATTTCTTTGCTGTTCTGATAACTGTGATGGTTAGTAGCAGTCCGTTGGTTCATGCGCAGTTGCATGAACAAGGAAGGGTGTACGATACGGTGACGGATGCCGATTCGTTCTATCTCTTCCCAGAGTTTAAACCCTGCTTTACACCGGGAATTTATGATTGGTCACCAGCCTTTGTGATGTTGAAGCGGTATATTGTTAAGGAGGACACGGTGACGGTGTATGGTGTGGCTATCACTATGGAGAACTCTTTTGGAGACGAGTGGCTTCTTGATGACCAAAATGTAAACTACAATACAAGGTACCGTGCTCTGATTATGAAAAAACTTGGTCCATCGCCATTGAGTATTCACCATGTTTCAATGAGTTTGGTGGACTCGGTCTCGTTCAGTCGTGCGCATTCGCGTTTTTGCTGGTTCCGCTATGAAAACAGTTGTGACAAACAGGGAAATGTACACGCAGAGGGGATTGAGTATGATGCTCCGTGTTATGAGTTTTATTTTGACACTCCGCAGCAAATCAACCGCATGACTGATACGTTTTATGTGGGGCGTTATAAAAATAGTGGAAGTATGCCATATTTTTCCATAGAGGAATACGGAGGAGAATACAGTACCTCGATTCCGAGCACTATTTATCAGTCTTATAATATAAGTGGGGATGCATTGGACGCATTTTTGCTTGCTGATGGATATCATGACAGGAAGTGGGGGGTGGTCTTCCCGATCATAGGGTTCCGGTGCGGACCGATAAAGCATTACTGGCTGGACTCCTACACGGGCGACAGCGCCGTGCTGCACTGGTACAGGGTGGAGCAGGGGACGCTGTACAACGTGCGCCTGACGGGCAGCGACGGCAGCGACACCACCTTCGTCACCGCCGACACCACCATCACCCTCACGCCGCTCTCTGACAGCGTCCGCTACAACGTGACGCTGCGCAAGCAGTGCCACTATTGCACCTCGAACTACGACACGATAGTTTACGGCCAATGGACACCCTCGAATATCGCCTTTGGGACGGCGTATGTCGACACGACGGGCGGCGGAAGCAGCGACACGACGGGCGGCGGTACGGAAGGCATCGTTGAGGCCCGGGGCGTGGATTTTGTGCTGAGTCCCAACCCGGCGCATGGGAGCGTGCAGGTGCTGCTGCCTGACGAGGCGATGGGAGGCCGATTGACGCTCTGCGACCTGGCGGGTCGCGAGGTGTCGGCTTTCGAGGTGAGAGGTCCCAAGGTCGACATCGACGTGAGCGCTTTGCCCAAAGGAGCCTACCTCGTCAAGCTGGCCACAGCCAAAGGCATTGTCAGCCACCGGCTGCTGGTGGAGTGACAAATGAATTCCATTAATGTAATGAAAGATAAACCATGAAAAAGACAGCAATGACAATAAATGGTTTTGCCGTA
>DECD01000004.1:52841-52998 GCA_002349055.1 Bacteroidales bacterium UBA2939 | reverse complement strand
AACCCTACAAGAACCGATGGCAGATGGAACTCTTCTTCAAATGGCTGAAGCAGCATTTGAGAATCAAGAAATTCTGGGGCACCGATGAAAACGCAGTACGCATCCAAATCTACTCGACCATCTGTGCATACTGCCTTGTGGCTATCGTCCAGCACAA
>DECD01000004.1:35396-52673 GCA_002349055.1 Bacteroidales bacterium UBA2939 | reverse complement strand
AAATTTTTAGTGGACACTAATGGTATTTCGTTGTGAAAAGAGAATAAATTTCGTCATGTCAGAAAAAAATCGTATTTTTGCACTTGTACTCGTAGAAAGAGTGAGTCCTTTAGTATACTTCTGCAACCTATTCGGATATGTTGTTCCTGAACTAATTGTGATTATTTCACAAGTGATGGAAGGCATAAAAGCCATAATTAAAATAATAGCTCATCTTAAAAAAATTTTAAAAATGAGAAAAAAGAATAATTCAATGGTGACGGATAATAAAAGAAGAACAATACTGATGTCGGCACAAACTGTGCTGGAAGTAGGGGGACTGGGAATGACTTTCCGAATAGGAGGGTTGTCTACTTCTGGCTTACTAGTCCCTTCCTCCAAAAATACTAAAGTCAAAATAATATCAATCAGAGAACGCAAATGAATGTTCTCTGATTTTATTTTACCATATCAATTATCTTCGTGCTTCCTCAGTTTTTCGGCCAAATCTGCTTGCCTGTGGTGTCGAAATAGTAGGTCTCGTTGCCATCGAGGAGACGGAGAAGGCCGTCGTCGGTGTACCAAAAGGTAGGCGGCTCTGCCCGACGGTATTTCAGCGGAACAATGAGCTTGCCCGTCTTGTCGATAAAGCCCCAATGGTCGTCGCTGTCAGCATCGCTGCTCACAAGCGCCACGCCATGTTTGAAATCGTAGGCTGCATCGAACTGCGGGGCGATGGTCATCGTTCCCGTCTTGTCGATGTACCCGCGCTTGCCGTCGACCTCTACCACACAAAGCCCCTCGTGGAACGCACTAAAAACGGTAATGCTCTCCATTGGAGGAATAACCACCTCACCGCGAGTGTTGATAAAACCGTAGCTGCTGCCCCAGCCGTATTCAGCCACAAGGGCAAACCCCTCCGAGAAGTCTTCCGCCACCTCATACTTTGGCGGAATTACCACATTGCCCTCACCGTCGATAAAGCCGCAGAAATACTCTTCCTGCTCTTCGTCAAAAATGCAAAATGGATGCAGTTGTTTATACATTGGCGCTTTATAATAATCTTTCCAAAAAAGCGATAATTTTCTCTTTCTCAAATATCTCATGCTTTTCCTCTTCCACATTGCAACGAGCGATGTCCTCTACGTTTCTGTTCATGCAATAAATGACCTGTTCCCTTGGTAAACCAATAGCATTTTCCAAATCGGTTATTTGCTCATCGTATGAAGAATAATTATGACTGTGTAATATGGATTTTACCTCTATCATATGGTCAAGAAACATGAGCCAAGCTTTTGTCATTTCTATTCTTTTCCGTGTTGCCTTTATGTCAACATTAACATGTCCCATCAAGTACCATGCCGTGCTGTGATTTAGGTTGAAGAAATTGACACAAAGACTTTGTAATTTCTGTGTTTCCCAATAATATTGCATCTTTTCATCATTGGCAAACGTCATCAAAAAATCATCAATATACTCATCGTTCGGTTCCTTCACTTCCCAATTAAGCACATCAATTACAGTCGATCTCTTTACTAAGCGATTGTTTATCTTCTGCAATTTACAGCGTTGCTCATCATTTAGGCCATCAGCATCTATACCATACATTTCTCTGTATATACGCAGATATTTTTCGAGGAAGCGTTTTCTTTCGCTGGTGTCAGCGTGTTCAATGTCGCTTTCAACCTTGCTAATTGGGCTGAAACCAAACATATCGAGATAAGCCACTTCGCCCACATCTGAAATCTTAACCACGGCACCGCCGTCTGCGGTGAAATCCAAAACTGCTGGCTGCTTCATGTTATTTGATGTTTATGTATTCGTACAATTGGTTGATTTCGTCTGGGTGTATTCTCTCCTCGGATTTCAAACGGCTCTGCATGGAGCATACAAAAAGGTGCGTCCCTTCAAGTTTGGTTTTGCCGTCATCACCGTAGTTAATTCTTCTGTCATCATTCAACAATCCATTGATGCGATACAGCGTTCCCTTTTCTCCAAGTCGTCCCGGCAATTCGACTCGTTCCAAATCATAGCCCATCCACGGAGCATCCGGGTTTGTCCCAAAATAGAACGCCGATGATTTGTTGGCATGGATTATCAGATGAGGCTGTAGCCGTTCTAATTCGCGCTGAGTCACCCTAAGTATTTCTGCTTTTAGCTCTAATGGAACGTACTTCTCAAATTCATGTTTCTGTTTCGTCACCCGCAGAGGGAATAGGTCTATGTAACCAGCATCGTAGGATGCAAGATTGCTTTTCCACGGATTCCAGTATCTACCCGAACACTTTTGAAATGGGATAGGCATTGCTTTTTCTTCGCCATTGAACGACGGATTGACACCCAGAAGCAATATCCCGCATATCGGATTGTCGAGGCAAAACCAAAAACCTCGCCGCAATATTTTTGCAAGTTCTGGGTACTCTTTTCCCCACGATTCTCCTTGATTATTTTTCCAACGGTCTATTGCCGCATTATATTCCTCTTCTAATCTCATATTGTTTCTTTTTGGTGTTAAACTATGTCGAAATGCAAAAGACGGAAAAATTTTTGAAACAACCAAATCTACGAACAACTTTTTTTCAAAAAAACTGCATTTTTAACAAAACACGACAGAAACGATGGCTGAAGCCACCTACACGGGACGGAGGATAGGAACACGAGGATTGGTCGCGACAGAATCGCGACACACACTGGAGATAGGGATAATGGGTTTGGTGGGCGGAATGGGTTTGATGGGCGAGGTGGGCAGGGATGGCGGCAGCAAATATGCCGCTGGGGTGCACGGAGGGGAGGGATGGTGGGTTGGTCGGGATAGATGACTGATTTTCAGCGCAAGACACGGCGGCAGCATCCCCTCCCCGGGAGGGGTGGACGCGAAGCGGACGGGGTGGGGTGAGGAGATGGAATGGGGCGCGCTGGAAGATAGGAGTGGGCTCTTTTTACACACCCCAGACCCTTCCCAGGAGGGGACGAAAGGATGAGACAGGAGGGGTTGGAAGGAGGAAAAGAGAGGGAAGAAAAAGTTGCAAAGGAATTGGGAGCAGAAGACGGGATTTAATAATTATTAAGTTAATTCGTCAGCCAAGAGGCGGCACTCGAAGGGTTGTTCCGTCGTGAGCGTCCATTCCCATACATAATTCTTTGTTTCTGATTGGGATAAACACCGTACCATCTACCTACCAACTCCTAACCAACTCCTACCATAGTAGGTGTTGATAGGGTTATGGTAGGGTGTTGGTAGTTAAGATTTGTTAACAGTTGTGTGATTCAACCTTTCTAGGCTATTCTGACTTGGGGATGGCGGAAGGCCATAAACCAGGTGGAGAAGAGGATGCCGGCGAGGGAGTCGAGGGTGTTTTCGGTGAGGCAGGAGACAAGAATGGCAACGGTCCAAGCCACCATCAGCAACCCCTGACGGCGTAGTCGCGGAGCAGCACGCAGGAAGAAGAACGCCAACAGCACAAAGGCCGGGATGCCCAGCATGGCTGTCAGCGTAAGGTATTCGTTGTGAGGCAAGAGTTCCGACTTCTGGAGGGGCGAGTTGGTAAAGCGGAAGTCCTCCTCCATAGCGTCGCTGAGGTCGCCGGTGCCGACACCCGCCCAGGGGTGTTGGGCGATGATGTGCGTGGCTGCGGTCCATAGTTCGAAACGCTGAAGCATGGAGAATCCCTCGACGGCACGGTAGCAACGGTAGTTCTCGTACTCGAAGAAGATGACATAGAGCATTTTACGCGGCAGCGACCCGTGGAGATAGACGGGGTTGGATATGCCGTTCTCTACCTCTCTAATCTGGGCAGCGGTGAGGGTCATGACGCCGAGGCTGTCCTTGGGCAGCGAGAGTGTGTTGAGATAGCGGATGAGGGATGCTTCAACACTGTAGCCCGAGGCGGTGAGGCTGTCGAGCGGCGCACGGCTGCGCTTCGGCCACGCAATCCGCAACTCCTCACGGCAGAGGTAGTTATTGACATAGTTGCCGTTTTCTACCAGTCCGTCGTGCAGGTGCTGGTAGGGGCGGCCGGCGGCGGTGGTTCGTGCCAGCGGCTTGGTGGCCAATGGTGACAGGGAGTAATAATTTCTGTATTCAATGGCTACATAGGCCGCAATGCCTCCCACCACGACCAGCCAGACGGCGAGCCACAACCAACGACGGCGCAGGTGGAACACCACCACCAGCGAGGCAATCAGAAGGACGACGAAGGCGGTGTAGGAACGCAGCAGGAACAGGAAGGCGAGAAACCAGAGAATGAGGAGGATATTGAAAAATGCGAGTTTGGAGTTGAATTTCTTGTGTCCAAAAACAAGGATAAAGAGAACCAGGCATACATTGAGGGCGAAGCGGATATGGGAGATGAAGGGGACGATGTCGCGGTAGGGCAGGTCGGGGATAGTGAGCCATCGGACAAGGCCGATGACGGTGACCACGAAGACGGTAGCCACATAAAGACCTAATATTGTGTTGCGTGCGCGGCCTTCGGGCGGAGGGGTAGTGAGCACTACCAGAGGCACCGACAGCCAGGGCAGGAGGCGTTCCATGACATGGAGTCCGGCGGCAAGGTTGGAGGTCCATAGCAGCCCCACGGCATGCAGGAGAAAGAGAACGGCAACGGCATGAAGCAGGCGGCTGCTGCGGGCCATCTGCCATTTCTCGCGCCAGCGGCCTTCGAACACCCAGTTGGCTAGCAGCATCGGCCACACGACATTGGACATGCCGATGGAAGTGACCATGCAGCCTCCCAGAAGGGTCAGCAGCACGAGGTAGATTTTTCTATGGACAACTGTCCTCACTTCTGTAGTTCGTCGATAGCGCGGAGAACAACCTTGTCGGTCTTGAGGGCACCGGCGAGACGGCCTTCGTCATAGTAGTAGCGTGTGAGAATCTCGGCCTTGAGCATCTCGCAAACCTCGTCCCGGTGTTTCTGGAGGTCGTCCTCCTTCTCCGTGGCGAGGCGCGACTCCATCTCTTTGAGCTGCTGCTCGATGGCATCGGAATACTTCTCTTGCTTGGCCACCTCGCGCAGGTCCTTGATGTAATGCTCGGTGGCGGTGCTATAGGTGAGGTTCTTCTCCTTGAGGAAACGGCAGAAGTCGGCATAGACCTCGTCGGAGATTTCGAAGTCGGCAGCAGGGGCTATCGCGCTGTGCGAGCGATAGAAAAGCGTGGCATAGTCGAACACCAGCAGCTTCTGTACCAGTGCCATGCCGAGGTTGGACATATATTCGGGCTCCACCTCGATGTCGGGTTCGATGCCGAAGCCGTCGTAGACGGTGCGGCCTGAGCGGGTCTTGAAGGCGGTCTTGAGCGAGTCGGGCACCTTGAGGGCGCGTCCGTTCTCGTCGCGGTGGCTGTAGTCGATGGCTTGGATGCAGCGGCCGCTGGGGATGTAGTATTTCGAGACGGTGACCTTCATCTGACTATTGTAAGGCATAGGCAGGATATTCTGCACCAAACCCTTGCCAAAGCTGCGCTGGCCAATGATGACAGCGCGGTCGAGGTCCTGAAGGCTGCCGCTGACAATCTCGCTGGCCGATGCCGATCCACCATCGATGATGACGGCCAGGGGAATCTCGGTATCTTCGGGTTGGAGGCGGGTGTAGCTCTTCATATTCTTGGAGGCCACCTTTCCCTTGGTTTCCACAACCAAGGTGCCACGTGGAACCCAGATGTTGACGATGTCAACGGCCTCGTTCATTAAGCCGCCACCGTTGCCGCGGAGGTCAAGGATGATGCCGCGCATGGAGGGATTCTCCTTCTTGAGGCGCACAAAAGCCTCGCGGACATTCTTGGCAGCATCGGTGGTAAACTCGTCGAGCTTGATATAACCCACGCTGCCGTCGCCCACAAAGCCGGAATAGGGCACGTTGGGCAGCTTTATCTCGCGGCGCGTGAGGGTACGCTCGAATTCCTTGCCGTCGCGCTCGAGTCGCAATGTCACCTGCGTGCCGGCTTGGCCACGCATGGCGCCGCTCACGTCGGAAGTCTTCTTGCCTTTGGTGCTCTCGCCGTTGACGGACACGATGCGGTCGCCGGCCTTGAGGCCCGCCTCGTCGGCGGGAAGCCCTTTGTAAGGCTCGGAGATATAAACCGAGTCGCCACGCTGGATGATGATGGCACCCACGCCGCCGTATTCACCCAGCAGTTGAAGCTTCACATCCTCGATGTCGCTCTCGGGGAAATAGTTGGTGTAGGGGTCGAGGGAAGAGAGCATGGCGTCGATGGCCACCTTGATGGTCTTGCCCGGGTCGACATCATCGACATAGTTCTGATTCAAGTTCTTGTACACTGAGGAGAAAATCTCCAGATTCTTGGCAATCTCGAAACCACGGTCTGTGTTTTGGGCATAGGCGATAGGGGTCATAGGACCTATAAGTCCTATGAGTCCTATGAGCCCTATAAGTTTTTTCTTCATCATATTTTTATCAGTTTACTTTCAAATCCTTTAAGAGTCATCTCCTCGGGCGAGATGAACCAAATCATGTCGCCCGGCGTGAAGACGATGTCGCGTTCGGGGTTGACAATCTTGTTGCCACCCCTTTCGATGGCAATGACCATGGCGCGGTGGTGCGAGAGGGCGGAGTTTTTGATTGCCATTCCGCAGAGAGGGCCGTCGGTGTCGACACGATAGCGGTACATGTGCAGCTCGTGGTCGGAGCGGTCGTGAACCAGCATGTCGGCCTCGACCTCGATGTCGGCGCGAATCTTGGACACCTGTTCTTCGGTGCCGATGACCGTCAGGAGGTCGCCCGGCATCATGAGGTCTTCCTTGCCCGGGAGGTCGATGATGTCGTCGCCGCGCTCGATGGTGACAATATTGGCACCATAGCGGTCGCGGAGGTTGCCCTGTTGGAGTGTCTTGCCCGCCAGGGGCGAGTATTGCGTCATGCGGAGGCGCTCCATGCAGAACTCGTTCTCCATGCCCTTGGGGATGCGGAACGAGGTTTGCGCCTGACGCGAGTTGAAGTTGCTGAAGAAACGTTCCTCAATCTGCGAATACAAGCCGTTGGCCTTGCGCGAGAAGAGTGACCCCATCACCACCATGAAGGCGATGACCATAAGGAAGCCCACGGCGAGGTTGACATAGCTGCCCACCACCAAGCCCACGAAGAACAGCGCCACAAAGTAGCGCAGCAGCAGCATGGGGATGATTACCGCCTGGCTGTGACGGTAGGTCTCGAACATCAACTTCAGCCTGTCTCTGTTGACATTCTTCACCGCCATAGCCCACAGGAACGGCGACATGAGGAGCACTGTGCCGACCATACCGGTGAGTCGGCTCCAAATCTGCGGGATATGCCAATCGGCAAACAGTGTGTCGAGGAACGGGCGCAGCAAGGATGTGGAGAGCAGCGCCATAGCCGCCAAGATGACACCGTGGATGAGGATGTTGGTGAGCTGCTTGCGCATGAAGGTCTTGAGGTTGGCCTTGTTGCCACCGTCGCGGTTGGCATGCTCATAATACTGCTCCAACCGATACTTGATGCCTGATGGAATTTTGGGTTCAATCCAGTTGTAGAACGGCAAAGCACCCTTGATCATGTAGGGAGTGACGAAAGTGGTGAGGATGGAGACGGAGACAATGATGGGATAAAGATCCTGATTGAAGCCCGTGATGGTCATACCCAGGCCTGCGATGATGAAGGAGAACTCGCCTATCTGGCAGAAACAGAAACCGCTCTGCACGGCAGTCTTCAGCGGACGGCCGCTGAGGGTGACACCGATGGTGGCCGACAGACTCTTGAATACTATCACAGTCAGGGCGATAACCAATATCGTCAACCAGTGCTCCACCAGCACCGATGGTTGGATGAGCATACCCACGGAGACGAAGAAGATGGCACCGAAAAGGTTCTTCAAGGGGGTGACGATGCGGTGGATGACGTCGGCCTCGATGGTTTCGCTGAGGATGGTACCCATGACGAACGCACCCAAAGCGGTGGAGAAGCCGGCTTGCGCCGCAAACACCACCATTCCGAAGCAGAGACCCACGGCCAAGATGAGCAGTGTCTCCTCGCTCATATACTTGCGCATCCAGCGCAGGAACGTAGGTATCAGATAGATGCCAAAGATGAACCACGCCACCAGGAAGAATGCCAGCTTCACCATCTGACCCACCAGCGCACCACCGTCGAAGCTCTTGCTCACGCTCACCGTGCCCAACACCACCAACAGCAACACCGCCACCAAATCTTCAACCACCAGCACCGCCGTCACCGTCGAGGTGAACTTCTGCTGTTTCAGCTTCATGTCGTCGAAGCTCTTGATGATGATGCTCGTGGAGGAGATGGAGAGCATGCAACCCAGAAAGGTACATTCCATAGAGCCGAAGCCCAGCAACTTGCCCACCGAGCTGCCGATGAGGAACATGATGGCCAACTCGGTGATGGCCGTGATGGCTCCCGTGGCGCCCACTTTCTTCAACTTCTTGATGCTGAATTCCAAACCTAAACCGAACATCAGGAAGACGATGCCGATGTCGCTCCAAACATGGATATTGGTGGCATCGGTGATGGCCGGGAACCAGGGGAAGTAAGGACCAATGAAAAAGCCCGCCAGAATATATCCAAGTACCAACGGCTGCTTTAACCACTTGAACACCACCGTTATCACTCCAGCAGCCACCAGTATGATAGCCAAATCCATAAATATTGCGGGCAGATTATCCATTTCGTGAGTTTTAGTTATTTAGTATTTTGCTATCTCCCGTAACGCAGAAAGAGAATATTTATTGTGAAATTTACATAAAAAACGCAATAAAAAACGCATCTTCTTCGTATCAACTCCGAACCATCTCCGACGGTGGTCGGAGTTGACTCGGAGTTGACTCGGAGTTGAGTCGGACTTGATACGGAGATAGTACTAAGTATCAGGCAGTTGCACATCAAGTCCGACTAAATATGCAATTCGCTGAAAATGAGTCGTTAACAAATAAAACGACTTTTTATAAATATTTTCACATTATAAATACAAAAAAAGTAGTATATTTGCAAGTTTAATGTGAATAAGTATGCAGTTTAAAGACATTGTAGGACAACGAGATACCATTAATCGGCTGACTTCGATTATCGACAGCGGCCGTGTGAGCCACGCCCAGATGCTGCTCGGCGAGGCCGCGACGGTCATGCCTCTGGCGTGGGCCTACCTGCAATATCTGTGCTGCGAGAACCGTCAGCACCACAGCGACGGAGAGCTGCATGCCGATTCGTGCGGTGAGTGCCCGAGTTGCAAGAAGATAGCCTCGCTGATGCACCCCGACCTGCATTTCATCTTCCCCACCGCCACCACGTCGAGGGTGAAGGAGAAACCGTGGAGCGGCGAGTTTCAGGGGGAGTTCCGCGACTTCATGCTACAGACGCAGGGAAGCGGCAACATCGACGACTGGTACGAAACCCTCGGCATCGAGAACAAACAAGGTCTCATCCGCGAGCCGGATGCCGACGGCGTGGTGTCGGACCTGAGCCTCAAAGCCTACGAGGGCGGTTGGAGGATGATGGTGGTGTGGATGGCCGAGAAGATGAACGAAAGCTTTGCCAACAAGCTGCTCAAAACCCTCGAGGAGCCACTGCCTGGGACGCTCATCATGCTGGTGTGCGAGAGCGATGAGCGCCTGCTGCCCACCATCAAGAGCCGTGTGCAAACCTTGCGAGTGGAAAGTGGAAAGAGAAAAGAGGAAAACAATGCGGAGTTTGCCGAGATGCTGGTCTCCTGGCTGAGGATGCTCTTCAAGCTGAAAATGAAAGAGCTCTCGGCTCAGGTGGACAAGATGGCCGGCCTGAACCGCGAGCAGCTGAAGCTGTTTCTGCAATATGCGCTGAAGGTGATGCGCGACTGCTTCCTCAACAGCGCTGCCGGTGTGGAATGCCACCTCGGCTCGGGCGACGAGAAATTTGATGCCCAGTTCCCCAAAATGATTACTGTCAACAATATAGCACTAATAGAAGAAGCCTTGAACGACGCCATCTTCGCCACCGAGCGCAACGCCTACGCCAAGATTGCGCTGATGGAGCTGTCGTTTCGCATGAGCAAGGCATTGAAAAAACGTTAATCAATGGAAGAAAAGAAAGACAAGAAAGAGATAATTCCCGACGAGGCAGTCCTCCCCAAGACAGAGGAAATCAAGCTGCCCGACGATATCGTTATCGACGAGGAAGAGACTGTGGCCACCGCTGAGGATGTGGCCAACTTTATGAAAGCGCGCCGCAAGGAGCATCAGGAGAAGAAAAACATCGAACGCGAGAACCCCGAGGTGGAGGAATACCACAGCGAGGAGAGTCAGCTGGACCCTTACCTGGAGCCAGAACCCGACATCCCGTGGGTGAAATACGAAGAGCCCATCTATCTCTCGCGTGGCTGCAACCACAAGCCCGAATGCTACAAGCCTGTTTGCAGCTGCGAACGCCAGAGCTGCTCGAAGGTGACGTCTACCAACTGGATGGCTGGCATACGCCAACCCACCGACCGTCCCTTCGACTGTGTGGAGGTGCGTTTCAAGAACAACCACAAGGACTTCTACCGCCTGCCCGACGGTTTGGAAGTGACCGAGGGCGACATTGTGGCAGTGGAAGGACAGCCGGGTCACGACGTGGGCATCGTCAGCCTTACTGGCGAACTCTGCCGCCTCCAAATGCGCAAACACAAAATCAACCCCGAGTCGGAAAACATCAAGAAACTCTTCCGTCGCGCCAAAGAAGCCGACATCGACCGCTGGGCCGACACCCTCAAGGAAGAGCGTCAGGCCCTGCTGCGCACACGTCGCATCGTGGCTGACATGGGATTGGACATGAAGGTGAACGATGTGGAGTTCCAAGGCGACCACTCGAAAGCCATCTTCTACTACACCGCCGACGAACGCGTGGACTTCCGTGAACTCATCAAGGTCCTTGCCGAAGAGTTCCACGTGCGAATCGAGATGAAACAGATAGGTGTGCGCCAGGAAGCGGGCAAGGTGGGCGGCATTGGCACCTGCGGCCGCGAACTGTGCTGCTCAACATGGCTGACAACCTTCAAGAGTGTCACCACCTCTTCGGCCAAGACCCAGCAGATACTGCCTAACCCGCAGAAGCTGGCGGGCCAGTGCGGCAAGCTGAAATGCTGCCTCAACTTCGAGTACGAGGTCTACGCCGACGCCCTGAAGAAATTCCCGCCGGCCAACCAAGCCATCCGCTTTAAGAAAGGCTTGGCCTTGTACAAGAAGACCGATGTCTTCCGCGGCATCATGTGGTATGCCTACGAGGGCGAGAACGACCTCATCGCCGTCAAGGCCGAGGATGTGAAGGCCATCATCGAGATGAACCGCCGTCAGGAATATCCCGAGAAACTCGAGGACTACCAGGTGGAGCTGATGTCGACCAGCGCCCTGGCACAGGAGAGTACCAACGAGGAGGTGGAGCGCGAAATCCAGCGTCTGACCGAAGGCGGCAACGGCGTGGTGGGCGAAGAGAAGAGAAATGAGAAAGGTGAAATGAGAAGAGAGAAGGGCGAACGACGCGATTCCAAAGGCGACCGCCGTGAGCGTTCGCAGCACGACTTCCACAACGACCGCGGCAACGGCGACCGTGGAGAACGCCGCGAGCGCGACCGCAAAGCCCGCGAAGAACGTCACGCCACCAAGCAGCTCCGCCAGCAAGAGCAAGCCAAACAAGCTAAACAAGAAGGCAAGTCACGCCGGGAGAACAACGACCAGCCCCGTCGCAGCGGCGGTCGCGACAGAAGAAACTAATGCAATGAAAAGAATCACGCTATACCTTGTGGCATTTTTGATGCCGATACTAATGGCCTCGTGCGACGGCACCGTCTACTACTCGGAGTATGTCGATGTGAACGAGGACGGATGGCTGCCGGCCGATAGCGCTTGTTTCGACGTTGAGGTAAAGGATACTTCGCTTATCTTCAACTTCCTCGTGGAGGTGCGCAACAGCGTCAGCTACCCCTACAGCAACACCTTTCTCTTCATCAACACCACCTTCCCCGACGGAAGCATGGCCCGCGACACCATGGAATACCCCTTGGCCGACCCCTCGGGGCAGTGGCTCGGAAAACGCTCGGGACGCTATGTGGACACCCGCTATTTCTTCCGCCGCAACGCACGCTTCCCCATGCCGGGCAACTATCACTTCGCCATCACCAACGGCATGCGCGACAGTGCCATCACCGGTTTGGAGCACATCGGTTTCAGGATTGAATACAGCAACATGAATTAGTGTTATGATGAAAAAATCTAGCTCGGCACAACGCCCGAAATATATCAAATACTTATGGTGGACCTTCGGAGGTCTATGGGCATTCGTATTCCTCTTCTTCTTCTTCCTCTCCATAGGATGGATTGGCGATATGCCGCAATTCGAGGATATCGAAAATCCCCACAGCCTGCAAGCCTCGGAGATTATTTGCGACGATGGCGAGGTGCTGGGCTACATAGGCTTTGAAAATCGCTCCAATGTCACCTACGACCAATTGTCGCCCAATCTGGTCAATGCCCTTATCGCCACCGAGGACGTGCGCTTCTATAACCACTCAGGCATCGACGCACGCAGCCTCTTCCGCGTGCTTTTCAAGACCGTCCTGGGCCGTCACGGCTCTTCGGGCGGCGGCAGCACCATCACACAGCAGCTGGCCAAAAACCTCTACAAGATGCGCGAGGTAAACGTCAGCCGCGGCACCGTCTTCTCGAAACTTAGCGAGTGGGTAGTGGCCGTCAAGCTGGAACACAACTATTCCAAACAGGAAATCATTACCATGTATTTTAACACGGTGGACTTCGGCAGCAATTCCTTCGGCGTGAAGACCGCAGCCAAGACCTTCTTCGACAAGACACCGGCAGAACTCGACGTTGACGAAGCGGCCATTCTTGTCGGTCTTCTCAAAGCCCCCACCACCTACAGCCCCGTGCTGCATCCCGACAACGCCAAAGAGCGTCGCAACGTGGTACTGGCACAGATGAACCACTACGGCTACCTCAGCGACGACAGCTTGGCGCTCTATAAAGAGAAGCCCATCGATATGTCGCGCTACACGCCGCAAACACACAACGACGGCCTGGCACCCTATCTGCGCGAATACCTCCGTGCCTATATGAAAGACTGGTGCAAGCACCACCGCAAGCCCAACGGCGACTACTACGACGTCCACAAGGATGGCCTGAAGATTTACACTACTATCGACAGCCGCATGCAACGCTATGCCGAACAGGCCGTGCGCGAGCATTTCAGCAAGGAAATACAGCCCGCTTTCGAGCGTGAACTCAAAGCACGCAAGGGGAACCCCTTCTGCGACATCAGCAATGAGCAGCAAGAGAAGCTCCTTGTCCATGCTATGAAGAACAGCGACCGCTACCGCAACCTCAAGGCCGAGGGTCTGAGTCAAACGGAAATCCGCGAAGCTTTCAACAAGAAAGTGAAGATGCGTGTCTTCACCTGGAAAGGCACCAAGGATACCACCATGTCGCCATGGGATTCGCTCATCTACTGCAAGAAATTCCTCAACGCGGGTCTCATGTCCGTCGAACCCGGCACGGGCTATGTCCGTGCCTACGTGGGTGGCATCAACTATCGCTTCTTTAAATACGACAACGTGCAGAGCCACCGTCAGGTAGGCTCCACCTTCAAGCCTTTCGTCTACACAATGGCTTTGCAGGACCTTGGCATGTACCCTTGTACCGAGGTGCCCAACTCTGAGGTCTGCTTCGAGGTGTGGGGACAGCCAGACTGGTGTCCCAAGAACTCCTCGCATGAGCGCGAGGGCGAGATGGTGACTCTCAAATGGGCCCTTGCCCACTCCATCAACTGGGTTTCGGCCTACCTCATGAAGCAAGGCTCGCCCGAGCAGGTGGTCGACATCGCCCGCAAGATGGGCGTGCGCAGCCCCATCGATGCCGTACCCGCCATCGCAGTGGGAACGCCTGAAATCACCGTGGCCGAGATGGCTGGCGCTATGGCCACCTTCGCCAATAAGGGAGAATACGTGGAACCCATCTTCATTACCCGCATAGAGGACAACAAAGGCATGGTGCTCGAACGCTTCACCGCCAAACGCAGCGAGGCCCTCAACGAGGCTACGGCCTACATGATGCTCGAATTAATGAAAGGCGTGGTGCAAAGCGGTACCGGCGTGCGTCTCAACTACAAATACCATCTCAACCAGTATTCCACCGCCATTGCAGGCAAGACAGGCACCACGCAAAACAACTCTGACTGCTGGTTTGTGGGCATCACTCCCAAGCTGGCCACTGCGGTTTGGACAGGCGGTGAAGTACGTTCCATCCACTTCCGCAATATGACTTTTGGCCAGGGTGCCGCTATGGCACTGCCTATCTTCGGCCTCTACATGGAGAAGATATACAAAGACCCCAACATCAAGTTCTACCGTGGCGACTTCGAGCGGCCCAACATCCCCATCGAACTCGACTGCTCCAATTTCCAGCAAGAAATCCAAGGCGAACCTCTCGACTATGAATGGGACTTTTAACCTGCTGGGCATGACCCTTGCACAATTGCAAGAGCTGTGCGTTAATGAAGGATTTCCTCGCTTCACGGCCAAGCAGCTCTGCGACTGGCTCTACAAGAAGCGCGTCGACAGCATCGACGCCATGACCAACCTCTCGAAAGTCCAACGAGCACGTCTGAACGAGATAGCCACCATCGGCCGCGAACATCCCGTGCGCTGCCAGGTCTCCAAGGACGGCACCAAGAAATACCTCTTCCCCGTACTCGATGGCCATTTTATTGAAGCTGTCTTCATCCCCGACGACGGTCGCGCCACCCTCTGCGTCTCCTGTCAGGTGGGCTGCAAGATGGGATGTCGCTTCTGCGTCACCGGCAAGCAGGGCTTCCACGGCAACCTCTCGGCAGGCGACATCCTCAACCAACTCTTCTCCATCCCCGAGTTTGAGCAGTTGACCAACGTGGTCTTCATGGGCATGGGAGAACCGATGGACAACCTCGACGCCATCCTTGCTGCCACTCAAGTCCTTACCGCCGACTGGGGCCTCGGATGGAGCCCTAAACGCATCACCGTTAGCACCGTGGGTGTCATCCCTGGTTTGAAGCGTTTCCTCGCCGAGAGTCCGTGCCACCTCGCCGTGAGCCTCCACAACCCTGTACCGCAGGAGCGCATGGCCATGATGCCGGTGCAGAAAGCCTTCCCGCTGAATCAGGTGCTTGCCCTGCTGCGGGAGTACGACTGGAGCGGCCAGCGCCGCCTCTCGTTCGAGTACACCATGTTCCGCGGCGAGAACGACGACCTCGCTCATGCGCAGAAACTGGTAGACATGCTGAAGGGCCTCGACTGCCGCGTGAATCTCATCCGGTTTCACGAGTCACCCGAAGCCCCCTTCAAGACCTCCCTGCCGTCGGTCATCGCCGACTTCCAGAACTATCTCAACCGCCACGGTGTCATCTGCACCCTCCGCGCCTCGCGCGGTCAGGACATCGATGCCGCCTGCGGACTATTGGCAGGTAAGGAATAATTATCTAATCACCTTCGTAAACACCGGAGTCTCACCCTCGGCGACGGTCACGTAGACCTTCATCTCGCCAGTGGGAGGCATGTCGGCTTTCTCCTCGCGGGGCAGGTCGACGGCAGTGAAGAGGTATTCCATGCCCTCGGGAATGGTGCGGGCGGCGACCATCGTGGCCTTGGCATGAATCATGGGATAGCCGTCGACGGCAGCGTCAAAGATGGCGGCCTCCTCGGCACTCACCTCGTGCTGCTCAGGGAAGTCGGGAAGCGGAGTATATTCACCCTCGATAAAGCCACTGGCCAGCAGGAACTGCTCCACCTCCTTGGGCATGGCCTCCATGCGGGCGGCACGGACACCGTAGCCAGGCATAATCTCGGCATTGGGCTGCTTCTTGGCAAAATCCTTGACACTTGATTCTAAGCCACCGCTGCCGAAGGTGCAGAACGGCACGATCTTCTTGCCACTCAGGTCCACTTGATTCAGGAAGGTAAGCATTGGAGGCGCAAAGACGCCGAACCATACTGGGGCACCGACGAAAATAACATCGTAGTCGGCCACATTGACAGTCAACGGATTGATTTCTGTGGCAATCCCGGCTTCACGCTCCTGCATGCAACGGCCGATAGTGGCCTCGAAATCGCCGTCGTATGGGGTCACCGCCTCGACCTCAGCCATATCGGCGCCCAGCTTCGTGGCAATCTCTTGTGCCACAGCTTTGGTGTTCCCCGTCTGGGAATAGTAAACCACTAGCACCTTATGTGCCTGTGTCTCGCTCTTCGAGCCGCAGGAAACAACTCCCATGGCCACTACCGTCATGGCCAGCATTAGTTTCATTGTTTTCATTTTACAACTTTAATTAAATTATATATGTTATAATCTCCTCAATTTGATTATTGGTCCCCCAACACGTAAATACCTCCAAAACATCTCAGTTTGGGTCAGTTTCTCAACAATCATCACAACAGGTTGTCCTGGTTCTTCCTCAGGTTCCCTTTCCTTATATAAAACAAGGGTGTCACTCATCAAATACCACAATCCATTTTCTGTAATGGAGTCATCGTCTGTAATCATCATGGAGATCAAATGATTGTCATCACGGAAATCGTACCTTACAACAGCCGAGCTGCTGTCTTCAAACGTCCTTTCCCATTCCCCTACAATGCTGGCTTGTTCTGACTTTTCTGTGCAAGCCGAGGAAACCGCCATCAGAATGATAGCACAGGCCAAAATAATCTTTTTCATTTCCTTTTATATTGTTGTTTGACAAATATAATTATCAACCATCCAAGGCTCACTCCGAGGAAGTTGGCAATCATATCGTTGATATCGAATCCGCGGTAGGGCAGCAGCCATTGTATCGTCTCGGTGACGATGCCGACGGCGACAGCCGTGAGCCATACAACCCATTTCTCCCTGTTCACCCCATAAAAGTCCCTGACAAACAACGCACAGGGTATGAACACCGACGCATGCAGCAAGTGGTCCATGCGGAGGCCAAGGACATAGTTGTCCAGCGGGATGCCCACGCCGTTCAACGGTGCCCACATCAAAAAGGCCAACCCGGCGAAGTACCACCAGCGCAACTGCTTGCGTCCCTTGTGTCCCAGCCAGCGCACAACCCAATGTTTTAGCTTATTGTGTTGCCTCACCGCCACCAGCTTCGCCACAATGTCCTCTCGTCCGACAATCTCGTTGGAGATGCAGTTGTCACCACGCATGATGTAGTGGTCGCCTTCGATGGCCACGATGCGGTGAAGGATATGGCGCCCCATGTATCGGAACAGCACCACGTCGCCCACAGCCACCTCGCCAGCCGACTCCAGCGTCAACTCGTCACCGGCAATCA
>DECD01000004.1:9013-35281 GCA_002349055.1 Bacteroidales bacterium UBA2939 | reverse complement strand
TATGTCTCGTTGGCTATCTTCATCCCATGATTGTTTTATGGCTCAGGCGCGCTGCGTCGGCATTGGGCAGGCAGCCCATGCGGTAGACAGGTACACGCTCTATCACCTTGGAAATGAATGCTACCAGCAAATCCATGCAGCGTTCCTCCTTGGCCATGCAAGGCGGACACGAGGGCTGCAAGGCGGTGAAACTCTCCACAGTACCCAACCGGCGAATGGTATTCTCTTTCTTCTGCTCAAGGCGCAAGAAACCCGCAATGGGATAGTTCTCGGCAATATAGCAGTCGGTTTTGCCACTCCACGGCGACCCATAGACGCGCACCTCGCCGTCGGAGTACCTCACAATGGGACTGTCGTCGTTGAGCAGCCATGCGCCTTCTATATTATTAATCCACAATCTTGTATGTGTGCTCTTGCCCGTACCGCTCTCGCCTAGGCACATCACCGCCTTCCCATCGCACATCGCCACCGACGAATGTACCGGCACCGCCCCTAAGCGCAATCCCGCAATGGAGTAGGCCGTCCACAGCGCGAACCGCAGCACCGACAAATGGGCCAACGGCATGATTTCAACCACCGCAGGTTGACGGTCGTCGTAACGCAGGAAGCCCAGGTTCCCGAACTCGTAGTAGTACACGCTCTCGGCATCTACACCGAAGCGGCATTGCATGCGGTTGTCGACAATGCCGAACTGGTGCAGCAATCGGCAGTGCGGCTGCATTGCGGGGACATCGAGACGCACCTCGATGTCGACCTTGACATCGGGACACACAAATACTTCCATGCCCGGCAACGACATGGCGCGTGCAACGGAATCGCCCCCCGTGAGGCTGATTCCCAATCCTCCAATCCTCAAACGGCTCTCTGCCATCACACCACGAGATTGTTCTTCTTCATGTCGGCCACCCAGGCTTCGGCATCCTTGCGGGCAGCCTCTTCATCGACCTCATACTCGTCGACCAGCAGGCGCACCACATCCTTCACCTCGAACTCGTGTCCCGTCAGTGCGTTATACAGCAGCAGGGCACTCTCGTTGAGCGCCACCACGCGTGTCATGTCAGTACCCTCGACACCCTGCATGATGACGATGTTCTCACCCGCCACATTGCGCACCTTCATTCTTTCGTTAATTTTCATTTCCTTGCATCTTTATGAAAGTTTGATTACAATAACTGCTTCAGCGCCGCCTGGACACTCAAGGCCACGGCACGGCTGGTAAAGGTGGCACCGCTGACGGTGTCGACCTCCTTTTTCAGAGCCTTTTTGATGGTCAAACCGTTCCAATTGTTAAAATAGCCGGCATTCTCCACACGCTGGACAAATTTGGGGGTCTCCTGGTTCTCGAGGAGCCACACTCCGGCAATCACCTGATTTTTGTCGAGGGCAATGAAGACAGGTGTCTCGCCAGCATAGCCCTTGATGCCGTTGGAAGAAGGTTTGCTGTAGACAGCATAGCCAAGGAGTTGGCGGTGAGCGTCGTAGACCTCGGTCCACATGGAGGCTTTCTTTACATACTCCACTGTGGGGAAGGCACGCACAATGGCCATGTCGATGCCCTTGATTTCGGTGGTCACCTGGGGCTGCTGGGCCTGCTGGGTAACGGTTTGCTGGTGGTGTTTGCAGTTTCCGCAGT
The DNA here is from genome assembly GCA_002349055.1 of Bacteroidales bacterium UBA2939. Classification (GTDB taxonomy): domain Bacteria; phylum Bacteroidota; class Bacteroidia; order Bacteroidales; family P3; genus Colimorpha. Next base: position 33,648 of record DECD01000004.1, on the reverse strand, counting down.
GTTGTTTCTGGGCGGGTTCCTGCGCATAGGAGGCAGTCGTCATCATCATAGCCGCAAAGGCCAGTACAATCAGTTTCTTCATTTTTGCTTGTTTATTTATTATTTAGTATTCAGTTATTAATGCTCCACTAACGGCCCAGTGGCTGAACATGCCTTCGACAGGCTTGCCTTGTGGGATGGCGACGGTCATTGTATGCTCTTTGCCGTCGGCCCAGGGCGAGAGATCGAAGTATACGGGTTGCGTGGCGGTGCCGGGGCACCAGCCGCTACGTGAGAAGTCGGAAGAAGAAAGACCGTTCCAGAAGTTGCCGGAGACGGGGTTAAGGTCGCGGTAGCATCCGCAGTCCTGCCGCCAGGGGGTATAGGTGAAAGCCACCTTGCCATCGATAAGGATGGTGTTCTGTTTAGGCACGAACTCGTCACCCTCGCCCCAGCCACCGTGGCCGGTGGAGATGTAGCGCAGTAGCACACGCTTGGCATCTTTGGGAATCCATACGCTACCCCACGTGCTGAGTGAATCAGTAGCAAAAAGTTTGCCATAGTTCTGGCCCGCCATTTCCAGCACATTGCAGGTGTTAAAGAGTGAACGGATATAGGGGTGTTTGCTACTACTGTCGGGCACCAGGTAGTCGTTGGGGTAGGACTTTAGGTCGAGGCTGACAATGTGTCCGCCGGCGTCGTAGTTGCCTATCCATACACCGATAAGCACATCGCCTTGCAACAGCGGAGCCAGGTCGCTGACTTCTTGCCGGTAATAGGTCTCATCTGCCCAGTCGATGCCGTAATTCGCCATGCGCTCGTTGAAATGGCCTACGCCGAAAGGTGTGAAGAAACGCATCAACTCGACCGGCGGGTCGTAGACAAAAGACGAAATACGGTATTTCTTTAGATGGCTGATACCTGAACGTATGCCTTGGTAACGTTCACCATTGTGGTCGATAAAGACAGGCAGAGAGTCGGGGTGTCCGTTGATGCCGTCGAAGAAGGTCGGCTCAAGACTGTTGTTGAACCCGGGAATGACGAACACAGAGCCCGTGCGGTCGTAGGCATCGCCGTTGCTGCGTTGGTGCAATTCGAGGAAATACTGGTAGTGTTCTGGCAGCATAGGGAGGTGAAGCCTCTTGAGAGCCAGGGTGCCTCCGGCATAGTGCAGCACCGTGTCGAAGGGGATGCTGTCACTCACATGTGCATTTTGCGCACCCCAATGCAACTGTACGTTGTCGAAGATGCGGGTGGTGACGACCAGGCGCTCCTTCATGATTCGGTCAAGCTCGCGAGGAGTGACACGGCGCGAAGGAAGTATTATTGATGATGGACGGCAGAAACCCCAACTTATTTTCTCCGCTTTGGCCAGCACGAGGCGTTTCTGCCCGTTGCGAATAAACGAGCGTAACACCCCTTTGTTCAGTCCGTAGTGGGGCAGAGGATTTACGTTGACAGGTGCCTTTTCGTCCATTTCGAACTCCAGCGTGTTGCTGTTGACGGAGGTTTTCCACTTTCCGTTTTCCTTTTTCCACTCCAGATCGTTGCGCGAGAAGCCCGTGCGGTAGAAGTAGATGGAGTCGTCATAGTAAGCGTTGACTGTTATGCTGTCCTGTGCATAGTCTACCTTGGTGACGGTCTGCGCGTAGCCGGGGATGAGTTTGCCCTTGGGCTGCTGCGTGACGATGGTAACGACGTCGTTGTCGCGGTGCACATAGACTTCTGTGGTGTCGTTCTGTTCGCCGTACTCAATCTGCCAATAGGTGAACTCGTTGGTGCCTCTCGGTATCTTTACATTCTGCGCCGTTACCGTCATCGGCATCAAAAAAAGCACTAACGCACTGATACATTTTCGCATTAACATAACTATTATCTCATAACTCATAACTAATCAGAATCCCATTCCAAACAAATGCCAGTAATCAGCCTCAAGGTCGTGCCAGGCGGCAACGGTGTTATCGTAAATCTGCTTGGTGTAGGCGTTGATTATCTTGGCCGATTTCTTGGGGTTGACCTTGACGGCCTCCTCCAGGTTCTTCAATCCGCTGAAGGCGGTACCCTCCTGCTGCAACACGGCGTTCATGTGCTGCTTCTTGGTGCGCTGCCACGCTACGGTGGCCAGCTTGTTGGCGCGACGGTATTGCCACAGCAACGCGTCGGGGACATAGCTCTTCTGACCGCACATCTTAAAAGCTTCGGGCAACTCGGTGGTGCCGCAGAAGATGGGGATACGGGGACTCTGCCCGGGGTTGTCGACGGCCATCCAGCAGATGCCGCCCACCTCGTCAGGTAGCCAGTCGCGTAGCTGCGCCACAAAGCTGTAGCTGCACCACGCCACGCTGACCGTGCGTTTGAAATCGATGGTGCCGGGAGCAATCATGTTCAGAGTCTGCTGCATCGTGCCGCCCAGCCAGGGGTTGGCAATGGGGCTCACCACGGTGTCTTTGTAGGTGCTGCCGTCGTCGCGCTTGCGGTTCACCACCACCTTGAGGTTCTTGGTCATGTCCATATCGGTACCCTCGTAGGTGGAGCGCAGCAGCTCCATCACGTCGGTAACGTCGACAGGATTGTCGGGCTTCACCGAGAAAGGCAACTCGGGCATGTCGTAGGTGAACCCCTGCGAGGGGGCCAGGGCGTTGAAGATAAACCACTCGCGCTCGCGGAAGTTCTTGCCGTTGGCCCACGAGGTGTTGTAGGCTTTCCAGAAGCAGAACTCGCCCTCACCGTCCCAAAGGTAGTACTTCTTGGCCACCTCTTCCACATTGTCGGAGCACATAAAATAGTCGGGGGTGTTACGCTGCAACTTGCCGATACGCGGAATGTTGCAACTCACGGCCACATGGTCGTCGGGCACCCTCTGTGCCGCCCACACGGCACCAATCTCGGTACGGCCGCAGCCAATGATTTCCATTTGCCACACCTCCTTTTTGTCGGCAATGGTGATGCACTCGCCGCCGTCGGCATATCCGTGTTTCTCTACCAGCTTGGCGATAAGCTGGATGGCTTGGCGCGCTGTGGTGCAGCGTTGCAGGGCGATGCGCTCCAGCTCTTCGATGAGGAACATCGCATCGGGATTCTCAAGCGTATCGGGACCGCTGAAGGTGCTCTCGCCGATGGCCAGTTGCTTCTCGTTTAGGCAGGGGTACGATGTATTGAGGTAGGCGTAGGTATGTTCCACCTCGGCGATGGTACCCGCCACACGAACGCCCGTGGTGTCGCTGGGCGACACGGTGTGCATCGTACCCTTGCGCACCTCGTGTTTAGCGCCCTTCTTGTAGTCGGCCGCCGGCTCGACGGTCATCCACGTGCGGTAGCGCCCGTCGCAGGTATGCGATGTGATGACACTCCCATCGGTGCTCGCCCGCTTGCCCACCATAATCGAAGTGCAGCTCTCCTTGTGATTGATCTGTGCCGCCAGAGTGAACGGCAATGCCAAAACCAAAAGTATCAGTATCCGTTTCATATCGTATTTTTATATTATCTAACCTATTATAATACCTGTGTAACGCAGAAACAGAAAAAATATTGTGTACTCTTGCCCATTCTTTTAATGGCAAATATTCCACCAAACCCATAAACCCCATTAACCCATCTCCAAGCTCTAAGTAAGGGTGCCACCTCTTAGCCGAGGACGGAAACCGGAGGTCGCGAACACCCTCATCGTGGTTCAACGGCAATTCTTTTTTGCAAATATTTTTTGCCATATAAGAAAAATTATGTATCTTTGCACTCGAAATATTAATCTTAAAAAACTAAAAAAAATATGGAAAAGTATGTTTGCAACATTTGCGGGTATGAGTATGACCCCGCGAAGGGCGACCCGGAGCATGGTGTCGCTCCCGGCACCAAGTTCGAAGACCTGCCCGCCGATTGGGTGTGCCCCCTTTGCTCGGTGGACAAAAGCCATTTTGAAAAACAATAATTAACCCAATAAAACAATATTACTATGCTGAACAAAAAAGTTTCCGACCTGCTCAACGAGCAAATCAATAAAGAGCTCTACAGCGCCTACCTGTACCTCGACATGAATAACTATTTCGACAAGCGCGGCCTCGCAGGCTTCGCCAACTGGTACTTGATTCAGGCTCAGGAGGAGCGTGACCACGCCATGCTCATCTACAAATACATGCAGAACAACGACTGCCCCATCGTCCTCAACGCCATCGCCAAGCCTGACAAGAAGTTCAAGAAGGACATGGACGTGCTGAAAGCCGGCTTGGAGCACGAGGAGTATGTCACCGCCAGCATCCACACCATCTACGATGCCGCTTACAAGGTGAAAGACTTCCGCACCATGCAGTTCCTCGACTGGTTCGTAAAGGAGCAGGGCGAGGAGGAAACCAACGCCCGCGATATGATCACCAAGATGGAACTCTTCGGCAGCGACCCCAAGAGTCTCTACATGCTCAACCAGGAACTTGCCGCCCGCACCTACAGCGCTCCCAGCCTTGTGCTCGACTAATAAAACATCGATAAACACAGAAACGACGGGGTGTGTGGCAATCACGCACCCCGTCTCTTTGCTCCATGAAGAAAACAAGCAGTAGCGTTGCTGGCAGCAATATGGCAAAAAACGTTGACGTGAAACAATAAATCGGGGGACATCTCGTTATTAGGGCAAAATAACGAATTATGTTTACAGGAATCATAGAGACGACGGCCAAGGTCGTCAAGATAGAGAAAGAGAACACCAACTACCACTTCACCCTAGAGGTGCCATTCGGCGACGAGCTGGCCATCGACCAGAGCATGGCCCACGACGGCTGTTGCCTGACGGTGGTGAAGGTCGACAAGGCCCAGAAACAGTACGTCGTCACCGCCATGGACGAGACGATGCTGAAGACCAACCTCGGCACCTGGCAGGTGGGCACGGATGTCAACGTAGAGCGCTCGATGCGCATGGACGGACGCTTCGACGGCCACATCGTCCAGGGACATGTCGACCAAACCGCCACATGCACCAAGGTTGTGGACGACAACGGCAGCTGGCGTTTCTATTTCGAGTACGATGCCAAGAACGCCCCTTCCATCACGGTGCCCAAGGGCTCTATCTCCATCAACGGCGTGAGCCTGACGGTGGTGGACAGCGAACCTGGCATGTTTAGCGTGGCTATTATCCCTTATACCTATAAGGTGACCAATTTCCACAACTTTAAGCCCGGCACGGTGGTCAACATCGAGTTCGACGTCTTCGGCAAATATGTCCAGCGTCTGCTGGAACAATACATGGCCGCGCAGAAATGACGCGCCTGGTGATATTGGATTTCGACGGCACGCTGGCCGATACCCAGCCGCTCATCGTCAGCACATTGCAGCGCACCATTGGTGCGCTGCATTTGCCTTTCCGCACCGTCGACGAGTGCAAGACCATCATCGGCTTGCCTCTGGAGGAGTGTTTCGTCAAGCTGTTGGGCGTCGACGATGCCACCGCTAATCTTTGCGCCGAGACCTACCGACGCATCTTCGACGAGGACAACCATCTCGGCGTGGTCACCCTCTTCCCTCATGTTATCGAAACGCTAGAGGCGCTGCACAAACGCGACCTGCAACTGGCCATCTGTAGCAGCCGCGCCCGTCCTACGCTCGACGGATTCGTCCGCACCTTCCATCTGGAGAACTATTTCAGTATGGTTGTCGGTTCCAACGACGTGCAGCACCACAAGCCGCATCCCGAGCCGGTGCAGGTCATCTTGAAGCAGCTTGATGTTCTTCCAGAGGAAACGTTGGTCGTCGGCGATGCCTGCTACGATATCCTCATGGGTGCTGCCGCTGGCTGCCGCACCTGTGGCGTCACCTATGGCAACCAGTCCACCGCCGACCTCCGTTCCGCCGGAGCCGACCACCTCATCGACGATTTCGCCGAGTTACTGAATATTCTTTGATTATGGCACCGGGTCGTATCCCGAGCCGCCCCATGGGTTGCAGCGAAGGATGCGCTTGAGGGCCAGCCAGCCACCCTTGAAGGGGCCATATTTCTTTATCGCCTCCTGGGCGTACTGCGAGCAAGTGGGCGTATAGCGGCAGGCGGGCGGTGTGAGCGGCGAGATGCAGGTGCGGTAGAAGGCTATCAGCGCCAGCATCAGCCATGAGAGTGGCTTGAATTTCATAACGTGGCCGTTATTTCTTTCTCCAACGATTCCAGCAACTTGTCCATTTTGTGTCCCAGATGCTCGAAAGTCATGATTTCGTTGTGAATGTAGACCATCGAGAAGATGATGCTGATGTTGCGTTCTTCGAGGAATTGGTACAGCGAATGTTTCCGCAGGCGGTAGCATTCGCGCGTCAGTCGCCGCACGCGATTACGATCCACAGCATGGCGGAATTTGCGCTTTGGCGCCACAATCATCACCTGACAAGGTGAAAGGTGAGAGGTGAGAGGCGAGAGGTCGGGAACCACAAGCCATTGCACGCTATAAGGGAAAGCCATCAGTCGATGACCCTCAGAGTAAAGCTGGTCAATCAGCTGACGGCTGCACAAATGTTCTTCTTTCTTGAAGGTGAAGGCCATTGCTTATTTCTTGGCGCTTTTCGCGGCAGGCTTCTTGGCCGTTGTCGTCTTTGCTACCTTGGCTTTTTCGACCTTGGTCTTTTCGACCTTAGGCTTCTCGACCTTGGCTTTCGTCACTTTCGGTTTCTCCACCTTGGTTTTTTCTACCTTTGCTTTTTCGACTTTGGCGGCAGCAGCGGCCTCGGCTTTAGCTTTCTCTTTCTCGGCCTTTGCGCGCTCGGCAGCACGGGCGGCACGTCGGGCGGCTGCCTGGGCCTTCTTCTCCTCCATGCGCTGCTTGTAAATCTCCTTGTTGGCGATGACAGGCTTGGCCTTCTTGGTCGTCGAAGCGATGGTGTTCTTCACGCTGTGGCGCACCAGCTCGCCCTTCGAGGCGATGACGGAATCCTGCTCCTTGCCCATGATGAAGTTCTCAATGGCCATGGCCATCGAGGGGGCCGACTGGGTGGGGGCGGCGATGGTGAGCTTGATGCCCTGCTCCTTCAATGCGGCATGTGTCGATGTGCCGAAAGCGGCGATGATGATGTTGCGGTCCTTGATGTTGGGGAAACTCTTCACCAAACTTCTCACTCCGATGGGCGAGAAGAGGGCGATGGCATCATACTCCTCAAGTTTGAACTTGGTGAGGTCCTTGGGCGCTGAGGTGTACATCGGAGCCTTGGTGTATTTGAATTTGGCCTTGTCGAGGGCCTTGGTGTATTCGGTCTGCTTCTCGTCGCTGCACGGAAAGAGGAACTTCTCCTCGCGGTGCTTGCTCATCACCTCCAGCAGGTCGGAGAAATACTGGTTGCCGAAGAAGACCTTGCGCTTGCGGTACTGGATGTAGTTCTGCAAGTAGAGGGCGATGGCCTCGGTCGAGCAGAAGTATTTCATCTCTTCGCTGACGGTTTCGCGCAGCTCCTTGAGCATGCGGAAGAAGTGGTCTATCGAGTTCTTGCTGTTGAAGATGATAGCACTGTATTCGCTGATGTGGATACGTGTTTTGCGGAATTCGGAGACAGGGATGCCGACTACCTCAAAAAATTTATAAAAAGTGAGGTCTACATTGTGCTTATTAATCAGATTTCTGTAGGGCGATTTCTCTAAATCGGCGGGTGCCGGCTGCGAAATTAGGATTTTTTTAATCTTCATTCTCTAATCTAAATTTGACTCAAATCACTGAGCCGTTGTACGTTATCCACTTTATAAGTACCAAAATGGGTACTATTTCAACGATGCAAAGATAGTAAAAAAGATAGAAACTGGAGCTATTTGGAAGTGTTAAAAAAACTTTTACTCCCCGTGCAAAACGCAAAAGGAAGGCAATGGCGATGAATCCGCACATGATGTATAGTGTGGTGGTTTGGCCCCCCGGCAGGTAGTAGAACGGGAAGAGCAACACGGTGATTACCGTCGCTTCTAGCAGGTGGAAAAGGTAGTTGTTGACAATGTAGAGGTTCACCCCCTGGCGGTTCTCGAAGGTGTTGCCCAGCATGCGGAAGATGCAGTTGCGAAGGATGTAGAGCAGTCCCACGCCGGCGGCGAGCAGCAGGTAGCCCCACCATTCGGTTTGCGGCATAGCCAGCCGGTGTATCGGCAGGCATATCGCTGCCACCAGCATCAGTCCCATGGGCAGCATCATGGTGGTGCGTGTCAGGTTGCAGTCGCGCACCAGCCGCTCCAGTGCACGGTGGTCCGACAGCGCTTTTATCATGGAGAGGAATTCTATCTTGCGTATGTGGTGATAGGTGCAAATCAGTCCTGTCAACAGCAGCAGGACACCGAATATCCACACCGGTTCGCTGTTGTCGGGCCTTGCGATAAATGTCGGGTGCTGCACCTGTAACGAGTGGCGCTGGAACATCGACTTGCGGAACACGGTGTCCATCACCTCGCGGGGACGGTGGATGGAATCAAAGGGAATGCCCAGGTCGACTTCTGCGGCGGGCACTTCCATGGTGTCCCATTGCCAGAACGGCAACGCCGTCAGGTCCAGTAGTGTATCGTTTTGCAGTGTGTCGTTAGTGTATTCCGGCATGGGGGTTATGGCTTAATAAGTACTATTTTTTGTGTGTTTTTCTGCCCTCTGAGGATGCTGGTGGCGAAATATATGCCTGCCGGTAGTGCCGAGGCGTTCCAACAATGGGACGCTTCGCTGTCCAGCGTGAAGGTGGCCACTGTCCGCCCCATGGCATCGGTGACGCTCACCGCCGTTCCCGGCAATCCTTCCATCCACACCTCGCCCATCGTCGGGTTGGGGTAAATGGTAAGAGAGAGATGTGAGTTGCTATGAAGGTCTTCAATGCCGACGGTGGGGGTGACGCAATTCCACGCATAGGCGCTGTCCCACAGCGACAGCGGCACCTGTATGTCGTCAATCCACACACAGTCGCTGCCCTGGCTGCCCGAGGCGTCCTTGGCGTATCGCCAGCAGAGGGTGTGTTTTCCGGCATCGAGCACATGGATGCGGCGGCGCCAGTCGCCCATGCCCCAGGCTTCGGGGGTGAAGTCGCGTCCGTCGACCGAGAACACCAGCTTGTCGCCCGGGGTCTCCGTCGAGGTTTTCACCCAGTAGCCTATGGTGTCGCGCAGCACCATCTCCACCTCGAGGCAAATCTTTGTCTGCTGGCCGTGGTCGATGGCTCCCGAGCGGGCGCTGAATCTTCCCGAGTGGCTCTCGGTGCTGTCTATCTCCCATTTCACGCGTCCGTTGTTCTGCCATGGATGGCCGTCGAACCCCTGTTCGAAGCCGTCGATACGGTCGCCCGGCTCCAGCCAGTAGTGCTGCCTGCCGACCCACTGATCCATATATAGTTCGCTCTCAATCGAAAGAGCACAGATGCTGTCTGTGGTGGTGAAGTTCAATGCATGGGCGGTATCGCTCCATTGCCCAAAGGGCAGCGTTTCGGCACTGAGTCTCAGCGAATCGGCAACGCCGTTCACCATGGCCTCCAGCCGGTAGCTGTGCCCTGGCAGCACACGCCGCATTTCGCGCCCGTTGGCATCCAGCAGCTTCAAGCTGAGGGTGGGGTAGTCGACCGGAATGCCGTGCATGATATCCAGGAAACATTCCACGCTGTCGCTCCACGCAATGAGCGTAACCTGCCACAGCGGCAGCTGTCCAAGTTCAACAATCCGTACCGGTAGCGTCACCGTTGCCTGGCCGTGTGGTAGCAATGAGTCGATAATTACCTCGTGGTCTTCAATCGAGGCCCCGGGCAGCCCGCAGGTGATGGTCTGGCTGAGTGCCACTCCCAGGCTGTCGATGCGCTGGTGGCCGACATTCTCCACAGTGCAAGTCACCGTGCTGTCGCTCGCCATCACATCGCGCAGTGCCACGCCATATTCCAACGTGGTGTCGACGCTGAGGGTGTCCATCCGAGGCCAAAGACCAGTGCCTGTGGCGGTGAGGACAACCGGCAGGCTGTCGAGTGTGCGGCTGAGGTTGATTTCGGCCTGACCAGTATGGCCAATCACGGTGTGTCCCAACACCTCGCCGCCTTGCATCACGCTCACCGTGGCACCCACCGTGCCGTCGACATACACCGTGCTTTGGCCATTGTACAAGCCGTAGGTGGGTTGTAGATCAATCGTTTGCGGCACGCCAATCCACGGCTTCAGCGTGGGGTCGCCCAGCAAGCAGTAGATTTCCCAGTAGAATTTGGCATATCCCGTGCCAAAGGCCGTAACCGACAGGTTGCCAGCCGTCAGCAACTCTCCCAGTGTGGCTATGGTGGGCCGTCTGCCCACCAAGGCGTCGAAGGCGCCGCGTGCCGCGCTGTCGTAGGCGGCATCCAGTGTTACAGGCCATTTCGGCCCCACGGCCCAGTAGTAGTCTTCGTACCAAAGTGTTGAGTTGGTGGCCCCTATCACTCCCACGGCTCCGCTCACCGGCAGTCGCAGCAGCTGCTCGCCGAAGCAGGTGCCGCCGAAGGAGTTTGTCAGGCAGCAGTTGTTCACATACACCATGGGTTGTGTTCCCCCGGCTGCTGCCACACGCCCGATGCTCAGTGACGGCGACGACCAGCCGCCCACGGTGCCGTGAGCCGTGTAGTTCAACAGGCTGGCACCAAGGCCGATGTCGGTTACAATGGGGTCTATCTGACTGCCCGACTGCGGATTGTGATAGCAGAGGGTGTCCATCTCCGCGTGGGCCAGTTTCACCTCGCGGCTCACATAGTTCACCTGTCCGTTGGTGGTCAAGGGGGCTTGACCCGAATTCTCCTCGCCGGCCACCAGCAGCATGCGCTTCAGCTGTGTGGTGTCCATGTCTTTAAACTGCTCATAACGAAGCGTTTTCTCCACTACGACGCGCAACTCGTCGGTGTCGTTCACCGGCCAACGTCCCAGCATGGCTTCGGGCAAGTAGTCGCCCGAAAAGTCGGCATAGTAGAGGTCGGTGATGTGATTATTGTCCTCCAGCCTCGTCTCACCGATAAACGACTGAATCTGTGCCACGTCGCCCACCAACAATATATAGTTGGGCGAAGGTTGCAACGGGCTGTCATTCAGGAAATAAGGCCGCATCGTCTCTTTGATGCTGTCCCTTTTGTGGGTCTCCACATAAAGTTCCTCCACTCGGCATCCTTCCTGTTTTTTCCACTGCACAAATGGCTGCAAACCAGCCTCAAACTCCAGACGTGAGACTATCAGCAACACCTTGTCATCCCATAGAGTGGGGTAGGGGGCATCTCCCTCCACAATCAATTCGCAATCCACTCTTTCCCAACCTATCACGTTCCTCTGCACTGGGTTATACGCCACAGGTCTCACCGTCAGCCGGTAGACCTCCTCGCCTCCCATGCGGCCGAGGTGTTCCACCTCCACGAGGTCGCCACCGCGGTGGTATTCGTCTGTTGCATAGATTTTTTCATCGGGTTCATAGCCGGGCCACCCATGCGTTTTCGACCACGCCCTGGTAACTGGCGCAATCGGGAATCCTTCGGGAACGAAATCCTCGGCCTCCACGCTGTCGCTTTCCACACGTCCCACCATGAGCCTACTGCCCGCCGGCAGGCGTACCAACGTGCTGGCGGTAGGCAGGTTGGGCGCCCCTACCAGACCGTTGCCGAGGCTCATGCCCTGACATTCCATCACACTGAAGTTCCAGCCTGTCAGGGTCACCTGCACACCGTGCATCTCGAAATGCACATTCAGCCTCCCTTCGCCCACCTCCTCGACACGCAATAGCGACGTTTTTGCCTCCTGGGCAAAACCCACCGTACATGCCAACAGGCACACCAACAACATGATATGGCGTTTGATGCGCATTTTTACAATTGTTCTTTCCGATGCAAAAATACGAAAAAATTTGCAATGCATAAAAATGAAAAGCATCCGCTATCCACCCGCTATCCACCCTCCAGCCACCTTCCAGCTACCCCATAGCCACCCACCTGGTACAATCACCCTACCAACCCCCTACCAACGCCCTATCAACTCCCTACCAACTCCTACCATCGTAGGTGTTGATACCTGGTTGACAGGTAGTTGGTATGGTTGTTAATTTTAGTTAAAAGCATCCGTTTCTGACCCTCGATTTGACGCATCAAAAATAAATTTTGTCAGTTCATGCTTTATTCGTATTTTTGCAGTTTAAAATTTAATGCTATGGCCACTGTTAAATGCTCAATTCCCAAGGGTACACGCGACTTTCTCCCGCTGGAGATGGCTCGCCGCAATTATATTTTCGACACCATCCGTACGGTGTTCCGTGCTTTCGCATTCGAACCCATCGAAACCCCTTCGCTCGAGAACCTTTCGACGCTGATGGGCAAGTATGGCGAAGAAGGCGATAAGCTGCTCTTCAAGGTGCTCAACTCGGGCAACTTTATGGAGAATGTTGATTTCCAGCAGGATTACCATAAGGTGGCGCCGCAAATCTGCGACCGTGGCCTGCGCTACGACCTCACGGTGCCTTTCGCCCGTTTTGTCGTCCAGCACCGCGACCAGATAACCTTCCCCTTCCGCCGCTACCAGTTGCAGCCCGTGTGGCGCGCCGACCGTCCGCAAAAAGGCAGATACAGAGAGTTTTATCAGTGCGATGCCGACATGATTGGCTCCACCTCGCAGCTCAACGAATTGGAACTGGTCCAGATGATTGATATGGTGTTCTCGAAGCTGGGAATCAATGTGGTGGTGAAAATCAACAATCGCAAGGTGCTGGCCGGCATCGCCGACATGATTGGTGCTCCCGACAAGCTGGTGGACATCACCGTGGCCATCGACAAGCTGGACAAGATAGGTCTCGACAACGTGCGTGCCGAGCTGGCCGAGCGCGGCCTTGGCGAGGCGCAAATCAAAGCCCTCGACCCCGTCTTCTCTCTCAGCGGCACCGCCGAAGAGAAGATTGCCGCCCTCGAGGCGATGTTCGCCAATGTCGAGATTGGTCGCAAGGGAGCCGGAGAACTGAAGGAGCTGTTCGACCTTACTCGTACGTCGCAAATGCATTGCGACATCGAACTCGACCTCACCCTCGCCCGCGGTCTCAACTACTACACGGGTGCCATTTTCGAGGTCAAAGCCAAGGATGTGCAGATTGGAAGTATCTGTGGCGGTGGTCGTTACGACAATCTCACCGGCATCTTCGGCATGCCCGACGTGAGTGGCGTGGGCATCTCGTTCGGTGCCGACCGCATCTACGACGTGCTCACCGAGCTCGACGCCTTCCCGGCCAATCTGGCACAAGCCGCCAAGGTGCTCTTCATCAACTTCGGCCCTGCCGAGCAGGTCTCATGCATCAAAGCTGCCGCGCGACTCCGCGCCGAGGGTATTGCCACACTGGTCTATCCCGAGGCTGCCAAGATGAAGAAGCAGATGGATTACGCCAACCGCAAGGGCATCCCCTTCGTGGCTTTCATTGGCGAAAGCGAATTGCAGAACGGCACCGTCACCCTCAAGAACATGACCGACGGTACACAGACCACCATGACGGTGGACGAAATGGTTGCCTGCTTACAATGAAACGGTTACTTCTGATAGTCTTTTTGTTGCCTCTGAGTCTTGCCGCTCAGGTAATTGACACCGTTACAGAGGTGGGTGTTGGTGAATGGCAGGAGCCGGAAGTGACTTCATCTGTTGTCGCAATGCCCGCTCCCGACACAGTCTTCATACACCATACGGACACCCTCCACCTTTACCATACTGACACGCTCCGTCTCTATCGCACCGACACCTTGCATATCTATCATACTGACACCGTTGTACGCCGCGAGGCCGACACGGCGGCTCTCAAGGCGTTGCAGGAGAAGGAGGTGTTCTATCGCGAAATTCTCTCTTCCAACGGCGTGGACAAGGAAAAACTCGAAGCCGAGCGCAACTATTATATCCGTATGGTAGACTCGTTGCGCGCCATTGTCCGCATTGCTGAGATTGAGAACGTGCGCAAGGAGGAGGCCAACAAATACCTCGAGGAGCGTGCCAAAGCCGCCGAGGCACGTGTGGCCGAGGCCACCAACCGCAAGAAGAAGGTGCGACCCATCCAGGGTGTGGCCATGCGCTTCTACCGCACGCCTGTTTGGGAGATACGCCTCAAGGCGGGTGAGACCACGGGCACCTACGACCGCTATATCAGCAACCGCAATGCCGGCGATGTGGAGTTCGACTATGTCACTGGTGCCTCGGTGATGCTGTGGGACATGACGAAATATTTCAATAGGAGCCATACCCTCGGCAACGACAGTATTGGTCGGCAGATAAGACGTTTCGACCAGGATTTCGCTTACGACCTCGGCTTCTATGTGGGCTTTGGAGGTAGCAACTTCTTCAAGAACTTCTATGTCGGATTCAGCTTCCGCTTCGTCGACTTCTTCTACCTTTCCTTGGGTTGCAACATTGCTGAATACCAGGTGCTGAAAGACGGCTATGCCAACGGCGACATCATCGGCAACAGCCTCAGCATCGACGACGTAACGGCTTCAGCCTGGCTGGTGAAGCCCTTCGTGTCGTTAAGCATTGATTTGGACTTCCTATCCTATATCAAGAAATAATTAGTTCCAGATACTGAGTTTGTCGAGGAAGGAGATGTTCTCGTGGACGGAGGACTCGATGAGATGGTCGAAGTCTTTGTCGTTTTCTTTGTGGAAGGCCACCTCGATGGGGAGCGCATAGACGGGTAGCTCCTCGGTTTTGCCATACAGACGGATGGCATCTTTCTCGGTGGTGATGATGACTTTGTTTGTGCCCGGCAGGGCGGCGAAAGCGTCACGGATGTGGGCGATGTCACGTGGGGTGAAGTCATGGTGGTCGGCGAACGCCAGGTGTTTCACCGTGGTCTTGCTTCTCAATTCGCCGAGCATGGGTTCGGGGTGGGCGATGCCCGTGATGGCCAGCACCTGATCCACGTGGCTTAAATCGAAGTGGGCTGGCTTACCGTCGAGGGTCTTCAGCTCGCCATACTTGAAATAGGAGAAGAAGACTTTCTGGTAGTTCTGTAGGTGAAGGTCCTGGATGATGTTATGCTTCTCCACGGGGTTGAGCACAGTGGGGCATTTGGTGACGATGACGATGTTGGCACGGAAGCGGGCGTTTTTGAACTCGCGCAGGTCGCCGTAGGGGAGGATGTGGTCGTTGAAATAGAGATGGTTGTAATCCGTCAGCATGATGTTGATGCTGGGCTTGATGGCGCGGTGCTGGAACACATCGTCGAGAACTATGACCTTGGGAGTCGGTCGGTCGTCGGACTTGGTCATCAGACGGTTGACGCCTTCCACTCTTTTTTCGCAGACAGCCACCTGCACATGGGGAAACTTGGTGGCTATCATGGCAGGTTCGTCGCCGAGGAGGTCGACGTTATGGGTGCCGTCGTCAAGGACATACCCCTTGCTTTTGCGCTTGTAGCCACGGCTGAGTACGGCTGTGGGATATTTGTCAGCGAGTAGACGGAGCAGATACTCCACATGCGGCGATTTTCCGGTGCCGCCAGTGGAAAGGTTCCCCACACCGATGGTGGTGATGTGGGGAGCCTCCTGTTTTTTGAAGCCTAGCGCATAAAACATATTGCGGAAACGCACCCCCACCGCGTACCACATGGTCAGCGGGAAGAGTGCGTAGGAGATGTTCTTGCGAAAGGACATACTTATTTCTTAAAATAACGGTTGTAGAGACCTTCGAGGGCTTTGCCGTGGCGGGCCTCGTCGCGGGCCATCTCGTGGACGGTGTCGTGGATGGCGTCGAGGTTGAGGGCTTTGGCGCGCTTGGCGAGGTCGGTCTTGCCGGCTGTGGCACCGTATTCGGCATCGACGCGCATCTTCAGGTTCTCGGCAGTGCTGTCGGTCAGCACCTCGCCCAGCAGTTCGGCGAACTTGGCGGCATGCTCGGCCTCCTCAAAGGCGGCTTTCTCCCAGTAGAGACCCACCTCGGGATAACCCTCGCGGTGAGCCACACGGGCCATGGCCAGGTACATGCCCACCTCCTTGCATTCGCCTTCGAAATTGGCGCGGAGGTCCATCTTGATATCTTCGGGAGCGTCCTTGGCTACGCCGACGATATGCTCGGCTGCCCAGGTCTTGATGTCTTCTTTCACTTCCTGCATGGGTTTGCCGCAGATGGGGCATTTCTCGGGCATCACGTCGCCTTCATAAACATAGCCGCACACGGGGCAGATAAACTTTTTGCTCATAATTGTCTTTGTTTTTTAGGATTAATATTGGGTTTGTTTTCGACTGCAAAGATACTGCTTTTTCCCGATATGGAGAAAAATTATTTTAAAAAGTCTTCGTAGTACTGGAACATTTTCTGGTAGAGGTGCAGGCGCTCGCGTCCCAGCACGTTGTGCTCGTGGTGGGGATAGACGAAGTAGTCGACCTGCTTGAAGTTGTTGATGCAACGCTCGATGAACTCCAGCGAGTGCTGCCATACGACGGTGTTGTCTTCGGCGCCGTGAATGACGAGCAGGCGGCCCTCAAGGTCCTCGGCCTTGTTGAGCAGGCAGTTGTTCTCGTAGCCCTCGGGATTTTCCTGCGGAGTGTCCATATAGCGTTCGCCGTACATGATTTCGTACCATTTCCAGTCGATGACGGGACCACCGGCGCAGCCCACCTTGAAGACCTCGGGGTGCGCCAACTTCATGGTGATGGTCATGAAGCCGCCGAAGCTCCATCCCTCGACACCCATGCGGTTCTCGTCGACGTATGGCAGGCTTTTCAAGAATTTGACACCCTCCATCTGGTCGGCCATCTCAATCTCGCCGAGATGGCGGTGGGTGCAACTCTCGAATTCAAATCCACGGTTGTCGGTGCCGCGGTTGTCGACGGTGAAGACCACATAGCCCTGCTGGGCGAGGAACATGAAGTAGAGATTACCGCCGCCGAGCCAGCTGTCGGTGACAAGCTGCGAGTGCGGGCCGCCATAGACGTAGACCAGCGTGGGATATTTCTTGCCTTTCTCCATATCAGGAGGCGTAATCAGGCGGTAGTAGAGGTCGGTCTTGCCGTCGGCGGCCTTGATGGTGCCGAGTTTAACCTCGGGCATGGCATAGTCCTTCAGCGGATTTTCGGCTGTGAAGAGGGGTTGCGAGGTCTGCTTGACGATGCCCTTGCTCACATTCACCATGTTCCAGGTGGCCTGCAATGGCGTGTTGACGGAAGAGAAGAGGTCAACGTAGCAGTTGCCCTTGTCGTTCAGCGCCACCGAATGGGTTCCGGTGCCGTTGGTGAGGCGAATCATGGAACCGTTGGACAGGGTGACGCGATAGGCGTCGCGACCGGCAAGGTTGTCTTTGTTGGCATAGATGAAGGCGTTCAGGCCGTTCTTGTCGAATTGGATGAAGCCCTCAACCTCATACTCACCCTTGGTCAGCTGTTTTACCAGCGTGCCGTCTATATTATATAGGTATAAGTGTTTGTAGCCGTCGCGCATTGAGAACCAGAGGAACTGGTTTCCTTTGGGGGTGAAAATCATGGGTTCGCAAGGCTCCACATAGCGGGAGTTGGTCTCTTCGAAGAGCACCTTCTTGAATTCGCCGGTGGTGGCATCGTATTGTTCGAGCCACATGTGGTTCTGCTCGCGGTTCACCTTGGCGATGAAGATGGACTTCTCATCGGGACTCCATGCGATGTTGGTGAGGTACATTTCGCGCTCGTGCACGGTGGTGTCGCGACGGGTGTCGAGATAGACGACTTTCTCAGAGGCGGCATCATAGACACCCACCGTCACCTCGTGGCTCTTCATGCCTGCCATAGGGTATTTGATGGGTTTGGTTTCGGCTTCGCGGGCCTTGGTGTTGACGAGCGGATAGTCCTGCACCATGCTTTGGTCCATACGGTAGAAAGCCAGTTTGTTGGCCTTGGGCGACCAGAAGAGGCCGCCGTTAATGCCGAACTCGTTGCGGTGCACGCTCTCGCCGAGGACGATATTGTAGCCGTCACCCTCAGCCACCAGCTTGCCGTCGACATAGAGGTTGCCCTCTTTCAACTCCACGCGCTCTTCAAGCTTGGGGTTGTGGTTCTGCGGCTTGCGCCAATCTTTCTGTGCGTCGGTGAGCAGAAACTCTTTCTTGCCGTCAAAGCCATAGAACTCGCCACCCTTGCTATAGGTGACGGTATTGGTGTTCGGGGCAAAGATGAAACTCGACATTTCGCGCTTGGGATAGAGGTCGCGGTCCATCAGTTGGTCCCACTGCAACATTTTATTTTGCGCCATTGCCATTGGCATCACAGCCAGCAGCAGGGCAAGATAGAGTATTCTCTTCTTCATATATCAAGGTGTTGTTTTTGTTATTCTACGGTCACGCTCTTGGCGAGGTTTCGCGGCTGGTCCACGTTGCGGCCTTTGGCGGTGGCGATGTAGTAGGCCAACAGTTGCAGCGGGATGACTGCCAGCATAGGCACGAAGCAGTCGCGGGTGTCGGGGATGGTGAAGACATAGTCGCTCATGTTGCTCACCGTGGTGTCGCCTTCGGTGACAACACTGATAATCTTGCCCTTGCGGCTCTTGATTTCCTGGATGTTGCTGACAATCTTGTCGTACATACCGCGTTTTGGTGCGATGAAGACCACCGGCATCTCCTCGTCTACGAGGGCGATGGGGCCGTGCTTCATCTCGGCGGCGGGATAACCTTCGGCGTGGAGGTAGGAGATCTCCTTCAGCTTCAGGGCCCCCTCGAGGGCTACGGGATAGTTGTAGCCGCGGCCGAGGAAGATAAAGTTGCGGCAGTAGGTGAACATCTGGGCGAACTGGTCGATGTTCTTGTTGTTCTCCAGCGTCCACTGCATCTTGTCGGGAATCATATAGAGTTCGTCGACCAGCATGTGGAACATCTCGTCGCTGAGGGTGTGCTTCTCCTTGGCGATGGCAAGACCCAGCATGCAGAGGGTGATGACCTGGCCGGTGAAGGCTTTGGTGGAGGCCACGCCGATTTCGGGTCCTACGTGGAGGTAGGTGCCGCTATGGGTGGCGCGGGCGATGGAGGACCCAATGACGTTGCAGATGCCATAAAGGAAGGCACCTTTCTGCTCGGCCAGCTGGATGGCGGCCAGGGTGTCGGCTGTCTCGCCGCTCTGGCTCACAGCGATGACCACATCGTCGGGATAGATGACGGGATTTCTGTAACGGAACTCCGAGGCATACTCTACTTCAACGGGAATCTGTGCGGCCTCTTCGATGAAATACTTGCCGATGAGAGCCGAGTGCCAGCTTGTTCCGCAGGCGCAGATAATGATGCGGCGGGCATTGATGAATTTGTCCTTATTCTCGATGATGCCGCTCAGTTTGATATCTTTGTGGGTGTGGTGCAGACGGCCTTTGATGCAAGTGCGCAGGGCGTTGGGCTGTTCCCAAATCTCTTTCAGCATGAAATGCGGGAAACCACCTTTCTCCAATTCTTCGAGGCTGAGGCTCAACGTGTGCATCTCGGGGGTCTGGTGCACGTTGGCGAGGTTGACGATGTCAATCTTGCCGCTGCGGTCGAGATAGGCAATCTCCTCGTCTTTGAGGTAAATCACCTGCTTGGTGTATTCCACGATGGGGGTAGCATCGCTGCCCAGGAAGAATTCCTTCTTGCCACGGGCGTCGGTACCCACGCCGATGACCAGCGGTGACCCCTTGCGGGCACAAATCAGCTGGTCGGGATGGTCTTTTTGCAGGATGGCGATTGCATAAGCGCCGATGACGCTCTTCAGGGCACGCTGCACGGCGGTGAAGAGGTCGCATTTCTCGCTCTTCTGCGTGTATTCGATGAACTGCACCAGCACCTCTGTATCAGTCTCCGAGCAGAATTCGTAGCCGTTCTTCTCCAACATGGCACGCAGCGCCTTATAGTTCTCGATGATACCGTTGTGCACCAGGCTCAGGTTGCCGCTCTGGCTCATGTGAGGGTGTGCATTGGTGGTGTTGGGCTCGCCGTGTGTGGCCCAGCGGGTGTGGGCGATGCCGATGCTGCCCGAAATGTCCTTGCTGGCGCATTTCTCTTCCAACGCCGCCACCTTGCCGGTAGCCTTGTAGATGTTGAGGTCGCCTTTGGCGTTTATCATGCTTACGCCGGCCGAGTCGTAGCCGCGATATTCCAGTCGATGAAGACCCTTTATCAGAATGGGGTAAGCTTCCTGCTCACCAATGTATCCTACTATTCCACACATAATATTTTATGTTTTAAAATAATTTGCAAAGATACAAAGAATTTTTGAAACTACAAAAAAAAAGTGCTCTGACGTTATTGTCAGGGCACTTTTTTGTGTAAGACTGTATCGTATTACAGCGTCTGGACGGCTTCGATGATGCCTTTACCAATCTCGATAGCTTCCTCGTTCTGGGGAATGAGGTTCCAGTGGCGCTGGGGCAGCGAGTGCTCCAGACCTTCGTGGATGTACTGCTTGTCGACGATGGGTTTCAGCTTGAGGAAGCCACCGAGGACCACCATGTTGAAGACCTTGCTGATGCCGAGCTCCTGGGCTTTGGCGGTAGCGGCGATCTTGTAGATGTTGATGTCCTTGCGGGTGGGCTCGTGGGTGATGCCGTTGGGGTCATAGATGAGGTAACCGCCAGGCTTCACAGCACTCTCAAACTTATCCAGCGACTGCTGGTTGAGGATGATGGCAGTGTCGAACTGGTTGATGATGGGCGAGCTGATGCGCTCGTCGCTGATGATGACGGAGACGTTGGCGGTGCCGCCACGCATCTCGGGGCCGTAGCTGGGCATCCAGCTGACCTCTTTGTCCTGCATGACACCGGAGTAGGCAAGAATCTTACCCATCGAGAGGACACCCTGTCCACCGAAACCGGCTATGATGATTTCTTCAGTCATTGTTTCTTCGTTTTTTTAATTGTTAATTATTGCTGAACGGTCAGCGGGTGATCCAGAACGAGACGGTTGGCATCGATGCCCTCGACAATCTTGCCGTCGACTTTGATGTCGCCGATGGGGTAGTTGGGCATCATGTTGTCTTCCATCCACTTGTTGGCGGCCACGGGGGTCATCTTCCAACCGGAGTTGCAGTTGGAGAGGATCTCGACGAAGCTGAGACCTTTCTTCAGTTTCTGGTTCTCGAAGGCTTTGCGGATAGCGGCTTTGGCCTTGCGCACGGCGGCGGGGTTCTGCACGCTCTGGCGGGTCACATAGTAGGTGCCGGGCAGGGTGGAGAGGAGCTCCGTCATGCGGAGGGGATAACCGTTGAGGTCAACGCGGCGGCCGTAAGGAGTGGTGGCGCTGCGCATGCCGACGAGCGTGGTGGGGGCCATCTGGCCACCGGTCATACCGTAGATACCGTTGTTGACGAAAATCATGGTCATGTTCTCACCACGGTTGGCGGCATGGATGGTCTCGGCGGTACCGATAGCGGCCAGGTCACCGTCACCCTGATAGGTGAACACGAAGGTGTCGGGGTTGAGGCGCTTGATGGCGGTGGCGACTGCGGGAGCGCGGCCGTGGGCGGCCTCCTGGAAGTCGACATCAAAATAGTTGTAGGCCAGAACAGAGCATCCGACGGGGCTGACGCCGACGACGTTGTCCTGAATGCCCATCTCGTCGATAACCTCGGCGATGAGGCGGTGGGTGGTGCCGTGACCGCAGCCGGGGCAGTAGTGCATGACGGCATCGGTGAGCACCTTGGTACGGGTGTAAACCTCCTCGTAACCCTCTTTCAACAGCGCTTGCTTGCGAGCTTCAATATCTTGATTCATTGTTGTTCCTTTCTTTATTTGATAATCTTGTTTTCAAGAGCCTCCAGGACCTCGCCGGGAGTGGGGATGATACCGCCGAAGCGGCCGAAGTGCTCGGTCTTCACACCGCACTTGGTGGCCAGCTTCACGTCCTCAATCATCTGACCGGCGCTCATCTCGACGCAAAGGATACCCTTCACGTGGGCGGCAACCTCGGCCAGCTGTTTGGTCGGGAAGGGGAAGAGGGTAATCAGGCGGAACAGACCCACCTTGATGCCTTTCTCGCGGGCCATCTGCATGGCCTTCATGGCAATACGGCTGCTCGAACCGTAGGCGACGATGATGTAGTCGGCATCCTCGCAGTTCAGCATCTCGTAGCGGACCTCTTTCTCTTTCATCTCGGCGTACTTGGCCTGCAGCTTCAGGTTGAAGACTTCCTGGCGGGCGCTCTCAAGCTCGAGAGAGGTGATGATGTTGTGCGGACGGGTGGCAGGCTTGCCCCAGGTGCCCCAGGGGGCGTTCTTGCGGCGCTCTTCCTCGGTCCAACGGGCAACGTTGTCGCGGGTGTAGAGTTTCTCCATGCACTGTCCGATAGCACCGTCGGAGAGGATGAGGACGGGGTTGCGATACTTGAAGGCGATGTCCCAAGCGTCGAACACGAAGTCGTACATCTCCTGCACCGAGGCGGGGGCGAGGGTGTAGAGCTGGTAGTCACCGTGACCGCCGCCCTTCACACTCTGGAAGTAGTCGCTCTGCGAGGGCTGGATGGTACCCAAGCCGGGACCGCCGCGCATGACGTTGACCACCAGGCAGGGGATTTCGGCGCCGGCCAGGTAGGTCAGACCTTCCTGCATCAGCGAGATTCCGGGGCTGGAGCTCGAGGTGGCGACTTTCTTACCGGTGGCGGCGCCGCCGTAAACCATGTTGATGGAGGCGACTTCCGACTCGGCCTGCAGCACGGTCATACCGGTGGTCTCCCACGGTTTCTCGGCCATAAGGGTTTCCATAACTTCGCTCTGCGGGGTGATGGGATAGCCGAAGTATCCGTCACAACCGCTGGCAATCATTGCGCGGGCAATAGCTTCATTGCCCTTCATCAGTTGAAGTTCTCTTGCCATAGTATTCCTTTCTTTCTTTTCTTTAGATTTTTTTCTTGTAAACGGAGATCACGCCGTCGGGGCACACCATGGCGCAGCTGGCGCAGCCAATGCAACTGTCATTCACGGTCTCGGTGTAGTTGTAACCCTTACCGTTTACATTTTTCGACAACGCGATGCACTTCATCGGGCACACGGGTACGCACACTCCGCAGCCTTTGCAGCGCTCGGTATCGATGATGATTTGTCCTTTAAATGCCATAATTTTAATGTTATAAGATTAATATATTGGTTTTCTCAACGTTAAATAAGTGCCTGCAAAGATACGAAAAAAAATCCAATTTATCACCAAAAATGGTGAAAATATTTTTATTTATTCGGCAATCGTTTGATTATTAGTGTGAAATAAAATTATCCCCGACTGCACTTTCCAACTACCTATTAACTCCGACTCAACTCCGACTCAACTCCGACTCAACTCCGAGTCAACTCCGAGTCAACTCCGACTCTTGTCGGAGATGATAAGGCAATATTTCGGACTTTTTTCCGTTATCATGCTAAACACTATTTTATGAGTATCAAATTGACGAATTTTAAACGTGCTTTAATTAAGTATTTCAGCTTGTTGCACGACAAGGAGGACGAACGCTCGGTGACCGAACTGGTGAGGGCTGGCTCTGTTTTCCGCGGAACGAACCTGTGGATTCTCATGTTCGCCATCCTCATCGCCTCGCTGGGCCTCAATGTCAACTCCACGGCGGTCATCATCGGCGCCATGCTTATCTCGCCTCTCATGGGTCCCATCATTGGCATGGGTTTCGCCGTGGGTGTGAGCGATATGGAGATGCTGAAGCTGGCGCTGAAGAACTACGGCGTGGCGACGCTCATCTCGGTGGTGACGGCAACGCTCTATTTCTTCCTCTCGCCGCTCAATGAGGCTCAGAGTGAACTCCTTGCACGCACATCGCCAACGCTTTACGATGTGATGATAGCCTTCTTCGGCGGTGCCGCGGGTGTGCTGGCGCTGACCTGCAAGAGCAAGGGTCAGGTCATTCCCGGAGTGGCCATCGCCACAGCCCTCATGCCGCCGCTCTGCACCGCAGGTTATGGCTTGGCTACGGCGCAGTGGAGCTATTTCTTCGGAGCATTCTATCTGTTTTTCATCAACACGGTGTTTATCGCCACCGCTACGTTCCTGGGCGTGAAGCTGCTGCGGTTCCACGCGGTACAGCATGTCGACACCGAGGCGGCACGTAGGGGTCGCAGGGCGATTACCTTCGTCGTGGTGCTGACGCTCATTCCGGCGGCGATTATGACGGTGAACATCGTGAAGGAAGATGTGCAGGAAAACTCTGTGAAACAGTTCGTCAAGGCCGAGTTGAGTCCTGTGGGTACCCAGATACTCTCGTCGCAGGCGGTTCGCGACACGCTGCGCGTGGTGGCTGTGGGCAACGAGATTACCGACGAAGAGATTGCCGAGGCGCGCGGCCGCCTGAAGTTCTACGGCCTTGGTTCTCTGCAACTGCATGTGATACAGGCTTCCAACGGCGCGAGTTTCGCTCTGGCGGCGGCGCAGCTCAGTTCGGCCGAACAAACCAACACGCTCCTCAGCGGTCAGGTGGCCGAGTTGCAGCGCCAGCTGGCCTCCTATACGGCCTATGACACCCTCTCGAAAAACATCAGCGAGGAGGCACGGGCGCTCTTCCCTGCGGTGGAGGGCGTCGCCGTGGGGTGCCTGGCGGGGAAGACCGTCGCGCTGGCGACCCGCCGGGAAGGCCATACGATGACCGCCGACGCTTCGGGCAAATTCCAAAACTGGCTCCGCATACGTGTGCAGGACGAAAAGCTGGAAATTATTGTCAAATGAAACTTTCGCATTGTATTGTATTATAGTCAGTTGATGGTGATTAATAATTTTTTGCAATATTTTTTTGTTTGCATGTACTAAAAATTTAGTAATTTTGCAGCCCAATTAA
>DECD01000004.1:8213-8946 GCA_002349055.1 Bacteroidales bacterium UBA2939 | reverse complement strand
AAAATGAAAAAGTTTGCATTAATCTGCCTTTTTGCCACGATGGCATTTGGCGTTGCCAACGCTCAGGACACTGAGAAGAAAGAGATTCCCGCCAATGGCGCGAAAATCAGTTTCACCGAACTTGAACACAACTACGGCACCCTCCAGAAGGGCGGCAATGGCGACTGCGAGTTCACCTTCACCAACGAGGGTAACGAGCCTCTGATTCTTTCCAATGTGAAAGCCTCCTGCGGCTGCACCACTCCCAGCTACACCAAGAAACCCGTCATGCCCGGCCAAACCGGCACCATCAAGGTCCACTACAACACCAACAACGTGGGCGGCTTCTCGAAGACCGTCACCGTTACCAGCAATGCTGTTGACAATCCCCGTGTCACGCTGCGCATCAAGGGCAATGTGAAACA
Organism: Bacteroidales bacterium UBA2939; assembly: GCA_002349055.1. Classification (GTDB taxonomy): domain Bacteria; phylum Bacteroidota; class Bacteroidia; order Bacteroidales; family P3; genus Colimorpha. Next base: position 8,542 of record DECD01000004.1, on the reverse strand, counting down.
GGATGCTGCCCCCAACGAGGTGAAACCCCAGGACGCCCAACCCAAGATGAATAACAAGCCCATCCAGGTAAAGGATGCTCCCGCTCAGGTCGCTCCCGCCGAGATTAAACCCGTAGAGAAAAAATAAGTATACTAACCTGTTAATCTGCAATTATGCCGCATATTTCGCATAAAGGCCTCGAGCTGCCGCAAAGCGCCATCCGTAAACTCGTCCCCTTTGCCGACGCTGCCAAAGAGCGCGGAGTGCATGTGTATCACCTGAATATCGGCCAACCCGATATCGAAACCCCCGCGGGTGCCCTCGAGGCCCTGTCTCTGAAGGCCCACGA
>DECD01000004.1:6673-8130 GCA_002349055.1 Bacteroidales bacterium UBA2939 | reverse complement strand
CGTCGCGCCCTGTGTAACTATTACCATCGCCACGGTATCGACGTGACCCCCAATCAGGTGATTGTTACCAATGGCGGTAGCGAGGCTCTCCAGATGGCCTTCACCGTCTGCCTCAACCCCGGCGACGAAATCATCATCCCCGAGCCCTATTACACCAACTACAATACCTTCGCCAAGCTGTGCGACGCCAAGATTGTAACCATCCCCAGCGACATCAAGACCGGCTTCGCCCTGCCTCCCATCGAGGAGTTCGAGAAGGTCATCACGCCTTATACGCGTGCCATCATGATCTGTAACCCCAACAATCCCACGGGTTACCTCTACACCCATGAGGAGCTGCTGAAGGTGGCAGGTTTGGTGAAGAAATACGACCTCTACCTGTTTGCCGACGAGGTGTACCGCGAGTTCTGCTACGACGGTCACAAGCACTTTAGCGTCATGCAGCTCGAAGGCTTGGAGCGCAATGTCATCCTGTTCGACTCTGTGTCGAAACGCTACAGCGCCTGCGGTGCCCGCGTGGGTTGCATGGTGACCCGCAACAGCGAGGTATACGCCATCGCCATGCGTCTGGCTCAGGCCCGTCTGTCTCCCCCGTCGTTCGGCCAGTTCTTTGCTGAGGCCGCCGTCGATACCCCGCAGGACTACTTCGACGCCGTGCAAGCCGAGTATGTGGCTCGCCGCAACGTGGTGGTCGAGGGTGTCAACAAGATTCCCGGCTGCTTCTGCCCGATGCCCAAGGGTGCTTTCTACACAGTCATCGACCTGCCTATCGACGACAGCGACAAGTTCTGCCAGTGGCTGCTCACCGACTTCAGCTACAACGGTGCCACCGTCATGCTGGCTCCCGCCACGGGCTTCTATGTCGATCCCGAGCAGGGTCGCCATCAGGCACGTATCACCTACTGCATCTGCATCGAGGACCTCAAGAAAGCCATGAAGTGCCTCGAAGAGGCCCTGAAAGTCTATCCCGGCCGTACGAGATAAAAAATGAAAACGACTGGCAAGGCCGCAATTATCTTTGCAATCCTGGTAGCAAGCTATTTGCTACTGGGATTGCTTGCTTATCTGATGCCCGACGCTTCGGTGCGCCACCATGTGGAGCAATCCATCGCCCAAGGCGACCTGGGAGAGGATTACCCCAAGGCCATCATCCAGGCCGACTATGGCACCCAGGATCAGTATACTATGGACAACTTCACCGATGCGCTGATTGTCAACCAGGCGGTGAACCTGCGCAGCGAAGGGGTGAAGTCCATCTTGTTGCTGCCTCGCCACGACGAGGGCATCTTCCAGTGCAACAACCTGCGCCATTTCATGGCCGGTACCGACGAGGGCTGGACCATACACTATGCGCGCTATTGGCATGGGAGTACCTTCCTGGCGCGCATCCTGCTGACGCTCACCTCCTATTCGGGCATCCGCTATCTGCTTTTCCTCTTTTCCTCTGTGGTGCTGCT
>DECD01000004.1:0-6501 GCA_002349055.1 Bacteroidales bacterium UBA2939 | reverse complement strand
CTGGGCGGCATCCTGTGGCTCACCTATCATCCGTCCCGCAAGGCGGGCTTGCTGTTCTTTGCCCTCGGCTCGTTGACGGCTTTCGCCGACCTCATCACCGTGCCCACCCTCACCCTCGGCTTGCCGTTGGTGGTGTTGGTGGCTGTGCGCCGCGAGGGCGACTGGCGTCGCGGCTTGCTTCTGGTGGTGCAAGTGGCGCTCTGGTGGCTGACGGGATATGTGTTGACGTGGTTGTCCAAATGGGGACTGGCTACGCTACTGACGGGCGAGAATATCTTCGCCGATGCCTATGGTCAGGGAACCTATTGGGGCGAAGGCGGCAGTTCGTATATCGGCGAGGCTCTCTCCTCCAACTTGAAGTACCTGCATTGGAAATTTGTTGTGGTGGCATTGGCCGTACTGGCGGTGCTGGCGGCGGTGCGTTACCGTTCCAAAGGATGGGCGCTGTCGGTGCAATATCTGCTGGTGGCCTTGATTCCTTTTGCCTATTATGTACTGATGGCCCACCCGGCGCAGCATCATGCCTGGTACAACTATAGGGCGTTGGCTACGGCTGTTGCGGCCTTGCTCATGGCGGGTGCCACGATGGTGGATTGGAACCGGGTGGCTATTCTTAAAAAGTTCAGATCATGGATCGCGTCGAAAAACGAAATCAAGTAATTGCGGCCTGTATCGCCCAGCAGGAGCATATCGCTGCCGTCGCCAAGCAGGAGATGGATTCGGCACAGCAGCAGAGCAACGACTATGGTGCCAATGTGGACCGCTATGACTCCTATCGCACCAAGATGATGCGTTCGCGCGATATGTATGCCAAGCAGTACAGCAACGCCTTGGCGGGTATTCGCTATCTGGAGGACCTGCAAAAGCAGCCTCCTCACGATGCGGTGGAGCATGGCGCCTGTGTGGTGACCGACAAGCAGAAGTTTTTGTTGAGTATTGGCGCCGGAAAATTCATGGTGACTTCAACTGGTTGCGTCGCTGGCGCTCCGCGACCAGCTGAAGTCTGGTTTGCCATCTCGGCACAGACACCCATCTATCTTGCCCTCAAAGGCAAGAAGGTCGGCGACAGCATCGTCTTCAATGGTCAGGAACAGACCGTCAAGGAAATCTTTTAGCTTTTGTAATTACCGTATCCCTTCGCGGGCGGCATCGTAATCGGGTGTCACTAGGAGTTGGCGTGACTTCTCGGTAGGGTGGGAGCGGAAGAAGTTCTCGAAATAGGCTTCTCGAGTCATGGAGTCGAAGTGAATCGATCCATTGACATAGCGGAGTGTGTGGAAACAGGAGAGGAGTGATGTCGCCACCAATGCGACAATCAGCACGCTGCGCCAGCCAACCTTCTGTTCGCCAATCCACGCAATCCATGCGGCCAGAGGCAGCGCCAGCAGGGGATAGATGTCGATGAGGGCTCGCATGCCGCAGCTGCCCCCGTACCACCAGCACCACCAAGAGAAGATCACATAGAGGAAAATGGGGAGGAAGACCACAATGGCCCAGAAGCTGTCGCGGTGGCGACGGTAGAGCGGCACAAGCCCTGTCAGCGCGAAAAACATGACGGGGGTGTATACCAGCCATCCCTTGCGGAAACTGAACAACCCTTTCCATATCTTGGGGTCGTTGAAGAAAAAGCGTTCGCGGTTGCCGTAGGAATAATACAGCAGGTGGTCGGTGTTGATGTACCAATAGAGCATTTGGGGTATCCATACCGCCAAAGCTGCCAATGCCATCAGCAGCACCTTCCACCACGACTCTATCAGCAATGTCCATTTGTGTTTCAGCGTCTCTTTGGAGCTAATGCCATAGAGCAGGAAGTATATCCCCACCAGGATGTTGGTAGGGCGGATGAGCGATATGAGTCCCAGCGTCAATCCTACGCTAATGGAGCGTCCCGTCGAGGGCTTTGCGTGCCAGTTCTCGGTCAGCAGCGCGAACAACGCGAACAGGCAGAAACTGAAGGCATGCGACATGGGAGTCTCGCAGACACTGTACCAGTAGAGGTTGGTGCAGAGCATCACGATAATCAGGGTACAGGCGGTGGTCCATTCGCCGAAATGGCGTCGCAGCAGCCGTCGCAGCAGGCATAGGCCCAGCACGGCATAGAACAAGCCGGAGAAGACGAGCGCGAAGGCATAGGGGACGGTGAAACCGTTGGCTGCATAGCCCAACCATTCCGCTGTGGCATGTGCCATGAGGAAGAATGGCATGTACATGATGCTGAGGCCCATGGAGGTCTTGATGAGATGCCTTCCGTCGGGAAGGTCGTCTTGCCAGTATACGCCCTCGTGCTCACGTTCGGTGAATGCCAGTGTGAGGTCGTTCTCGATGAATGCTGCGGGCAGGTAGGAATAGTAGGAGATGACATCCCAGGCAATGACTTTGTCCGGTTCTGACCACGCACGCTTGTCGAACAGGCGCAGCGTCATGAAGGAGGCCATCAGGATGATGGCTACCAGGCTGATGCTGACCGTTTTCCCAAATAATCTCATCTTTTGTCAAATGGGTTGGACGCGGTGATGTCGTATTGTGCTGCTGCCAGCAGCATCTGGAAGCCCAGGATGAGCGGCAGCACGGCCACCATGATGGTGCCTGTGGGTGCTGCAAGGCCCATGCCGGCATAATGAATCCATTCGCAGATGCCGAACACGAGGCCGAACAGGAAACTCGGCACCCCGGCCAGCAGGTAGAGCGAACAGATGTTGAAGTCGTAGACAAAATAGCTCAGGTGTATCCTCCGCAGCCATCCGGCTATCAGCCTTGGCGGGAAAGAGAGCAGTGTCTTGCCGATGCTCAGGTTCGACTTCTCCGTCCCGTAGATGGCGGGCATCGTCACCTCGCTGATGCGAGCCCCGGTGTAGTGAAGCTCTATCAGCATTGAACTCTCGAAAAAGAATCGGTCGGCGATACGCGAAAAATCCATCTGCCGCAGGGTGGCGGTGCGGATGGCGAAGAAGCCGTTGACGGGGTCGCTGACGTTCCAGTAGCCCGAGGCGGCTTTCACCATGAAGCCAATCCCCATGTTGCCCATGCGCCGCAGCAGGGGCATGCGCCGCAGCTCCTTACGGTCGAAGAGGCGGTTGCCTTTGGCGAAGTCGCTCTCCCCGAGGGCTTCGGCGAGGGGCGCGATAAAGGCGGCGTCCATCTGTCCGTCGCCGTCGAGCTTCACCACGGCGTCCGTTCCTTGCTCTATCGCTTTCTGGAAGGCTGTCTTCATGGCTCCGCCGACTCCCTTGTTCTTCTGGTGGTGCAGGGCGGTGATGCGCTTGTCTTCCTTTGCCATGCGGTCAATCAGCGCTCCTGTCCCGTCGGGCGAGCAGTCGTCGACCAGCAGGATGCTGTCCACAAAGCCGGGCAGCCCTGCCACTACCTGTGGCAGGTGCTGCTCCACTTTGTAGCACGGGATGGCTATCGCTATCTTTCTGTTATTGAGCATTAGTAGCCGAAGATTTCATCCAGCGTCAGCTTCTTCACTGTGCCGAACTTGGCCAGCTTGTTGAAGTCAATCTCGCTCTCTTTGCCGAGCACGAGGTAGAATTTCTTCTGACCCTTGATGTACTGTTTCTGGAAGTTCACCAGGTCGCTCATCTTCATCTTCTGGTAGGCTTGGAAGTTCTGTTTGCGCAGGGGTTCTTTCCAGCCCATCTTCTCACACTGGAGGTAGGTGCTGATGATGCCGAACTTGGTGGTGCGGGCGGTACGGCTGCCGGCCAGCAGGGCGTCCTGTGCCAGCTTGAAGTTGGCTTCGGCCTGCGGCATGTCGTTGAAGAGCTCCTCGTAGGCATCGAGGGCGTCGAAGAGTTTGTCGTTCTGGGTGATGATGTTGGCGCTGTTGTAGAAGAAGCCGTCCTTGCGGCCGGTGTTGGTGTAGTAGCTGCTGGCGCTGTAGGCGAGGGAGCGTTTCTCACGCATCTCCTGGAAGACAATGGCGTTCATCGAGCCGCCGAAGTACTCGTTGAAGAGGTTCACCTGAGGAACCAGCGAGGTGTTGTACTGTGCGCCGCGGAAGTACTCGGTCATGTAGGTGTTCTTGGCGTTGTAGTCAACGAACAGCACCTGGTTCTCGTTGGTCTCCACGGGCTGGTACACCTTGTTGACGGGCACCTCCTTGGTGGGTTTCACTTTGTGGATACGGTTGACGGCGGCGGTGACCTCTTTGAGGGTCAGCGGGCCGTAGTAGAGCACGCGGTGCTTGTAGTTGAAGAGGCCGTGGAGGGCGTCGGTGAGCTGCTTGGCGGTGTAGGCGCGCAGCTGGGCGTCGCTCTCGGTGGTGGCTTTGACGTAGTCTTCGCCATAGATGCCGTAGCGGTTCAAAGCGCTGAAGGCGGCGCGCTGGTTGGTCTTGTTGTCGGTGCGGCTCTTGATGATGCGCTCAACGAGGGTGTTGAGGGCCTCGTCGTTGGGTTGGCAGGTGGCCATCACCTCTTCAAGCAGGGTCATAGCTTTCTCCATGTTCTCGGCCAAGCCGCTGACACCCACGGTGATGCTCTCGTCGCCCACACGGACGCTGTAGCTGCAAGCCAGTTTATAGAATTCTTCCTGCAGTTGCTCGGCGGTGTGCTTGTCGGTGTTGAGGTATTCCATCAGGTTGGCGGCCATCGCGATGGTCTTGTCGACCGAGCTGCCGAACTCGAAGCGGTACTGCAGGTTGAAGGTGCCGTTCTCGACATTCTTCACATAGAGCACCTCGCTGCCGTTGGCGGTCTTGCCTTTCTGGAGGTCTTTCTTGAAGTTGACAAAGACGGGCTGGATGGGCTTGGCTTTGGCGGCATCGGCCTTCACCTGAGCGAGGAAAGGACTCTCGTTGTCGCGGCTCACGCTGATGGGGGTGATGGCGGGTTTGACCACCTTGGCCACGGGGTCGGGGGTGTCCTGGTGCTTGAAGACGATGACGTAGTTGTTGTCTTTGCAGATGCGGTTGGCGAAGTCGACAATCTCTTTCTTGGTAATCTTGGCCAGTTCGTCAATTTCTTTGCACACCTGATCCCAGGTCTGGTGCTGCACGAAGGCGTAGGCCATCTGGCTGGCGCGGCTCTGGTTGCTCTCGGCCTGTTTCATGACCTGGAGCTTCAGCTGGTTGATGCCGGCCTTGATGAGGTCTTCGTCGAATTTGCCCTCTTTCAGGAGCTCTAACTGCTCGAGCAGCAGGTCGCGCAGCTGGCCGAGACTCTGGCCCTGGGTGGGACGGCCGCCGAGCATGAAGGCGGCATAGTCGTTGAGGGTATAGGTACCGGCGTAAGCACCGAGGCAGAGCTGCTTCTGGTTGAGGTTGAGGTCGATGAGGCCGCACGAGCCGTTGTTGAGCACATACTCCATAGCCTGAGCCAGCAGGGCATCGCGGCTGCCGTTACCCTCCTCGATGCGGAAGGCGATGGTGAGGCTCTCGGGATCCTGGCCGTTGACGAGGCGGATGACGGGGCTGGTGATGGGAGCTTCCTTCACCTTGTGGAACTCGGGCACATTGCCGGGAACCCAGCTGCCGAAGTATTTGTCGATAATCTTGATGGCCTCGTCGGGGTTGAAGTCACCGGCCAGGGCGATGCACATGTTGTTGGGCACATAGTAGGTGGAGTGGAAGCGGTAGATGTTGGTCATCGAGGGATTCTTGAGGTGCTCGATGGTGCCGAGGGTGGTCTGGGTGCCGTAGGGGTGGTGGGGGAAGAGGGCGCGCATCATCTCCTCGTTCACACGGCGGTTGTCCTGTGCCAGGCTGATGTTCTTCTCCTCGTAGACGGCTTCGAGCTCGGTGTGGAAGAGACGGAGCACCAGGTTGGGGAAGCGGTCGCCTTCCACCTTGGCCCAGGTCTCCAGCTGGTTGGCGGGAATGTTCTCGACATACATCGTGTAGTCGTTGCTGGTGAAGGCGTTGGTGCCCTCGCTGCCGATGGCCGTCATGCTCTTGTCATACTCGTTGGCAATGGCGATGGTCGAAGCCACATAGCTGATGGAGTCAATCTGGTGGTAGATTTCCGCACGGCGTTTGTCGTCGGTGGTCTTGCGGTAGACCTCGTAGAGGGCTTCAATCTTGTCGAGCTCCACTTTTTCGCGCTTCCAGTCGGTAGTGCCGAGCTGGTGGCTGCCCTTGAAGAGCATGTGCTCCAGGTAGTGGGCGAGGCCGGTGGTCTCGTGGGGGTCGTTTTTCGAACCTGCGCGCACGGCGATGTAGGTCTGGATGCGCGGGGCGTCCTTGTAGACGCTCATGAATACCTTGAGGCCGTTCTTGAGGGTGTACTCGCGGACGTTCAGCGGGTCGTTGTCGAAGGTCTTGTACTCGTACTTCTGGGCGTTGACACCCGCGAAGAGCATCGCTGCCACAAAGCACAGCATTACGGTTGCTTTTTTCATTGTTATTATCTGTTTGTTAATAAATTGTATTCTTATATAATGGAAATAAGACGCTGCAAAGATACGAAAATAATTTGATTGTGCAAACTTCCTAATAATGGTGAATTATTCTAACAATGTTTTTTCTCAATCAGATTGTAAAAGAAACGGCGAATTTAACGA
>DECD01000005.1:79297-83653 GCA_002349055.1 Bacteroidales bacterium UBA2939 | reverse complement strand
ACCCGCGTGAGCTATCCCATCGACCACATTGAGAAGATTGTGGCCCCGGTGCACGGCAAGAGTGCCGGTCCCGCCGCGGAGAACGTCATCTTCCTGAGTGCAGACGCTTTCGGCGTGCTGCCTCCCGTGAGCATACTGACCGCCGAGCAGTGCAAGTACTACTTCCTGAGCGGCTTCACCGCCAAGCTGGCTGGTACGGAGCGCGGCATCACCGAGCCCACGCCGACCTTCAGCGCCTGCTTCGGTCAGGCATTCCTCGAGCTGCATCCCACGAAGTATGCCGAGGAACTGGTGAAGCGGATGGAGAAGAGCGGTGCGAAAGCCTACCTGGTGAACACCGGCTGGAACGGTACCGGCAAGCGCATCTCTATTAAGGATACGCGCGGAATCATCGACGCCATCCTGGACGGTAGCATCCTGAAGGCTGAGACGAAGAAGGTGCCGTATTTCGACTTCGAGGTGCCGACGTCGCTGCCGGGTGTCGACCCGAAGATTCTCGACCCGCGCGACACTTACGCCGACGCAAAGGTGTGGGACGAGAAGGCCCGCGACCTGGCCGACCGCTTTGTGAAGAACTTCGTGAAGTTCACGCACAACGAGGCTGGCAAGAAGCTGGTCGCTGCCGGTCCTAAAGTGAACTAAAAGGTAAGAACTATGAATAGGAGAATCGCCATAGTTTGTGCGCTGCTGCTGGTGGTTGTACTGCCGGTTAGAGCGTATGATTTCCGCGTGCGCCTAAACTCTGGCGATTCGCTGTTCTTCAGCATCGTCGATGCGGCGAACCGCAAGGTGGCGGTGGTGGCGCCTAAGGAGGGCGGGACTAACCGCTACCAGGGTCACCAGCAGCCTACCGGAGCTATCATCATCCCGAGTGAAGTGGAACATAACGGATTGAAATACCGGGTGACCGCCATCGGGGAGAGGGCTTTTGCGGGTTGCACGAGATTGCAGCTGGTGACGATGCCGGAGACGGTGGAGGAGATAGGAGCCTACGCATTCTACGGATGCACCGGTCTGAAAGGGCGGGTGACCATCGGGGTGAATGTGAAGAGTGTCGGCGCATCGGCCTTCTACGGATGCACGTTCGTCACGGAGGTGAACTTCCGGGCGAGGGAGTGCGAGACGATGGGCGGGTCGATGAGTATGACGGTGTTCGGCAATTGCCGCAACCTGAGGAAGGTGCTGGTCGACGAGGGGGTGCGACGCATTCCCGACTATGCCTTCTGCGGGCTGGACGCACTGAGCGACTCGGTGGACCTGCCGGAGACGTTGCTGAGTATCGGCGACTATGCCTTTGCCTATTGCAGCGGGATGGTGGACAACCTGGTGATACCCGACGGCGTGGAGACGATAGGCGAGTGTGCCTATCACCAGTGCCACGCTTTGAAGAGCGTCACCATCGGCCGTTCGGTGAAGAGCATCGGCGGCCGCGCATTCTACCACTGCATAGGAATGAAGAGGGTGAGAGTGAGGTCGTTGACACCTGCTGAGATTACGCTTACCACCTTCGCGGAGCTGCCTAAGACGGCCAAGATTTGGGTGCCGTGTGTCAGCCGGAAGCTCTATGAGAGTGCTCCCTACTGGAAGAAGGCGGCGGCGATGGAGAGCTATGGAGGCTGCACGTTCAGCATCAGAGGAATGATGTCCGACAGTGCGGCTGGAATGGTTTTGGGCGGTGGCGACTACGGCTACGGCGACAGTGTGAGCCTGATGGCGGTGTGTGCCGCGGGCTACGGCTTCGACGGATGGTCGGACGGCAACCGCGAGAATCCGCGCCGCGTGCTTTCGACGATGGACATGGAGTTTACGGCGCTGACGCAGCCTTCGGGAATCGTCACCATCGTAGATACCATTTATCAGGTGGACACGGTGTATGCCGAGGGCTACAAGGTGATTCACGACACGGTGGACTTTGTGGAACACTCGCAGAGCATCAATGAGCTGGAGGAGGTGACCTTCGACAGCGAGAAAAAGCGGCTGAAATGGAACTTCCCGAAACAGAAGGAAAGGGTCGTCAATGTGTCACTCTACACCCAGACGGGGTCGTGCATCTACAGTGGCGACGGCCGGAAGGGCAGCGTCAACATGAAGCGGCTGCCGTCGGGAAGCTATCTGGTACGCATCGAGACCGACAAACGGGTTTTGCGCCTCCGCCTGTTCATGAATGCTGCGCGGGATTAGGAATGAAAATGGACAACAATTATTATATAGGAATATATATAAAAAGTAATACAATATGAAAACCAACAATTTTGCATCACGTCACAACGGCGTCTCCAACGAGGCCGAAACGAAAAAGATGCTTGAGACCATCGGTGTGAGTTCGATGGACGAGCTTATCGAGAAAGCTGTCCCCGCCGCCATCCGTCTCAAGGAGCCGATGCCCCTGCCGGAAGGCATGAGCGAGTATGAGTTCCTGAACCATGTACGCTCGCTGGCCCAGAAGAACAAGCTCTACAAGAGCTACATCGGCATGGGCTACTACGGCACCGTCACCCCGGCCGTCATCATGCGCAATGTCTTTGAGAACCCGGGTTGGTACACGAGCTACACTCCCTACCAGACCGAAATCAGCCAGGGACGTCTGCAAGCCCTGATGAACTATCAGACCATGATTGCCAGCATGACCGGCATGCCGTTGAGCAACGCCTGTCTGCTCGACGAGGCCACCGCCGCCGGCGAGGCCATGATTATGTTCTTCAACAGCCGTTCGCGTCAGGCCGTCAAGGACGGTGTCTGCAAGGTGTTCGTCGACGAGGGCATCCTGCCCCAGACCCTGGCCGTGATGCAGACCAATGCCGCTCCCCGTGGCATTGAGATCGTCACTGGCAAAGCCGCCCAGACTGAGCTCGACGGCAGCTACTTCGCCGCCTTCGTGCAATATCCCAACCAGTTCGGCGAGGCACAGGATTGGACGGGCTTCATCGCCAAGTGCCACGAGAAGGGTATCTTCGTCTGCATGGCCACCGACCTCATGGCGCTGGCCCTGATGAAGACTCCCGGCGAGATGGGTGCCGACTGCGCCGTGGGTAACGCCCAGCGCTTCGGTCTGCCCATGGGCTTCGGCGGTCCCCACGCCGGCTTCTTCGCCTTCACCGATGCCTTCAAGCGACTCTTCCCCGGCCGCATCATCGGCTGGAGCGTCGATGCCAAGGGCAACCCCGCCCTCCGCATGGCCCTCGGTATGCGTGAACAGCACATCAAACGCGACAAAGCCACCTCGAATATCTGCACCTCTGCCGCCCTCGTGGCCAACATGAGCGGTTTCTACGCCATCTGGCACGGTCCCGAAGGCATTAAAGAGATTGCCACCCGCATCTGCGCCCGTGCCCACCGCCTGGCTATGGAGCTGGAGCAGTACGGCTACAAGCAGCACAACCGCGTCTACTTCGACACCCTCGCCCTCCAGTGCCCTGTTCCCACCGCCAAGGTGCGCGAAGTGGCTCTGAAGCACGAGATTAACTTCCGCTATATCTGCGACGAGTGCATTGGCATCTCCATCGACGAGACCACCTCGAAGGCCGACCTCGACGCCATTGTGGCCTGCCTGGCCGAAGCTGCCGGCAAGAAAGCCGCCGCCATCGAGTGCAAGGGCTGCTGCTGCCAGTTCGCCGACGAGGCTATCCCCGCCGACCTCAAGCGCACCTCCGCCTACCTCACCCAGAAGATTTTCAACTCGTTCCACGACGAGACCTCCATGATGCGCTACATCAAGATGCTCGAGGAGAAAGACCTCAGCCTCAACCGCGCCATGATTCCGCTGGGAAGCTGCACCATGAAGCTCAATGCCGCCGCCGAGATGATGCCCCTCAGCTGGAGCAAGTTTGCCGGCATGCACCCCTTCGTCCCCGCCGACCAGGCCGAGGGTTACCTTGAGATGATCAAGGACATCGAGCGCCAGCTTGCCGTCATCACTGGTTTCGCCGGTTGCTCGCTGCAACCTAACTCGGGTGCCTATGGCGAATACAGCGGCCTCACCGTCATCCGCAACTATCACATTGCCAACGGTCAGGGTCAGCGCAACGTCTGCCTCATCCCCGCCTCTGCCCATGGCACCAACCCCGCTTCCGCCGCCAAGGCCGGTATGACGGTGGTGGTCGTAAAGTGCAACGACAAGGGTGATGTCGACATCGACGACCTGAAGGCCAAAGCCGAGCAGTACAAAGACACCCTCAGCTGCCTGATGATTACCTATCCGTCGACCCACGGTGCTTTCGAAGAGGGCATCCTCGACATCATCAACATCATCCACAGCATGGGTGCTCTCGTCTATATGGACGGTGCCAATATGAACGCCCAGGTGGGTCTCACCAGCCCCGGTCACATGGGAGCCGACGTGTGCCACCTCAACCTCCA
>DECD01000005.1:73116-79240 GCA_002349055.1 Bacteroidales bacterium UBA2939 | reverse complement strand
AAGACCTTTGCCATGCCTCACGGCGGCGGCGGTCCCGGAGTTGGCCCCATCTGCGTCAGCCAGAAACTGGTCGACTACCTGCCCACTCACCCCGTGGTTAGCGTCGGTGGCGCCAAGGGCAACACTATGGCCGCAGCCCCCTACGGCAGCGCCTACCTCCTGCCCATCACCTACGGCTACCTGTTGATGCTCGGCGGCGAGGGCCTCACCGAGGTCACCAAGCACGCCATCCTCAACGCCAACTACCTGCGCGCCCGTTTGCAGAAGTACTACAAGATTCTGTATACCAACAAGAACGGTATGTGCGGCCACGAGATGATTGTCGACTTCAACGAGTTCAGCCTCAAGGTCGGTGTCGGCGACATCGCCAAGCGTCTCATGGACTACGGCTTCCACGCTCCCACCGTGGCCTTCCCGGTGCACAACACCCTCATGGTCGAGCCCACCGAGAGCGAGCCTCTGAGCGAGATGGACCGCTTCTGCGACGCCATGATTGCCATCCGTCAGGAAATCGACGACATCATGACCGGCAAGAGCGACGAGCACAACAACCCCATTGCCAACGCTCCCCACACCATGCAGGTGGTCTGCGCCGACGAGTGGAACCTGCCCTACAGCCGTCAGAAAGCCGCCTTCCCGCAGCCCCACTGCGAGAAGTACTGGCCCACCATCAGCAAGATTGACGACGCCTACGGCGACCGCAATCTCCAGGCTGTCTGGGCTGAGTAAATTATTGTTTCTCAATAACTGATAGCTACTTCCTACTACAATCATGATGAACTGGAAAGAAGAATATAAAAGAAAAGTCTCCACTCCCGAAGAAGCCATCAAGGACATTCACGACGGGGACTGCGTCGTCATGGGTCATGCCGCCGCGGTTCCCCGTGTGGTGCCTCAGGCTATGGCCGAGCACTGCGAAGACTACAACGACGTTCTCATCTTCCACATGACCACCCTCGGCGACAACCCTCTGCTTCACCCACGCTGCTATGGCCATTTCCGTCATGTCAGCAACTTCCTCAGCGGTAACTCGCGCGATACTGTCAACCACTTGGAAGGTGACTTTTTCCCTGCTTATTTCCACGATGTTCCCGAGATGATTGGCGACGAGATTCCCTGCGAGGTGGCCATCTTCCAGGCTACGCCGCCTAACGAGGAGGGCTACTGCTCGCTCGGTGTCAGCTGCGACTATGCCCTTGCCGCCATCCGTCGTGCTCGTGCCGTCATCATCGAAACCAACGAAATGATGCCTTTCGTCGGTGGCGACAACATGATTCACGTTTCGCAAATCGACCACATCATTCCCTGCGCCTATCCGCTCCCCGAGCTTCACAGCGACGCGCCCTCCGAGGTGGAGGCGGCCATCGGCCGTCACTGCGCCTCATTGGTGACCGACGGCACCACCCTACAGCTAGGCATCGGTGCCATCCCCAATGCCGTGCTGGCCGAACTGGGCGACAAGAACGACCTCGGCATCCACTCCGAGATGTTCTCCGACGGCGTGGCCGAACTCATGAAGAAGGGTGTCATCAACGGCAGCCGCAAGACCATGCACAAAGGCAAGGTCGTGGCTACCTTCATCATGGGCAGCCGCGAGCTTTACGACTTTGTCGACGGCAACGACGACATCGAGCTTTATCCTGTCGACTACACCAACGACCCCATCGTCATCGCCCAGCAGTACCGTATGGTCTCCATCAACTCCTGCCTCGAGGTCGACCTCATGGGACAGGTGGCCAGCGAGACCATCGGCATGCGCCAGTACAGCGGTATCGGTGGTCAGATTGACTTTGTGCGCGGTGCCTCCATGGCCCGCGAGGGCAAGAGCATCATCGCCATGCCCTCCACCGCCGCCGGCGGCACCATCTCGCGCATCAAGCCGTTCCTCACTCCCGGTTCGGCGGTCAGCACCACGCGCAACGATGTCAACTACCTTGTCACCGAGTACGGCATCGCCCGCCTCAAGGGTCGCACCCTCAAGCATCGCGCCGAGGACCTCATTCGCATTGCACATCCCGACTTCCGCCCAATGCTCATCGAAGAGTACGAGCGGCGTTTCCAGTGCAAATACGAACCGCAGGAACCTCTCTACTAAAAAAGAAAAATCCCGAAGCCAACGCTCCGGGATTTTTTTTATTCATTCTCCTGCTGCCGCGCCAGCGCGCTGCGCAGGTGTTCGGTGGTGTTCTTGAAATGCAGCGTGTGGGGATTGTCGGGCAGCTGTTCCTCCAGTCCTTTGAGCACGATGTCGTAGTAGTCGATGCTCGAGGGGTCGCGCGGGTCGATGAGGGCGCGGTTGTTGAAGGGCTTGTAGAGGGCTATCAGTGTCGACAGCGAGCCCGCTTGTTCTTCCACAAAACGGCAAATATACTCCTGCTGCTCCACAAAAGCGGCGTGGTACACCGAGTCGCAGTCCTGCTTCTTCCGGTCGTAGGTGGGCTGGTCGATGGCGCCGCTAGACAGCAGGGCATCATAATGGCTCACCGAGTCCACCAGCGCATAGAGAATCTTCGAACCGTCGTTGGTGTACTGTTGCAACTGCCACAGCAGGATGCTCTCGGGCGAGCCCGTCACATTGTAGGTCAGCGACAGGTTCTCGTATTTCCCCGTCACCTCGATGGTCTCGCCGTTGGCGGGAAGAGTGACGATGTAGTTGTTTTCCGTGGTGTGGAGATTGTAGAGGCTGCGATAGGGTGGGTTGTAGTGGTATTTGAAGTGGCCCTTGCCGTCGGTGCGGATGGAGTCGATGAACATCGGCCCTTCGGGAGCTATCTCCTCGAGCCAGAGAGTTTTGTTTTCGCCGCCCTCGAGCGTACCCTCGATGGTGAATCCGTCGTGCTTGCAACCCGTGGCCACCATTGCCACCAGCGCTGCTATGATAATTGTTCTGATTTTCATTGATAACTAACTGCTAAAACTAATAACTTAAACTAAAAAATCCGCCAGCACCAGCGCTGCCATAGCCTCGACGATGACGGGTGTGCGCAACACATGGCAGCGGTCGTGGCGGCCGCCGACGGTCACCATGCGTAGCTCGCCACTCTCGGTGAGACATTCCACCTCGCCCGGCAGCGTCACCACGGGGTGGAACGCCACGCGGAACTCCACAGGCATGCCGTTGCTGATACCGCCCTGCACTCCGCCGCAATGGTTTGTTGAGGTGAGGGGTGAGGTGCCAGTTGCGTCAGCATACCTTTCACCTTTCACCTTTAACCTTTCACCTATCCAGCGGTCTACATACTCGCTTCCCTTCATCCGCGCTGCCGCGAATCCGCTTCCCATCTCGAATCCTATGGCCGATGGGATGCACATCATGGCGTGAGCCAGGCGGGCGTTGAGTTTGCCGAAGACGGGGTCGCCCACACCGGCGGGCAAGCCGCTGATGCGGCAGCTGACGATGCCGCCGCGGGTGTCGCCCTCGGCCTCGGGTCCCAGCTCGGCCACCTCGGCGTGGATTTCCACAGGCGCTATCACCTGCTTGGCCACAGCGCCGGCCACCACACGGGCCACCGTCTCGCGGGCCGAGGCGCGGCCGCCGCCGCGGTGGTCGCGGATGCCGAACTTCTGCTGCCAGGTGTAGTCGCCGTGCCCCGGACGGTAGCAGTCCTTCAGCGCCTCATAGTCCTCGGGATGCGTATCCTTGTTCTTGATGCTGAAAGCGATAGGGGTGCCCAGTGTGATGCCGTCCTTGATTCCCGACAGCCACTCCACCGCGTCTTCCTCCTGGCGTGCAGCCCCTTGGCGGCGCCGTGCCAGGTCGGCACGCACGGCCTCGAAGTCGATGCTGAGGTTCGACGGGCAGCCGTCTATAATGCCACCTACGGCGAGTCCGTGGGACTCGCCGTAGGTGGTCAGTTTGAATCGTGAGCCGATGGTGTTGCTCATTATTCCTTTGGATTGATCTCAAGCAGCTCCACCTCGAAGACAAGCGTCGAACCGGCGGGGATGTCGCCCATGTCGCGCGTGCCATAGCCCAGGTAGTAGGGAATGTAGAGCAGGTACTTCGAACCCTCGTCCATCAGCTGCAAGCCCTCGGTCCAGCCGGGGATGACCTGGTTGAGCGGGAAGGTCAGCGGGGCGCCGCGCTCGACACTGCTGTCGAACACCTTGCCGTCGATGAGCTTGCCCGTGTAGTGCACCTTCACGCGGTCGGTGGCCGCGGGACGCTTGCCGTTGCCTTCCTTCAGGCAACGGTATTTCAGGCCGCTCTTGGTGGTGTAGACCGACTTGTTGTTGCTGATTTCCTGGATGTATTTCTCACCCTTCTCTATGTTCTCGCGGGCAACGGGGTTGTTGCGGGCCTCAATTTCCATCTGGCGGCGTTCGAATTCCTTCTGGAACCTTTGCAACAGGGGGAAAGCTTCCTTGTCGTTGAGGCGGCTCTGGGCGTTGGCGGCATCAATCAGGGCCTGTCCTGCGATGCGGGCGTCGATGCCCAGCTGCTGCTGCTCCCAGTTGCGGAAGATGTCGCGGCCAATGGCGTAGGAGGCCGAGTCGTTAAAACTCTTCAGTTCCACATTCTGCGCACCGACAGTGCCCGCCATAGCACACACTGCCAAGAATAAAAACGTTTTCTTCATCCTACTTATCTACTCTACTAACTTTAAACTTTAAACTTTTAACTTTTAACTTTTAACTTTTAACTTTATTTGTATTCTTTCACCTGCACGCCGTCGAGCACTTCCTTGCCGCAGATGGCCAGGGCCAGCATCTCGTTCTCGCCCTTGTAAATCTTCACGGGGGCAATCCAACCCACGCGGTCGATAATCATCTGCATCCAGGGCTTGCTGTAGGCAATGCCGCCGGTGAGGAGGATGGCGTCGACCTTGCCGTTGACCACAGCGGCCAGACGGCTGATTTCCATCGAGACCTGATAGGTGAAGGCGTCGACCAGCAGCTTGCACTTCTCGTCGCCTGCCAGGGCTTTCTTCTCCACCTCGTAGGCATCGTTGGTGCCCAGGTAGGCCACGAAGCCACCTTCGGCGGTGACCATCTTCTTCAGCTTGGCCTCGTCGTACTTGCCGCTGCAAGCCACCTCGATGAGCTTCGAGGCGTTGATGCTGCCGCAACGGGTGGGCGAGAAGGCACCGAGGCCGCAGAGGGCGCGGTTGACCTCCACGCAGCGGCCGTGCTCGTGCACGCCCACGCTCACGCCACCGCCCATGTGGGCGATGATGAGGTTCAGGTCCTCATAGTGCTTGCCCAGCTCGCGGGCATAGAGCTTGGCGGTCATTTTCTGGTTCAGGCAGTGCCAGATGACACCCTCGTGCGAGGGGTCGAGGTCGAAGACGGGGTGGCCGCTGATTTTGGCATATTCGGGACGCTCGTCAACGATGCCGGGGTCGGCAATGTAGGCGCACTCCAGGCCGATTTCCGAAGCGATGGCGTCGCTGATAAGGGCGCCGAGGTTGCAGGCATGCTTGCCCTGGATACCGGCGTGGCACTCCTCCTTCATCAGCTCATTGACGCGGTAGCAGCCGCTCTCGCAGGGGCGGGTCAGGCCGCCGCGGCCCATGACGACAGCAATCTCGTCGGTACTCACGCCGTGGCGCTTCACCATGTCGAGGATGGCGGTCTTGCGATAGTCGAACTGGTCGGCTACTTCTTTGAACTTCTGGATCTCCTCAATGGGGTGGGAGAGGTTCTCGGTGAAAACTTCGGTCTCGCCCTCATAGATGGCGGCTTTGGTCGATGTGGCACCGGGGTTGATTACCAACGTGTACTTCTTGTTGCTCATTTTATTAATGTATTATATCGTTTTTATTTCCTAACAATTTTATCGATAAACTTTTATCATTAAGTATATCTTATTTGTTTCGAGTGCAAAGATATGAAAAAAAAATGGTTTATTGCAAACTTTTTTTTAACAAATAGTGAATATTATGCTTAACCTATTGACAAACAACGTACAAAATCCGTACCATCGCCCTATCAACACCCTACCAACTCCTACCACGGTAGGAGTTGGTAGGGTCTTGGTAGGGGTTTGATAGGCGCTTGGCACGGGAATGAGAGCAACATTCCAGCTATCATTCATGACAGACAAATCTTTTTTTTTGAAAAAATTTTGTCAATTCAATTATTTGTATTATTTTTGCAATCAGAAGTATTTTAATGTAATACA
>DECD01000005.1:69766-73062 GCA_002349055.1 Bacteroidales bacterium UBA2939 | reverse complement strand
TGGAGAGACTGAGAAGGAATGCAATTCATCAAAACAGGACCCTTAACAACTATGTGGAGAGCCTCCTGCTCGATATCGTTTACAACGAGCCTAATGACACCACCCGTGCCGCCATCGAGGAGGCGATGTCCGCCCGCAACCGCAACAAGGTCTACGCGAATACAGAGGAGATGATGAATGACATTTCCTAGAATTGGTTCGACTGGGTTCCCATTCAGATCTTTTCGGAAAGAAATAATCGGTATCGTACCACACAAAAAAGAGCGTACCTTTTATTCAAAAGATACGCTCTTAATCTCAATAGCTTATTCCTACCTTATCACCACTACTTTTCGGGCGGGATAGTTTCCAATCTTAATTATGTAGGTGGCGCTAACGGGAGCATCGAAACGTACAGGCACGCCGTAATCCTGCTTAGTGGCAAGCACCCGTCCGTTGACATCGTATAGCGTCACCATATTTCCATCGGCACCCTCTACGACCACTTGCCCGTGGCTGGAGTAGACTTTGGCGTTGATGCCATCCACGCCTTCGATACCCTGTTCGGTGATATAGATGGTGTCGTAGTGATGAGTGGTGATATAGACGGTGTCATAGTAATGGTTGTTGACAATCAGGGTGTCGAAGTGGTAGGTATTGTAGATGGCGGTATCAAACTGATAGATATTCACTATCGTTGTGTCGAACATCTGCGTGGTTATCCTGACGGTATCGTGGATGTAGTTGTTGATGAAGGTTGTGTCGTGGACGTACTGGTAGACGAACTGTATCGTCGTGTCGTGGACGTAGTTGTTGATGAAGGTCGTGTCGTGGACGTACTGGTTAACGAACTGTATTGTTGTGTCGTGAATGTAGTTGTTGACAAAAGTGGTATCGTGAATGTAGTGGTTAATGGTGTCGCGGAAGATAAGGGTGTCAGGCAGGGTGAAGTAGGCCTGTAGGGTGGTGTCGGAGTTGACGGTAAGGGTATATGGATTGTCGGTCACGCCGTTGCTCCAAGTGAGGAAGACGTTGCTACCCGAGGGAACGGCTGTCAGTGTCGTCGTACCGTTGAGGGGCACCACGCCACCACCCATTACCGCGCCTTTGAGTGGATTGGCGGGAGTAGCTCTGACCAACACGCTGTCGATGGCGAAGAGGGCCGTGAGGGTGGTGTTGCCGTTCAGCACAAGGGTATAGGGGTTCTGTGTGCTGCCGTCGCTCCAGCCGACAAAGTGATAATGCTCTTCATCGGTGGTTGCGCTGACGGTAACGGTGTCATTGCCGCAGGAAGGATAGGTCTCCACAATAGCGGTACCATGCTCGGCGTTCACCGTAATTTGTGGAGTGGCGGGTTCACGCATATTAGTAAAATTGCTCCACCATTCAGAAGACTGATAGGCAGTTAATGTATTACACGGAACAATTATAGGTTTGGCATAATTACATTGGTCAGGATTCCCTATCACATGTATTGGCGGAATTTCATTAAGAATTTGGATAGTGTCCACATCGCCCATTGAATTCCAGTCTATTGTGATTGCAGGCGAGCTGATTATCAGTTTGTTGATATGAGCCCAATAAAAGGTAAATTGATGTATAGAACTTGGCACCAACAACGTATCAAGTGAACACTGAGCGAATGCTTCACCACTAACCGAAACATTATTGGGTATAGTCGTGTTTTGACAACCAACTATTAGCACATTATCAAGAGTCCTTATGATTGCATTACAATTGTCACGGCTATCAAAATAAGGATTATTGGGGTCAACGACTATTGAGGTTCGTCTATCCCCAAGACCACCCCATGGAATATTTTGGATGGAAGATACAGATGCAGGAATATACAGCGATGTAAATGGATTTTCTGTCAAGCAGTCCGTTGTCATTATTTGAAGAGAATCACTCAATGTTATACTTGTTATATTAGCGTTATACATAGATTTTTCTTTCAATACTTTGACAGACGAAGGCAGAACTACATCCCCTAAATGGCAACCCATAAAGGCAAATTCTCCTATGTATTGCAAGGAATTTGAAAATGTAATATTAGATAAAATGTTGCAATTTATAAAAGCACTTTTGCCTATGCTGTCCACAGTGTTAGGCATAACAACTTGTGTGAGATAAGGACAATCACAAAAGGCTCCATCCCCAATACTACGAACCGTATAAGTAACGTTGTTATATGTTACTGTTTCAGGTAAAATCACACTTCCGATTGGTTTAGAATAATTCTCCCAAGCCAGATGGACAGGATGTCCCCAAGGTCTGAAGTTTTCCGCACCGACATCAGCATCATTGGGGTAAGTTACTTTGACATAATGATTAATCGAGTCGATAATCTTGTAATACAACGTCTGCCCCGACGGAGCTACAGCCGAAAAATCATAGGCAAAAGCATTTTGCCCCATCACCATCAAGGCGGCAACCAAAAGGAATAGTTTTTTCTTCATAATGTTTATTGTTATAAGGTTAATACTTCCCGTTCAATAAACACATAAAAAAGAAGCGCGGACATCTAACTTTCGTTACTTATCCCGCTCATGGAGGCTCTCGCATGCCTATCACCCGAGGATAAGCAACATCGAGGCCCACGCTAACGATATATACAGAAACATGTATATACGCAACAATGGACGTTGGATGCTGCTTTACCGTGCGGATGATATAGAATTTGCGAGATTCCCATGAGCCGCAGATAAAACGTCTACAACGTCTTATTTATATGTCTCGCCGTATGGCCCACTCCGGAACCAAACGACGCTGCAAAGATACGAATAAAAATTGATTCTACAAAATTATTATTAACACCGCCTTTCCCTTTCCCGTTCTTTTTGTTCTGATTGAGAAAAAAATCGGAAACTATCAGCAATACAATATAAGAAAATTCCGTAAACGCCTCGTAGAGAAATAACGAATAGTAAAATTTGTATCAGTATCAGTTGTATCAATTAAAAAATGACACCCATCAATTTCAAAAACCCCTCTTATTATCCTTATAACTAATTAATAATAAAATATATATAAATAATAAAATAGAGAAATAGAAGAATTTGGTACCCCTCAAAAAACAACTGATACAACTGATATTTGATACACAATCCACATTATATTCCCCATAAAAGGCAAAAATACAATGGATTACGACATCACAAATAGTCGGCATTAGCCAGTCCTACTTCCTGAAAATTCACAAAAAGTATCCATATTCTCCTCTCAAAGGCTTCAAAAAACAACTGTAACAACTGTAACTGTAACAAAAAAGCAAATCTTTAACCCTTGACCTTTCACCTTTCTCATTTCTCATTTCT
>DECD01000005.1:69244-69658 GCA_002349055.1 Bacteroidales bacterium UBA2939 | reverse complement strand
ATTTCTCATTTCTCATTTCTCCTCTCCCTATCAACTCCGTGTCAACTCCGTATCAACTCCGAGTCAACTCTCACTCCGTATCTGTTAATTTTAACATAAAACCACAACATTCCAGGAACACAGTCAACATTGTCAGGAAAAAAAACAACCATCCCAGAATAACCCTGTCAACGGTTTCTGGAAAAGCACATAAAACTATCAACCATAAAAGCTAACGAAACAACAGGCTATGGACGGCGTCACGTACTATTATTGTTTCAACTCCGTCTGGATCATAACCATGTTCAAAAGCAAAATGGAAATCTTCACAGATAAACTCTTGCCAACCATTCTTTATCCAGTCCTGCTTCAAACGTGCGGTGCCAAAGATTCTATAGTATGAATCCAACGACTGAATACCAGCATACAATCGCT
>DECD01000005.1:33958-69149 GCA_002349055.1 Bacteroidales bacterium UBA2939 | reverse complement strand
CAATTATTCTCATGCGTCAGGATGAAAAGCCCGATAAATCTTTTCCGTAATCAAACGTTCTGACTCCTCCAAGGGCATGCAACGGTCAATCTCCTCCCAGGAAAACACACGGAGTTTTTTTTTCTCACTCACCCCAAAGGCAACAGAAGGTTCGCCAGCCATCGGGGTGGGTTCTTCTCCATAAGAATAATCTTGTGTCATGACATTTCGATTTTTTTCAAATTGCAAAGATACATATTTTTTTGAAATAGACATAGACAGATAAAAAGATAATGACAAATGTTATTAATTATCAGCAATTTGATTAATAGATAATCAACCCCAGCAGGCCGGAGAGGAGGATGAGGAGGATGGGGGAGACCTTTTTCCAAAGGGAGAGGGCGAAGACGGCGAGGAAGATGATTAAATTGAAAAATGAGAATTGAAAGTCGAAAATTGTGATGGTGCCCGTCGGGGTGGGGGCGAAGGCCGAGGGCATGAGGCTGAGGGCGGCGGCGGCGATGAGGCCGACGACGGTGAGGCGGAGGCCGCGGAAGAGGGTGTCGAAGGGCGCCTGGTCCTTGTGCTTCAGGAGCCAGCGGCCGACGACGAGGATGAGGGTCAGCGGCAGGATGAGGACGGCGAGGGAGGCGATGACGGCTCCGGCGACGGCCATAGCGGTGGGATAGCCCTCGGCGATGACGGCGGAGTAGCCAGCATAGGTGGCGGTGTTGATCCCTACGGGGCCGGGGGTAATCTGGCTGATGGCCAGGATGTCGGCAAACTCCTGGGCGGTGAGCCACGAATGCTCCTCGACGACGGCGCTCTGGATGAGGGCTATCATCGAGTAGCCTCCGCCGAAGGTGAAGAGGCCGATGAGAAGGAACGTATAGAAAAGCTCAAAAAGAATCATTTATCTATTATCTATTAACTTGGAGTATGTCCATCCTGCGGCTAGGGCGAGGAGGATGACGAAGACGGGGCTGATGCCGAAGAGCCAGATGAGGAGTGCGGCGAGGACGGGAATCCAGACGGTGCGGAGGGTGACGCCGGCCTTGCGGGCCAGGGTGAAGACGGGCGCGGCGATGAGGGCCACCACGGCGGGACGCAGGGCCATGAAGATATGCTGGACGGCGGGAATGTCCTGAAACTGGCGGAAGACGGCGGCGATGAGGATGATGAAGACGATGGGCATCAGTATGTTGCCCAGCACCGCCACCAGCGCCCCACCGATGCCCCGCAGGCGTTGCCCCACGATGGCGGCGATATTGGCCGCCAGGATGCCGGGCATGGTTTGCGAGAGGGCTATGGCGTCGAGCATCTCGGTGTCACTCAGCCATCCACGCCGCGTCACCACCTCGCGCTGGATGAGCGGTATCATGGCGTAGCCGCCACCAATGGTGAAGGTGCCGATTTTGAAAAAAGTTGTGAACAGTTCGCAATATTTTGCCATCATCGTCGTTTTATCATCTGTATTTTTAAACTTTAAACGTTAAACTATAAACTTTATTATATGAACGGATTGTTTTTCGGCATGTTTATGGTCTTCGTGGTGGTGATGCTGATGCTCGACCTCTTTGTGTTCCACAAGAAGGACAAGGTGGTGAGTGTGAAGGAAGCGGCCATCTGGACGGGCATTTGGGTGGGACTGGCGATGAGTTTCGCCGTGCTGGTCCACTTCTTCGGCGACTGGATGATGCCGCCCGACGCCTCGGTGACCGACCTCGCGGCCTATCGCAGCGAGATGGTGCAGGAGTTCCTGGCGGGTTACTTCCTCGAGGAGAGCCTGTCGATTGACAATATCTTCGTGATGATTATGATTTTCGTGAGCTTCGGCATCAAGCGCGAGTACTACCACCGGGTGCTCTTCTGGGGCATCTTCGGCGCCATTGTGCTGAGGTTCATCTTCATCTTCGCCCTGGGCGCCCTGGTGACGCAGTTTTCGTGGTTGCTGGCGGTGTTTGGCGTGATACTGATTTACAGCGGCGTGAAGATGTTCGTCGACAAGGGCGAGGAGCAGATTGACACCGAGAATCACCCCATCGTCAGGTTCGCCTCGAAATATTTTCCTGTAACCTCTAAGAGCCACGGCCACGACTTCTTTGTCCACGAGGGCGGAAAGTGGCTGCTGACGCCTCTGTTCCTGGTGCTGCTGGTCATCGAGTTCTCGGACATTATCTTTGCCGTCGACTCCATTCCCGCCGTCTTCTCGGTAACCAAAAATCCTGTGATTGTCTACACTTCCAACATCTTCGCCATCATGGGCCTGCGCTCGCTGTTCTTCCTGTTGAGCGATGTGGCCGACCGCTTCTGGATGCTGCACTACGGCTTGGGAGTGCTGTTGTCGTTCATCGGTGTGAAGATGATTGGCGGCGAATTCCTCGGCTGGCACATTCCTACATTAGCCTCCCTCGCCGTCATACTGGGCATCCTGGTTTTCAGCGTTCTCTTGTCGATGCTTATCAAGAAGCCCGCACCCAAGACGGAGTAGCGCTATCGGGCGTTGTAGAACTTGAATTTCTTGATGAGTAGCAGCGAGAAGGTGGCTGTGATGAAGTAGATGCCGGCCTGAATCCAGAGGGTGAGGTATTCGTGGCTCACATCGGCCATCGAGGCTCCCATGGAAGAAACTTTGATGAATCCCTGCACGCCTGGCGTGGAAGGGAAGATATAGCTGAACCAGAGCCAGAACTTGGGCATGCTGGCTTGCGGCCACACCATGCCGGTGAGGAAGAAGAGCACCAGGCTGAAGAAGGCAAAGCAGAGCATGGGCGAAAGTTTCTGTCTCACGAAGATGTTGCCCATCGTCATTGCGAAGAAGATGACAGCCAGCAGGAACGGCAGCAGGAATATCATGATTTCGTAGAGGTTGCCCAGTTGCGGCAGCTGGAACCATCGCGGGATGAACCACATGCTGATGACGCAGATGGGGGTGTAGATGAGGATGTAGCAGAGTGAGCGTCCGAGGGTGACGCGGTGGATGGAGCGTATGCGCAGACGCGCCGGAATAATCTGCAAGGCGCGGCGGTTCTCGCGAGTTTCGCCGCCGAGGAGGCAGATGCCCAGGAAGAGGGTCTGGTGGATGACCAGGACGAGCAGTGCCGGGAGGAAGAAGGATCCATAGCCGCCCGTGGGGTTGAAGGCGGTGATTTCTTCGTTGACAATGGGTTGCATCTGTACGCGTGCCGCCTCTCCGGTGAGTCCTTCCATTCCGTAGCGTTGCAGCTCAATGGTGTGCATCTCGTCGATGAGCACGGCATTGGAACCCAACAGCGCGGCCTTATAGTAATAGAACGAGCTCATGTCGGCAAACACGCCGATGTGGGCGGTGCGGAGGGTGGCTATCCGTTGCGAGAAGTCCTTGGGGACGTAGAAGATGGCGTGTATCTTGTTGGCCTTGAGCAGTTCCTCGGCTTCCGACATGTTGCAGCATTTGTAGGTGACGGTGATTTCGGGCGTGGCGTCGAGCTTGTGGATGAAGCGTTTGCTGGCGTCGCACACCGCCTCGTCGACCACGGCGACAGGCAGGTCTTGCACATTC
This sequence comes from Bacteroidales bacterium UBA2939, assembly GCA_002349055.1. GTDB lineage: Bacteria > Bacteroidota > Bacteroidia > Bacteroidales > P3 > Colimorpha. Next base: position 65,629 of record DECD01000005.1, on the reverse strand, counting down.
TCCGTGCGGTACATGCAGCAGAAGATGAGCGGGTAGAGTAGGGGAGCGATGAAGAAGATGAGGAGGACGGTGCTGTCGGAAAAAACGCGTCGCACCTCGGCGCTGAGGACCTCCCAGATATCATATAGATCGATTATCAGTTGGTTCATTGTGCAGTTTTTTTAGCGGTTTGCCAATTAAGCATGAAGGCGCCGATGAGCAGCAACAGTCCGAAGGACAGCAGGGCGGCGAAGTTGACCCAGCAGTGGCCGAAACCATTGCCGTAGATGGCTATCTCGCGGTAGTTGAGGAAGTAGTGTCGGATGGGGTAGAGCCAGCAGAAACTCTGGAACAGCGGCGGCATGCTCTCGATGGGGTAGGAGAAGCCGCTGAGGGAGAAACTCATGGCGCTGTAGAGCGTGCAGACGCTCATCGACAGCGACGGGTCGTTGATGCAGCTGCTGATGAAGGCTCCGGCGCACTGGGCGGCGAAGATAAGGAGAATGGTGCTGACGACCATTAGGAGCCAGCTGCCCATCATCGGGAAACCCATGAAGCCAAACATTATCAGGTTGGCGATGATGGCCAGCAGGGTATACCACGCCGTGTAGGGAATCATCTTGCCCAGTAGGGCATAGAGGGCGTTGCCGTTGGCTTTCTGCATCCACCGCTTGACGCTTTTCTGCCGCCGCTCGGTGGCAATGGCGTAGCCTGTGTGCATCAGGGCTATGAAGGCCATCACCGCCGGTATCAGGGTGGTCATCAGGTAGATGCCGTAGTTTATCCAGGGATTGCTGATGTTGCGGGTCTCGAAGGCTACGGGCTGGATGAGCCCCATAATCTGTTCTTCGTCGAACCCCTTTTTGCGCAGCACCTCGCGCTGAACGGCGCCGGCGGCCAGCATTCCCATGGTGGCCAACTGCTTGTAGCACAGGGTGCCTGCCAGCAGATAGGCGGCGTTGTTGTAAAGCACGAAATGAGGTGCCTTGAACTGTAGCACGTTGTTGTAGGTACCGGCGGGAATCTCGTAGAAGGCGTATATCTCGCCCCGCTGCATCGCCCGCCGTGCCTCCATGTGGTTGTTGTATACGGCGTGGACTTTCACCCCCGAGGTGGCGTCCAGCTCGTGGCAGATGCGGCGCGAGAGGTAGCTGCCGTCCAAGTCCACCACGCCCACAGGCAGCCGTTGCGGCTGGCCTTTGTTGGTCATCGTGGCGAAGATGACGAAAGTCAGCACTGCACCGAGCGTCAACAAGATGAGGTAGCGCGGTGCGTTGATCAGCCGTCGGCATTCACGCATGAAAACTCTGTGTACCGGATACTTTTTCACCTCTCAATTCTTATTGGGTACGCAGGCATCCCGCCTGCATTTCAATTCTTATTGGGTACGCAGGCGTCCCGCCTGCATTTCAATTCTCAATTATCGCTGTCATTCCGGGACGCATCCCTTCAATCTTCTTCACAGGCACTGCTTTCACGTCGAAGCTCTTCACGTCATACTGGCCGTTGGTCTTCGTGGCGCGCCAGGTGGCGTAGCTGGCCATTGCCTGGATTCTGCGCACCACGCAGGGGTGGGTCTCCTCGCCCAGGGCCGGCAGGCGCACCTGGATGGTGTCGCCGGGGTCCATGCCTTTCAGCAGGTCCTCGCGCACGGCGAAGAACATCCAGCTGTCCTCCATGTTCAGAATCGACATCACGGGGCTGCCGGTGCCGATGAGGTCGCCAATCTTGGCAAAGATTTCCACCACCACGCCGTCGCTTGGGGCAATGAGGTAGCTGTCGTCCATGTAGCTCTGCACCTCGGCCACGGCACCGCCGGCCTGGTGCACCAGGGCAGCCGCCGCGTCGATGTCCTCCTGGCGGGCACCTTCCTTGGCCATCAGGTACTGCTGCTCGGCGGCGGCACAGTCGGCCTGCGCCACCTTGTACTGGGCCTCCACCTCGTCATATTTCTGTGCACTCAACACGCCTTTCTCGTAGAGGCTCTTCACACGCTCGTAGCTCTTGCGGTACACCTCCACGGCGGCTTTGGCCTTCTGCCACACCTGGTAGGCCATCTGCACCTGCTGCGTGCGGGCACCCGTCTTTGCCTTGCGGCTCTGGGCGCTGGCGGCGCTCTTCACGGCGGTGGCCTGCATCATCTTGGCTTCCACCTGCGGACTGGCGATGTGCGCCAGCGTGTCGCCGGCCTTCACATGTTGGCCCTCCTCCACGTAGAGGCTGTCAATGCGGCCAGGTACCTTGTTGCTCACGCGGTATTCCGTGGCATCCACTTCGCCGGTAACCATCTCTTTCTGCGGATGGATGGCGAACAGACCCACCAGGGCCACTATGCCCACTGCCGAAATCACCACAGCCAAACCGGCCATCAGCGTCTTGTTGTTATCTTTCATTGCCATATTGCTATACTTTTTTTAGTTTCAGTTTTTAGTTTTAGTTTTTAGTTGTTGTTGCAGCGAGAACTTAAACTGACAACTAACAACTTAAACTCATTCTCCCATCGCTTGTTTCAGATACACCTTCCCCATCTCTATCTCAATCTCGGCGTCGAGCACCTCGCCCTTGGCCTTCAGCCAGGCCGTCTGAGCGGCCATCAGGTCGCTGCTGCTCGCCATTCCCGCGGCAAAGCTCTCGTCGGCCAGCTTCAGGTTCTCCTCGGCATTCTCCAGGTCGCTCTCAGCCTGTGCCATCTTCCTGTAGGCCAGCTCCAGCTCGTAGCGCACCTTGTTCACCTGCAACTCGATGAGCTCCTTGGCCTCCTCCATCTGCCACTTCACCTCCTCGCGCTTCGCCTTCGCCGCCTTCAGCGAGTAGAAGCTGCCGCCGTGCAGGATGGGAACATTCACCACCACGCCGGCAAAGAAGGTGCCGCCGAATTCGTTATTGAAGCCGTTGAACAGGTTGGGGTTCGACATCAGGTAGCCGCCCGTGACGGCAATGTTGGGCAGCAGCGTGCTGCGGGCAATGGTAACTCCCGAGCGGGCTATGCTGTCGCTGATGCGCAGCATCCGCATCTCCTTCCGATTGGACCACACGGCATCCATATCAATAGGCATACTAGTTGTACTAGAAAGACTAGAACTACTAGAAAAACCAGACTCTACATCAAACTCGCTGTCCAGCGGCATCCCGCAGCGTTGCGCCAACAGCATCTTGGCCAGCGCCAGACCGTTGGTGGCTTTCGTCAGGCTCATCTGCGCCTCGTTCAGCTTCACCCTCACCTTCATCAGGTCGCCGCGCGTGGCCACCTCGGCAGCCACCATCTCCTCCACGTCGTGCGTCAGTGTGTCCAGCAGCGCCTTGTATTGCTCCGCCAACTCCTTCTTGTGCTTCACGCTCACCACCTGCCAGTAGGCTTCGTCCACCGCTATCAGCATCTCCTCCTTCTCCTTGTCGTATTGCACGCCACTCAGCTCGTTGGTCAGCGAAGCCATCTTGTGCAGCGCCAGCAACTTGCCGCCCATGAACACCGGCTGCGTCACCGTCACCGTCCCCGCCACCACGTTCCTCGTGTCCGTCTCAAGAGCCTCCGTGATGCGGTGGCCCACATTGTCGATATTCGTCGAGAGGGTCGAACCCGAAATGATGTTTATCAGTCCGTTGGCAATCGCGTCGCCGATAATCGGCAGTCCGCCGAACTCCTGCATGATAGTGGCCGAGAGGTCCTCCTGCACTACGCCGCTCAGGTTGTTCAATCGCTCCTTCTGCTCGTCGCTCAACAGGTTGGTACTCTTCTCCATCCAGTTATAGGTGCCATTCGCGCTCACCTTGGGCAACATCTGCCACAGCGCCACCTTCTCCAGCGCCGCCGTCTCCTTCTTCTTCAACTCGGCACGCTTCAGGCCCGCATTGGCACGCAACGCGCGCGCACGGCAGGTGTCGAGCGACAGCACTTCCTGACTTTCTACCGTCGCCCATTGACTTCCGACCAATGACAACAGCGTGAATATGACTATCTTATTTGCTTTCATACAAACTAAAATCCCTTAAAAAACAGTTTGCAAAGATACGAAAAAAAATTTTACCTTTTTTTTAATTAAAGTTAAATCGTAAAAGCAACAGCAGGGCAAAGGCTAAATATCCACCAGCCGACCGCCTGCCATAAAACCCGTATTAACCCCCTACCAACGCCCTACCAACTCCCTATCAACTCCTACCACGGTAGGAGTTGATAGGGATGTAATAGGTTGATGGTACGCCGTTTGCATGTTTTTGGCCGAAATCGGCTTTTGGGGGTGTTGAAAAATAAATTTGGCGGTTCTGTCATTGTTTCGTATCTTTGCATTTTGAAATTTGTAATTCATTAATTATATTATATCATGAAAAGCATAGCAATACTTACGGGCGGCGGTCCCGCCCCTGGAATGAATACCGTGGTGGCCTCGGTGGCCAAAACCTTCCTCCGCGACGGATTTCGCGTCATCGGTCTGCACGGCGGCTACAGCGCCCTCTTCACCGACAAGCCCCGCATGCAGGACCTCGATTTTCTTACCGCCGACGAGATTTTCAACAAGGGCGGTAGCATCCTCAAGATGAGTCGCTTCAAACCCACGCCAGAGGATTTTGAGCAGCGCTTCAACCTCAAGCTCTTCACCGACAACGAGATTAAGCTCCTTGTCACCGTGGGTGGCGACGACACCGCCTCGACGGCCAACCGCATTGCCAAGTTCCTGGCCGACAAGCACTATCCCATTGCCAACATCCACGTCCCCAAGACCATCGACAACGATCTGCCCCTGCCCAACTCCAGCCCCACCTTTGGCTACAACAGCGCAAAGGCGCAGGGTTGCGTGCTGGCAACCGCCGTCATGGAGGACGCCCGCACCAGCGAGAACTGGTTCGTGGTCAGCGCCATGGGCCGCTCGGCCGGCCACCTCGCCCTCGGCATCGCCGGCGCCTGCCACTATCCCATGGTCATCATCCCCGAGTTCTTCAACAAGACCGAGATTACCGTCGAGAAAATTATCAACATGGTGATTTCCTGCATCATCAAGCGCAAAATCATGGGCATCGACTACGGCGCTGCCATGATTTCGGAAGGTGTCTTCCACAGCCTCAGCGATGAGGAAATCAAGAACTCTGGCATCCACTTCAGCTACGACGAGCACGGCCATCCCGAGCTGGGCAAGGTCTCCAAGGCTCATATCTTCAACGACTTGCTGGAGCGCAAGGCCAAGGAAATCGGCCTCAAGGTGAAGACCCGCCCCGTGGAGGTCGGCTACGAGATTCGCTGCCACACGCCTATCGCCTTCGACCTCACCTACTGCTCGCTCATGGGCATGGGGGTCCACTCCCTCTTCAACCAGGGCTGCACGGGCTGCATGGTGTATGTCGACCAGCAGGGCAACGTCAGTCCGCTTTACCTGAAGGATTTGCAGGACCCCATCACCGGCAAGATTCCGCCGCGCCTGGTCAACGTCAACTCCAACAAGGTGATGTCCTACGTCAACGACATCATGGATTACATCACCCCCGCCGATTACGAGGCCGCCAAGAAATATGTGGCCAACCCCGAAGAATATGATTTCAAGTGCATTCTTAACTGGAACTAAGGGAATGCGAGAGAGTGCGAAGGAGTGCAAGGGAGTGCGAGACAAATGCTATCGTCTTGTACTCCTTGCACTCCTTGTACTCCTTCTACTCCCCACATCTTTGCAGGCACAAAGTAAGAAGCAGCTCGAGAAGGACAAGGCCAGGGTTGAACAGGAGATAAAGAAACTCAACAACGACCTCGCCAAAGCCAAGAAAAACAGCAAGGCAGGCCAGCAGCAGCTCAAAATCATTGAGAAGAAGATTGCCGAGCGCACAAAACTTATCAACAACCTCGACGGCCAGCTCAACCTGCTCAACATCAAGATGACGCAGACCGAGGACAGCATCGCCCTGATGCGCGGCCAGGTCGACAGCATGAAGCTGGAGTACGGCAAGGTGGTGCGTGCCCTCTACCGCGAGCGCGACAACATCAGCCACCTCTCGCTGATGCTCGACACCAAGAGCTACAACCACGCCTACCTGCGCACCAAGTATTTCCGCGACTACAGCCGCTACCGCCGTCGCCAGGCAATGATGATCAAGCAGAAGGAGCAGGAACTGAACGATGTGGGACTTGAGTTGCAGCGTCAGCAGCGCGAGCAGCAGGGTCTCCTCGAGCAGCACCGCCGTCAGAAAGCCGAGCTGGCACACGAGCAGCAGGCCCAGCAGAAAAGTCTCAAAGACAGTAAACAAAAGGAAAAGAACCTTCAGGGCCAGATTGCCAAGAAGGAGAAGCAGAAACGCGAACTGCAACAGCAAATCCAGCGCATCATCAACGAGGAGATTGCCAAAGCCCGCGCCGAGAAGAAGAAAAACGTGGCGACGAGCAGCAAGGGTAAGACCGTCAGCACCACCACCGAATCGAAGTCCTCGTCGGCCGAAGTGGCGTTGAGCAACGACTTCGCCTCGAACCGTGGCCGCCTCCCGTGGCCCGTGAGCTACACCAAGGTTTCGCGCGAATACGGTAAGTACACCCACGCCTCCGGTGGACAGAACATGAACAACGGCATCGACCTCGTCTGCAACGGCGGCACTGCCGTCAAGTGCGTCTTCAACGGCAGCGTCACCCGCGTCTTCATCTGTCCCAACGGTACCAAGGGCATCATCGTCCGTCACGGCGACTACCTGACCGTCTACGCCAACATGGGAACCGTCTCCGTCAGCGAGGGCAAGAAGGTGACCACCGGACAGAACCTCGGCACCGTCTACACCAACAGCGACGGCAGCGCCGAATTCTCGTTCCAGCTGTGGAAAGGCACGCAGTCGCAAAACCCCAGAACATGGCTCAAGTAAGAGACAATATCTATTTTATAACAGACTCGCACCTCGGCAGCGGCAGCAACACCCTCGAACGCGAGCGGCAGCTCTGCCGCCTGCTCGACAGCATCAAGGACGACTGCAAGACGCTGCTGCTGCTGGGCGACATCTTTGACTTCTGGTTCAGCTACAAATATGTGGTGCCGCGAGGCCATGTGCGCCTGCTCGGCAAACTGGCCGAGCTGGCCGACAGCGGCGTGGAAATTCACTTCTTCCTCGGCAACCACGACATGTGGGTGTTCGACTACCTTACCGAGGAATTTGGTGCCATTGTCCACGCCGACCCCGTGGTGATGGACCTCTATGGCAAGCGCTGCCTCATCGGACACGGCGACGGCCTGGGCCACCTCGACAAGTGGTTCGACTTCGCCCGATTCTTCTTCCGTAGCCATGTCTGCCACAAGCTTTTCAAAATGTTCCCCTCGGCATTCACTTTCGGCATCGCCCACCGCTGGAGCGACGGCAACAAGAGCAAGCATGCCAAGCGCGACCTGCTACACTACCTCGGCGACGACCTCGAGGGCATCGTCATCTACTGCAAGCAACGGCTCGCCACAGAACATTTCGACTACTGCATCTTCGGCCACCGCCACACGCCGCTCACTCGCGATCTTGGCAATGGCTGCACCTACGTCAACGTCGGCGATTGGCTCCACAACCGCAACTATGCGGTGATGACGCCCGACGGCATCTTGGAACTAAAGGATTTTCACGAAGCGTAAGTCCAAGTTGTTCATTGCGTTGCTGCGCAATCCTTGGACATTCTTGTGAGTGAAGTGTAGAATCTGGTCGTAGTAAAGCACCATCACCGGCGCTTCCTGCATGACCAGGCTGTCCATCTCGCGATAGAGGGCGAACCTCTGCTCGGGGTCGTTCTCCGTGCGTATCTTTTTGTAGATTTTATCGATGCGGGAATTGCTGAAGCGTGTGTAGTTGGGGCCTGCCGGGGTACGGTTGGGACCGTAGAAGAGCGAGAGGTAGTTCTCGGCATCGGGATAGTCGGCTACCCACGACTTGCGGAACCACTCGCACTTGCCCTGCGCTACCTGCTCGCTCAGGGCCGCCGGCGGATTGACGTCGACCTGTATGTCGAGTCCGATAAGACCCAGCTGCTGCTGGATATATTTGCACAGGTCCAGATAGTTGGCAGTGGTGGAGAGCTTCAGTTTGGGCAGCTTGCCGTGTTCTTTCCTCACCTCGGCCAGCAGGGCTTTGGCCCGCTCGAGATTGTACTCGTAGCCGCAGTCGCTGTAACCCGGCAACCCCATGGGAATGAACCCACCCACTCCCGGCGCACCCACATTGTTGCGCAGGTAGCGCATCATCTTGCGGCGGTCGAAGCTGTAGTTGATGGCCTGGCGCAGGCGGCGGTCGCCGAGGATGCCCTTGTCCTCCATGTTGAAACCCAGGTACTCGGTGTTGAGGAAGGGAGTGGAGACCATGTCGATACGGTCGGCATACTTGGGTTTGAGCTGCCCGTCGAGGGTTAGAATCTCGTCCTTGTAGCTGGCATCCAGCGAGTTCATGAAATCGAGGTTCCCTTTGATGAACTCCAGGAAGACGGTCTGCCGGTCGACGATGAAGGTCACCGCCACAGCGTCCAGATAGGGCAGGGGGACACCCTCGTCGTCGCGCTCAAAATAGAGCGGGTTTTTGCGGAATACCAGTTTCACGCCCTCTTTCCAGTACTGGAACTGGAAGGGGCCTGTGCCGCAGGGGTGGTTGCGGAAGTCCTTGCCGTAGTGCTCCACCACCTCGCGCGGTACCACCGAGCAATAGACCATCCCCAGCATGGAAAGGAATGGAGCAAAGGGTTCTTTGAGACGTACAACAAACGTGGTGTCATTGGGTGCTTCGGTGTGCTCCACATCAGAGAAAATCCATGCTCCGGGAGAGATGACAGCGGGGTCGGTGATGCGTGAGAAGCTGTACTGGAAGTCTTTGGCCACCACGCGACGTGTGCTGTCGGCGGTTGCAAATAGTTCGTTCTTATGAAAATAGATGTCGTTTCTTAGGGTAAAGGTATATGTCAATCCGTCGGGGCTGATTTCCCACCGTTTGGCAATGCAGGGCTGCACACGCAGGGCGGTATCCAGCTGGATGAGGCCGTTGTAGAGTTGGCGGCAGGGCCAGATGGTGCTCTGGTCCCGGGCAAAAGCCGGGTCGAGGGTGGTGATGTTCGCGCATTCGTTGTAGCGGAAAATCATCTTGTCGCTGTGGTCATGACGGTTGCACCCCACAAGCAACAATAATATAATTGGAATCAATAATTTTCTCATTTCACCTTTCTCATTTCTCATTTCTTATATACAATCTTCCCGTCGACGATGGTCATCTTCACGCTCTCGCCGTGGGTGGCATAGACGAGGTCGGACACGCTTTTCACCGGTGCGAGGAACAGGCAGGCGGGCTGGCCGGGAGCCACGGTGTGGCCGCCGGTGCCCATGCGCAGAATCATGTCGGCCGGAACCACCGTGGGGTCGCCGCGCCACCCTTTCTGCAACAGGGCTGCCGTCTTCATCACCTCAATCATGTCCAGGTTGTTGCTCGACGCCGATCCGTCGGTGCCCAACATCACCGTGGCTCCGGCATCCATCAGCTCTAGCATTGGGAAACGGTAGCCGCTGCCCAGCTTGAGGTTCGAGTTGGGGCAGTGGACGCAGGTGATGTGGTGGTTGCCGATGAGCCGTATCTCGTTCTCCGACAAATGCAGGCAGTGGGCGGCGATGATATTATCTCCTAGTTTATCTAGAATACCTAGTTTGTCTAGATATTCCCACGGCCGACAGCCATGCTCCCGCAGGCAGTCGTCCACCTCCTTCTGCGTCTCGCTCATGTGGATGTGCATGGGAAGTCCTAGCTCCTTGCAAGTGTCAGCGCAACGTCGCAATCCCTTCTCGGAAACGGTATAGATGGAATGGGGCGCTATGGAGAAATGAGAAATGAAAATTGAAAAATGAGAATTGGCTGCCGCACCCGGATATTTCTCATTTCTCATTTCTAATTTTTCAATATCCTCGGCGTCGCCGAAGACCGTCTGTCCCAGCATGGCGCGGATGCCGCTCTCTTTCACGGCCTGCGCCATCGACGGCAGGCGGAAATACATGTCGTTGAAGGCTGTAGTGCCGCTGGCCAGCATCTCGCGGCAAGCCTGAAGGGTGCCCTGGTAGACCAGTTCGTCGGTGAGTTTCTGCTCGGCGGGCCAGATGTAGTCGTTCAGCCACACGTCCAGCGGCTGGTCGTCGCCCAGGCCACGGAAAAGGGTCATCGGTGCGTGGGAGTGCATGTTCATCAGCCCCGGAAAAACAGCAAGTCCATGCGCGTCAATGTCGACTGCGCATGGACTGTGAGGTGTAACGCTTTCGATTTGTGCACCGTTGATGACAATGTCAACGGCCTGTCCGTCGAGGAGGGCGTTGCCTATGGTCATTGCACAAGAAGCATCAAATCGTTCTGCTGCCCTTTGACGATGCCGCCGCGGATGGCGAAGGTCTGCTCGGCATTGTCGGCACCGACGATGCGTATCTCGCCCTCGGCGAGGGCCGAGATGATGGGTGCGTGATTCTCCAGAATCTCGAACTTGCCGTCCACGCCGGGCAACTGCACCAGCTTGGCCTCGTCCTCGTACAGGACACTGTCCGGTTTTGTTATCTTGATTTTCATTTCGTTTCAGCTAAAATCTTCTCGCCTTTCTCAATGGCTTCCTCGATGGTGCCGACCATCAGGAAGGCCTGCTCGGGCAGGTAGTCGACATCGCCGTTCATAATCATGTTGAAGCCCTTGATGGTGTCCTCGATGGCCACGAAACGGCCTTCCAGACCCGTGAATGCCTCGGCCACGAAGAAGGGCTGCGAGAGGAAGCGCTGCACGCGGCGGGCGCGGCTCACCACGAGCTTGTCCTGCTCGCCCAGTTCCTCCATACCGAGGATGGCGATGATGTCCTGCAACTCCTTGTAGCGTTGCAGCATCTGTTTCACGCGCTGGGCGGTCTCGTAGTGCTCCTCGCCGACCACGTCAGGCGACAGGATGCGCGAGGTCGACTCCAGCGGGTCGACGGCGGGATAGATGCCGAGCTCCGTAATCTTACGCGAAAGCACCGTCTGGGCGTCCAGGTGGGCGAAGGTGGTGGCGGGGGCGGGGTCGGTCAAGTCGTCGGCGGGCACGTAGACGGCCTGCACCGAGGTGATGGAACCGCGCTTGGTACTCGTGATGCGCTCCTGCATCAAGCCCATCTCGGTGGCCAGCGTGGGCTGGTAACCCACGGCCGAAGGCATACGGCCCAGCAGGGCGCTCACCTCCGAACCGGCCTGCGTGAAACGAAAGATATTGTCGATGAACAGCAGGATGTCGCGGCCGCCTGTCTTCTCGTCGCCGTCGCGGTAGTATTCGGCGAGGGTCAGGCCTGCCAGGGCCACGCGGGCGCGGGCGCCGGGGGTCTCGTTCATCTGGCCGAAGACCATCGTGCACTTCGAGTTCTTGAGGGCTTCCTTGTCAATCTTGCTCAGGTCCCAGCTGCCCTCTTCCATGCTCTTCTTGAATTCTTCGCCGTACTGGATAACGCCGGCTTCAATCATCTCGCGCAGCAGGTCGTTACCCTCGCGGGTACGCTCGCCGACGCCGGTGAACACGCTCATGCCGGAGTATTTCTTGGCGATATTGTTGATAAGTTCCTGGATAAGCACGGTCTTGCCCACACCGGCGCCGCCGAAGAGGCCAATCTTACCCCCCTTCAGGAACGGCTGGATGAGGTCGATAACCTTGATGCCGGTATAGAGGATTTCCTGGCTTGTCGAGAGGCTCTCAAACGTCGGCGGGTCGCGGTGGATGCTGTAGCGCTTCTCGCACTCGGGGGCGGGCATACCATCGATGGTGTTGCCGATGACGTTGAACAGGCGTCCGTTGATATTCTCGCCCACGGGCATCGAGATGGGGCCTCCGAGGGAGAGCACTTCCATGCCGCGCTCCAGGCCGTCGGTCGAGTCCATGGCGATGCAGCGCATCGTGTTCTCGCCGATGTCCTGCTGGCATTCGAGGATGATGTCGGTACCGTCGGGACGCTTCACGCTCAGGGCGGTATAGATGTCGGGAAGAGCTTCGCCGTCAGGGAACGTCACGTCCACCACGGCGCCAATAATCTGGGATATTTTACCTTTCAGTTCCATATTTTTATTGTTTCCTTTTTCTTTCTCAATCAAAACAAAAAGAACAAAAAGAAATTCTGATGGTTCTGATAGTTCTGATTGAATATAAAAACGGTGCAAAGATACGAAAAAATATCGATGCACCGCAAAAAAAGTTATTCCGAAGGACTTTTTTAACATTTTGGTCAAAAGGCCTTCAGGTCGCCCCACATACACCCACCTGAGACTGCCTCTTTTCTAAAAAGAACTCGTAAATACCTCATAGAGAATAAGAATAGTTGTGTTTTAAAACCATTTTTGACAGTTTGACAGTTAAAAAAATGCATGCCAATACCTCCTTTATATTATATAATATATAACTAATTAATATACAGATAGATATATAAGAAAAGAAGGGAATTGTACCCCTCAAAAAATAAACTGTCAAACTGTCAACTGTCAAATAATGCAAATTAGTTTTCCCCTAAAAAGCAGAAAAACAAAGCCTTGTAGGGAAATGGTAAACCAGTTCCCGACAGACGACAGTTCGACAATTAAAAAAAGTACCCCCTAATTTCAAAAAAACCTCTTTATAATACTTGTAAATAATTAATAATTAGATATATATAAATAAGAAAGGAGGTAAAAAGAATAAATGGATACCCCTTAAAATAAACTGTCGGAAATGTCGTCTGTCGGAATTCAATCAGATAATTTCACGTAAACAGCAAATAGTCAATAAATTATTATGTCCAAAAACACCTATAGTCAACTTTGTCAACCCTCACAATGGGACAGTTTGTATCAAAAAACAGCTCTTTTAGACCCCAAAAATTGACAAAAACCCCCTCGTTCCGATGCTTTTCCCCCTTTTTACCTCTCACCTTTCACCTCTCACCGCTTCATCCGGCGGCTCCCTATCCCCCCCTCTCAGTGCGGAGAGGGGGTGGGGGTGAGGCTTCTCCGTATCAACTCCGTGTCAACTCCGTATCAACTCCGTCTTTTTTAACAATTACCCCCTGAATTTTAACATTTAAACATAATTCATACAAAATCAAATAACAACCTGCGTCAGCTTCGCGTAATTAGCGAAATTCACCGTTTCTTTTCCGTTCTTTTAGTTCTGATTGAGACAGAAAAATTCGTAGACCGCACTTCCCCGGTCGTATCTTTGCACCAGATTTCAACATCTGAGAGTTCTTTGAAACGACTGATTACACAAATCTTACCTTATCACCACCACCCGGCGGGCAGGAAGGTCTCCCACACGGACGAGGTAGGTGCCGGAGGTCGAGACATAGAAATGTGCCGTCGGATTGTCGTCGACCTTGGTAGCCAGCAACCGACCGGTGACATCATACAGCCTCACCGCCATACCTTGGGCACCCTCGACAATAATCTTGTTGAGGTGGGTATACACCTTGACGTTGATTGTCTCCACTCCGTCGACACCCTGTACAGGCACCTCGATATAGATGGTGTCGAAGAAATATACCGTATCCGTTATGTACACCGAATCGAAAACCCACACCGAGTCAAACACCCATGTCGAATCGAATACCCATGTTGTGTCGAACACATAGTGCGTCATTGACGTAGTATCATAGAACACCAGCGAGTCGATGGTATATGTGGTGTCGTAGTGGTAGTGGTGCAAAGTGTCGATATACACCAATGTATCAAACACCCTCGTTGTATCGTAATAGTAATGATGCAAGGTGTCGACGTTCACGTAAATCATTGTGTCGTAGACACGGGTGGTGTCGTACACAACCAATGTGTCATAGACACGGGTGGTGTCGTAATAGTAATGGTTATACTCCGTGGTGTCGTAGACGACGTTAATCACGGTATCGTAGACAACATTGACCGTAGTGTCATAGACAATATTGGTTATAGTGTCGTAAACAATGTTTGTCACAGTGTCGTAGATCGTTGTGGTGTCGTAGACACGCACCGTGTCGGGAGCGCGGAAAAGGGCCGTCAGCGTGGTGTCGCTCGTTACCACGATGTATCGCGGATTGGCAGTTTCTCCGTCACTCCAGCCAGCAAACTGGAGATTTACCTGCGGCAACGCAGCTAGCACGGCTATACTGCCGTAAGTGTAGGTCCCTCCACCTAGAGCGTTGCCAACTGTAACAGAATATGTTGCCAGTTTAAACAATGCATCTATTATGGTGTCCGATGTTACGGTCAGTAATCGCGGGTTATCGATGCTGCCGTCGCTCCAATGGTCGAAGGTGTAGCCTTCGTTGGGTATAGCGGTGAGGGTGGCCTCGGGATTATTGCAGGTGGGTTGTACAAGGTCCACGTTTCCATGGTAACTCTCGTTTATACTGACAGAATATCCGTAGACTCCTTGAATGTTAATAAATTGATTCCAGCCGGCTTCCGTTTGATATGCTGCAATATTGTTACATTTCACATAAACAGGAATGTTGTTATTCACGTTAAGAAATGTGTTGTTTCCTAATGTTGGCACCATATGTGTTAGCGAGATTATTTCTGTTAGATTGTTACAATAACAGAATGCCATATCTCCAATTGCTGATATGTTGACCGGTATTGTAATTGTCGTTAGCCCCGTACAGCTATGAAACGCACTTTTTTCAATGGATGTTACACTACTATCAATAATAACAGATGTAAGCCCACCACAATTTGCAAAAGTGCACTGTTTTATTGAGGTGACACCATGTGGAATATTAATGGATGTCAAACTACTACATAGCTGGAAAGCACCTGTCCCAATTGAAGTGACTTCACTACTAATGGTAAAGAGCGACAGTCCGACACATCCATAAAAGGCATAAGGACCAATTGTTATTATTCCGTTTCCATTTAATACTGATATCAAGTTGCAACAATTATAGAATGCGTGTCCACCAATTTCGACAACTGATTCAGGGATGTTAATTTCAGTCAAACCACTGCAACCATTAAATGCATTCCAGCCAATAGAAGTCACTGTATTCGGTATAACAGTATTCGCACACCCTAGAATAAGGGTATTTGTCGATGTTTCTATTAGTGCATTGCAATTATTACGACTATCATAGACAACATTCCCGTCTTCAACAATAATTGAAGTTAGTCCAACACAACCGATAAAGGCCATAGAGCCTATAAAAGAAATACTTGATGGAATAGTTACCGATGTAAGTCCACTGCACCCTTCAAAAGCATTATAATCTATTTCAGTAACATTGTATGTTGTGCCATTGAATATAACGCTGCTAGGTATTGTTAGGGATCCACTAGGTTTTTCTCCGTCATTCCAATAAGGAGAGGAATAGTTTGGTGCTGTTATTCTTACACTACTACCATATACTGTGTAGTATAATGTTTGGCCACTTGGAGCAACTGCTGAAAAATCGTAAGCATTTGCTACCTTCTGTATTGCAATTACTATCATCAATACTACGATAAAAAAAACTTTTTGTTTCATGGTGTCTGGCGGTTGGTGATTATTACTCGTATAAAGGGCACATAAAAAAGAAGCGCGGACATCTAACTTTCGTTACTTATCCCGCTTGTAAGGCTCTGGTATGCCCATCTACCGAGGATAAGCAACTCCGAAGCCCACGCTGACGATATACACAAATGTATATACGCAACAATGGACGTTGGTGGTTGCTTTATCGTGCGGTAGATAATGCGAATTTACCAGATTCTACAAGCCGCAGATAAAACGTCTACAACGTCTTATTTATATGTCTCGCCGCAAGGCCCACTCCGGAACCAAACGACGCTGCAAAATTACAAAATATTTTTGAACCCACCAAAAATAATTATCTCCGCCAGAAAAATTCAGGAGGGGAAAAAGGGATAGAAACGACTTTTATTCGGAAAGGTAAACGTTAATTTGCTCTTCTAGTTCGGGAAGGTCCAATGTAAGAACCTCTTTAACAACGCCGAATTTTACCTATTGATGGCATCTTTGATGTGAAGCAAACGTTCTCTGTCACGCGCGGTTTCTCTCATAAATCAGTTTTTTGTCGCGGTTGGCACTCTCTTCGGCAAAAGGCATCAGACATCCGTCGGCCACCAAATCAACCTCTCTTCCAAGAATCTCTTTTAAATCGACATACATGCCGAAAAACTTTATTCCAATGCGCTGACTTTCATCCAATTCAACAAGCAGGTCAATGTCGCTGTCCTCGCGTTCCTCGCCACGGGCGTAAGAGCCAAACACCCATGCCCGGAGGACCGGCTGGGTGGCGAAATAATCGCTAATCTTTTTATTTATAATGGCATTCATGCTATGCTGAATTATTTTGCAAAAATACAAACATTTTATGAAACAGCCAAAAATATTTTTCTCTCGCAGAAAAAACTTTCCCGAGGAGAGAGGCGAAGGGGACGGGTAGGGGAGGGCTAGGTGCAATTACCATACCATGCACCTACGAACTCCCTACCAACTCCCTACCAACTCCTACCATGGTAGGTGTTGATAGGTGGTTATCAGGTAGTTGACAGGGTTGTTGATTTTAGTTAAAAGCAGCCGTTCGGGAACAAAAAAAAACCTCCGGCAGAAAGCCACCGGAGGCAAGAAATTCTCTAATTCTCTAATTCTAGAAAAAACGCCTTTTGAATAATATGCAGGCGAGACGCCTGCGCACCCACCCTACTTGATGCGCATTTTGTAGAACGAGCGGTAGACGAAGTAGAGGGCGACGAGCAGGAACACCACGCCGAACCAGGGGGCCAGGCTGCGGAAACTGGCGCTGATGGCAATCTCCATGGCGAGGACGCCGAAGAGGGTGGTGAATTTGATGATGGGGTTCAGGGCCACGCTGGAGGTGTCCTTGAAGGGGTCGCCCACGGTGTCGCCGACCACACTGGCGTCGTGCAGGTCGGTGCCCTTGGCTTTCATGTCCACCTCGACGACCTTCTTGGCGTTGTCCCAGGCGCCGCCGGCGTTGGCCATGAAGACGGCCTGGAAGAGGCCGAAGGCGGCGATGGAGATGAGGTAGGAGATGAAGAGGCAGACGGCATTCTGGCCGCCGATGCTCTCGGGGCTCGAGAGGCAGGCGAAGGCCAGGGCGAAGCAGAAGATGGCGATGAAGATGTTGATCATGCCTTTCTGGGCG
This sequence comes from Bacteroidales bacterium UBA2939, assembly GCA_002349055.1. Lineage (GTDB taxonomy): Bacteria > Bacteroidota > Bacteroidia > Bacteroidales > P3 > Colimorpha. Next base: position 48,588 of record DECD01000005.1, on the reverse strand, counting down.
TAGTTGGTGCAAATCTTGACCACTTCCTGGCTCTTGGCGATGTCGGCCTTCTTGGGGGCGTTCTCGTCGAGCTTGATGTTGTCCTTGATGTACTCAACGGCGCGGTTGGCACCGGTGGTGACAGCCTGCATGGAGGCGCCGGTGAACCAGAAGATGACGCAGCCGCCGAGGATGAAGCCGAGGATGCTGTAGGGGTTGAGGAGGTTGAGGATGCTCTCGGGTTCGATGCCGAGGGTCTTCTGAATCATGAGGATGAGGCTGAAAATCATGGTGGTGGCACCCACAACGGCGGTGCCGATGAGCACGGGTTTGGCCGTGGCCTTGAAGGTGTTGCCTGCACCGTCGTTGGCCTCGAGGTAGTATTTGGCTTTTTCGAAGTCGGGCTTGAAGCCGAACTCGCTCTCGACCTCCTTGGTGGTGCGCTCGATGTCGTCCTCGATGAGGCTCAACTCGTAGACGCTCTGTGCGTTGTCGGTCACAGGGCCGTAGCTGTCGACGGCGATGGTGACAGGGCCCATGCCCAGCATGCCGAAGGCCACGAGGCCGAAGGCGAAGATGCTGTAGTAGGCGCCGAAGACATCGCCGATGCCGAAGAAGGTGGAGGCGAAGTAGGCGATGACCATCAGGACGAAGAAGACCACTCCCGTCCAGAAGGCACCCATGTTGCCGGCCACGAGACCGGAGAGGATGTTCAGCGAGGCGCCGCCCTGCTTGGAGGCTTCGACCACTTCGTTGACATGCTTCGAGGTGGGGGAGGTGAAGAGCTTGGTGAACTCGGGGATGAGGGCTGCACCGAGGGTGCCGCAGGAGATGATGATGCTCAGGGCGAGCCAGAGGTTGGGCATGCCCTCGACGTTGCCGAGGATGAAGTAGGAGGCGCAGAAGGTGCCGACAATGGAGAGGATGGAGGTGATCCACACCAGCGAGGTGAGGGGTTTCTCGAAGTTGATGTCGTCGGCGTTGCGATACTGGGCTTTGGCGATGGCGCCATTAATATAATAGGAAAGGACGGAGGCCAAGATGCCGAGGATACGCATGACGAAGATCCAGACCAGCAGTTTGACCTGCATCGAGGGGTCGGGGACAGCGAGGAGGATGAAGGAGACGAGGGCCACGCCGGTGACGCCGTAGGTCTCGAAGCCGTCGGCGGTGGGTCCGATGGAGTCGCCGGCATTGTCGCCGGTGCAGTCGGCGATGACGCCGGGGTTGCGCGGGTCGTCCTCGCCAATCTTGAAGACCACCTTCATGAGGTCGCTTCCGATGTCGGCAATTTTGGTGAAAATACCGCCGGCAATACGGAGGGCGGAGGCACCGAGCGACTCGCCGATGGCGAAGCCGATGAAGCAGCTGCCAGCCAGGTCCTCAGGCATGAAGAGCAGGATGATGAGCATGAGCACGAGCTCGACGCAGATGAGCACGATGCCGATGGACATACCGGCGCGCAGAGGGATGTTCAACAAATCGAGGGGTTTACGACGCAGCGAGGCAAAGGCCATGCGGGCGTTGGCGAAGGTGTTCATGCGGACACCGAACCAGGCCACGCTGTAGCTGCCCAGAATGCCGATGACCGTCCAGGTCAGAATCAGCACCACGGCACCGGCGCTCATGTGGCTCAGGACACCGAAGTAGAGAGCGATGGCGGCACCGATGAAGACGAAGAGAAGCAGGAGGAACTTGCCCTGCTGCATGAGGTAGGTCGAACAGGTCTTGAAAATGACGTTGCCGATTTCAAGCATCGACTTGTGCGCCTTGAGTTTACGCACCTTGTTGAACTGCCAAAAACCAAAGAGGAGGCCGAGCACCACGACAGCAAAACCCCAGTAAAGGATAGATGCGTCGCCGCTGGAGGCAAAACCCCGTGGCATTTCGAGGTCTGCCTCGCTGGCAAATGCCAGAATTGGCGTCGCCAGGGCGAGGAGTGATAAAGTTAATTTCTTCATATTAAGATATTTTTAGGTTTTATTCGTTCAAAAACGGACTTACAAATATAAGATTTTTTTTTATCTTTAGTAAATTTTTTGAAAAAAATGCAAAAATAGGGAGTGGAAGAGCCTGTGTTTTGTAGGGTGTTTGAAAGTTTTTTTTCTTATTTAAAAAAAAATGTGTATTTTTGCAGCATGATTACTAACATGGACATGGCTGCACAGACAGCCGAATTCTTATTGACAGTGAAAGCGGTAAAGCTCAACGAAGAGCATCCTTTCACATGGGCTTCGGGGCGCAAATCGCCCATTTATTGCGATAACCGGGTGACTTTGTCGTATCCGGAAATCCGTACTTTTATCCGTCAGCGTTTTTCCGAGATAGTGAATGAAACCTGGGGAGACGTGGATGTGATTGCCGGCGTCGCCACGGGCGGCATCGCCCAGGGTGCCTTGGTGGCCCAGGAGCTGGGCAAGCCTTTCGTGTATGTCCGTTCGGAGCAGAAGAGCCACGGTCTGACGAATCAGATTGAGGGCGAAATCCATGCCGGCCAGTCGGTGGTGGTGATTGAGGACTTGGTGTCGACGGGCAAAAGCTCGCTGATTGCCGTGAAGGCCCTGCGCGAGAAAGGCTGCATTGTGAAAGGCATGGCCGCCATCTTCACCTACGGTCTTCAGGTGGCAGCCGACAACTTCGCCGAGCAGAATGTCGACCTGATTACGCTGACCGACTACGACACGCTGATTGGTGTGGCCAAGGAGCATGAATATATCCGTCCCGAGGCCATGGAAAGCCTCGCCAAATGGCGCCTCAACCCCGAACAGTGGAGTAAAGACCATGGTGAGTAAATTGAGAATTGAAAATTGAAAGTTGAAAATTGAAATTATTGAAGCACATACCATTCAAGATTATGCTCGCCGTCTGCGCAAGCATAATTTTCAATTTTCAATTTTCAATTTTCAATTCCCTGCGGGCTCAGGACAGCGTGCTGGTTGTGGAGTTGCCCAAAGGGCAGAAGCTTGAGCTGGTGTGGGTGGAAGGCGGGACTTTCACGATGGGCAGCAACGAGAAGCCCCATGGCGTGAAGCTGAACTACGCCTTGGCACGGCCCGAACACAGTGTGACGGTGAGCGGCTTCTACATAGGCCGCTACGAGGTTACGCAAGGCATGTGGGAAGCCGTGATGGACACCAATCCGTCGAAGTTCAAGGGCGACAGCATGCCAGTGGAAAGTATCTCGTGGATTGAGGCACAGCAGTTTGTTCTGATGCTCACCCAGTTGACGGGCAAGCATTTCCGTCTGCCGACAGAGGCGGAGTGGGAGTTTGCGGCGCGAGGGGGTGCGAACGGAGGAAAGTTCCCCTATGCGGGATGCGAGAGAAACGGCCTTGACAACCATTGCTGGTACTGCGTGAACAGCGAGAACCACGCACATCCCGTGGGACAGTTGGAACCCAACGCCTTGGGATTGTACGACATGAGCGGTAACGTGGCGGAGTGGTGCCAGGACTGGGTGGAGGCTTACAAAGAAGACCCCCAGCGAAATCCCCGTGGACCGAAAGAAGGGGAGAACCGCGTGCTGAGGGGCGGCCACTACGGAAGCACCTCGGCGGCCTGCACGGTGTATGACCGAGGATGGTACCTGCCGACGGGAAAATATGAATTCTATGGCCTGCGGGTGGTCTTGGAAGCAGTAGAGTAGTAAGAAAGTATGAAAGTAAAAGACAGGGATTTCGACATATTCATTTCTGAAAAGGAGTTGACTGGGATTGTCCGCAGCGTTGCCGAGAAGGTGAATGCAGACTATGAGCCAGACGGCGGAAGTCCCCTGTTGGTGTGCCCGGTCCTGACGGGCGCATTTATGTTTGCCTCCGACCTGGTGAGAAGGCTGACGATGGAATGCGAGGTGCGATTTGTGCGCTACTCATCCTACAGCGGGATGAGCAGCACGGGAGAGGTGAAGTGCATGCTGCCGTTCCCGCCTGAGGTGAAAGGACGCGATGTGCTGATTGTGGAGGATGTGGTGGACAGCGGCCTTTCGATGAAGAAGATGCTGGAGGAGGTGTGGGCGTTGAAGCCGAGGAGCGTGCGCGTCTGCACGCTGTTCTACAAGCCTGCGGCCTTCAAGGAGGATTTCAAGGTGGACTATGTGGGCCGCGAGATAGGCAACGAATTCATTGTGGGCTACGGCCTCGACTATGACGAGCACGGACGCGGGCTGAAAGATGTGTGGGTGGTGCGCGGATAGGTTGTTTTTTTTTATTGACAAGATGAGAATAAAGAAAATAGGTTTGATAGGTATCGTGCTTGCGTGCGCGTGCGCGCTCGCGTGGAGCTGCGGCAAGGACGACCACCTGGACGTGAGCCCCAGCGAGTTGTACGGCGTATGGGTGCAGGACGACGGCCTCTACCGTTGGACTTTCAACAGCGACGGCAAGGGCAACCTGGTGAATACCGGCGAGTTTGACCCTGAGGACGAGAACAACGGCGATTTCACCTGGACCATCAATGGCGGCGACGAGCTGGAGTTGGAGTTCAAAGGAAGCGGCGACTTGGGTGGTATCGACATCGTCAAACTATTCACCATCAAAGCCATCGACAATTCGCACATGCGGTGGGAGGATATTTACGGAAGGACAACCTCGTTGTCGAGGCAATAATGAGATGACAAGGTATGAAAATCAAGAAAGGTTGGAAGATAACATGGATTGCGCTGGGGTCGCTGCTGGGATTGGTGGTGGTTGTGTTGGCCGTGGCCTTATGGCTGGTGTTCACGCCCAGCAAGCTGACGAAGATTGTCAACAGCCTGGCCGATAACTATATCACCTGCGAAGCCAAGTTCGGCAATGTCGACCTCACCTTCCTCTCCACTTTCCCCGATGCGGGATTGAAGATTGAAGATGTGGTGATTGTCAATTCCATGGAAGGATCTGCCAATGACACTCTGGCCAAGATAGGCAGCCTGACGGTGGGTATCGACGTGATGGCATTCCTGAAAGATAACAAGGTGATTGTGCACCAGGTGAAGCTGGATGACGCCCGCGCCAACCTTTACAGGAACGGCAGAGGAGAATCGAATTTCGACATCTTCCCGCCGAGCGAGAAAGAGGACAACACAAGCACGGCATTTCCGGAACTGATTGACCTGAAGAAGATAAAGATCAACAACCTCAGCGCCCAGTTCGTCGACGAGCAAGGCGGCATGTGGACAATAGCGGAGCAATTCGACCTGTCGCTGAAAGGCGGCATAAAAGGCAAGGACATCGATGGCGACCTCTACGTATGGGGTGGCAAACTAGACGTCACGATGTTAAATTCTGGAATGACTGTGAGTGTGGATGGCCTTGAAGTCGACATTGACGGCAAGTTGAAAGACGAAAACATTGATGCCGATATGCGTGTCAACGCAAACAAGTTGTTCTATCAACAGGATGACTCGACAGGAAATGCGGCAATGAAAACCACATTGGATAATGTTGACTTGCGTTTCGACGGTAAAGGCACGATGGATGAGATTGTCGCAGACTTAAAGATGAAGGTTGAAAAGGGGCAATTGGAGATGGGAAAGACCGAGATGGTCAACGAGACCCTGCGTGCATCGAAGAAGGATTTGCTGAAGGTGGAATTGCCACATCTGACAGTGAAACTGAACAAGAAAGAAATTTGGATTGACAATTCGCAGGTGAGCATTGACGACTACGTGCTCAATCTTGGCGGACAGATATTCTTGGCCAACGACCACAGTCCGCTGCGTATGGACGTGAATGTGAACACCGAAGACAGTTGGCAGGTGAAGACGTTGCTTGCCATTGTACCAGAACAATATACAGGTTTCTTGAAAGGCATGGATGTCGACGGAAAACTGGATTTCGATATCACGGCCGCAGGTGCGCTGACCGACAGCACGATGCCCGGTGTGGGTGGTACCATCTGGATGGAGAAGGGTCGTTTCTATGCTCCCAAGATGTTGCCCTACAAGCTGGACAAAATAGAAGGGAAAATGGTGGTTGATGTCTATCCGGACAAGAGCAAGGAGAGCTGGGTGAAGATAGAGAAGTTGAAGGCTCATACACGTGGAACCAATGTGTCGATAGAAGGTCGCGTCGACGACCTGATGGGCGACATGCGTGTGGATGCCAAGGTTAAAGGAACGCTTCCTCTCGAGGATGTGAAGCCTATGATACCCAAAGGAATGAACCTGGTTGCTCAAGGTAACGCTGAAATTGACCTGTCGACCAACTTCAAGATGAGTCAGCTGCAAAAGAAGGCCTTCGAGAAGATAAAAGCTATGGGGTCACTGAAGATGAATGAGGTGGATGTGACCTACGACAATATGCACCTCACGGCCCCCAAGATGGCCATTTCGTTGCAGATGCCCGTGCCCGAGAAGGGTAGGCTAGGGCATGCCCGCATCGTGAGCGACAAGATAAACCTGAGTAGAGGCAAGAACCTCAAGGCCGAAATGGAGAGCGCCGACATCAACTTGAAGGTGAACAACATGATGAAGGAGCAGTTGGCCGCCACTTTCAACATTGAACTGGGTGCACTTGAGGCCGAGAAGGATTCGATGAACGCATCGCTTGACGGGTTGAAGCTTGCTGGTTCTGTCCGCCTCGACTCCACGCAGCGCAACCTCATCAAGCAATACAACCCGCAGTTCAACGCCACCACCCACAATGTCCTCCTCTATATGCCCAAGATGCCTGAGGCAGTGCGTCTCGCGGAGTTGGACCTAGCCTATTCGCCCACGCTCTGCAACATCAAAACAGCCAAAGCCCGTATCGGCCACTCCGACATCGAACTCTATGGCACCGTGAGCAACCTCGAGGACTGGCTGGACAACAAGGCCATGCTGAAGGGAGACTTGAACCTCACCTCTGAGTATGCCGATGTGGACCAGCTCATGAACATGATTAGCGGCATCGGCAGTAATGCCGACAGCCTGAAATCTATGCGCAAGGAAGATGCTGTCCCCGAGGAGGCGAACCCCTTCATCGTTCCGCGCAACGTGAACGTGACGCTTAACACCCACATCAAGCGCAGCATTGCTTTTGGCAACGACCTCCACGATGTGGCAGGAGCATTGACGGTGAACGACGGCCGCGTGGTCCTCGACCAGATGGGCTTCGTTTGCAAGGCTGCCAGGATGCAGCTCACCGCCTTGTACCGCTCGCCGCGTCCGGGAAACCTTTTCGCCGCCATCGATTTTCATCTGCTTGACATACAAATCGACGAACTCCTCAACATGATTCCCGCTGTCGATACCCTTGTGCCCATGCTCTCGGCATTCGACGGCAAGGCCAACTTCCATTTGGCTGGCGAGTCTTACCTCGATGCCTTTTACCGTCCCAAGATGAGTTCGCTCAAGGGGGCCGCCGCCATCTCGGGTCAGGACCTGGTGGTGATGGACAACAGCGACCTCTCCACCATTGCCAAACTCATGCGTTTCAAGAGCTGGAGAGACAAAGACAACAAGATTAAAATCGACAGCCTGAGTGTCGAGATGACCTGCATGGATGTGGGCCACGGCACCGAAATCGAGGTGTTGCCCTTCCTTCTCTCCATGGGAAGCTACCAAATCTGCATCTCTGGCGTGCAGCAATTCGACAAGGATTGCGTCTACCACCTCGAACTGTTGAAGAATCCGCTGCTGGCCAAGGTGGGCGTGGATGTGAAGGGCTCTATCACCAAACCCAAGATAAGCCTGGGCAAGGTGATATATGCCGACCTCTTCCGCCCGAAGCGTCACGGTGTGGCCGAGAAGAAAGCGTTGGAGATAAAGAATAAAGTCAGACAAGCATTGGAGGCTAACGTAAGATGAGATTTTTTCATAGATATAGCAGCACGATTCACGGGAACTACCGCAAGGCATATCTGCGTTGCGGGTTGATCACCGGTGGGTTGTTGGCGCTCTACATCATGGTGCGCTACCTGATGGGTTCTCCGGCCGAGAGCCCCGAGGCATACATGAGCGACATAATCATGCTGGTGGCGGTGTTCTTGTTCACGCTGCTCTACCGCAATTCGCTGGCAGAGAAGAAAGCCACCCTCAAGGAACTCATGCTCTTCGGCATGGGGACGGCGGTGGTGGCCAGCGTGCTGTATGGTCTCTGCCTCTGGCTTTTTGGCTATGCCATCCCAGAGCAGACCGACCTCTTCACCCGCACATTGAGAGGGGAGGAGGCCGTGTTGTCGGCCCCGTCGCACTACTGGGCGGCTTGGTGGGGATTTGAGTCGGCCATCAAATTGGCCGTCCTCGGTGGTTTCGGCGCCTTCATCGCGGCCATAGTGTTCAAGAACGAAAAAGGCGCCATCAGGGAAAAGAAAAGTAAAAAACAATAACACATATATATATTATGGATATTTCAATTGTAGTACCTTCATATAATGAGGATGAGTCGTTACCCCATCTGGCCGAATGGATAGACAGGGTGATGAAAGAACATGGCTTCACTTATGAAGTCATCATTGTCGACGACGGTAGCAAAGATAAAACTTGGCAGGTCACCGAGAAGCTCCACGCCGACAATCCCTGCTACCGCGGCGTCAAGTTCCGCCGCAACTATGGCAAGTCCGCAGCCCTCAATACGGGTTTCGCCGCCGCCCAGGGCGATGTGGTCATCACCATGGATGCCGACCTCCAGGACAGCCCCGACGAAATACCCGAACTCTTTCACATGATTAAGGATGAGAGCTACGACCTCGTCAGCGGCTGGAAGAAGAAACGCTACGACTCCAAGCTGGCAAAAAACATCCCGTCGAAATTCTTCAACTGGACCACCCGTCGCATGAGCGGTATCCATCTCCACGACTTCAACTGTGGCCTCAAGGCTTACCGTCGCGATGTGGTGAAAAGCATCGAGGTTTACGGTGAGATGCACCGCTTCATCCCTGTTATTGCCAAATGGGCGGGCTTCGGCAAGATTGGCGAGAAGGTCGTGCAGCACCGCAAGCGCGAGTTCGGTGTCACCAAGTTCGGCATGAGCCGTTTCATTAACGGCTACCTCGACCTCATGTCCATCATGTTCATGTCCAAGTTCGGCAAACAGCCCATGCACTTCTTCGGTGCCGTGGGCACCGTGTCGGGCCTCTTCGGATTTGTTTCTCTGCTGGTGGTCATCATCCTACGCCTCAGCGGGCGCATCGCCCTGACGAAGAGCGTCTGGTTCTACCTCTCCATGCTCTTCCTGGTACTCGGCGTGATGCTCTTCCTGGCCGGTTTCATCGGCGAACTTGTCTGTCGCAACTCCACCACTCGCAACCAATATTTAATTGAAAAAGAACTATGAGTCTCCAATGTGGTATAGTAGGACTGCCCAATGTCGGCAAGTCCACCCTTTTCAACTGCCTCAGCAACGCCAAAGCCCAGGCTGCCAACTTCCCCTTTTGCACCATTGAACCCAATGTGGGTGTAATCACCGTGCCCGACGAGCGTCTGGCCAAGCTGGTGGAGATAGAACGTCCCGCCTCGGTGGTTCCCGCCACCGTGGAGATTGTCGACATCGCCGGTCTGGTCAAAGGTGCTTCCAAAGGCGAAGGTCTCGGCAACAAATTCCTTGCTGACATCCGCAACTGCGATGCCATCATCCACGTCCTGCGCTGCTTCGACGACGACAATATCACCCATGTCGACGGCACCGTCGACCCCGTCCGCGATAAATACACCATCGACCTCGAACTCCAGTTCAAGGACCTCGAGACCATCGAGAACCGCTACGACAAGGAGGTCAAGAAAGGCAAAGCCGGCGGCGATGCCCGTGCCAAGAAGCTTGTCGAGGTGATGGATCTCTACAAGGCCGCCCTCCTCGCCGGCAAGAGCGCACGGACGGTCGAATTGGATGAGAACCAGGCCGAGGTGGCTAAAGACCTGATGCTCTTGACTTCCAAGCCCGTTTTGTATGTCTGTAACGTCGACGAGAATTCCGTGGTTGACGGCAATAAGTATGTTGATGCCGTACGCGAGGCTGTGAAGGACGAAAACGCCGAGGTCCTCGTCATCGGTGCCGGCATCGAGGCCGACATCGCCGAACTGGAGACCTACGAGGAGAAACAGATGTTCCTCGAAGACCTCGGACTCAAGGAGAGCGGTGTCAACCGCCTCATCAAGGCCGCCTACCGTCTCCTCAACCTCCAGACCTTCCTCACCGCCGGTCCCAAGGAGTGCCGTGCCTGGACTTTCCGCAAGGGGATGAAAGCCCCGCAGACCGCCGGCATCATCCATTCCGACTTCGAGCGTGGATTCATCCGCGCCGAGGTCATCAAGTACGACGACTATGTCTCCCTCGGCTCCGAGGCCAAATGCCGCGAGGCAGGAAAAATCTCCATCGAGGGCAAGGACTACGTCGTTCAGGACGGCGACATTATGCACTTCCGTTTCAACGTCTGATGAAATTGAAAATTGAAAATTGAAAGTTGAAAATTAAGAACAATAAAACAGGCAGATTGTTATGGCGCATCATGATGTGCGTCATGATTTTCAATTTTCAATTTTCAATTTTCAATTTACTCACCTCTTGTTCCACCGAGAAGGCCAAGTGGGGCAATATCAAGTACCACAACATGACATGCCACTACAACGTGTGGTGGAACGGCAACGAAAGCCTCAAGGCTGGCCGCGAGAAGATGCGCAAGGAGGCTGTCGACGACTACACGCAGTTCCTGCCGGTCGAAAACCTCGGCTCCGACGATCTGGCACGCAGCATCAATCCCGAGATGGACCGCGCCATCGAAAAAGGTGTCAAGGGTATCAAGAAACACAGCATTTTTGTCAAGGGTGTCGAGCATGTTCCCTACATCAAAGACTGCTACCTCCTCACCGCCTACGCCACCTTCTACAAGCACGACTACATCTCTACCGCCAACACCTGCAACATCCTCATCCAGCAGTTCCCGGGCACCTATGCCGGCGACCAGGGCGCCATCCTCCTCGCCCGCTGCATGATTATGGAGAAGAGTTATGCCGAGGCCGAAGCCACCCTCGACCAGCTTGTCCAGAACCTCTCAAAGGGCAACTTCTCGCGCAGCCAGCGCGACAAGCTCTACTGCGCCATGGTCGAAGCAACCCTCCCGCAGGAGAAGTACAAGAAGGCCGTCGAGTATATCCACAGCGCCATCGAAGCCACCTCCGACCGCTACACCAAGGCGCGACTCAACTTCATCCTGGCTCAGATTTACCGCAAGCTCGACAAGCGGGCCGTCGCCGCCAAATACTATGGCGAAGTGCTTGGTTACCGTCCGCCCTATGTAATGGAGTTCAACGCCAAGCTGGGACAGGCTTCCTGCGCCGACCTCGAGCATGCCGACATCGACAAGCTCGAACGCCAGCTCGACGCCATGCTTAAGGATAAGAAGAACGAGGAATACCGCGACCAGATTTACTTCGCCAAGGGCGAGATGTTCCTCGGTGTCAAGCAGCCGCGCAAAGCCTGCGACAACTACCGCCGCAGCGTCACCCTCGCCACCGTCAATAAAGCCCAGCGTGCCCAGTCGGCCCTCCGCATGGCCCAGGTGCAGTACGAGGTTTTCGAGAACTACGACACCGCCCAGCGCTACTACGACACCGTCATGCAGTGTATCACTCCCGACTATCCCAACTACGACAACATCCGCCGCCGTTCCGAAATGCTCACCGAACTCGTCTCCTACACCCGCGTCTATGAGCGCTGCGACAGCCTCCTCGCCGTCGCCGCCATGTCTGAGGAGGAGCGCACCAACCTCATCAACGAGAGGATAGAGACCCTCAAGCAGCAGGAGAAGGCGGCGAAGGAGCAGGCCCTTCTCGACGAACTGGCTGCCGACGCACGCCAGCAGCAGAACACCCTTACCGGCGACTGGTACTTCTACAACCCCCAGACCGTCCAGAAAGGCAAGGAAACCTTCCGTCAGCGCTGGGGCATGCGCACCCTCGAGGACCTCTGGTTCCTCTCCAACAAGAGCGTCATGGGCTTCATCGACGACGACCTGCCCGCCGAAGACACGACGAGTGTGGCCGACACGAACTCAGACAAGCAGGAAGGCAAGCAGCCTGGCAATGGGCTGGGCGACCCCAACGACCCACACTGTATCGCCTACTACCTCAAGGACCTCCCCACCACGCCCCACGCTCTCGACTCTATTGACTCGCTCACCTCCATTTCCCTCCTCAACGCCGCCTATATCTTCTACGACGGTGTGGGCAACATACCCCAGGCCCTCAAGAACTACCTCCACCTGGCCGACAACTACACCTCCTTCCCCGAGATTGTCCAGGCGTTCTATATGCTCTACCGCATCTACGACCGGCAGGGCAACACGCCGCAGGCCAACTACTACCGCGACATGGTCCTCATGGGATTTCCCGACAGCGACTTTGCCAACCTCATCCGCGACAACGAATACTACAAGGAGCTCATCCGCCGTTCGCGGCGCATTGAGTCCGACTATGAGGAAATCTACGACCAGTATGCCAGTGGCCGCTACTCCAACGTGATACACCTCGCCGACGAAGCCGAGGAAATCTATCCCGCCAATCCCGCCCTCAACCGCTTCCGCTACTGGAAGGGTCTCGCGCTGGCACGCACCGGCAGATACTCCGACGCCGTCGAGCTCTTCACCGTCCTTGCCGCCCTGCCGCAGACCGACAGCATCCAGCCCTTGGCGCAGGCACAGCTCCTCCTCCTTCAGGATTCCTCTTTCGGCAGCTATGCCATGAACGAGGAAATCACCGAGGTCGACGAAAGCCGCGCCCGCACCCAGTCAAACAATCAAACAGTCAAACAATCAAGCAGTCAAGCAACGGCTGAAGACACTCCGCTGCCTCCCGAGGCCCAGGTCTACCGTTACCGCGAGAACCAGCAGTATTTCATCGCCATCGTCATCAACGACCGCACCGTCAAGGCCACCGAACTCCAGTTCAAGCTCGGCGAGTTCAACAACCGCTACTATTCCAACTCCGGCTACAAGGTTAATGCCGCCCTCTTCACCGACACCACCCAGATTCTCACGGTCCACCGCTTCATGACCGTCGACGAGGCCATGAGCTACTGGCAGCACCTCCAGCAGGACGAGAGCCCCCTCCGCCAGTATGCCGACAACGACTATAGGGCCTTCCCCATCACTACCCAGAACTACGCCACCTTCTACAACCGCAAGGATGCCGACGCCTACATGCTCTTCTTCAACAGGTACTACCTGAAAAAATAACCTTAAACCCTTTTAACCCGTTTTGTAATATGGCAAAAACAATGGAAGTGGAAAGCACCAATTCAATCAACATCCTCACCAGCGGCACCGTCGTCAAGGGCGACATCACCGCCACCGGCGATTTCCGCCTCGACGGCACCCTCGAGGGCAACCTCCAGCTCAACGGCAAGCTCGTCGTTGGCGATACTGGCTCCGTCACCGGCAACATCCTCTGTCTCAATGCCAACATCATGGGGACCGTCAAGGGTAATCTCTCTGTGAAGGAATCGCTTACCCTCTACCGCAACTCGCGAGTCGAGGGCGATATTTTGATAAACAAACTCTCCATCGAACCCGGCGCTGTCTTCTTAGGCAAATGCTGCATGCTCGACGAGGTGCGCCAACAGCAGGAACAGACCGTCTAATGGAACAACTCAAACAACTCTTCGCCCGCTGGGCGGGCGTTCCCTGCACCGAATGCCTCGCTCTCGGTGCCAACGGCTCCTCCCGCCGCTACTACCGCCTTATAGGCAATATTGATACGTCTCTCAACGACGTATCAACGTATCAACCTATCAACCTATCAACCTATCAACCTATCAACGTATCAACCATCTCTGCCATCGGCTGCATCGCCGACGACCTCCGCGAGAACGAAGCCTTCTTCGCCTATGCTCGCCACTTCCACGCCAAAGGCATGCCTGTCCCCGAACTCTATGCCGTCGCCGACGACCGCCGCCACTACCTCCAGCAGGACCTCGGCGACCAGACGCTCTACGGACTCCTCTACGACAAACAGCGGCAGGGTGGGGGATTCGACGCCCAGATGCTCGACCTCTACAAGCAGGCCCTCGCCGACCTCGCCGCCATCCAGCAGGCGGGAGCCGACATCGACTTCTCGCTGGCCTATCCGCGCAGCGACTTCGACCGCCAGTCCATCCTCTGGGACCTCAACTACTTCAAATACCACTTCCTCAAGCTCCAGCACATCCCCTTCGACGAGCAGCTCCTCGAGGACGACTTCAACCGCCTAGCCGACTACCTCCTCACCGCCGACACCCACTACTTCCTCTACCGCGACTTCCAATCCCGAAATATTATGGTTTCTTCACACCCTTCTCACAAGGGAGAGGGGCCGGGGGTGAGGCTTTACTACATTGATTTCCAAGGCGGCCGCCGAGGTGCCGCACAATATGATGTCGCCTCGTTGCTCTATAGCGCCAAGAGCAACCTCCCCGAGGCCATTCGTCGCGAGCTGTTGGCTCACTACCTCGATGTCCGCAATATCCATGGCGACGAACGCCGCCGGTGGATGGACCTCTTCTGGGCCTACCTCCTCGTCCGCATCCTCCAAACCCTCGGGGCCTACGGCTACCGAGGCCTTTTCGAGCGCAAGGATTACTTCCTCCAGTCCATCCCCCTGGCCCTCAACAACCTCCGCAACCTTCTCCAAGACCACCCGCTCTCCATCCCCCTGCCCGAAATCAACCGTATTATGCGGGAACACTCTGTTTGCTCCCCCAGTAGAGACGCGGCCTGCCGCGTCT
>DECD01000005.1:33601-33780 GCA_002349055.1 Bacteroidales bacterium UBA2939 | reverse complement strand
TTTGTCTTCGACTGCCGCGCCCTCCCCAATCCGGGCCGCTATCCCGAATACAAAGCCTATACCGGCAAGGACCGTCCCGTCATCGAGTTCCTGCAAAGGGAGCCTGCTGTCGACCAATTCCTCAATCATGTGGAGGCCATTGTCTCCCAGAGTGTTGAGAAATACCTCGAGCGCAACTT
>DECD01000005.1:33461-33582 GCA_002349055.1 Bacteroidales bacterium UBA2939 | reverse complement strand
ATCCTCCTCCACCACCGCGAGCAGGACCGCTAGTGTTTTGGTTTCTTATGACACGTTCTTTTACAATTTTGAACTGTCCCAACTGTCCCAATTGTCCCAGTCAACTCCGAGTCAACTCCGA
>DECD01000005.1:29132-33404 GCA_002349055.1 Bacteroidales bacterium UBA2939 | reverse complement strand
AAGTCCGAGAAATTAACATTTGTTCGAGATAATTTTAACATTCGCTCGAAGGGCCAAAAACGCTTGTTTTTTCGCTTTCATTGGGACGTTTGAAGGGTAGGGAATAGGTTTTGTGATAAAAATATTTGGCTGAAAACCAACGATATGAAAAATATTTTTACAAAAAATTTGGTCAGTATGAAAAATGTTTGTATCTTTGCACTCGCTTTCGAAAGAGAAAGTGTCCAAATAACTGCCGCATTCGTCTAGTGGTCCAGGACATCTGCCTCTCACGCAGAAGATCATCAGTTCGACTCTGATATGCGGTACCAAGCCTCCCCAAAACAGGGAGGTTTTTTTTATTTTGCCGTGTGCGGAAAAAGTCGTATCTTTGCATCTTGATTTATGGGACGCTATTTTATACATCTGGCCTATAACGGTGCATGTTACAATGGATGGCAGACGCAGCCGGAGTTGCCTACTGTGCAGCAGACACTGGAGGAGGCGCTATCGACGCTGCTGCGGCAGAAGATTGCCGTGGTGGGCTGCGGCAGAACGGACACCGGTGTCCATGCCAGCGACTTCTATGCCCACTTTGATGTTGATACGTTTGACGTTGATAAGTTGATAAGTTCTCGCGAAAACAATGTCGACAACGTATCAACCTATCAACGTATCAACCTATCAACCTTGCGTTTCAAACTGAACAATCTCTTGCCTCCCGATATTGCCATCTTCGACATCTTCCCGGTGGCGGACAACGCCCATGCGCGTTTCGACGCCGTTGCGCGCACATATCAGTATCATGTGAGCGACCGGCGGCTGCCGTTCCGCCAAGGACAGTACTGCCGCATCTACTATCGCCCCGACCTCGCCCTGATGAACGAGGCGGCTCGCGTGCTCATGGAATATGAGGATTTTACCTCTTTCGCCAAGCTGCATACGCAGGTCAAGACAAACATCTGCCACCTGACGCATGCCGAATGGACCGAGCAGGGCGACGAATGGGTGTTCACCATCCGCAGCAACCGTTTTTTGCGCAACATGGTGCGCTCGGTGACCGGCACACTGCTCGATGTGGGAAGGGGAAAACTGACTATCAGCGGCCTTAGAGAAATCATAGAGAAGAAAGACCGTTGCGCCGCGGGCGTGAGTATGCCCGCCTGCGGACTGTTTTTGACAAAAGTTGAATACCCAGTCCCCTTAAACCTTTAACCCTTAAACCTTAAACCAGAATGAAATATATTGAGGTAACTTTTACGATGGAGGACACCAGCCTCTTCCGCGACCTGCTGGTGGATACCCTGGGCAACGAAGGCCCCTATGAGAGCTTCGTGGAAACGAAGGACGGGTTGAAAGCCTACGTCCCTGTCGACAAATACGACAAGCATTTCCTCGAGGTGACAGTGGAAACCTTCCCCGTACCACTGAAATTCACGGTAGAAGAGATGCCAGACAAGAACTGGAACGAGGAGTGGGAGAAAGGCCATCAGGCTGTCCTTGTGGAGTATAACGGTGGCAGCGTCTGGGTGCGTGCGCCGTTCCATCCCCACCGCACCGATGTCGACTACGAGCTGATTATCGAACCGAAAATGAGCTTCGGCACCGCCCATCACCCCACCACCTACATGATGCTCAGTTATGTAGCCGAGCTGGATATGGTGGGCAAGCGTGTCCTCGACATGGGCTGCGGCACAGCCGTCCTCGGCATCCTGGCCAAGATGCGAGGCGCCAGCTATGTGGAGGGTGTCGACATTGACGAGTGGGCTTTCAACAACGCCCGTGAGAATGCCGCCACCAACGGAGTGGAGATTACCCTCAAGCAGGGCGACGCCAATGCGTTGCAGGGTGAGTTCGATATCATCATCGCCAACATTAACCGCAATATCCTGCTGGCCGACATGGAGCGTTACGCCGCTGTGCTCAAAGCCGGAGGCACGCTGCTGCTCAGTGGTTTCTACGAGGCCGACGAGGGTGTCCTCGTTGCCCGTGCAAACGAGCTGGGCATGATACTGAAAGGCAAGAAGAACCGCGACGGTTGGTCCGCCCTAGAATTAATTCTTAATTCTTAATTCTTAATTGTTTTGATAGTTTGCATTGCTGAGAAACCGTCGGTGGCGAAAGAGATAGCCAAAGTGCTGGGTGCCAATACCTCGCACGACGGCTACATGGAGGGCAACGGCTACCAGGTGACCTGGACCTTCGGTCACCTCTGCTGCCTCAAGGAGCCGCAGGACTACTGCGACCAGTGGCGCCGCTGGAGCATCGGCTCGCTGCCCATGATACCACCGCGTTTCGGCATCAAACTCATCGACAACCAAGGCTACGAGAAGCAGTTCAAGACCATCGAACGTCTGATGCAGGCCGCCGACGGCATCATCAACTGCGGCGATGCCGGGCAGGAGGGGGAGCTCATCCAGCGCTGGGTGATGCAGAAGGCCAAGGCCAAGTGCCCCGTGCAGCGCCTGTGGGTCTCGTCGCTCACCGAGGAGGCCATTCGCGAAGCCTTCTCGCAACTCAAGCCGCAGGACGAATACCAGAGCCTCTACGAGGCTGGCCTCTGCCGCGCCATCGGCGACTGGCTCCTCGGCATGAACGCCACGCGCCTCTACACCCTGCGTTTCTCGCAGGCCAAAGGCCAGGTGCTCAGCATTGGCCGCGTACAGACACCCACGCTGGCCATGATTGTGAAACGCCATTTCGAGATTAAAGACTTCAAGCCCGAAAAATACTGGATTCTCTCGACGGTCTATCGTGGTGTGACGTTCAACTCCACCAAAGGAAAAATAAAAAAGGTGGAAGAAGGCCAGAAGGCTATGGAGGAAATAAAGGGGAAAGATTTCACCGTTACCTCTGTCGAGCAAAAGGCCGGCACCGAGGCGCCGCCGCGCTTGTTCGACCTGACGAGCTTGCAGGTGGAGTGTAACAAGAAATACTCTTTCTCGGCCGACGACACGCTGAAGCACATCCAAAGTCTCTACGAGAAGAAGCTCACCACCTACCCGCGTGTCGACACCACCTACCTCTCCGACGACATCTACGCCAAATGCCCGGGCATCCTGCAAGGTATCCGCCCTTATGCGCCTCTCATTCAGCCGCTGATGGGCAAGAAGCTCAAGAAGAGCAAGAAGGTCTTCGACAGCTCGAAAGTCACCGACCACCACGCCATCATCCCCACCGGCACCGATCCCTCGACGGTGAGCATCACCCTCGACGAGAAGCGTGTCTACGACATGGTGGCGCGCCGCTTCATCGCCGTCTTCTATCCCGACTGCAAGTTCTCCACCACCACCGTCATGGGTGCTGTGGAAAAACTGGAATTCAAGGCCACCGGCAAGCAAATCCTCGATGAGGGCTGGCGGCTGGTCTTCGGTGGAAAGTCTGAAAAATCGGACGAGTCCGACAAGTCGGACAAGTCAGACGACGAAGAGCAGACCCTTCCCGCCTTCGAGCAGGGCGAGCACGGTTCCCACGAACCCACCCTCACCGAGAAACAGACCACACCGCCCAAGCCCTACACCGAGGCCACGCTGCTCCGCGCTATGGAGACGGCCGGCAAGACGGTGGACAACGAGGAACTGCGCGACGCACTCAAAGCCAACGGCATAGGCCGTCCCTCGACGCGCGCCGCCATCATCGAGACGCTCTACAAGCGGCAGTATATACAGAAAGTGCGCAAGAGCCTCGAACCCACACCCACGGGCATCGCCCTCATCGGCGTCATACAGGAAGAATTATTGAAGAGCGCCGAACTCACGGGCCAGTGGGAGAAGAAGCTGCGCGACATCGAGGCGCACAAATACGACTCGCACCAGTTCATCGGTGAGCTGAAGCAGATGGTTTGCGAGATTATCCAGCAGGTGATGTCCGACGGCACCCGCCGCATGGTCTATCAATAAGAGCTAAGAACTTAAAACTTAGAACTTAAAACTTAAAACAAAGTTATTCTCCGATTAGGAACACCGTGTTCCGTTTATGCAAGTTTATCTTTTCTCTTTCCGTTTTCCACTTTCCACTCGCGAGAGAGCGGATTTGCTGTGTCGGAAGCGTCAGGTCGCAGGCCACGCAGATCATCGTCTGCGGGTTCAAAGTGGTGCATAACGCCTCGAGCATCTGGTTGTTACGGTAAGGTGCCTCGATGAATATCTGCGTCTGGTGCTCGTGATGGAGGCGTTCCTCGAGGTGGCGGATGGCGGCGGCGCGCTTGCTTTTGTCCACTGGCAGGTAGCCCACGAAGGCAAACGACTGTCCGTTGAATCCCGAGGCCATCAGCGCCAGCATCAGCGACGAGGG
>DECD01000005.1:12014-28912 GCA_002349055.1 Bacteroidales bacterium UBA2939 | reverse complement strand
GGGGAACCCTGCCTTTTTGAGGAACCGCCGCGCCGTGCGCAGCTCCTCCACGATAAAGGTATGGCAGGTGGCCAGCAGCTCCAGGTTGTGCGCCGGCAGCGAGCAGCCCATCTCTTCCGCCCCGATGGGCACGGGGAACAATATCAGTTTTCCTTTTTCCATAGTATTCTTTTTCAGTGTCGCAGTCGGTCGACACCCACCAGCTCACCTTGGTCGTTGAAGGTGTAGAAGGCTTCGGTTCCGAATTCATAATCTTTCCGCATGACGGCGCCTATCAGCCACTTGTCTTCGATGCGCTCCACCCAGAACACATTCAGCTGCCCTTCGTCGTCGTGCCGCTGCAAGTCCAGCTGCATGATGTTCATCATGGTCTCCAGGGCGGGCATCATCGCTGAGAAGTATTCCTCCATGTCTATCTCCTTGTCCCATGTTTCGGCCATCGATGCCACGAAGTTGCCCGTGCTGTCGAAATAGGCTCGGGGACCGTTGAGTATGTCATAGCAAAACAGTCCGTCTTCTCTGCGTTGCAGATTTTTTGTCATCCGTTGGTCGCAGAAGGTTTTGGCGGCTTCGGGAAGTTCCTCTTCATCGATGTAATTAAAGGGAGCGTATACCCCTGAATAGAAGCGGCTTTTCTTCCGTAGCCCACGAGGCTCTTTGCTACGTCCCGGAACCATATAGATGGTGGGGCCGTTGACATCGAACCATTTCAGCTTTCTCTCCGTGAGGTCAAAGTCAGCCTGCCAAAAACCGTCACCTCCGTCGCAAACCATTATTATCCCTTGCAGGTCTTCCGGCTCATTGCCGAAGTCAAGGAACGTGATGAACAGGTGCCGATGGCCCGCTGGGTCGTCGTAGAAGAGGTATTGCCGACTGTGGTCGTAGAATCGCGGCGGGGTGAAGCAGATGTGTACCTGTTGGGCCCAATCTACGTAGTCGTTGAGTATGTCAACCATCTGTTGTTCAGCTTTCCGCAACTCCTTCAGCGTGATGCCGCTGAGGGGTGTCACATCTGTTCTGTGCAGATAAAAACTTATGGTCCATCTTGAGAGAAGGGTGTCCGTGGGTTCCATCAGGCAGCCGATGAACGTCTCCCTGTCGCGTATGGTGCGGTAGGAGTAGCCGTCGTCGGGGCCTTCGCCCTTTTCGGCGGTCGACAGGCTCGTCATCTTCTTGGCCTTCAGCCGTTCTGGCACCTCGGCCGTCTGGCGGAGGCTTCCGCAGGCCACCAGCAGCATCGTCAGCGCTATGATGCTCAGTTTTCCTTTCATTAGTATCTCTTTTTAGGTGTTCCCAGCACGATTATCTCGCTGATGCAGAGGTCGTCATACTTGTTGCCTTTGATAATGTCTGTGACTTCAAAGTGTACATCCTTGATATAAGGTGCTCCTCTATAGACATCTGGACTCCAGTGGGTTTCCTCGTTATAATAGTAGTCTTCGTAACGGAGAGAATACTTTATCGACGCGTCAATCAGCCCCTGCCAGTCAAAACTCTTTGGAGTGGAAATTTTCCGCACGCTGTTCCAGTAGCTGTGGAACGCATCGGCCTTAATGCTGCATATGCGGCTGTTGTTGTACCACGAGGTGGAGTCTTTGCCGTAGCCGGGAACGATGATGATGCCTGTAACCTCTATTGAATCAATCATGTGCAGCTTGAGGCAGTATTTCCCCTCTTTGTCTGGACGCAGCACTGTGGCGGTCTTCAAGTCAAAGTCGGAGAGGTTCCCGATGGGGTATTTCTTGTCCACTCCCGAGGGGATGATTTCGTAGTGCGACGGGCTGATGCGCATGGCGAGCAACTGGTTGACAGTGCGTTTTGCATTATCATAATATTGATAACCCATTTTGAAAGGCTCGGCTTTCGCCAAATCCACATCTTTCAGTGTCAGCGTCCAGCGGCTGTCAGAGGTGTTCTCCATGGGAAATCCTTTGCCGAAGCCCAAATATTCAGCCTTGTTTCTCATCCCGATCGTGTCCACTTCAATAAAGAGTTCGTCCACATAGCCGTTGCCCCAGTAGGAGGCTGGGCAAAAGTCGTATTCAAAGGTGGCATAGTCCTGAGTGCCCTCAAAGATTTCCATCGCTTCGCCCCAAACACCCACGGCGTTGTGGATGCGATAGCTGACGACAAGCTCTACCACCTCTCCGGCTTTGATATTCAGCGAGGTATAGTACCAGCGGCGGTTCAGGTCGCACTCCACGGTGAAGAATCCGCCGGCATCTCCCACGCTGTTCCACAAGGCTTGGGGTTCTCCCTCCTCATGTAACGATTCCGGCAGCGGATGCCCGTGGCGGAGCACCGTGTCGGCCGAGAAAAACGTGATAAGTTCTTCTCCGTCAAGGGAAAAATATACATCCTGAATATAGCGTTCTCTCCAGCCCACCTCCTGGCCGTAGTCGTCGGTGAAGGGTTGCACTGTGGCCAACCCGACGCTGTCCTGGCTTCCGTACCAGTCTATCGGGAATCCATACCAGAGGTTCTCCAAGGTCTTCTCCGTGGTGTTCTGCAGCAGGTATTTCACCTCCACGTTGGTATAGCGGCCGTCGGGCGTGAAGCGCGCCTCCTCGCGTATCAGCCTCACCTCGGGGCAGTGGCGCATCACCGGAGTGCGCGATAGCCGCATGGCCGACAACTCAATCACCGGGCCGCCGTTGGCATTGGCGGCAAAGGGTGTGAGCATCAGTGCGATAATGGTTAAAAGGAACAATCTCCTCATCTCTTTTATTTTTTGCAAATATACATAATTTTTTCTTCTCAGGGCAATAAAAAGCCCTTTTTTTTGTTTAAAGGTACGTCGGATTTGGAGAGCGTACATATATAATATAACAGCCCAAATGCCGTTTCTCTACAACCGACCTGTTTTTTAACATAGTTTAACATTAGTGCCCTATGAACAGAATCATTTCAACCATCGCCGTAACTCTCTTGTTTGCAATGCAATCGTGCAACGCTCAACCTGCCGATACGCCTGCTTCCCAACCCTCTGCCATCGAAACCCAGCAGTCCGCTTCCCGTCCCAGCCTCACCCTCACCGACTTCACCGATGTCGCCGCCGCCACCATCGACGGCGTGGTGCACATCAAGACCGAGATGACGCAGCTCACGCCGCTCTACCAGTCCTTCTTCGGCTTCATCATCGAGCGTGGGGTGCAGCGCCAGGTCTACAACGCCTACGGCTCGGGTGTCATCATCACCTCTGACGGCTACATCCTCACCAATAACCACGTGGTGCAGGATGCCGAGCGCATCACCGTGACCCTCAACGACCGTCGCGAACTGCCCGCTCGCCTCGTCGGCAACGACCCCGCGACCGACCTCGCCGTGATTAAAGTAGAGGCTGAAGGTCTGACCTATATCCCGTTCGGTAACAGCGACAAAGTACGCATCGGCGAGCCTGTGCTTGCCATCGGCAATCCCTTCAATCTCACCTCCACCGTCACCTCCGGCATCATCAGCGCCAAAGCCCGCAACATGCACATCATCGACAATCCCCGCACCAACGAGTCGCCCCTCGAGTCGTTCCTCCAGACCGATGCGGCCGTCAATTCGGGCAACAGCGGCGGCGCCCTGGTCAACTCCAACGCCGAGCTTATTGGCATCGTAACGGCCATTGCCTCAGGCAACAGCGGCAACTATATAGGCTACTCTTTCGCCATTCCGTCGAACATAGCCCTCAAGATGGCCAGCGATTTGCAGCGCTACGGTTATGTGCAGCGCGGCTACTTGGGCGTGCAAGTCACTGAGGTCGATGCCAATGTGGCTCGTCAGACGGGGGCCCGCGAAATCAAGGGCCTCTATGTGGCCAAGGTGAACCGCGAGGGTGCCGCCGAGCAGGCGGGCATCCGTCAGGGCGACATCATTCTCCGCGTGGCGGGCAAGGAGGTCAACACCTTTGCCGAGATGATGGAGGAGCTGGGGCTCTTCTCACCGGGCGACCAGGTCGATGTCGACTACGTCCGCAACGGCCATTCCCAAACGGTTAAAGTAACACTTCTGAACCTGCGTGGCAACACTCAGACAATCCGCAAGTGACGCTCGACGACAAATATAACGAGATGACGCAAAGGCCAGTGAAGATGCTGGTCTGCAAGATGGCTGTGCCCACCATCATCGCGATGGTTACCACGGCCTTGTACAATGTCGTCGATGCCGCCTTCATCGGCCGTCTCAGCACCGGCGGCACTGCCGGCATCGGCATCTCGTTCGCCTACATGACCTTTATCCAGGCCCTCGGGTTCTATTTCGGACATGGCAGCGGCAACCACATTTCCAGGGCGTTAGGAGCCAAGAATATTGCTTCGGCCAGCGTCGTCGCCACTGTGGGCTTCATCACCCCTTTCCTTTTGGGCACCTTGGCGGCGCTGGTGTGCCTGCCCAACCTCAGCTGGTTGAGCCGCCTGCTCGGCGCCCCCGAAAGCGTGGTGCCCTACGCCAACGACTACCTGCGCTATATCGTTGTGGCTACGCCGTTTATGATGTCGGCACTCACGCTCAACAACCAGTTGCGACTGCAAGGCAACGCCCATTTTGGCATGGTGGGCATCGTCAGCGGTGCCATCCTCAACATCGTTCTCGACCCGCTCTTCATCTTCACTTTCGACATGGGTGTCAGCGGTGCCTCGCTGGCCACGGCCATCAGCCAGTTCTTCGCCTGGACGCTGCTTTTTTGCGGTACATTCCGACCTGAGAGCGTTCATATTAGATTGCGCGACTTCAAGCCTTCATGGAAGGTATATTACGAGATATTCCGAGGCGGGTTGCCGTCGCTTTTCCGCCAGGTGTTCAACTGCGCCGCCGCCGTCAGCCTCAACTACTGCGCCGTCCTCTATGCCGCCCCCGGACAGGAGGACTCGGCCGTCGCCGCCTTTGCCGTGGTGACGCGTATCATGATGTTCGCCTTCAGCGTGGTGCTGGGCTTCAGCCAGGGTTTCCAGCCCGTGTGCGGCTACAACTACGGGGCCGGGAAATACGACCGCGTGCGCGAGTCGTGGCTCTTCGCTTCCTCGGTGGGCACCGCCTTCCTGCTTGTCATCTCGGCGGTGGGCTTCATCTTTGCGCCACAGATAGTTGAACTTTTTCGCGCCGAAGACCCGACACTCATCGAGATAGGCGCCGTCACGCTCCGCTGGCAGTGTGCCGCCTTCCCGCTGGTGGCACTCTTCACCACCACGGGCATGCTCTTCCAGAACATCCGCATGACCGGGCCCGCCACGCTGCTAAGTGTCTGTCGCAACGGACTTTTCTTCCTCCCGGCATTGCTCCTGCTGCCCCTCTGGTTCGGCCTGACGGGTGTCCAGATGGCGCAGGCCGTCGCCGACCTCCTCACCTTCCTCCTCTGCATCCCCTACGCGATCTGGATCAACCGCAAGCTAAAGAATTTTAATAATTGTTAAGTTAAATTTCCAAGCAAAAAATACCCCAGGGCATCTCTTTTCACGGAGATGCCCTATTTTCTTGCCTAATCCTTTGTACCACATACGTATGAACTCCCTACCATCTCCTTACCAACTCCTAACCAACTCCTACCACAGTAGGTGTTGACAGGGTTTTGATAGGTGGTTAGTAATTAAGAATTGTTAACATTTTGGTTTGTGGGTTCATTACGTTGTTGATAAAAATACAGCGGTATGTCGAAGTTTTTTTGTATTTTTGCAACTGAAAAAAAATGCTTTTTATTTAATGGAGACTACAGAAAGGGATATTATCCAAGAGGTTACCAAAAAGGACTATGAGTTTGGTTTCACCACGGACATCGACACAGAGACCATCCGCAAGGGATTGGACGAAGATATCGTGCGTTTGATTTCGAAGAAGAAGGGTGAGCCGGAGTGGCTGCTGGAGTTCCGCCTCGAGGCGTTCCGCCGCTGGCAGAAGATGAAGGAGCCCGACTGGGCGCATCTTGAGTACGAGACACCCAACTACCAGGACATCATCTATTTCGCCGCCCCCAAGCAGGAGAAGAAAAAGAGCATGGACGAGGTGGACCCCGAGCTGCTGGCGACCTTCGACAAGCTTGGCATCCCGCTGAGGGAGAGAGAAGCCCTCGCCGGCGTGGCCTACGACGCCATCATGGACTCGGTTAGCGTGAAGACCACCAGCCAGAAAGCCCTCGAAGAGAAGGGCATCATCTTCATGCCCATCAGCGAGGCGGTGCAGAAACACCCCGACCTGGTTCGCAAGTATTTAGGTTCGGTGGTGCCGAGTACCGACAACTTTTTCGCCGCGTTGAACAGCGCCGTCTTCAGCGACGGCTCGTTCTGCTACATCCCCAAGGGTGTGCGCTGCCCGATGGAACTGAGCAGCTATTTCCGCATCAACGCCAAGGGCACAGGTCAGTTCGAGCGCACGCTGATAGTGGCCGACGAGGGGGCCTACGTGAGCTACATGGAGGGTTGCACGGCTCCGCAGCGCGATGAGAACCAGCTGCATGCCGCCATCGTGGAGATTGTGGTGATGAAGGATGCCGAGGTGAAGTACAGCACGGTGCAGAACTGGTACCCCGGCGACAAGGATGGCAAGGGCGGCATCTACAACTTCGTCACCAAGCGCGGCATTTGCAAGGGCTCGCACTCGAAGCTGAGTTGGACGCAGGTGGAGACGGGCAGCGCGGTGACGTGGAAGTACCCCAGCTGCATCCTGCAGGGCGACGACTCGACGGCGGAGTTTTATTCTGTCGCCGTGACGAATAACTACCAGCAGGCCGACACCGGCACCAAGATGATACATGTGGGCAAGAACACCCACTCGACCATCATGTCCAAAGGCATCTCGGCTGGCAAGAGCCACAACTCGTACCGCGGACTGGTGCAGATAGGCAAGGGAGCCGACAATGCGAGGAACTACTCGCAGTGCGACAGCCTGTTGCTGGGCGACCAGTGCGGCGCGCACACATGGCCCTACATCAAGGCCGACAACCACACCGCCATATTGGAGCACGAGGCCACGACGAGCAAAATATCGGAGGACCAGCTCTTCTACTGCCAGCAGCGCGGCATCAGTCCTGAGAGCGCCGTGGGCCTCATCGTCAACGGCTACGCCAAGGACGTGCTGAAAAAACTTCCCATGGAGTTCGCCGTCGAGGCGCAGAAACTATTGTCCATATCATTAGAAGGAAGTGTAGGTTGATGAAGAGGCTGTGGCTCATAGGTTTTGCGGTGATGCTTGTGGCGTCATGCGGCAACAGGATTGGCGAAGGGCAATACCTGTTCAGGGTTTGTTCTTTTGTCGACAGTGCGCTGGAGGAAGCTGTGGCTGAGGCCGTCGGTGAGATGGATGTGCCAGACAGCGTGTTGCTGATTATAGACTGGAATTACCGCACTGTTGACGACACAAGTTCATATACATTGAGTGTAAGCGACACGAGTGTACTGGGCATCAGTACATTCCATCCCGAATACCATACGGGTGTGGATATTCGTTTTATGTTAAGTCACAGGGTTGAAGGTGTGATAGACATTGCAGGCCACAGATGCCTGTTGTACGATACATACCCTTTATTCAATGAGGGCATTAAATTCATCCCGATAGAGATAAACGACAGCCTCCAGACGGACGGGCATTGTCCCGGAACGGAAGAGGAGATGTATTTGTATTTAGATAGAACGAATCAAATCGTTGGAAGCCGTACCCGCAGCAATAGTTCGACTGCTATCTTTGGTGACGTTGTTTTTTCTGTTGTGGAGAACGAGCCAGAGTTTCCCGGAGGATTGGATTCACTGCATGCTTTCGTGGAGCGCAACCTGAGCAATCCGCGGCAGGTGGAGGGAAAAGTGCTGATGCAGTTCGTCGTGGAGCGCGACGGACGGGTGACGGAGCTGAAGGTGCGACGAGGGATTGACGAGGAGAGCGACGAAGAGGCCCTGCGCGTGATGCGTATGATGCCCCGCTGGGAGTCCGGTGGCCGACAGCGCAATACACTTGTCCGGGTGCAGCAATACTATGCAGTTCAATTTAGACCTACTGAGAGATGACACATAAACTGAAGGCAGCGTAGGATGAAGAAGCTACTCATAGCATTGATGGTGAGCCTGGCAGCGTCGTCGGCAGCGCAGGACATTGATACCGAGGGCTACCTGCTGGATCACGACAGCCTGACGGTGGTGCGGTGTAGCCAGGGGTTAATTGGGCATTATATGAACTCTATGATACACATGGAGCCACGTGGGGACGGGTCGGTGACGATGTGTAGCGGTCCGAGAGGAAGATTGCCCAAGAAGCACGAATGCCACAACGACAATAAGTTGGCGCAGGAGGTCTATCTGGCGAGGCTGGACAGGCTCCGCAACGTCAGCCTCAAGCCGCTGTCGCCAGAATCGGAGGCCATAGTGATTAACTTCGAGCTGCTTACTGGCACCCAAAACAGCATAGATCACAACTACGTGGGCACGCAGTATGTGTCGAGCATGGCTTTGACGGCTTGGAAACTGTGGTTCAACAAGCACAAAGAACAGCTGCGCATCTGCCCCATAGCGAGGGTACTTTACGTCGACACATTAGAAGCATTATCGGAATGACACACAAACTGACAACCGAGGAGATGGGGCGCATGAGCGTGGAGGAGTTTCGCCAGAGCGAGAAACTGCCGCTGACGGTGGTGCTCGACAATGTGCGGAGCCTCAATAATATCGGCTCGGTGTTCCGCACGAGCGACGCTTTCCGTGTGGAGCACATAGCCCTGTGCGGCATCACGGCTACGCCGCCGCACCGCGAGATACACAAGACGGCCCTCGGCGCCGAAGAGAGCGTGGCGTGGAGCTACCACGAGGACACCGCCGAGTGCGTGCGTGCTCTCAAGGAGCAGGGCTACAAGGTGTACGCCGTGGAGCAGGTGGACGACAGCATCAAGCTGGGTACGCAGGCGTCCCGCCTGCTTGGATTGGGAGCGCAGGCGTCACGCCTGCATGCCACCGGGACGGTTGCGCATCTGGAGGCAGGCGAGACGCCTGCGCACCTGGCCATTATCCTGGGCAACGAGATTGAGGGGGTGCAGGAGGGAATTCTGCCGCTCTGCGACGGGTGTTTGGAGATTCCGCAGTACGGCACCAAGCACTCGCTCAACGTTAGCTGCGCTGCCGCCATTGTGATATGGGAAATGTTTAAAGAGTTAAGAGTTAATAGATAACAGATAATAGTTAAGAGTTATGGATAAGGAAGAACGTATGGAGAGGGCACGGGGGTTGCACAAACAGGGGTGCAACTGCTGCCAGGCGGTGGTGATGGCCTACGCCGACCGTCTGCCCATCGACCAAGAGGCAGCGATGAATGTGGCCGCTCCCTTCGGTCGCGGCCTCGCGGGGATGCGTGAGGTCTGCGGCTGTGTGAGCGGTATGGCGATGGTCTGCGGCCTCACGGGGCATACCGCCGACGTGCGTGCGCTGACAGAGAAGTTCCGTGCCGAGCAGGGTGACATCGTCTGTGGCCGTTTGTTGGCGGCGGGCAAGAAACCCTGCCCCGAGATGGTGGCCGCCGCTGCCGGATATTTAGCTGATAGACTATGACCAAACGCAAGATAATCAACGACCCGGTGTATGACGGGTTCCTGTCGGTCGACGACCCGGTGATATTGCAGGTGATTGAGCACCCGTGGTTCCAGCGTCAGCGGCGCATCAAGCAGCTGGGGCTGACGCACCTGGTGTACCCCGGCGCCATGCATACGCGCTTCAGCCACATGCTGGGTGCGCTGAATCTGATGAAGCGGGCGCTGGAGGTGCTGAAACAGAAAGGGGTGGAGATAAGCGACGAGGAGTGCCGCGGGGCCAAGCTTGCCATCCTGCTGCACGACCTCGGCCACGGGCCTTTCTCGCACACCAGCGAGAGGGTGCTGGTGGATGTGCCGCACGAGGAAATTACGCTGCTGATGATGCAGAGAATGCGAGATGAAAGTGGAAAGTGGAAAGTGGAAAGTGGAACTGACGCACAGAAGGCTCTTTCCATGTGCATCGATATCTTCACCAATACCTACCACAAGCATTTCCTGCACCAGCTGGTTTCGTCGCAGTTGGATATGGACCGCCTCGACTACCTGGGACGCGACTCGTTCTTCACCGGCGTCAGCGAGGGCATCGTGGGCACCGACCGCATCATCTCGATGCTCAATGTGCATGACGACGAGCTGGTTGTCGACGAGAAGGGCATCTATAGCGTGGAGAAATTCATCATCAGCCGCCGCCTGATGTACTGGCAGGTGTATATGCACAAGACCGTTATTGCCGCCGACCAGCTGCTGCTGAACATCCTGCGGCGGGCCAGAGAACTCGATCCGACGGTGTTCCACTTTGATACTTCGTCGCCCTACTTCCTCGATAGATTTGCTGAGGTGGACGACGACGACATCATGGTGGCCGTGAAGCACTGGCAGCACTCGGACGACGAGATACTGAGCACGTTGTGCCGCAATATGGTCAACCGCCGTCTGCCGGCCATACAGTTCAGTAACGAACCTTTCCCCGAGCCGAAGTCGTCCTACTTTGAGGGAACAGGCAGGCTGGCCAACCGCTCCTACGATTTTGCCGACCAAGAAATAAAGGTCCTCTACAAAGACGGCCGCTGTGTGGACATCAGCGAAGCCAGCGACCAGCTGGACCGCCACTTTCTTGAGAAACAGGTGACCAAATACTATTATTACCACCCCAAAAAACACTGATTATGAAACATGTAATATTGCTGTTGGTTTGTATGTTGGCAATTGGGGAGGCATGTTCCCAATCATTATTCGAAGGCGTGGTGACTTATCGCATATCGATGGGCGGCGCGTCGGCTTCGACCTACACCACTTACTACCGTGCCGGTGACGAGCTGACTGATATGCCGCAGAGCAAGATGAAGACGCTCTACCTATGCAAAGAGAAGACGATATACAGCGTGATGGGCATGATGGGAAAGCCTATTGTCTCCAGCCGCAGTTTCGACCCCGACACGATGGAGGTGCCGCTCTTCGATGTGGCCGAAGGTATAGAAGTTATTGCGGGGCACCGCTGCATCCGGGTGAGCTACGAGGGTGGTGGCGCATCTGTCAGCGCACAGACCACCGTATGGCTCGACACATCCTACCATATCCCGTTCCACTATGGCCTCGACGACGATATCCCTTACGGCCTGGCTGTACGTACCGAGAGTAAAATGAATATGAAAGGACAGGTAATGGAGACTGTTAGCGAACTGGTCTCCGTGGTGGCTGGAGAAGTGGAGGACGCACTCTTTGCTGCGCCAGGAACGGAAGGCTCCGTGTGGGTGTCCCTCGACACCGATGGCAAGCCTGTCTTGAGAGGCGACACTACAGGTATCTTTGCTCCTGCCCAGTCAGAGTTGATTACGGAGATGGACTCTATAGGCTTCCGCGCCACTATTGCCCGCGGCAAGACCGTCTGCATATTCACCGCCGTATGGTGTGGTCCATGTCGACTGATGTACCCTCGGCTGGAGGCTGTTGCTAAACGCCTTGGCAGCGGCTATCGATTTCTCAAGGTGGATATCGACAGCAGCCCCACCATCGCTCGCGAATACGGTTGCATGACCATTCCCGTCGTCATCCTGTTTGAGGACGGCAGGGAACTGCGCCGCATCACCTCCGCCGTCTACCAAGAAGAAGATATCTACCGATTTATCACCAAAGGAGATTAAGCATATAATAATTGAGATATGAAAGTTCACTTTATAGCCATAGGTGGCTCGGCCATGCACAATCTGGCCATAGCCCTCTGCCAGAAAGGAATTACCGTCACGGGGAGTGACGACGAGATTTTCGACCCGGCGCGGGGACGGCTGGAGAAGTACGGCCTGCTGCCGGCCGAGGAAGGCTGGCACCCCGAACGCATCACGCCCGACCTCGACGCCGTGGTGCTCGGCATGCACGCCCGCATCGACAACCCCGAGCTGCTGCGGGCCCAGGAGCTGGGGCTGAAGATATACAGCTACCCTGAGTATCTGTATGAACAGAGCAAGGACAAGCTGCGCATCGTCATCGGTGGCAGCCACGGCAAGACGACGACCACAGCCATGATACTGCATGTGCTGGCGCATTGCGGCATCGAGGCCGACTATATGGTGGGCGCGCAACTGAAGGGCTTCGAGGTGATGGTGCGTCTGAGCCACACCGCCAAGGTGATGGTCATCGAGGGTGACGAGTACCTGACCTCGCCCATCGACCGCCGCCCCAAGTTCCACCTATACAAGCCCAACGTGGCCATCATCACCGGCATCGAGTGGGACCACATCAACGTCTTCCCGACGTTCGACATCTACCGCGACCAATTTGCGCAGTTCATCAACCTGATAGAGCCGAAAGGTACACTCATATTTTGTGATGAGGACGCCGAGGTGCACCGCGTGGCGGTGGAGAACCAACGCACCGACATACAGAAGCTGCCGTATGTGTGCCCCGAGCACCGCGTGGAGAATGGTGTTACCTATCTGCTGGGTACGCAGGCGTCCCGCCTGCATGCAGCCGAGACGGCTGCGCACCCGGTGCCCTTGCAAGTGTTTGGCCACCACAACCTGCTCAATCTCACCGCCGCCCGGCTGGCTTGCCGCCAAGTGGGAGTGACTGATGAGCAGTTCGACGAGGCCATCAGCACCTTCGAGGGCGCCTCGAAGCGTCTCGAACTCGTGAAGAAGAGCGACAGCTGCGCCGTCTATAAGGACTTCGCCCATGCGCCCTCAAAGCTGCGCGCCACCATCCACGCCATGCGCGAGCAGTACCCCGACCGCAAGCTGGTGGCCTGCATGGAACTGCACACCTTCAGCTCGCTGACGCAGGAGTTCCTGCAGCAGTACCGCGGCACGATGGATGAGGCCGACGTGCGCTGCGTCTACTTCAGCCAGCACGCCCTGCAGCTCAAAAAGCTGCCGCCCCTCGACCCCGAGGAGGTAAAGAAGTCCTTCGGGGGCAATGTAGAGGTTTTCACCGACAGCGCCGCGATGGTGGCCAAAGTGAAAGCGATGGATTGGAAGGACGCCAACCTCCTGATGATGTCCAGCGGCAACTTCGACGGCATCGACTTCAACCAATTGGCAGAGGAGGTTCTGATATGAAAAAGATACTGATGGCAGGCGTGATGGCACATGTACTTACCGCTTGTGTGGGGCCGATGCATGTGACATCGGTGTCGGTATACAACAGCTCCGTTGAGACGGTGGTTGCGGGCATCGAGAACGAGGGCTACAAGTATGTCGGTATGAATCACGACACCCGTAACGAGCGCCGACACGAGGTTGCCCACATGGAAGGAGACAATACATATTCCGCATGGATACCCAACGACATTGTCAACCTCAACACCTACAGCTTCGCCGACGGTAAGGGCAACACTATGAACTTCACTGTCCAATACAAGGGAGGGGTTGACCACACAAACAGCACGTTCTACTACACCGACGTGAAGATGGTTGGATGCAGCACATCGAATAAGGAGGACTATGAGCGCCTCTGCGGCGAACATTCGTCCGTCTGGACGCTCGACACCATACAGAAAGATATGACCGTAAAACCGTAAAGAATATGGCACAATTTGAAATAGGCGACAAAGTAAAATTCCTCAACTCCGTTGGAGGGGGAATCGTAAAGAAGATACAGGGCGGACAGGTGTTCGTCGAGGACGAGAGCGGCTTCGACATGCCGTTTGCGCCCAACGAGCTTATCCGCATGGCCGAGCAGCAGGGCGTCGGCAAAGTTTTTAACGACGAGACCATCGGCCAGAGCGCCGAGCAGAAGGCCAAGCAGGAGCACCGCGAGCCCACGCAGCTGGAGCTGATAGAGGAGAACCGCCGCCTCCGCAGCCAGAACGCCAACCTGCAGGACCAGATAAAGCAGCTCAAGAGCCAGATACTGAGCCTGCAGAGGACCATCGCCCGAATATCGTAAGTGGTCAGGTGGGTACAAATTGTACCCCTGTTGAAAAAATATTAATGTATGACACAGAGATCCGGAATCACTCTCTTTGAAGACAAACGCATACGCGTTGCTTGGGATGACGAAGAGGAGAAATATTACTTCTCGATAGTGGACATCGTGCAGGTGTTGACCGACAGTGCCGACGGTCGTAAGTATTGGAACAAGCTGAAGCAAAGGCTCAAGGCAGAGGGTTTTGAGTTGGTGACAAATTGTCACCAACTGAAATTACCTGCTGCCGACGGCAAGAGTTACAAGACCGATGTGGCTGATTTAGAACAGTTGCTACGCATCATCCAGTCCATTCCTTCGAAGAAGGCCGAGCCGGTGAAGCGGTGGTTGGCCGAGGTAGGGGCGCAGCGTGTGGACCAGATGATTGACCCCGAACTGACTTTCCAAATGGCTGTCGAGGCCGCTTTCCAAATGGCTGTCGAGGCCGGTAAATGCGCCGCGCATATATGCGTGGTCATGAAACGGCCCAGTAAATGCTCCCCGCATATATGCGCGGTCAGTTTTCAGCTCGGAAGTGCGCCCCGCATATATGCGCGATGAAATTGCATGAATGAAACAACGAATTGTACAACGACAACAAACACATAATTACAATGAAGAAAATATTATTGGTATTCACGATTATGATGGTCGAATTATTTGTTGCCTGCAACAATGAAAGCGATACCAAAACAATTATTTTGAAATCGGAAGATAAGAATCTTACTGTTGCCGAGGTCGGAGATGGGTCGAATTTCTACTGTGAACCGATATCTATTGGAGGTGACGAATTTTATATTCAACATTCAACAATGGGATGTCCAAGAATAGATAAGGGAGTACAACGCAATTGTTATAAGATGAATGGCTACAATAATATTTTTTGTCCCGGATGTATGAGTGATTGGCTTATTTCTGAATGGAAGGATAGATTCTTTCCCAATGGATATAAAAAAGATTTCTAAAAGAAGTAAACAACAATAATGAGCAGACAGATACATATAGGCAACTTGACGCTGGGCGGGGGAGCACCCGTCCGCGTGCAGAGCATGACGAATACTGACACGATGGACACCCGCGCCACCGTGGAGCAGGCGCTCCGCATGGTGGAGGCCGGCTGCGAGCTGGTGCGCATCACGGCACCCGACGTGAAGGCTGCCGAGAACCTCGGCCGCATCAAGGAAGAGTTGCTGCGCCGCGGTTGCGAGGTGCCGCTGGTGGCCGACATACACTTCAACCCCAAGGCCGCCGAGGTGGCCGCCACGCTGGTCGAGAAGGTGCGCGTAAATCCGGGAAACTACACCGACCGCAACAGTGGAAAGTGGAAAGTGGAAAGTGGAAAGTGGTCGGATGAATTGGAGCGTGAATATCAAGAGGAGGTCAAGCGGATAGGGGAGAGGATGGCCTCGCTCATCGACATCTGCAAGGCGCACCACACCGCCATGCGCATCGGCACCAACCACGGCTCGCTGTCGGAGCGCATCATGAGCCGCTACGGCAACACGCCTGAGGGTATGGCGCAGAGTGCCATCGAGTTTGCCCGCGTCTGCGAGGAGCAGGACTACCACGACCTCGTCTTCTCGATGAAGGCCAGCAACGTGAAGGTAATGGTCGATAGCACACGACTCTTCGTGCAGAAGATGCACGCCCTCGGCATGGACTACCCGATACACCTCGGCGTCACCGAGGCGGGCGACGGCATGCAGGGCCGCCTCAAGTCCGCCGCCGGCATCGGCGCCCTGCTGCTCGACGGCATAGGCGACACCATCCGCGTCTCCCTCACCGAAGACCCCGAAGCCGAGATGCCCATCGCCTACGACATCCTGCAGGCCGTCGGCGCCCGTATCACGCAGCCCGAATACATCGCCTGCCCCTCCTGCGGCCGCACACAGTACGACATCCAGACCGCCCTCCGCGAGATAAAGGAAAAGACCCGCCACCTCGTCGGCGTGAAGATAGGCGTCATGGGCTGCATCGTCAACGGCCCCGGCGAGATGGCCGACGCCGACTACGGCTACGTCGGCTCCGGTGCCGGGAAGATAACGTTGTATAAAGGCAAAACCGTTGTCAAACGCGACATCGACCAAAAAGACGCGGTGGACGAGTTGGTACGTTTCATCGAAAGTGACCATAATTCTTAATTCTTAACTCTTAATTCTTAATTCAATATGAAGTGGAGTTACATCATTTATCTTCCGGCGGTGGTGGCCATTGCATGGGCAGTCATCATCGCTCTCACAAAAAAACGCCTCACCCATGCGCAGATACTCTTCTGCCTGTTGCTCATTGTCAACGCCTTTGCCATCACCGTGGCCGGTGTCTACCTCCGCGGACGAACTGGTAGCCTCTACATCTACGACTACCTCCTCGAGACCTCCGTCATGTTCGCTATCCCGCTGTATTACATCAGCATCTGCTCGCTTGTCGAACCTCGCGGTGCCACGCTGAAGCAGCGCCGCGTGTTCCTCGTGCCCTTGCTCTTCACCATCGGCCTCACCATCGGCTCCTTCGGCATGCACCCCAGTCGCTACCAGCAGATGTGCATCGAGGTCTTCACCAATGGCCACATCCCCTGGCTCCCCGGCGACTTTGCCTACAACCTCATGATCTTCTGGAACCAGATTCTCTTCCCGGCGCTGACCTTCATCATGG
This sequence comes from Bacteroidales bacterium UBA2939, assembly GCA_002349055.1. Lineage (GTDB taxonomy): Bacteria > Bacteroidota > Bacteroidia > Bacteroidales > P3 > Colimorpha. Next base: position 12,381 of record DECD01000005.1, on the reverse strand, counting down.
GAGCCATCCTCCTCATCGACAGCGGTCGCAAAGTGCGGATTTACAAAAATCGAATCGACATCTGCTACGCCCGCGAACTCAACATGCCCAAACTCTCCATCCGCGAAATCGTCATCATCGCCTGGCTCTTTATGGTCTTCCTCATGCTCACCATCTTCTTCATCGCCTACCGCCCACCTTACTACAAATACTGGCTCATCCTCTGCGCTCTCCTCCTCTCCGTCATCCAGTACCTCACCGGTCGCTTCGCCTACCGCTACGACCACGACGCGCGCTTCCTCGCCAAATACATCCGCAACCAAACCGAAAATTAATAACAATTGTACAGACGGGGCATGCCCCGTCTCTACACGTTTAAACCTTAAAC
>DECD01000005.1:0-11961 GCA_002349055.1 Bacteroidales bacterium UBA2939 | reverse complement strand
TTTAAACCTTAAACCCTATATGACCCCTGTCTCTTTTGGCCTCATACTCCTCGGCCTCATCACCTTCATCTGGCCCCTTGCCACCCTGCTATGCAAGCGCGACGTGCTCAATGCACAGTGGCTCATCATGCTCGCTATGACCCTCCTGGGCATCTCTTTCATCCTCCTCGGCTGCATGTTCAACACCTTCCTCCAGGGCGAATACTTCCTCCTCATGCTCTTCCTCGACGTCACCCTTGTCTCCCCCCCCGTCATCCACATCGCCCTCACCGTCCTCACCCACCGCGAGACCCCCGGCCTCTCCGTGCGCGCTCTCTTCCTGCCCTCCATCCTCTGCATCCTCGCCATGATAGCCTCCTCCATGATTGGCGGAGCCGACATGTACCGCCTTTGGACCCTCCGTGGCACCCAGGGACTCTCATGGCAGTTCATCCCCGGCAACTGGCACTACAACCTCATCGTCGTCGCCAACACCTACCTCTACTGGGCCGTCTTCTTCTTCGAGTTCCTCTTCATCCTCGTCAGCGGCACCCGCCAGTTCATCCACTTCAAGCGCATCAACGACGAATACTACACCGCCGACCGCTTCCGCGGCCTCAACCTCAAGCGCATCTATCTCATGGCCAATGCCGGCGTCATTGTCCTCGTCATCAGCCAGTTTACCCAGCCTTTCCTCCCCGGCCGTCACTACATCTTCTACCTCACCTACTTCGCACCCCTCTCGATCCTCCTCTTCGACGTCGGCCGCTCCGTTTACATGATAAACAACAGCGCTGAACGTTTCCAGGGTGTCCGCCCGCGCGACCGCCACGACCTCGCCGGTCTCGCCCACCAGATTGAGGACTACGTCGAGCAGCAACGCGCCTTCCTCAACCCACACCTCTCCGTCTTCCTCCTCGCCGAACAACTCCACACCTCCGAGGACGACATCATCGACGCCATCCACTTCTCGCAGGGCGTCCCCTTCGGCGAATACATCGACGCCCTCCGCATCCAGTACGCCGCCTCCGCCATCAGCGGCGAAAGCCTTGACATGGGCAACCCCGACACCCTCCTCCACCTCGCCTATCAGTCCGGATACCTCACCACAGACGACTTCGAGCAAGCCTGGCTCCGCATCCTCCACGTCCCCTTCTCCCAATCCAAACTCGTATACTGAAACACAATCCATTAACCGCGTTTTTTCGCCCTACCAAGAACCTATCAACTCCCTACCAACTCCTACCATGGTAGGAGTTGGTAGGGTCTTGATAGGGGGTTGACAGGGGGTTCGCAGGGGGGATGTGGCAAGAGGGTAGGAGACAATTAACAAAAAAAAATTAACATTTGACACAATAAAAGGCAATTTTTTTTGTTAATGGAATACAAATATAATAAGAAGGGCGGCTGGATGTCGTCCATGAAAAAAGGAAAATAAACACAAACCACAATTGATATGAATCTGGGAATCAAACTTTTGGTTGCAGAAGACGATCCTAATCTGGGTACGATTCTGAAGGCTTATCTGACACAGAAAGGCTACACCGTGGTCTGGGCCAAGGACGGTGAGGAGGCTTTGGCCTCGTTCGACGCCGAGGATGTGGATGCCTGCATCTTGGATGTGATGATGCCGTTGAAGGACGGTTTCGCCGTGGCCAAGGAGGTGAGGCGTGTGGATAAGAAAGTCCCCATTATCTTCCTGACCGCCAAGAACCTGGAGGAGGACAAGCTGAAGGGTTTCGAGGTGGGTGCCGACGACTACATCACGAAACCTTTCTCGATGGAGGAACTGTTGGCGCGCCTCAACGCAACGATGCGCCGCAGCTTCAACGAGGACCGCCCCGACAAGAATGTCTTCAAGATTGGCGGCTTCACGTTCGACTATGTGCACCAGACACTTACGCTGGGCGACGAGGTGCAGCGCCTCACGGCCAAGGAGTGTGACCTGCTGAGAATCTTCGCCGTGAACTTCAACCAGCTGGTCGACCGCAACACCACCTTGCAGCGCATCTGGAAGGACGACAGCTATTTCGCCGCCCGCAGCATGGATGTGTATATCACAAAGTTGAGAAAATATTTGAAGGGTGACCCGACGGTGGAGATTGTGAACGTGCACGGTGTCGGGTTTAAGCTGACGCACAAGGAGCAGTGAGACTGACGTTTTTGGGTACGGGAACGTCGCAGGGCGTGCCGGTGATAGCATGCGGGTGCGGCGTGTGCTGCTCGGAAGACGGGCGGGACAAGCGTCTGCGCACGTCGGCGTTGCTGACTGTCAACGAATCGACCAACATCTTGTTCGACATTGGACCCGATTTCCGTCAGCAGATGTTGCGAGAGGGTGTGAATCGGCTCGACGCCATACTGGTGACGCATGCGCACCGCGACCATGTGGCGGGACTGGACGACGTGAGGTCGTTCAACTATGTGCAGCACAAGAAGATGGACGTGTACCTGAACCGCGAGGCGAAGGTCGCCCTGGAGCGCGACTACAAGTACATCTTCGAGCACCACGAGTTCCCCGGCCTGCCCGAGGCCGACCTCCACGAGGTGGAGGGGACGGAGAAGAGCTTCAGGGTGGCCGAAGGTGTGGAGGTGGTGCCCGTGAGGGCGATGCACAAGGACCTGCCCATACTGGGCTACCGCATCGGACCGCTGGCCTACATCACCGACGCCAATTACCTGGCTCCTGAAGAGATGGACAAACTGAAAGGGGTGAAGGTGCTGGTGATTAACGCATTGAGGAAAGAGAAACACTTCTCGCACTATTCGCTTCCCGAAGCGCTTGAAGTGATAAAAAAGGTGAACCCCGGCCGCGCCTATGTGACGCACATCAGCCACGAGATGGGACTGCATGCCGAGGTGGAAAGAACATTGCCGGAAGGGGTCTTCCTGGCATACGACGGTTTGGAGGTGGAGATATGATATCAGTCTGTATACCGATATATAACTACTATGCCTATCCGCTGGTGAGGCGGTTGACGACGCAGATAGAAAAGATGCACGCCGAGGACGACTTTGAAATCGTGTGCATCGACGACCACTCGTCGGGCTACTACCTGAACCAGAACTATGGCCTCTGCGACATCGCCCACTACCTGCGGCTGGGCGAGAACGTGGGGCGCGCGCGTATACGAAACATATTTTTAAAACATACCAAAGGCGAGTGGCTGCTGTTTCTGGACAACGACTCGCTGGTGGAGGACGATTTCCTGCGGGAGTACCGCAAGTGCGTGAACGACAAGTGCGGCGTGATTGTGGGCGGACGCGTGTACGACAAACGCGGAGCCGACCGCGAGCACCGGTTGCGCTATCTCTACGGGACCAAAGTAGAGTGCCGTAGCGTGGAAGAACGCCGGAAAAGGCCCTACAAGTCGTTCATGACGAACAACTTCATGATTCGCCGCGAGGTGTTCGAGAAGGTGAAATTCGACCCTCGCATCAGCCAGTACGGCCACGAAGACACCCTTTTCGGCTACCGTCTGGAAGAGAGCCAGGTGCCGATAAAGCACATCGACAATCCGGTGGTGAACGGCTATGTTGAGACCAACGCCGAGTTCCTGAACAAGACGGTGGAGGGAATAGAAAGTTTGGTGAAGATATACGGCTTCATGTGGGAGGACCAGCGTTTCTGCGAGTCGGTCAATCTGCTCAGGGTCTATGCCCGCGTGAAAAGCCTGGGATTGCTGAAGACGGTCCAATGGCTGTACAAGATGCTGAAGGAACCGATAGAATCGCAGCTTGTGGGCGGCACGCTTGTCTCCATCAAGCTGTTCAACTTCTACAAGCTGGGCATGTTCATCGAGAAGATGGGAAATGAAAAATGAGTTTTGTTTAATCATAAAGAAACATAAAACTATGAAAAAGAGATTTACACGAGTGTTGGTAATGGCAATGGCGCTGATGGCAAGCAGCAGCGTCTGGGCGCAGGTGCGCGAGACGACGACCTACGACGACGGCTCTTACTACACGGGCGAACGCGACGCCAAGGGCCGCCGTCACGGAAACGGCCTGATGGTCTTTGCCAACGGCGACCGCTACGAGGGCGACTGGAAAAAGGGCAACATCGACGGAGAAGGCACCTATTCCTATGCTCAGGGCGGCTATACCTACACGGGCCACTTCAAAAAAGGTTTCGTCCATGGTCACGGCACGTTCCGTTTCAACAACGGCAATGTGCTGGAGGGCGACTGGACGGGCATGGGTACCGGCACGGGCTACCTGCTGTTTGCCGACGGCACACGCTACGACGGCCCCTTCGTCAACGGCGCCCCGCAGGGCCAGGGAATAAAAGTGTGGAGCAACGGCGACCGCTATGAAGGCAACTTTGTGCAGGGACACATGCAGGGTCTGGGTAAAATGACCCACAAGGACGGCGAAACCTACACCGGCATGTGGCAGACCGACCGTCGCAATGGACAGGGCAAGAGCACCTATCCCGACGGTGCGCACTATGAAGGTAACTGGCAGAACAACCTGTTCCACGGGCAGGGCACCTACACTACCCCCGAGGGAGAGGTGCTCAGTGGCAACTGGATTAACGGAAAATTAGAAGGAGAACAATGAATAGAAAAATGATGAAGTTGGCACTGGCGGCGGCGGGCGTGATGCTCGTGGTGGGCTGCCGTGGTAGCCGTTTTGTGTCGGCCGACGCCGACCTGGAGTCCATTTTCATGGGCAAGTCCTATTATGAGATTGTGGATGAGTTTGGCCGTCCCGACCAGACGATGCAGGACGACGAGGGTGGCACCCGCATAGCCTACAACTTCACGACGCTCACGGGCACCTCGGCGGCACCGCTGTACAAGCAGTACAACGTCCGCAACCGCAACACCAAAGTGGAGGGCAACCCCGGCGGCGGCGTGACGTTCTCGTTCAACGCGAGGATGAAGTGCTACTCGGTGGATTCCGACTTCGAGCGCGAGAAAGTGAAAGCCGTGAAAAAGAAGTCCCCCGAAGGCAAGCTGGCCACATGGGCCAAACCGCGAGTCCCGCGTTCGCTCGACTTCCCCTATGTCGACCGCCGTTCTCCCTATGCCAAGGTGGTGAGCATCGAGAAGATAGAGATTGAGCGCAACAAGACGAAAGTCTACTTCTCCTATTGCGACCGCACCCCCAAGCATCGTCCGCTCTACGACAAGGGCCTGTCCATCAACAAGGACATCTTCATCCGCGACTGCGCCACCGGCAAGCGCGTGAAGTTCGTCGAGGCCGAGGGCATCTCGCTCTATCCTGAGTACACCGACTTTGCCCACAACCGCGGCGGCTACGACGTGCTGGTCTATTCGCTCACCTTCGAGGCGCTGCCGTTCGAGACGCAAATCATCGACATCATCGAACCCGGTCCCGAGGGCTTCAACTTCTACGGTGTCGACGTCCGCACCCCCTTGACGTTTGTCCAGAGCAAGGAAGCCAACCCCATTCCCGAAGAATAAAAGAAAATAACAATCGATATGAAGAAGAACATACTTACTGTTGCAGCAGCGGCGCTGACACTGGCCGCCTGCAATTCGTCGCAGAACACCACTGACCAGAAGGTCATCGAGAAACAGCAGATTACCGTCGCCGACGGCCGCTTCACCCCCGAGGTGATGTGGAACCTGGGCCAGCTGGCCGGTTACGATGTCAGCCCCGATGGCAAGCAGATGGTCTACGGCATGAAGGCAATCAGCATGGAAGAGAACAAGGGCAATGTGGAACTCTACCTGATGCCCGCTGAGGGCGGCGAGGCCACGCGTCTCACCACCACAGCCGCTTCGGAGTTCAACCCCGTGTGGTACAACAACGAGACCATCATGTTCTGCCGCGGAAACCAGATACTCTCCATGAATGTCAACACCAAGAAGGAGAGCGTGGTGGCCGAATGCGAGCGCGGTTTCGAGGGCTTCAAGGTGGCTCCCGACGGCAACTCGCTGGTCTTCATCAGCACCATCCCCGTCGAGCGCAAAGAGAGCCTCAACAAGCTCTTCGCCGGTCTCGACAAGACCACGGGCCGCATCAACGAGGACCTGATGTACCGCCACTGGGACAACTGGGTGGACGAGATTCCCCATATCTACTATGTCACCCTCACTAACGGTAAGGCCGATATGGACAAGGTCGTCGACATCCTCAACGGCGAACCCTACGAGAGCCCTATGCGTCCCTGGGGTGGCACCGAACAGTATAACTACAGCCCCGACAGCAAGCTTGTGGCCTACACCTGCCGCAAGAAGACCGGCTACGACTATGCCCACTCCACCAACAGCGACATATATATATATGATATAGCCACCCGTGAGACCCGTAATATCAGCGAGGGTATCATGGGCTATGACCAGAACCCCGTCTTCAGCCACGACGGCAAGATGATTGCCTGGGAGAGCATGGAGCGCGACGGCTATGAGAGTGACAAGCTGCGCCTCATGGTGATGGACCTCGCCAGCGGCGAGAAGACCGACCTCACCGCCGAGTTCGACTACGGCGTGAGCAACATCCGCTGGACCAACGACGACAAGGAACTTGTGGCCGTGATTATGTATCGCGGTACCCTTGAACTCTTTGCCTTCAATCGTGAAACCAAGGCCATCCGTCAAATCACCGCCGGCATGCACGACATCAACGGCTTCGAGATGAACGGCGACAAGATTTTCGCCAACCAGGTCTCCATCCAGTATCCCGCTACCGTCTACGCTTACAACCTCTCCGACGACAAGGCCGAGGGCAAGAAACTCACCACCTTCAACGATGACATCCTTTCGCAGGTCCGTATGGGCAAAGTTGAGCCTTACTGGATCAAGACCGTCGACGGCAAGGAAATGCTCACCTGGCTCATCTATCCTTACGACTACGACTCCACCAAGACCTATCCCGCGCTGCTCTTCTGCGAGGGCGGTCCCCAGAATATCGTCAGCCAGTTCTGGAGCACCCGCTGGAACTTCGAGGTGATGTCCGGTGCCGGCTACTTTGTCATCGCCCCCAACCGTCGCGGTGTCCCCGGCTTCGGCATGGAGTGGCTCGAGGAAATCTCCGGCGACTATGGCGGACTCTGCATGAAAGACTACATGAGCGCCACCGACTATTTCGCTGACAACTTCAAACAGATTGACCGTGAGCGCATCGGTGCCTGCGGTGCCTCCTTCGGCGGCTACAGCATCTACTGGCTTGCCGGACATAACCACGACGTGAAGGGTTACAACGACGGCATGCGTTTCAAAGCCTTCCTGGCCCACAACGGCATGTTCAACTTCGAGCAGCAGTACCTCGAGACTGAGGAGATGTGGTTCGACAACTGGGACCTCGGCGGCCCCTACTGGGATTGGAACAACCCTCAAATCAAGAAGAGCTATGCCAACTCGCCCCACCTCTTCGTCGACAAATGGAATACCCCCATCTGCGTCATCCACAGCGAATTCGACTTCCGTATTGTGGCTTCCGAGGGCATGGCCGCCTACAACGCCGCCCAGATGCGCCACATTCCCAGCCGCTATCTCTACTTCCCCGACGAGACCCACTGGGTGCTCAAGCCCCAGAACAGCCTCCTCTGGCATCGCAACTTCATCGACTGGTTTGACCAATGGCTGAAAAAATGAGCAAAGTTAAAGTAGGAATCGCCCAGATGAGCTGCGTGGCCGACAAGGCCGCCAACATCGAGCGCTACACCGAGAAAGTCCGCCAGCTTGCCGCCGACGGCGCACAGATTATCTGCCTCCAGGAACTCTTCGCCTCGCTCTATTTCTGCGACGAGGAGCGCTACGAGAACTTCAAGTTGGCAGAACCCATCCCCGAGGGACCCACCACGCAGCATTTTATGGCGCTGGCAAAGGAACTGGGAGTGGTCATCGTCTGCTCGATGTTCGAAAAGCGCGCCGAAGGGCTCTACCACAACACCACGGCGGTCATCGACGCCGACGGCTCCTACCTCGGCAAATACCGCAAGATGCACATCCCCGACGACCCGGGCTACTACGAGAAGTTCTACTTCACCCCCGGCGACCTCGGCTACAAAGTTTTCAAGACCCGCTTCGCCACCCTCGGCGTGCTCATCTGCTGGGACCAGTGGTACCCCGAAGCCAGCCGCATCACTGCCCTCAAGGGCGCGCAGATACTTTTCTATCCCACGGCCATCGGCTGGGACGTGCGCCAGAACGAGCACGACAACCGCGAGCAGTACGAGGCATGGCAGACCATCCAGCGTTCCCATGCCGTCGCCAACGGCGTGCCCGTGGTCAGCGTCAACCGTACGGGTAGGGAAGGGGGCATGCAGTTCTGGGGTGGCAGCTTCATTACCAATGCCTTCGGCCGCGTCCTCTACCAGGCTCCCAACCTCGAGGAGGCCCTCCACATCGAGGAACTCGACCTCGACGAGACCGACCACTACCGCCGCCACTGGCCCTACCTCCGCGACCGCCGCATCGACAGCTACGGCGACATCACCAAAAGATATATAGACGAATGACTCCAAAAGAACAAGGCTACTATATGCCCGCTGAGTGGGCGAAGCACGAGGCCACATGGCTCACCTATCCCAAGAACCCCGACTCCTGGCCGGGGAAGATCGAGACCATCTATCCTTCCTACCACCTCTTCGTCAAGACTTTGGCCGAGAGCGAGCATGTGCATATCAATGTCGACGACCAGGCTATGGCCGACCATGTCAGCGCCGAGCTGCATGCCATCGGCACCAACATGCAGCAAATCAGCCTGCACCTCATCCCCAGCAACGACGCCTGGTGCCGCGACCACGGCCCCGCCTTCCTGCTCAACCGCAACAATGGAAACAGGGCGATGGTGAACTGGAACCACAACGCCTGGGGTGGCAAATACCCCTACGAACTCGACACCGAGGTGCCCGTGCGCATCCACGACCTCATGCCCGACATGCCACTGTTCACTCCCAACATCGTGATGGAGGGCGGCAGCATCGACGTCAACGGCTGCGGCGACCTCCTCACCACCACCTCGTGCCTCCTCAACCCCAACCGCAATCCCAACCTCAACCAGGACCAGATTGAGGGCTACCTGCGCGACTACTACGGTGTGGACAACATCATCTGGCTGGGCGACGGCATTGTGGGCGACGACACCGACGGCCATGTCGACGACCTCACGCGCTTCGTCGCGCACGACACCATCCTCACCGTTGTCGAGCACGACACTTGGGACGAGAACTACGAGCCGCTCCAGAAGAACCTCCGCATGCTCAACCGCTGCCGCTTGGCCAACGGCAAGCAGCCCACCATCGTCGAGATGCCCATGCCCGACGTGGTCTTCTACGACAACCAGCGCCTGCCAGCCTCCTATGCCAACTTCTACATCGCCAACGACAAGGTCATCTTCCCAACCTACCGCTGCCTGGCCGACAACGAGGCCGCCTACATACTCGAGGCTCTCTTCCCCGACCGCGAAATCATCGGCATCGACTCCACCGATATCGTCTGGGGCCTCGGCTCCTTCCATTGCCTCTCCCAGCAAATGCCAGCCGTAATTAATTGAAAATTGCACCCCGAAGGGGAACTGAACACCTTGAAAAGAAAAGATAATTAAGTGAAGAAAGTTGAAAATTGAAAACTAAAATGTTACAAAAAAGACACACTATCAAAATACTGCTCTGCATCAGCATAATTCTCAATTCTCAATTCTCAATTCTCAATTCCTTACAGGCACAAAGGCCCTTCATCCCCGACACCGTCACCGCCGGGCAGAAGCGCGTCGACCAGGTGATGACCCTCATCGACGGCAACTACACTGAAGGCCCCGACATGGACCGCCTCTCCACCGAGGCCATCAACGCCATGCTCAAGGCCCTCGACCCCCACAGCGTCTACATCGCCGCCAAGGATGTCGAGCGTGCCAACGAAGGGCTGCAAGGCAACTTCGAGGGCGTCGGCATCTCGTTCCAGATAGTCTCCGACACCATCGTCGTGGGCTCCGTCATCGACGGCGGCCCCTCCGAAAAGGTCGGCCTCATGGTGGGCGACAAGATTGTCCGCATCGACGGCCAACCCGCCACCGGCGACAGCATCAACAACCAGTTCGTCTTCAACCACCTGCGCGGCAAGAAAGGCACCGTCGTCCATCTCGACATCCTCCGCCAGGGATCGCTTTACAACTTCGAAATCATACGCGACAAGGTGCCCATCTATTCCGTCGACACCTGGTTCATGGCCGACTCCACCATCGGCTACATACGCCTCACACGTTTCGCTCGCACCTCCATCGACGAGTTCCGCAAGGCGCTGAAAGCCTTGGATAAACAGGGCATGCAGTCGCTCATCCTCGACCTCCGTGGCAACACCGGCGGTTTCCTCGACATTGCCTGCAACCTCGCCAACGAGTTCCTCGACCGCGGCCAGCTCATCGTCTACACCGAGGGTCGCAAGTCGCCCCGCCAGAACTTCAACGCCAACGGCCACGGCCGCTTCCGCAAAGGTAACCTCGTGGTGCTCATCGACGAAGGTTCCGCCTCGGCCTCCGAGATTGTATCGGGTGCCGTCCAGGATTGGGACCGCGGCACCATCATTGGCCGCCGCTCTTTCGGCAAAGGACTGGTGCAGCGCATGTTCCCCCTCGACGACGGCGGACAGGTGCGTCTCACCACGGCACGCTACTACACCCCCTCGGGCCGCTGCATCCAGCGCCCCTACGACGAGGGTTCTGACGCCTACCGCGACGACATCTCCGAGCGCTACAAGCATGGCGAGCTGGTCAACGCCGACTCTATCCATTTCGCTGACTCACTGAAGTATCGCACCGCCCACGGCCGCACTGTCTACGGCGGTGGTGGCATCATGCCCGACCTCTTCGTCCCCATGGACACCATGCGCCTCACCGACTACTACATCTCACTCCGCGGCAAAGGTCTCCTCAACACCTTCCCGCTGCAATGGGCCGACAGTCACCGCAAAAACCCGCGCGTCAAGACCTTCGAGCTCTATCTTGCGAACTACGACACTTTCGGCCTCGACAGCCTTCTTGCCGCCGCTGGCATCGAGAAAGGTGTGGTCCGCGACACCGAGAAAGAGGCCCTCGAACCCGAGCGCACCGCACATTCCGACCGCTATTTGAGTCTCATGCTCAAGGCACAGGTAGCGAAGGATCTCTTTGGAATAGAGTATTACTATAAGATAATGAAGGAGATAGACGACCCGTATCTTCGCGCCGTCGAGTTCCTTCGGCGAAAGTAGCATCGCTCGTCCACCCTTGTAGAGACGCGGCCTGCCGCGTCTCTATTTTTTTTGCCATCTCCATCGCGCCGATGTACACCGTGTCGCTGGCCGCGCCCTTCTCATCCACCGCAAAGCCGTAGAAATGAATCTCCTTCCCCTGCCACCTTTCGAGCAGTGTCAGCTGCACGCTGCCCGACCGCCGCCACGTCGACGCACTCAGCACACCCTCCTCCATCTCAGGGCAATACGCATAGACATACACCTCGTTGTCACCGCTACCACCATCCCACTCAAACGGGATTTCCACACACCCCTCCGCCACCGCTCCGCGGCGGTCCCCCTCCCCTAACTTAGGGGAGGAGCCGAGATGCTTTCTGCCGCGACCCATACCATCCAGATGCTCTCCTAATATAGTCTGCTTGCCATTCAGCTGCTCCCCTAATATAGACTGCTTGCCGCGACCCTTACCATCCAGCTGCTCCCCTAAGTTAGGGGAGCTGGCAGCCGCTTGCGGCTGACTGAGGGGTGTGTCCATGAACTGCTCCCCTGATTTACCATTCAACTGCTCCCCTAAGTTAGGGGAGCTGGCAGCCGCCTGCGGCTGACTGAGGGGTGTGTCCATAAGCGCCGTGTCCATGAGGCGTGTGTCCATGAGCACTGTGCCAGTAAACCCCGGCGCTGCCACCTCTCCCTCGCTGACAATCAGCCGCTCCCAGTCCACCACCATCCGTCCCTCCGCGTCCAGCGAGAAACATTCCTTGTTTCTCTTCACGAACAGGTTGCACTCCGTGACGTGCATCCCCAGCGACACGCCGCGCAGCCCCTTGCGCAGGGCGAA
>DECD01000044.1:9238-18030 GCA_002349055.1 Bacteroidales bacterium UBA2939 | reverse complement strand
CTTCGCATCCAGACTCCCATGGGTGTGGTGACAAAGAAGCTGCTGGTGCAGTAGAAAACTTATAAACATCGAAAAGCCTCTCCCAATTGGGAGAGGCTTTTTTTTATTGCTCTTTCAGGAGGTCGAGGAGGTGCCGCAGGTCGGAGATTCGGGGGATGCGGAAGGTGCGCAGGGGCAGGCGGAAGAGGCGGATGGCCAGCAGCAGCTGGGCCAGGGCCATGAAGCTCTGGGCGGTGAGGGAGGCCCAGGCGGAGCCGGTGGCACCTAAACGGGGGATGAGCAGCAGGTTGACGACCACGTTGAGCACCAGCGTCGTGGCGGCAAAGAGGTTCAGCTGCCGCAGGTGGCCTCCGGCGGTGAGGAGGGTGCCGAAGATATAGGTGATGCTGATGGGGACGATGCCGAAGATGACCACACGGAACACCGGCACATAGGGCGCGAAATTCCCGTGGTAGAGCAGCTGCATGATGGGTTCCGCCCACAGGTTGCACACCACCGAAACACCCACGGCAAAAAGCATCATCGGCCAGAAAACAAGGCGGACAATGTCCGCTAGTTGAGAGTTTATAGATAATAGATTATAATTGGCTGACGCAGGTTTTATTTCCTTGCAGAGCTTGGAGAAGACCGGCAGCAGCGGCACGCTGACGAGGTAGGCCACAGCGGTGAGGGCGTCGAGCAGGCGGAAGGCACCGGCATAGACACCGGCATCGGCATCGCCCGCCAGGCGGCGCAGCAGGATGGGGTCGATGCGGTTGTAGCTGGCCATCAGCAGCACCAGCAGGGCAAAGGGGGCGCTCTTCTTGAGAATGACGAGGAAGAAGGCAGGTGAAAGGTGGAAATTGAAAATTGAAAATCTTGCCTTGCGGGCGATGACGACGAAGGCCAGCAGGGCCGTCAGGCCATAAGCGGCCACTTGTGCATAAACAAACCAGTAGATGTTGAAATTCTCACGTAGCGGTCCCCACAGCAGGCAGCCGCAGATGAAAATCATCAGCACGCGGTCGAGCACCGAGAAGAGGCTGTCCCACTTGAAGAGCAGCAGTCCCTCGAAATTGCTGCGCAGGTAGAGAATGAGCGAGCTGAGAAACTGGCACAGCGTGAGCCACGCCAGCAGGCGGAACTCCTCGCTGCCGTAGCCCATCAGGGCACCCACGGAGAAGGTCACCACGAGGTAGAGCCCCAGCAGGGCCACCTTGATGCCGAGGATGCCCGAGAGGTGCTTGGTGATCAGCTGCGGGTGCTGCGCTATGTTGCGCGTGTTGAAGTTGGTGATGCCCAGGTCGAGCAGGATATTGAGGATATAGCTGAGGTTGAGGATGGAGAAGTAGAAACCGTACATCTCGTTGCCGACGGCGTTCTGCACGCCCACCTCGACACCGAGAATCCAGAAGGGCTTTACCAGCAGGTTGGCCAGCAGCACCCAGAAAAGTCCGGAGAGTAGCTTCTTCTGCATTTCCCTACTCTACTCTTTTAGGTTTTAATCCGCCAGGCACAATGCCTTTGGCCGGCGCTATGGATTTTCTCTCCATTGTCGCCGGTTTGTCCTTCACCACCTCGACCGTCCATTTCTCCTCCATCTCCCATTTCTCGCGCAGGTTGAGGGTTTTCTCGAAGAGGACGGTCTGCTCGGGCTGGCGCTGCTGGCGGTAGTCGCCGGGGGTCCAGCGGCCGTCGCCGTTGCGGTCGATGACAGCTCGCAGACGGTAGTCGCCACTGGGCAGGTGGATGAAGCGCAGCTTGCCGGAAGCGGCAAGCGTCTGCTGCTGAACCACGGTGTCGCGCTTGTCGAGCACCTCGACCACCAGCGGGAATCCCATCTTGTTGTCGATGTCGATGCTGAGGGTGCCGTAGTCCTTGGGCGTGAGGTCGAAGGAGAGGCTGTCGGAGAAGTTTCCGTAAAGGTCGGAGAAGAGGCTATCCTTGATGCGCACATGGTATTTCTCGCCCGATTTGAGGGTGGCCTCGATGCGTGCCGTGAGGCCGGTGCTGTCGAGGGTGATGGGATAGAGGGTGACGCTGCTGTCTTTCATCAGCATGACCTCGGCTTGAGACGCGGCAGGTTCGGGAGACGCGGCAGGCCGCGTCTCTACAGAGACGACGGGGTTGACAAACGCCAGGCGCAAATCGTCGTAGTAGGCTTTGCTGCCGTCGCAGAGGGCTTTCATCAGCGGCACCTTCTCCTCCTTGGCGTTGAGCATGCGTCGGCGGCCTGTTTGGCTCTTGGCGATGTGGCGCAACTTGAGGGTGTCCTGGATACCCGTGGGGTCGCTGACGACGAAGCGTGCCGAGTCGAGCTTGGCATCGAGGCACCACAGCCGCAGGGTGTCCCTTCGCTCGTTGAGCCGCCACTCGGCCTCGAGGCCCTCGATGGAGGGCTGCTGCATGGGAATCTGTGTGGCGACGATGATGCGGCCGGGCTCGGTGAACTCGCTCTTGGTGATGCGCTGCTGGGTGTTGTCGGGCTGCGAGATGTAGAGGGTGATTGCTTGATTGCTTGAGTGTGTGAGTGCTTGAGTGCTGTCGGGGATGGGATAAGACTTGAAAATGGCTGTGTCCCACGCCACGGCGTCGGCCACGTCGACACGCAGGTTGCGGTTCTTGTCCTCGAGGGCCACCAAGCGGTAGCCCAATTTGGGGATGTAGTTGAAGGTAAAATAGCCCTCTTTGTCGCAGCGTGTCACATAAGCGGGCTGACTTGACACACCTATTGTGTCAAAGTCGTTCCTCCATGTCTCGGTTGACTCTATGTAGGCCATCACCGTCACCTGCTCCTTCCATGGGTTCCCTGTGCGGGCATCGAGCACACGGCCGCCAATCGACATGGAGTCGAGATAGCTGCCTGTCGAGAAGACATATTCGTAGCTCGGCAGCAGGTTACCCTCGGTAAAGTCGGCGATGGCCTCCTTGAACTGGAAGAGATAGGTATTATTGTGGTAGAGCGTGTCCTTGATTTTCACCAGCACACCCTTACCCTTGGTGGTGAACTCGGGCTTGTATTTTAACGGGGGCGACACCAGGACATTTTCCGAAGCGTTCTTCAACACCACATACTCGTCGAACTGGATGTAGAACTCCTTGGGAGCGATGTTCTTGCTGCCGTTGGCGGGTTTGCAGCCGAGGACCACGGGAGGCTCCTCGTCCTTGGGGCCACCCGTAGGGTAGCCCGGACGGGCACAACCGCCAGCCAAAACTAGTAGTACTAGTAATACTAGATTAACTAGAGATACTAGAAAACGCCTCATTTTCAGAACAGTTCGTTGATTTCCCTGTGCAGCTCTTCGAGGGCCTTGTCGGTGGGCAGATGCTGGGCCGCCGAGGCGAAGATGGAGGCCGCCAGACGCGTCGGGTCGTCGGTGTCGGTGAGGGTCACGGCGCTGGAGTTGACGAGGTTTATCATCTCGTCCTTGGCCTCGCGGATGCGTGCCCACACGGCGGGGTCGAGGTAGACCTGCTGCGAGAGGTTGTGCTCCCACTCGTCGCGGATGTTCTTGGTCATCACGCCTTGCAGCAACTTGAGGTCCATGCCCGGCTGGTAGCAGCGCAGCACCAGGCTGTCGGGCGAGATGCGCTCGAGGAACAGCGCCATGCGCTCGTAGGCTTGCAGACGGATGGGCGTCACCACCTTGAGGGTCTCGCGACGCTCGTCGATTTTCATTTGCAGCAGACGTTCTTTCTGCTGGTTGTCGAAATAGCGTTTCACCAGCAGGTAGAAAATCCATCCCGCCAGTGCCAGGGTGGCCAAAACGGCCAGCGTTGTAATAAGGTAATGTATCATTGCATCAATTTGTTTACGAGTTCAGTAACACCTTTGGTGGCCACCTCTTTGATGAATGTCACGGGGTGGCTCACGGGGACCTCCTTGGGGTCGACCACATAGCACGGCACGCCGCGCTGCACGTAGTGGATCAAGCCTGCGGCGGGATAGACGGCCATCGAGGTGCCGACGACGATGAAGATATCACACTGCTCGCAGAGGGCCGCGGCAGGCTCGATGTTGGGCACCGCCTCGCCAAACCACACGATGTGGGGCCGCAGCTGCGTGCCGTCGGGGGCCTTGTCGCCCAGGCGGATGTCTTTGTCGCCCACCTCAACGATGAGGTCGGGGTTGCGGTCGGAGCGTCCCTTGGTCAGCTCGCCGTGCAGGTGCAACACATGGCTCGAACCCGCGCGCTCGTGCAGGTCGTCGATGTTCTGGGTGACAATCTGCACGTCATATTTCTCCTCCAGACGCACCAGCTGGCGGTGGGCCTCGTTGGGTTGCGCCTTGAAAAGCTGGCGGCGACGCTCGTTGTAGAAGTTGAGCACCAACTCGGGGTTGCGCTCATAAGCCTCGTGCGTGGCCACATCCTCCACGCGGTAGTGCTCCCAAAGCCCGTCGCTGTCGCGGAAGGTCGAGATGCCGCTTTCGGCGCTGATACCCGCGCCGGTCAATACCACTATCTTTTTCATATCCATACATAACGTACGCACATGCTTTTTATTGTCCGAGAGCAATACAAAATCTATCCGGTAGCACTTTCCGACATTACCTCGACATTATTTCAACCATACTTCAACCATAAATTATGGTCGAACTATGGTTGAAGTATGGTTGAAGTAAAGTTTAAAGCTCCTACTTCAAAGGAGTTAGGGTGGTACGGCGGTTCTGGGCGCGGCCTTCTGGGGTGTCGTTGGTGGCTATGGGGCGTGATTCGCCGTAGCCGCGGTAGGTGAGGCGGTCGGGGTCGACACCGCGAAGCACGAGGTAGTCGTAGACGGCCTTGGCGCGGCGCTCGCTGAGGACGAGGTTGTCCTCGTCCTTGCCCACGGCGTCGGTGTGGCCACCCACCTCGAGGCGCAGGCGCGGATGGCGCTGCAAAGCTTCGGCCAGACGGTCGAGCTCGGCTTTCGAGGCTTCGTAGAGCTCGGCGCTGGCGGTGAGGAAGTGGATGTTGCGCAGCGTCACCGTGTCGCCCAGGGTCAGCAGATTCTCGGCCTGGACGACGGGGTCGATGAAGGTGATGCGCTCGGGACGCACGGGTGCCGGCATGACGAAGGAGTAGAGGTCCTGCTTGCCGTAGCTCCCGAAGCGGTCGCTGCTGAAGATGGCTGTGCGGCCGTCGGGGGCCACAATGAGGTTGTTCTCCTCGCCCGCGGTGTTGATGGGATAGCCGAGATTTTTCACGTCGCCCCATTCGGAGGTTGATACGTTGATAGGTTGATATGTCGATACGTCGTCGCGGGAACTTATCAACGTATCAACGTTTGACTTATCAACCCTTTTGGCGCAGAAGAGGTCCATGCCGCCCATGCCCGTGTGGCCGTCGGAGGCGAAGTAGAGCGTTTTGTCGTCGAAGTGGATGTAGGGGGCCGTCTCGTTGCCGCGGGTGTTGACTTCGGGGCCCAAGTTCACCGGTTCGCCCCACACTCCTTCCTCGAGGGTGCAGCACCAGATGTCGGTGCCGCCGTAGCCGCCCGGGCGGTTGGAGGCGAAATAGAGCGTGTAGCCGTCGATGGAGAGCGAGGGGAACGACTCCCAGTAGCGCGAGCTGACGGGGGCTCCCATGTTGCGGGGCTTGCCCCAGCGGCCGCCCTGGCGCACGCTCATGTAGATGTCGCAGCCGGTGTGCTCTTTCTCGTTGCGTCCGCAGGCGGTGAAGATGACCACGCGGCCGTCGTGCGAGATGGTCTGTGCGCCCTCGTTGCCGTGGCTGTTGAGGGGTTCGGGCATGCGATGGGCGGCACCCCAGTCGAGCTCCATGGTGTCGTAGTCGGAGTAGTAGAAATCCTCCTCGAAGTCCAACCCGCGCTCGGTCTGAGCGTTGCGTGGCGAGCGGCGGGTGAAGACCAGCATGCGGTAGTCGGCCGTGAGGGCCGGGAGGTATTCGTCATCCTCGGTGTTGACGTTGGGGCCGAGATTGATGGGCCGGAAGGGCACGGGGTTTTCGACGGCGTGTTTGCGCCAGCGTGCCAGGCGAAGGCCCTCCTCGCCCTCCTGTTTCCATTTCTTGACGCCGGGGGTCTCCTTGGCGGAGGCAATGAGGGACAAGGCTTGCTCATAGCTGTAGATGGCGTCGGCAAACTCCTCCAAGGCCAAGTGGTTGCGCCCCAGCAGCAGCCACGCCTCGGAGTATTTGGGGTCGGTGTCGATGGCCTTGTTCAGCAGCTTGATGGCCTCCTCATACTGCCCCACGACACTCTTCTCCACCGCCTGGTTGAAGAGTTTCTCGCTTTTCGCGTTCTGCCCCACCACAGCAAGAGGCAGGAGCATTATTATTATGATATATTTTCTCATGATTGCTTTTATTATGTACCCTATCGGGTGTAATTCTTTTATTTTTATCAAATTTATACCCGAAAGGGGTTATTGAATGATGCGGTGTAACGAGGTCTCGATTTGGGTGAGGTAATGCGATTGTTCGATTGACGGAAGGAACGACATGCTGATAAACTCTTTCCATTTGGGCATTGCTTTTACAAATAAGCCAATGAGATTGTCCATCACTTTCACTGTCAGCCCGGAATTGGTTATTGCCGCCTCGAAGTCGGCACGTGTCAGTTTGTTTTTCTTGCCATTGAGGGTAAGCGCCAATTCCTCAGAATCTTCAGGCATGGCAAAATGGACGTTCAGCAGGTCGTAGGCGGGTGTCAGCTGTCGCGGTTGCCCGTCAGGCTGATAGAGTGAGAAGTTTTTGAGGTGCATGTCGGAGTTTCCAACAATCCATGAGAACAGCACTACTTGCCAGTAGTTGACGAGGTCCAAACGTCCAACTTGCGAATATGCTGCAATGGTTTTTGCAACCTTCTCGTGGGAAGAGTGGTATTTGTGTTCGGTGAGCCGTTCAGTGAGCTGGCAGGCATCCTCCATCGGTATCTTCCCCCCTTTGTCGGTGCGGTCGATGCGACGGGTAAGATAGCACAACTCGCCATCGGCCATACGCATCAGCGTGTGAGGAACGACTCTGATGCCGGCAATCTCGGCCAGGTGCATAGTCAAGTCCTCGTTTTCAGGCAGGAAAGCCAAAGTGGATGACTGCGGTTTCATAATATAATTCCCCCAAAGGCCCACAATGGTTAGCCTGCGCGGCTCGTTACGTTCGCCTCGGTTCAGGTGGAGAGACAGCTTGGGCTGCACGCCTGTTACCGTGGTATGTGTTCCAACCAGCTGCACAGCGAGGTCATCGATATTGTCCCAAGTATATGGCAATTCCGGAAGACTCTTTGTGCCGAAGAATTTATGAGCACAAGCGGAATGAAAACCATGCTCGCCATGAGATAATTCCTTATAGCAGTATAGACAGCGTTCCATGACTATTCCTCCTCTGTAATTTGTTCTACGCTCACTGCACCGATGCAGTCGCGGCAGCAGGCCAGCAACAGCCCCATGCGATCGTATGGCTGTAGTTTCCAGTTACGCACCGAGACATCGAGCAGCCACCCTTCGGGGATAAGGCCGTCGAAAAAGGGATGCAGGGTCGACGAGCGGAACGGTTGCGGTTGCAGCGGAAGCGTGACACTGACAGGCTGCGGAGAGGGGGATTGCAAATAATCGGCATAGTAGGTGAACACATATCCTTCATCGTCTTCCGCCACTTCTCCGGCAGGGACTCCTTTAAAAAAGACCTTCCCTTTTCTCATAATTCATCCTCCTCCGTTACAACTCCCAGTTGGGCTCCGAACATGTCCAAAACATCATTCACCTTGTCCATTCGGAGTGTTTTTTTTCCACTCTCCAGTTCTCGCAGAAACCGCAATCCTACCCCTGCCTTCAGCGACAAATCCTCTTGAGTAAGAGCATATTGCTTGCGTTTGTGCTTGACAAAATCACCTATTGTTTCCATAATTACCCTTTTCTTTTTCGACTGCAAAGATACAAATAATTTGAAAACAAAAACCCTATCGGGTATAATTTATGCATATTTAACACTCAATTATACCCGATAGGGTATAAATGTGTACTTGAATATTTTGTTACGCTCAGGCTCTTCCTACCACTGATGTTGGTTGAACCAGGTTTGGAAATCGGGGAGGCTGTCGGAGTTGATATGAGGAGTGTAGAAGTCGGTCTGGACCACTTCGTCGGCCTCTATCCCTTGCGCGTTCTTGTCAATAAAATCTTTCACGTCTTTCTCTTGAACATTCATCAGTCTCATGTTGACGGCGTTCTCCTGCCGAATGAATGCGACACCATATCGACATTGTGAAATTCTGCCGTGAATTCTCGACAAGTATTTGCGGAACTGGGCGTCATGCATGAGTTTGGATGCCAGGGTCCTGCCGGGGTATGCGTCAGGATTCATTGTAATACGCTTTTCGATTTCATCATTTTCGTCAGTAAAAAACTTCTCGTAGCGCTCTTCAATAAGATTGATGTGGGCGAAGCAATGGCCCACATTTTCAATGAAAGAAAAACTGCCTAGGTTTTTCCATGTCTCAATGGAATTGGAGAATATGCTTTCTGCCGACCTGTCATGCGACAGAGTATTGAAGGCCAGCAACAGGCTAAGGTACTTGCCTATGGAATCGTATTGGGGGCTGTCTAACGAGTCGATTGGGATGTTGAGCAGATAGGTGGCCAAAGTGTCGTGCCAGGTCAAATCATCGGCGTTTTGTTCCAGGTCCTGAGCGAACTTCTCGATGCTGCCCATCACCATCAGTGCGGTGAGTTCGCGCTCCTCTTTCTGCTTCTGAAGTGCCAACCACTGGCTGGTGCCGAAGGTGAGGAGGATGGAGAGCGTGGTGCCGAGGAAGGTGTAGAGCAGGTTCTTCCAGAGATTGTTCTTTTCCATGGGTTATGGGTTATAGGTTAT
>DECD01000044.1:7427-9056 GCA_002349055.1 Bacteroidales bacterium UBA2939 | reverse complement strand
ATGACGAACTCCTCGTCGGTGGTGCATACGACGGTGGCGACTTTCGAGTCGGGGGTCGAGAGAATGATGTCCTCGCCCATGACGTTGTCGTTCTTGGAGAAGTCGATCTTGATGCCGAGGCATTCCATGTTCTCGAGGATGGGGCGACGCATGAACCAGGCGTTCTCGCCGATGCCGCCGGTGAAGAGCAGCAGGTCGCAGCCGCCCATCTCGGCCATG
This sequence comes from Bacteroidales bacterium UBA2939, assembly GCA_002349055.1. Classification (GTDB taxonomy): domain Bacteria; phylum Bacteroidota; class Bacteroidia; order Bacteroidales; family P3; genus Colimorpha. Next base: position 8,837 of record DECD01000044.1, on the reverse strand, counting down.
TAGGCACCGATGTATTTCTTCACCTTCTGGGCGAACATGTCGAAGGCATAGGTGGCGCGCTCGTCGCCTGCATCGCGGCCGGCGCGGATGTCACGCATGTCCTGCTTGTCACCGCTGATGCCCAGCAGACCGCTCTGCTTGTAGAGCATCTTGGTGAGGGCCTTGCTGTCGTAGCCCATATCCATGAGGTAGAGGATGACGCCAGGGTCGACGTCACCGCAGCGCGAGCCCATGATGAGGCCCTCGAGGGCGGTGAGACCCATGGTGGTGTCGACGCTCTTGCCGTGGTCGATGGCGGCGATGGAGGCGCCGCTGCCGAGGTGGCAGGAGATAATCTTCAGGTCGTTCCAGTCGCGGCCAATCATCTTGGCGGCCTTCTCGGCGACGAACTTGTGGCTGGTGCCGTGGAAGCCGTAGCGGCGGATGCCGTATTTCTCATACATCTCGTAGGGCAAGCCATAGAGGAAGCTCTTGGGCGGCAGGGTGCTGTGGAAGGCGGTGTCGAAGACGGCCGTCTGGGGGACGCCGGGCAGCACCTCGCGCATGGCATAGATACCGGCCAGGTTGCCGGGGGTGTGCAGCGGGGCCAGGTGCTCGAGGCTCTTAATCTGCTCGATAACCTTGTCGTCGACCAGCACGCTACCTTTGAAGATCTCGCCGCCGTGGGCCACACGGTTACCAACGGCACCAATCTCCTTGAGGTCCTTGATAACACCAATCTTCGGGTCAGTCAACGCCTTGAGGACAATCTTGATACCCTCGGTATGGTTGGGGATGGGCAGCTGCTCGTAGTGCTTCTGGCCGTTCCACTTGTGGGTGAACTCGCCCATTTCCAAACCAATACGCTCCAACAGGCCCTTGGCCATGACGTTGGCATTGTTTGCCATGTCGACAAGCTGATACTTGATCGACGAACTTCCGCAGTTTAAAACTAAGACTTTCATTTTATTGTAACTATTTGATTTTTATTATTTATAATGTATTCTCTACCTGTTATTGAATGGTCAAAGATACAAAAAAAAAATGAAATGCAAAAATTTTTAACATTTCATTACTTCGGCAGAGCCGCTGACGAGGTACTGGCGGTGTGTGGCATTTTCGCGGCAGAGCCAGCGTGTACGGCGTTTTTCGAGAGCTTCGAAAAGGAGGTCGGGTTTGCGCTTGAGGCGGAAGCGGTCGCCGACGGACAGCTGGTCGAGGGTGAGGCGGTCGGGGTCGTAGTCGGCATCGTAGCGGTGCAGGGCCTCTTCGATTTGCTTGCCGACGGGATGGGAGAGTGGGATGCGGCGGGTATATTTCTTCAGAAGGAGCTGCACCTCAGGCGGGAAGAGGTCGGCGTGGGCGATGAGCAGTTGGCGGTATTCCTCCTGCCACTCGTGGCCGTGGGGGGAAGGTGAAAGGTGAGAGGTG
>DECD01000044.1:5323-7298 GCA_002349055.1 Bacteroidales bacterium UBA2939 | reverse complement strand
CGGTTGAGGTCGCCATTGACGCTAATTTCGTGGAAAGTATGGTCATTTCTTTTAGAAACGATTCGCTCCCGTTGGTCGCGTTCCGGCTGTGGCCAGCGGTAGTCGCCCAGTTTCGACATCCGCTCGCGGGTGATATGGAAGTGGACTTTGTGGAGGTTCAGATAGCCATACACCCACTCCACCGCCTCGGCAGGCAAGTGATTGGAAAGTATGCGGCGATATTTCTCTTCGTTGGACATCAGAACGAGGGGCAGTCGCAGTGTGAACGCTTGTGTTTGTGCATATTGACGCTGCTACCGCAGGCCCCGCAAACGAGGCTCGCCACCAGCAGCACGGCTATCACCCGTAGGATTCGTTTTTGTTTCATATCTGCCATAACGGCGAAAAGGATAATTTATTGTGAGTAAGTTTTTTTTGTGCTTTGCGGGAATTTTTTTATATTTGCAAAATGAAAATGGAGTGAGTTATTTGATTCGCGCGCGTGTAAATATTTGATACTCACCCCACCCCACACACGGAAGAATACCGCAGGCGTTAGGGTTGGGTTGGTTTTATTTGAAAATATGACAACGATTGACCTCAACAATAAGATCGTTTTGGCAACAGGAAGAGCCAAAATTATGAAGGGAAACAGATAGGCTATGGCAAAGAGTTTGAAACAAAAGGCAGCATCAGGGATTATCTGGACGGCATTGCAGAAATACTCCACAATGATCATCCAGTTCATTTCGGGTATTATCCTTGCCCGTCTGCTCACCCCCTACGACTATGGCTGCATAGGCATGCTGATGATATTCATGCTTCTGGCCGAATCGTTCATCGACGGCGGCTTCGGCTCCGCCCTTATCCAGAAAAAGCGACCCACGCAAACCGACTATTCCACCATCTTCTTCTGGAACATGGGGCTGTCGGTGGTTCTGTATGCCGTACTCTACCTGTCGGCTCCTTGGGTGGCGAGGTTCTATGGCATCCCGCTGCTGTGCGATGTGCTGAGGGTGCAGGGGCTTGTCCTGTTCATCTATGCCTTCAATATCGTTCAGCGCAATCAGTTGCAGAAAAAGCTCAACTTCAAGATTCTGTCCATCGTAACCATCGCGACATCCCTGACGGCCCTCACGGTCACCGTTATCATGGCCTATAAAGGCTTTGGTGTGTGGGCTTTGGTGGCGCAGAACATGCTGACGGCGGCCATTCCGGCCCTCGTGTTCTGGTTCTACGTCAAGTGGCGCCCCCAGTGGGTCTTCTCGTGGCAGTCGTTCCGCGAGCTGTTCAGCTTTGGCTTCTATATGTTCCTTACCCACCTGCTGAACCAGTTCGGCCAGCAGATACAGGGATTGCTCATCGGCCGCTTCTACAACGCCTCCACCATGGGCTACTACTCCAAGGCCAACTCCACCGAGCGCCTCGCCTCGACCAGCATCTCGAAGGTGATGACTCAGGTCACTTACCCTCTCTATGCTGAGATGCAGGATGACAAGGCGGCCCTGGGCGACATGATTAAGAAGATAACACTTACCTTGTCCTACGTCACTTTCCCGCTGATGTTCATCCTGCTGCTCTGCGCCAAACCGCTGTTTATCCTGCTCTACTCCGACCGCTGGGCCGCCAGCGTGCCCTATTTCCAGGTGCTCTGCATCGCGGGCCTGGCCTATAGCTTGCAGTCGGTAAACTACCAGTCGGTGGCGGCCATCGGCAAGAGCAAGACCATGTTCGTGTGGACATTTGTCAAGCGGGCTGTGGGCATTGCCCTTGTCGTCTTCGGATTGCTTCTTTATGGTATGAAGGGCCTGTTGGTGGGCATGGTGCTCAACACGTGGTTCTCCTATTTCATCAATATCTGGCTTGTGTCGAAGCACATCGGCTACCGCTGGCAGCGCCAGCTCCTCGACATCGCACCCGTCTTGGTGGCCTCGCTGACGGCTGCGGCTCTTGCAGCTGCTGCCGGCTGGCTCTGCTCGCTGCCGCTCTATGCGGA
>DECD01000044.1:4820-5140 GCA_002349055.1 Bacteroidales bacterium UBA2939 | reverse complement strand
TGGGTGACAGACATCCTGTGCATCAGCAACTACGACCGCAAGGTGGAACGTAAGTTTCAGAAGATGCTCCGTCTACAGAAAAAAGGTGGATTCATCAACCGCAAACGTGCATTATGGTTGGAAAACAAGCTGCAAGAGAAATACCAGTTGAAAATCTCTCGCTATGCCAAGATTGGCAAGAATTTTCAAATACGTCATCCAATGGGTATTCGTATAGGAAAGACCACCGAGATAGGCGACAACTGTAAGGTCTATCCTTTTTTCATTGCGGTGGCTGCTGTCAAGAATGACCGTGAATTGATTAACAACCACATCCGCCG
>DECD01000044.1:0-4664 GCA_002349055.1 Bacteroidales bacterium UBA2939 | reverse complement strand
TTGAACCAGATACGTCCGAAGCGGCCTGAAGAGATTCCCGACAAGTATAAATTGAAAGTTGAAAATTGAAAATTGAAAGTGAAGTGAAAAAGTATAAGATAGGATATACCCAGGGAACCTTCGACATGTTCCATATCGGTCACCTGAACCTGCTCCATCAGGCAAGCGAGCTGTGCGACAGCTTGATTGTCGGTGTGAATAGAGACCAGTTGGTGAACGAGTATAAGCACAAAGTGCCTGTGGTGAATGAGCGTGACCGTGCGGCCATCGTCGCCGAGTTGCGTTGTGTGGACAAGGTGGTGTTGTGCGACACATTGAGCAAGACCAATGCCTGGCAGCGGCTGCACTTCGATGCCGTGTTCATCGGCAACGACTGGAAAGGCAACGATCGGTGGAAACAGACGGAAGACGACCTGAAGCCGTTAGGGGCCGAAGTGGTGTATCTGCAACATACCGATGGCGTGAGTTCCTCACTTCTTCGGGAAAAGGAAAACAAAAAGATTATTGACTGAAGCATGAATATTACTTCCATCATCAGGAAATGGGTCAGAAAGACCTACATGTATCTGTGTTATGTAACACGGCCACGGAGAGAGAAGAGTGTATTCTTCGCCTCGTTCCGGGGCCAGTACTCCGACAATCCGCGTGCCATCAGCGAGAGCCTGCATGAGATGGCACCCGACGTGAAGATAGTGTGGCTCGTGAAACCGCAGTTCAAGAAATATGTGCCCGACTATGTCACAGTGGTTCCACCAAAGCCCCGCTTGGCACTGAAGGCGCAGGCGCAGGCCAGCGTGTGGGTGCTAAACTACATCTATCAGAAAAAAGATGGCTTTTATAAGGGCCGCAACATTTTCTATATTCAAACATGGCATGGCGACCGAGGGTTGAAGACTGTCGGATACCTGACGAAACGAGGTAAAGAGAATTATAATAATGTGTACGATCTCGCGCCATGCAATCTTTTCGTGGCAGCTTCTGATTATGGTGTCAAAAAGGCACGCCAAGGGCTGCTTTATGGGGGCGAGGTCATCGTGGAGGGAATGCCCCGCAATGACAAACTGGTCAACATTAGTGACCATATCGATGAGGCTGCAAAAATCAAAAAGAGCTTGGGCATCGAAAGCAACGTGAAAATCATGCTGTACGCTCCAACATTCAGGGAGGAATCCGACCAGCAGCAGTGCGCCATAGACATTGCTTCGTCTGTTTCCGCCTTGGAGAGTGGTGGAGAACAGTGGGTCTGCCTCGTGCGCTCACATTCTCTTTCAAAGGGCATCTCAGGTGCAGACAGTTCCGTCTGTCGCGACGTATCTTCCTATCCTGATATGGCAGACCTGTTGCTGGTAGCCGACCTGCTGCTGACTGACTATTCCAGTTGCGCAGGCGACTTTCTCCTAACTGGTAAACCTGTGGTGTTGGTACATTTTGACAGAAATGACTACGAAGCTCGGGACCGTTCCCTCTGGGTTAATCCCGAAGAGGCTGGTTACTTGATAGCCAAAAATCAGGATGAACTAAGCCAAATACTCGCAAAATTGTATTCATACGACCACAATGCTGTTGACGACAAAATCAACCGCTTTTACGGTACCAAGGAAACAGGGCGAGCTTCAGGGGCAGTTGTCGAGAGAATTATACAATTTCTGAAAAAAGCTAATCACAAATGAATATTCTAATTGCAGGAGATTTCTGTCCACAATCCCGTGTGAAAGGATTATTAGACGAAAGCAGATATGGCGAAGTGCTTGGCGAAGTAAAGAAAATTACCGAAAGAGCAGATTTCTCCATATTAAATTTTGAGTGTCCAGTTACGATTGGTGGCGAGCTTCCCATGGAAAAGAAAGGACCAAACCTCCAGTGTTCGGAAAAAGGAGTAGAAGCAGTCAAGTGGGCTGGCTTTCAGGGTGTCACTCTCGCCAACAATCACTTGCTGGACTTTGGAATAGCAGGAGTCAGAAACACACTCGATTCATGCAAAATGCATGGAATAGCGACGGTTGGGGGCGGTATGAACATCGAAGAAGCCTCGCAAATACTCTATATAAAAATTGGTGAAAAGACATTGTCCATCATCAATTGTTGCGAACATGAGTTTTCGATTGCATCAGCAACGACGGCCGGTGCTAATCCATTGGATCCTGTGCAGCAGTACTATGCCATAAAAGAAGCCCGTACCAAAGCCGACTATGTGCTGGTTATCGTGCATGGCGGTCACGAGCATTGGCAGTTGCCCAGCATCCGGATGCAGAACACCTACAGATTCTTTATCGATGCGGGAGCCGATGCGGTCGTAAACCACCATCAGCATTGTTTCAGTGGGTATGAGACCTATAAGGAGAAACCTATTTTTTACGGATTAGGAAACTTCTGTTTTGATAAACCTAACACCTCAGGAATCTGGAATGAGGGCTTTATGGTACAGTTGCAAATTGACAATTCAATAGACTTCCAAATTTATCCTTATCTACAATGTGACAAGGAGCCCTGTGTCCAACTGCTGGAACCCTCTTCTTACGACGGTCGCATAAAAGAGTTGAATGGCATTATTGCAGACCCGGAGCTGCTGCAAAAGTATCAAAAAGATTATTATCGCGGAGATGAAAGGAAATACGCGCAGTTGCTTGAGCCTCTTGACAATCGTCTTATTAGCACATTGCAGCGACGAGGCCGCTTCCCCTCGCTAATCTCCAAAAAGCGGAAACTCTTGGCATTAGACTTCATACAATGTGAATCGCACCGAGATAGGCTGATTTATCATCTCCTTCGTTACAATAATAAATAACTTTAATGAAAAGTATTGCATACTATATAAAAGAACCGCGAGCTATTGGCAAGTCATTTTTATACCATTTTGGGGGGATGTTCTCAGATGCCCGCTACCTTAGGTTAATGTACTATTTCCAAACAGGCAAGAGGTTGCACCTGAAGCACCCCAAGACCTTCAACGAGAAGTTACAATGGCTTAAATTATATGACCGCAAGCCGGAGTACACCACGATGGTAGACAAATATGCTGTCAAAGATTATGTGGCAAAAATAATAGGTCAGGAGTATATAATTCCAACTTTAGGAGTATGGAATAATCCAGAAGAGATTGCCTGGGATGAGTTACCGAAACAGTTTGTACTGAAGACCACTCGAGGTGGTGGTGGCAAGGGCGTTGTTATTTGCCGTGACAAGTCACGACTTAACCGGGCAGAGACCATCATACAACTACGATCAGCCATGAAGCAAGACCTATACAAAAATTTTCGTGAGTGGCCTTACAAGAATGTAAAATCAAGGGTTATCGCTGAGGAATTTCTTTCTGATGATGACGGAGAAGGTGGCATCAAGGACTACAAATTTTTCTGTTTCAATGGGAAACCACTATACTGTGGTGTTTTTTCAGGCCGCTGGAGTGGAGTGAATGCTGACTATTTTGACATGAATTGGAATCACCTACCATTTACTTTAAAAAATAATCCATTTGCAAAGATTAGGCCCGTCAAACCACAGACATTTGAAACAATGTGTCAACTGTCGACCAGGTTGTCGGCAGGGCATCCACATCTGCGGGTGGATTTTTACGAGGTAAATGGAAAAGTATATTTCGGTGAGCTTACTTTCTTTTCTGCAAGTGGTTTCGGTCAATTCTCACCCGATGAATGGGATAATAAGTTAGGCAGTTATATACAATTACGTTAATATAAAATGCTGGACTTCTACAACTTTGACGAATTCTCCATACCATATTGGATTAGAGTCTTGTACTGGGGGCTCTATATGGTTGTGTTCGTCTATGCTGTATGGAAAAAGGTATTGTCGACACCAAAAAACATATTGAAGAAAGAGGTATCAGGCTTGTTCGGAGTTCTCTTTGCTTTGTATGCCGTTTTCTATTGCATTAACCCAGACTATTTCAGCTATCGGGAATGGCTAAACGAGACCGATGTCAAATATTGGGAAAAAGAAAACGTATATATCCACATCGTCCTCTTTTGCAGGAGTTTATCTTTCGACTATCCTTATGAGGTGTTCCGCTTGATAGTATGGGGAGGGGGTATCTTAATGGCTTACTATACATTCCGGATGTACAAGAGGCTGATGCTGCCTGGTCTTGCTCTACTGTTATTGTTTGTTTTCCATGCTAGTACTTTCTGCTATTCACGTGCTTCTTTGGCAATGGCGGTCTACTTCTTTGGAATCGCATTAGCACTGTGTCATAGGAGATTGATTCCAAAAATAATAGGCATCGGCATTGCGTTATCGTCATTTTATTTCCATCATGAGATGATTATCGCCATTGCTGTATTGCCGATTCTTTTCCTTCCTCTCGAAAAAAAGAAATACACTATTCTCTCAATACTCTTGCTGTTCGTTGCTATTTATGTCGTTTCTTTCATCAGTTCTGACCTTAGTTATCTCGATTTGATGTTCGATAATGAAGATCTCTCTTCAAGGATAGAAAATGTCAGTGAGAAAGGTCAAGGTGTGTTCCGTCTCAGCACCCTTGTCAATTACCTCAAATATTTCTATCCATTCTACCTAATTACCAGATACCTTTGGAAGAAGGAAGTGCCCAAGCCCATCGCCAAAATGTATAGAATAACATGCGGAATCCTGATAATATCGGTGGTCTTTATGATTGTGTATGGACTAAGAAGTGTGTATACCTACCG
>DECD01000047.1:118623-125408 GCA_002349055.1 Bacteroidales bacterium UBA2939 | reverse complement strand
GGGTCTCGATGCGGAAGGTGTCTACGAATACGTTTTGGTTTTTGTTTGACTTCTTCATGTTTGTCGAAGTTTAGCGAGGGGAGTGTCAGAAGGGGGCCACCTTTACTTATTACATATAGTAATCTCGCGAGACTTCCTCTGCTTCACTCGACAGCCGCTGCCTTTTCAGCGGGGGAAATGGTTAATAAACTCTTGTTCCGTCCGAAACACGATGCAAAAATGCGACAATTTTCAGTACCCACAAAAGACTAAAAAGACTTATAGTCAATAGTCTCTCTGATGGTTTGAATTGACAAGTAAAACAAACAACAAACCCCACACATACTGTCAGTTCTGTGTGGGGTAAGTCAAGAAAGAAATATTGTTGTTTAGTCGGTTTAGTCGACGCTTAGTCGGTTTTAGTCGTGTATTTAGTCGATTTCTGCCGTGCTTTTTTCAGAATTTCGTCGATTGTTTCCATATTATCCTTTGTTATATGAGAAGCCGAGCATAAATTATTGATACTTCCTTTCTTGCACGAGAAGCATTGTTCTGCCGTGAACCAATCGGAATCGAGGTATTGCTGCACATAATAGCGACAGACGTTCTTTGTTTTCCACATCAAAGGCTCTGTGGGTTTTGTACCGCTTCCGGTATGCCAAAAGATAAAATCAGCTGGTGTTGGATTGTTGCAAAGCAGCTTATGTTCCATCAGACCGTTGTAGATGGCAGTCAGTTCTTCGTCGGACACACGTTTGCTGAAGTGGGGAGATACTCCGGGATGAGGCGCTCTGCCCTGTGCGTTGGTTTTGATTTTCTGCAATTTTTTTGCCCGTACGAGTTCGGTTTTCAGGGCCGAATGGAGACATTGGATTTCATATTCCTCTATTAAAACATCCTGTTTCTTATATGGTTCTTTCTTCAGCATTTCCTCTATTTGTTCCCTCCAGGAAGGGGTTTCAAACGCCTTACAGTATCTTTCATAATCCCACGGGCCATGTATTTTTCGTTTCACTCCATTGTCGTTATCGAGTGTGTAGTCAAATTCTACGACTTTCCTTTTGTCGAAATGGAACGTCCACTCGCCTTTCTCGATATCTTCTATCAGACCTTCTATTTCTGCGGGCTCATTCCTTTTCAGGATATCTTGGGCCATTTTATTGTACTCGAGTAGAGAGTTGTTCATTCTGCGGGCGTATTCTTCCCGAGTTTCGTCAGAGTCGTAGCGGATCAATCCTCCCATGGTTTTATTGATTATAATTTCTTCTTCTTTATCTATTTGGCATTTTTTTGCACCTACTGCGGCATGATACATTTTATCTTTCTGTTTCTTGTCGATAAAGCCGCGCACATATGCTTCTTCTATAAGTTCGTATCTTTCGGTTTCGATGGCAATACACAAAGAATTGGCGAGAAGGTCGGTCGTGCTTATTTCTTCAAAATTCCTTTCGATTTCGATTTCGTTTTCCCCTTCCCCGTCAACCATCTTAATCCTCTGTTCGTAAGAGAGTGCGTCGTCGAGGCACTCCAACTTTGGTTTGCCTGCCATCATAGCATTGCTTTTTTGCATATAAAAAACATGCCAGTCGTCAAGATAATGCCTGATATCTACCACTTTCACGCCCCTGCCATCGTAATTCTCGGCGGGTTTAAACCATGCGTTTTGCATCCTTGCCTCAGTAATTGAGAATATATGGAACGCCTCTTGCAATTTAATATACTCCTCCTTTGACTCCCCACAATCGGATGGCATTTCAAATTCCCAAACCTCATGCATATATTCCGTCATAAGTTCCTGGACACGCACCAGTCCTTCGATGGCACGGAGAGGGTTGTCCAATTTCAACTTCAATGCCTCTTCGGCTAATTCGACATATTTTCTCAATTCTCCTTCAAGAAACATATTACTTTTGTTTTTGGGTTTATAAATCACATAATATCTGCGACAAATCTAATAATTACTGTTGTTAAGACGTTGCAAAATTACAAAGAATCCACGGCTCGTGAAAATCATGTTATAAACATTTTTAGGTTGGCAGCTGGATTTCTTTTTACAAACTAAATATAACGTCTGTTAATAACAATTTTCGGGTTGTTTAATATAACTTTGCGCGGGTGCGAACAAAATATTTTTTTGTTAGTCAAGAAAAAGTTTGTATCTTTGCAGCGTCGTTTTGAAGAAAACGACAGACATATAAATAAGACGTTGTAGACGTTTTATCTGCGGCATACAGAATCTGGCAAATTCATAATCATCCGCAAGATAAAGCAGCATCCAACGTCCATTGTTGTATATATACATGTTCTGTGTATATCGACAGCGTGGGCTTCGGTGTTGCTTATCCTCGGATGATGGGCATGCCAGAGCCTTGTATGCGGGATAAGTAACGAAAGTTGATGTCCGCGCTTCTTTTTTATGTGGCTATTGGAACGGAAGATTAACTTTAAACAATAGACAATATGAAGAAAAAAGTATTATTGGTTTTGGCCGCCATACTGACGTTATTACAAAACGCTTTTGCCTATGATTTTACTGCTGTGTCACCGAGCGGCCACAGGTTGTACTACAACATTGTCGATGGACAGGCGAGAGTGACATTGACAAGCCAATATTATGGGGGTGGCTATTACACCTTTCTCATGGGCGACCTGTCAATTCCCAGCAGTGTCACCAATCCAGATAACGGTCAAACCTATGCCGTCACCTCGATAGGCTGGGCTACGTTCTCTGGCTGCAGTGGCTTGACGTCCGTCACTATCCCTAACAGTGTCACCTCAATAGGCAGTTCTGCTTTCTCTGGCTGCAGTGGCCTGACGTCCATCACCATCCCCGACAGCGTCACCTCGCTAGGCAGTTATGCTTTCCAGAACTGTAGCGGCTTGACATCCGTCACCATCCCGAATAGTGTAAACTCGATAGGCAGTTATACTTTCGAGAACTGCAGCAGCCTGACATCCGTCACCATCGGCAATAGCGTCACATCGATAGGCAGTTATGCTTTCCGTGACTGCAGCGGCCTGACATCTGTCATATTCAATGCAGACAGTTGTATTTCGTCAGGAAGTGAATATCCTTTTTTTAACTGTAGTAACCTTACATCTTTTACATTTGGCAATAATGTCAAGCGCATTCCGAGTTATATATGTTATGGTTGTAGCGGCCTGACATCCGTCACCATCCCCAGCAGCGTCACCTCGATAGGTGATTGTGCTTTCAATAACTGCAGCAGCCTTGATACAGTGTTTATGATGCCCATGGAAGCACCATCGCTTGGCTCATACGCCTTTAACAATAATCCATCTGGGAGAGTGTTTATTTTAAATGGTTGCACCTACGATAACTATTACACCACTAATTCGAATGACTGTTGGTTTCCATACAATAATGACCTCCGCCAACCATTATACAACTTTAATGTTAACGTATATTCATCTGATTTAGCTCGCGGCTCAGTCGCCGTTGTATTGGGCCTGGATAATCGCGTTGTGCGCTGCGACTCCACCGTTGTAGTTCAAGCTACCGCCAATTATGGCTACCACTTTGGCTACTGGAGCACTGGCAGCATCACCAACCTCGACACCATTACCCTCACAGGTGACGTTACCATTACAGCCTACTTCCAGCCCAATAGCTACACCATTACTGGCACATCTGCCAACAGCACCCTTGGCATTGTTACTGGCAGTGCTACCGTGGATTACCTCGACACCGTCATCCTTACCGCGCAACCTAACTACGGCTATCACGTCGACTACTGGACATACACAAACGAGAGCAATAACAATACCAGTACCCAAAATGGCGGCAACACTCTGACACTGGTAGCCACCAAAGACCGCTCCGCCATAGCCCATTTCAATCTAAATCAGTACCAGCTGACTGTAAATGTAGATAATTCGACACATGGTACTGTGAATGGTGGCGGCAATTACAACTATCTATCAAATCATACTATATCGGCAACAGCCAACCACGGCTATCATTTCACACAATGGAATGACGGTGTAACGGATAATCCACGAACCCTTACACTCACACAAGATACTTCCTTTACTGCTCAGTTTGACAGAAACAGCTATACCATTACCGTCGTTTCTAATAATTCGACACAAGGAACAACATCAAATAATGCCACAGGACTATATTTAGACAGCGTTACCATCTCGGCCACAGCGAACTATGGCTACGTTTTCTCGCATTGGAACGATGGGAACACAAGTAATCCCCGAATAGTTCAGATTATGGACAACACAACCTATACTGCCTACTTCGACTATGACCAGTTTACCATTTCTGTACAATCCGACAATTCGACACAGGGATATGTGAGCGGAGGCGGCAACTACAATTATCTTTCCAACCGCACTATTACAGCCACAGCCAACCACGGCTATCATTTCACGCAATGGAACGATGGGGTTACGGATAATCCACGTACAATAACTCTCACACAAGACACTTCTTTTACAGCATTCTTTGGAATTAACACATATACTGTTAGTGTGCAGAGTTCCGATACCATTAGAGGCTCAGTGGCGGGTGGAGCTACTACAGAGTACCTAAACGCAACAACCATATCCGCTAATGCCAACTACGGATACGTTTTCTCGCACTGGAATGACGGAAACACCGACAACCCTCGCACGGTGCAAGTGATAGATAACGCAACCTATACTGCCTACTTCGACTATGACCAGTTTACCCTCATAGTGCAATCAGACAACACAGCACAAGGCAATGTAAGCGGCGGTGGCAACTACAACTACCTCTCCAACCGCACTATTACAGCCACACCCAACTATGGTTACCACTTCACACAATGGGATGACGGTAATACAGATAATCCTCGTACCATTACACTAACACAGGATACCACCTTTACGGCTCACTTCGCACCAAACCAATATACCCTGACGGTGAATGCAGGAGAGCACGGTACAGCCACGGGCCGTGGCACCTACAATTTCGGTGATACCATCACGATTCAGGCTTTCCCCGAAGAGCACTACCACTTCACATGGTGGAACGACGGCAACACAGAGAATCCGCGCCAGTACCACATAGAGGACAACATCACGCTGACGGCGTTATTCGTTATCGACACATATACGGTGAGTGTGGTGTCGAGCGACATCGTTCGCGGTATGGTGGAAGCCAGTGGTACGGAGTTTGTCTATGGTAGCCCCTGCACGGTGACGGCTACGGCCTACACAGGTTACACCTTTGCCGGATGGAGCAACGGGGTGACTGCCAACCCTTACACTTTTGCTGTGATAAGCGACGTGGAGCTGACAGCCCTGTTTATAGAGGAGGGCGAAGAGGTGTACACCGTGACGGTGGAGAGCGCCGACCCGACGATGGGCACGGTGAGCGGTGGAGGACAGGCGTTGAGCGGCGGAACTGTGACCATCAGCGCCATACCCAACGAAGGACACCGTTTCTTACGCTGGAATGATGGCAATACAGAGAACCCGAGAGTGGTGACTGTTACAGGGAACGTTACTTATACCGCCTACTTCGAGAGCACGCAGGGCATCGAAGATATCGATGCTAGCGAGGTTAAGATATACGCTGCCGAGGGACAGATTGTGGTGGAGAGTGGCGACGGCGAGGCACTGGACGAGGTGAGGGTGTTTGATGTGATGGGGCGGTGTGTCGCGGTGGGAGACGCGGCAGGCCGCGTCTCTACAGATGGGACGAAGCACGTCACGTTCGAGGTGCCGGGGTCGGGGATATACATCGTGAAGATTGGTGACCTACCGGCGAGGAAAATTGTTGTGATACGATAAATTTGAAGAAGGGCCGTCACGAGGTGGCGGCCCTAATTTTTGTGGCATGTGGTGCCCGTGCAAGGTTTGGAGGGGTATGTGTGGTGGATTGAATTTTTGCCCCCTTTTTTGAAATACATGATGTACCGCTTTTCCGAAGAGAGCAATCACCAAGCAAACATGTTCCCACAATTGAAATGCCGCAACCGCCCGCTGAGAAAGTTCTTCACCCTGTTATCATGGCGAAGAGAGTTTTATAGTAGGACAAAAGAGTGTACCCAGGCGGTTGATAGGGTTGTGGTAGGGCGTTGGTGTTTAACGGTTGTTAACATTGTTGTAATCTATACGGAGAGATGAGCGGCCGCGACGGCCAATATTATTTCGCCCGACACACAATATTTTCGCGCGCGAATCGTTTTAGGGAACGATGGCCGAGACCGAGGTATACTATGTCGATGTGCTGCTGCCGTTGCATCTGCCGGGCACCTACACTTACAGGGTGCCGCAGGAGTATAACGGGCAGGTGCGCGTGGGAGCACGCGTGGTGGTGCAGTTCGGCGCCAAGAACGCACGGATGTACTCCGCCGTGGTGCGCCGTCTCCACCAGGAGGCCCCGCAGTGGAAGTCGAAGTATATCATGGCGGTGCTCGACACCGACCCCGTCGTTACCGAGCGCCAGATGGAGTTCTGGGAATGGATGGCACGCTACTATATGTGCGCCCCCGGCGACGTGATGGCCTGTGCCTTGCCCTCGGGCCTCAAGCTGGCCAGCGAGAGCGCCGTGGCGATACATCCCGACTTCGGCGGCGAGCTCTCGAGCCTGTCGAAATACGAGCGCATGGTGGTCGACCTTCTGTCGGAGCACCCCGTCATGAGGGTGATTGACATTAGCCGCGCTATTGGCGTACAGAAGATTATGCCGCTCATACGCGGAATGATAGAGCGCGAGATTGTGATGATGGACGAGGAGCTGCGGCAACGATTCACGCCCAAGAAGGCCCCTTACCTACTCCTCTCGCCCGACTACCAGGACGAGG
>DECD01000047.1:107334-118493 GCA_002349055.1 Bacteroidales bacterium UBA2939 | reverse complement strand
TGATGATGCAGTTCCTGCAACTGTCGCACTTCGGCAAGGAGGCCGTGGCCAAGCGCGAGCTTCCGCAGGGGTCGGCCTTGCAGACGCTAGTCAAAAACGGCGTGCTTACCATCGAGGAGCGCATCGAGAGTCGCCTGCGCGACTACAGCGACATGGAGCTGGTTGACCCCCAAAGCATTGTGCTGAACGAGGAGCAGCAGCAGGCGTTTGATTGCCTGCAATCAAACAGCCATAACATATTCCTCCTCCACGGCGTCACCTCGAGCGGCAAGACCGAGGTGTATATCAAAATGATCGACGAAGTGGTGAGGGCTGGCGGACAGGCACTATTCCTGTTGCCCGAGATTGCCCTCACGGCACAGATTATCAACCGCCTGAGGAAATATTTCGGCGGCAAGGTGGGCATCTACCACTCGCGCTTCAGCGCCAGCGAGCGTACCGAGGTGTGGCACCGCACCCTCAGCGGCGAATACCAGGTGCTGCTGGGCGCACGGAGCGCCATCTTCCTCCCGTTCAAGGATTTGAAACTTATCATCGTCGACGAGGAGCACGACAGCTCCTACAAGCAGTTCGAGCCGTCGCCGCGCTACCACGCCCGCGACGCCGCCCTCTACCTGGCGCGGCAGTGGGAGGCAAAAACCGTCCTCGGCAGCGCCACGCCGAGCGTGGAAACCCACTTCAACGCTCTCCAGGAGAGGTACGGAATGGCCACGATGACAAAACGATACGGCGGTTTCAGTCTGCCGGAGGTGACCTGCGTCGACATGAAGGAGGCCCACCGCCAGGGGCTGGTGAAAGGGCATTTCTCGGTGGCGCTGTTGCAGGCCATCGAGGAGGCACTGTCGAAAAAACAGCAGGTAATCCTCTTCCAGAACCGCCGCGGATTCTCGCTGCGGCTCGAGTGCGACGATTGCCACGAGGTGCCCCACTGCGTCCACTGCGACGTGTCGCTGGTCTACCACAAGGCCACCAACTCGCTGCGCTGCCACTACTGCGGCTACTCCATCCCCGTGCCAAGCGAGTGTCCGGCCTGCCACTCTACACATTTGAAAATGACAGGCGTGGGCACCGAGCGCATCGAGGAAGACCTCCAGATTCTCTTCCCCGAGGCTTGCGTGGCACGCATGGACCTCGACAGCACCCTTCAGAAAAACCAATATCTCGAGATACTCTCCGACTTCGAGCACCGCCGCATCGACATCCTTGTGGGCACCCAGATGGTGACCAAGGGACTTGATTTCGAGCATGTAAGCGTGGTAGGCATCATCAATGCCGACAACATCATCAACTACCCCAGCTTCCGCTCCTACGAGCGCGCCTTCCAGCAGATGACGCAGGTGAGCGGCCGCGCCGGTCGCCATAACGGCGGCGGCAAGGTCATCATCCAGACCTACAACCCTTACCATCAGGTGATTGCCAACGTGATGGACAACGACTACCAGAGCCTCTACAACGAGCAGATACAGGAGCGGCGCGTCTTCCGCTATCCGCCTTTCTACCGCCTGATAGAAATCACCCTCAAGCACCGCGACGCCGAGGTTCTCAACGCCGCCGCCGACTGGATGGCCTTCCATCTGCGCAGCGCCTTCGCCACGCGCGTCCTTGGTCCCGAATACCCGCTGGTAAGCCGCATCCGGGGACTGTACCTCAAGCAGATAACTCTCCGCTTCGAGAAGAGCGAGCCCGTGGCCGACGCCAAGCGCGTCATCCGCCAGATAGGCGACGACCTCACCAAGCAGGAAGGCTGGAGCGGCGTCACCGTCATCTACGATGTTGACCCCGCATAAGGGTTATGAGTTATAGGTTATGGCCCGAATTGATAATTTTTTTTGTCAGAACAAAAAAAAGTCGTATCTTTGCATCTCGTAAAGGCGTTGGAGAATTCGTTTAACTCCACCAGCCACAGAGAGTTAGGGCAAGTCTTATACGACCAGCTCCCATTGAATCCCCCAGGGTAGGAATACAGCAAGGGTGTTTGGTTGTAGCGGTGCGATATAAACAGCTTGCCCTTTTTTTATGTAATGTTATGACCAACCAAGAGCAGATAAAAGACCTCATCGCGCGCAAGGACGCACTGAAGAAATTCCTCGACATCGACAAAACCAGCGCATGGATTGCCGAGGAGGAGAAGAAAACCGAAGCCCCCGATTTCTGGAACGACCCCAAGGAGGCCCAGAAGGTGGTGAAAGGCATCAACGCCAAAAAGAGCTGGGTGACAGCCTACAAGGATGTCGACACCGCCTGCGGCGACCTTGAGGTGATGGGCGAATTCTTCGAGGCCGGCGACGCCACCGAGGAAGAGCTTGTGGCGCAGATTGCCGTCGCGCAGAAAAAGGTTGAGGAGCTGGAGTTCAAGAACATGCTGCGCAGCGACAGCGACCGTCTCGACGCCGTGCTCTCCATCAATGCCGGTGCCGGCGGCGTGGAGGCTCAGGACTGGGCCGAGATGCTCATGCGCATGTACATACGCTATGCCGAGACCCACGGCTACAAGGTGGTCATCTCCAACTCGCTCGACGGCGACGGTGCCGGCATCAAGAGCTGCACCCTCCAGATTGAGGGCGACTTCGCCTATGGCTACCTCAAGTCCGAGACCGGCGTCCACCGCCTGGTCCGCGTCTCCCCTTTCAACGCCCAGGGCAAACGTATGACGAGTTTTACAAGTGTCAGTGTCACACCGCTTGTTGACGATTCAATTGAAGTGGTGGTTGATATGTCGAAACTCTCGTGGGACACCTTCCGCAGTGGCGGCGCCGGTGGTCAAAATGTCAATAAAGTGGAGTCGGGCGTGCGCCTGCGCTACCAATACAAAGACCCCTATACCGGTGAGGAAGAGGAAATCCTGATTGAGAATACCGAGACTCGCGACCAGCCCAAGAACAAGGAGAACGCCATGCGTCTGCTCCGCTCGCAGCTCTACGACCGCGAGCTCAAGCACCGCATGGAGGAGAAGGACAAAATCAAGGCCAACCAGAAGAAGATTGAGTGGGGCTCGCAGATTCGCTCCTATGTCATGGACGACCGCCGCGTCAAGGACCACCGCACCAACTACCAGACCTCCGACGTCGCCGGCGTCATGGACGGCCACATCGACGAATTCATCAAAGCCTATCTGATGGAGTTCGGAGCCGAAGGTTGATTTATTTTCACAATTCATCCTAATGCTTCAGGTGGGAAAAAGCCAGTTGAAGCATTTTTTTTTTGGCCATTTCAGAAAAAGTGTGTATTTTTGCAGCCAAATTAATAACCTATCATAAAATATATACTAACTCAAATTATTACATATTTAAATAATAGTTGATAGATTATGAGCAAGGCAACAATGGGCACCACGATGCCTCGAAAACTGGAGACAAACCTGCAAACCGTCGGTGAACAGATTCGTCTGGCTCGCCTGCGTCGGAACCTCAGCGTGGCACAGGTCGCAGAAAGGGCATCCTGCTCTCCTTTAACAATCAGCCGCATTGAAAAGGGCACCCCTACTGTGGCCATTGGCATCTACCTGCGAGTGTTGTACGCCCTCCAGCTGGAAGACGATATCCTTTTGCTCGCCCAGAAAGACGAACTCGGTCGCGCAATACAAGACCTCACTTTGAAAAACCGTGAACGGGCATCCAAAAAATAACATTTATGCAGACACTCTATGTATATGCCTGTTTCGACTGGCTTCCAAGGCCCCTGCTGATGGGGGAACTTGGCTATGAGAGTCTCCGGGGTGCCGACTCTTATTCCTTTTGTTTTGATAACGGATGGTTGAAAAAGTATAGTTCGTTGTTCCTCAGTGCCGACCTCAGAAGCTATCCCGGCATGCAATACACTCAACCTGGACACGACATCTTTGGATGTTTTTCTGATGCATTGCCCGACCGCTGGGGGAGAATCCTTGTGGCTCGTCGCGAGCAGATACTCGCCGCAGAGGAACAGCGTCTGGTGCATTGTCTCACCTCTTTTGACTATTTCATGGGTATAGACGACTTCTCTCGCATGGGAGCCCTGCGCTTCAAGTTGTCACCTGAAGGTGATTTTATCAATTCCAATGCCGAATTGCGCATCCCGCCGGTATCCGACATCAGAACTCTTGTAGCAGCAAGCCACGAGATTGAGCAGAGCGAAGAGCGCAACATTCTCCCAGAAAAACGTTGGATACAACAATTGGTGCATCTCGGCTCCTCACTGGGTGGTGCTCGCCCCAAAGCCGGAGTGGTTGACAACAGTGGACATCTATGCGTGGCCAAATTCCCGTCACGCAATGACGACCACGACGTGGCCTTGTGGGAGCATCTGTGCCATCTGCTGGCCCGCGAAGCCGGAATTACCGTTGCCGACACCTCCGTACTCTTTGTTGGCGAACGACACCATGTATTCCTCTCTCGGCGATTCGACCGGACTGACGACGGCCGCCGACGCCATTTCGCCTCTGCAATGACACTCTTGGGCCTCACCGATGGCTGCAATGCCACCACGGGAAACGGCTATCTAGACATCGTCGACTTCATCCTTCAGCACTGCTGCGAAGTGGAGTGGAACCTGCGACAGCTCTACCGTCGTGTGGCCTTTAACATCGCCGTCGGCAACAGCGACGACCATTTCCGCAACCATGGTTTTCTGCTCACCCCACGTGGATGGACTCTCTCGCCAGTCTATGACCTCAACCCCACCCTCAGCAATACCCAAAGCCTACTTATCAACCGAGATTCAAATCTTGCAAACTTGGATATTTTACTCGACTCTTCCGACGAATATCTGATTTCCAAAGAAGAAGCACGCTCTATCATCCAAGAGGTGAAGACCGCTGTGAGCCGGTGGCAAGCTGTTGCACACAGGCTGAAAATTGCCCAACGGGAAATAGACTACTTCAGTAGCACCTTTAACCGATAGAATTGCCAATCTCATGACTGCCTCGGCCAGAAAAAAATGTTAGCCGAGGCATTTTTTTTTGTGGTTTCAAAATTATTTTGTAATTTCGCATCGTCATTCGATAGGGATGACAGATATTTAAATAAGACGTTGTAGACGTTTTATCTGCGGCATCTTGAATCGATAAGTTCCAATAAGAAACGCAACTTTTTGAAAAAAAAGACGCAGGCATACATTGCCGAGCAGTTAAACGTCAGCGAATCAACCATTAGCCGCGAGCTGAAAAGGAACGGCGGCAAGCGGGGATACTCGTGGCGGCAGGCCCAGGAGCTGGCCGATTTGAGAAAAGACAGGCTCAGGGAGCCGCGAAAGATGTGCGGGCAGGTGAGGCACAGGATAGAGAAATACATGCGTGGGGAGCAACTCTCACCGGAACAGATTGTAGGCATGTGCCGCAACAAGGGCTACCTGATGGTGTCCAAGTCCAGCATCTACAACTATATCCGCAAGGACAAGGAACACGGCGGCGACCTGTGGAAGAACTGCCGCTTCAAACTCAAGCACCGCAGCAGGCCAATCTGCCGCATGGGAAAGAGTCCGGGGAGGTGGCAAAAGCGGTCGTGGACGCCCTCCTGCCTTTCAAACGCGGCGGAGGCGTGAAAACTATAACCACCGACAACGGCACCGAATTCTACGAGCATGAATATATCACCAAGAGACTTGGCGCACCGGTCTATTTCACAAATCCCTACTGCTCTTGGGAGAAAGGCTGCATAGAAAACACAAACATGCTATACCGACAGTATCTCCCGCGCGACCCGTCTTTCGCTCTCTGGAGCGACGCCGACATCCTTGAGCCTCAGCACAAACTCAACCGCCGTCCTAGAAAAAAGATAGATTTTGCCTTGCCATATCAAATGTTTTATCTATCTTTGCAATCATGAGTTGCGTTTTGGTCTGGAATCTACCCTTTTTATAAATAATTCCCTATAATTGAAAGAAAAATCGTATCTTTGCATTCGGATTATTTTGGTGTGGTAGATTGTAACCACTTGAAGCAAATGAAGATAGAATGCAATAACACGGTTGATTTTGTCGACGGATGGAGCGCCAAAGGGCTGTGCCGTGCGGTCGGCGAGGCTGGGAGCATTGTGCTGACGGCCCACAGCAACGCCGACGGCGACGCCGTGGGGTCGTTGACGGCAATGTATGCCATTCTGTCGCGCGTGTGCCAGGCGAAGCTGACACCCATGCTGCCTGACGGATGTCCGGACGACCTGCTGTGGCTACCCTATACCGACGTGATTCTGAACGGAAAGAAAGACATCGACAGCTGCCGCAAGGCTATCGAGGAGGCGGACCTCATTGTGTGCATGGACCTCAGCACGCTGGAGCGCACGGGTGTGCTGGCCGACAGCCTGCAAGGAGCCAAAGCCAAACGCATCCTCTTCGACCACCACGAGAATCCCGACCGCGGGAGTTTCGATCTGGTGGTGTCGGACCCTGATATTTCGAGTACTTGCGAGCTGATTTTCTGGTCGATAAGCACTGCCTTTGGCCGCGAGGTCATCGATGCTGACGCCGCCAAGAGCCTCTTTACGGGCATCTGTACCGACACGGGCACCTTCAGCTACAGCAACCGTCAGCGGAGCCTCTATCTGGCTGCCGCCGAACTGTCGCAGATGGGCATCGACCCCATGGACATCAACCGCCAGATTAAGAACGTCTTCACCGTCAATCGCCTAAAGTTCTTCGGCCATGCCATGAGCGAACTGCTGGAGGTATACCCCGAGCAGGAGGCCGCCCTGATGGTCATCCGCAAGGAGGATATGGAACGCTACGGCGTTGAGAGCTCGGAGCTTACAGGTCTCATCAACGAGGTGATGAAGCTCCACATGGTGGACTGCGCCGTGCTGGTGCGCGAGGAGGACGATAGGGTGCGCCTGTCGCTGCGCTCGAAGTGCCACACCGATGTCAACGAGCTCGCCAAGAGCCTGTTCGGCGGCGGCGGCCATGAGCGTGCCGCTGGGGCCACGAGCCACCTGTCGCTTGCCGACACGGTGAAACGTGTCAAGCAACGCCTCGGGCTGTTGCTTGTTGCCGTCATCGCCTGCCTGACGATGGTGTCCTGCGGCGATGTGCCGGTGATTGACGTGCAGCCGGACAAGGGCGACACGCTGAAAGAGAACCTGATAAATGCCAACCGATATATCGCGCACGGCGAGGAACAGCAGATAGACTCCTATGCCCAGCGCCGCGGGTGGAAGATGGAGCGTCTGGCTGGAGGGGCAAGGGTGATGGAGACCCGCGTCGGGAAAGGTCCGGCGGTGGGTTACGAGGACGAGTTGGTGATACGCTACCGCATGGAAGCCATCAACGGCACAGTGATTTACGACAACGTCACCGACACGGTGGTTGCCGGACGCATGCAGCCCACGCGGGGCCTCGACGCCGCGTTGCGCACCCTGAGGGAGGGCAGCAAGGCATGGGTCATCCTGCCCTCGGAGCAGGCCTACGGCGTGGCGGGCGACGGCGACCGCGTAAAGAGTCGCATGATACTGGTGTACGAGGTGGAGGTGTTGCGTTGCCTTGCGAACAAGAAACAGAATAAGAAACAAAAATAAATTAATGTACATTAAAAATACCATGAAAAAGAGTATCAAATTGGCCGCCCTGTTTGTGGCCGCCACAACGATGATGGTTGCCTGCAACGGCGACAAGGAAGGTTTCAAGAAAACCGACAACGGCCTGTACTACAGGTTTGACAAACAGAACAAAGACGGCCAGCAGGTTCAGGAAGGCGACGTGCTGGTGGGCGAACTCACCATCAAGTTCGACACCACGGTCATCTTCACCAACAAAGGCGAGGCCCGCCGCATTGCCCAGGCCACTCCCAACTACGAAATCAAGATTGGCGAAGGACTGCTGATGATGCACGTGGGCGACGTGGCCACCTTTGCCATGGATGCCGACACCGCCGCCAAGTATGTGGACCCTAACTACATGCCTGCCAACTACAAAGCCGGTACGGGTCAGAAGCTGTACTATGAAATCAGCCTTCAGGACATCGTGACCAGCGAGGAGATTGCCCAGGAGCGCGCCAACTTCACCAACTCGATGGAGGAGCGCAAGGCCAGCGAGGCCGAGGACATCGCCAACTACATCCAGGCCAACAACATCACCGTCAAGCCCACTGCCGACGGCCTTTACGTCATCGTGAAGAAGCGCGGCAACGGTGCCAAGGTGGCCATGGGCAAGGAAGTGTCGGTGAACTACACCGGCCGCCTGCTCGACGGCACCATCTTCGACAGCAGCGTGGAGAGCGACGCCCGCAGCGGCGAGATCTACAACCCGCAGCGCAAATACGAGCCCATGACCTATGTGGTGGGTCGCGACAAACTGATTGAAGGCTGGGAGAAGGGTGTCATGGATCAGCCTGCCGGCACCGTCCTCCAGCTCGTCATCCCCTCGGCTCTCGCCTACGGTTCGCGTCAGGCCAGCCCCGTCATCCTCCCCTACTCTCCCCTGGTGTTCGATATCGAGATTGTCTCGGTCAAATAGTTAAGTAGACAAGACACATGAAGAACATCGTTATTTTCGGAGCTCCCGGTGCTGGCAAAGGCACGCAGAGCGACTTCATTGTTGAGAATTACGGCCTTACGCACGTCTCCACTGGCGACCTGCTGCGCAAGGAAATTGCTGACCAGACAGAGCTGGGCAAACGCATTAAGAGCATCATGGATGCCGGCCAGCTGGTGAGCGACGACATCGTCATCGAGATGATGGACAAGGCTATCGCCGCCGACACGAAGGGCATGCTCTTCGACGGTTTCCCCCGCACCGTGGCCCAGGCCGAGGTGCTGGACAAGTTGTTGGCCAAGCACGGCCGCGTGCTGACCTGCATGGTGCAGCTCGAGGTGCCGAAGGACGAGCTGATGCGTCGCCTGCTGGAGCGCGCCAAGATTCAGGGTCGCGCCGACGACAACGAGGCCACCATCAACAACCGCCTGCAGGAGTACAACAACAAGACCAAGCCCGTGGCCGACTACTACGCCAAGCAGGGCAAGCAGAAGGTGGTCGACGGCCTCGGCACCATCGAGGAAATCGCCGCCCGCATCAGAACTGCCATCGGATGACAAGCAACTTTGTAGACTACGTCAAGATATTGGTTCGCTCGGGGAAGGGCGGCGCGGGAAGCGCTCACCTTCTCCGAGTGAAATACAATGCCAAGGCGGGTCCCGACGGCGGCGACGGCGGCCGTGGCGGACATGTCATTCTCCGCGGCACCACGCAGCGCTGGACACTCCTCCACCTCAAGTACACCAAGCATGTCTTTGCCGAGGACGGCGAGCATGGCGGCGAGAACCTCTGCACCGGCCGCACCGGCAGGGATCAGATCCTCGACGTGCCGCTGGGATGCGTCTGTCGCGATGCCGAGACCGGCGAGGTGCTCGGCGAGGTGACCGAGGAAGGACAGCAACTCATCATTGCCAAGGGCGGCCGCGGCGGCCTGGGCAACGACCACTTCAAGAGTGCCACCAACCAGACACCCCGCTATGCGCAACCCGGCGAACCCGCTGTGGAACGTTGGGTCATCATTGAATTGAAAGTACTTGCCGATGTGGGACTTGTAGGATTTCCCAATGCAGGCAAGAGCACATTCCTCAGCACCGTCAGCGCTGCCAAGCCCGAGATTGCCGACTACCCCTTCACCACCCTCGTGCCCAATCTGGGCATCGTCAAATACCGCGACGACCGCTCCTTCTGCATTGCCGACATTCCCGGCATCATCGAGGGTGCTGCCGAGGGCAAAGGGTTGGGGTTGCGTTTCCTTCGTCACATCGAGCGCAACTCCATCCTCCTCTTCATGGTGAGCTGCGAGCAACTGGAGATTGCCAAGGAGTACCACGTGCTGCTCAAGGAGCTGGAGAAATACAACCCCGAGCTGCTTGACAAACAGCGCATCCTGGCCGTCACCAAGTGCGACATGATGGATGAGGAGATGCAGAAACAATTGAAACGCCACTTGCCCAAAGGCGTGGAGTGCATCTTCATCAGTGCCGTTAGCGGACAGAATATACAGGAACTCAAAGACGCTATTTTCAGAAAGTTGACAAGCGATGATTGAAGTATTGAATAACCTCGACACGCAGTTCTTCTACCTCGTCAACCACCACCACAGCGCGGCGATGGACTGGGTGATGTGGTTCTTCTCGGCGCGCTGGAGCTGGGCCATCATCATCGTGGTGGCCTTCTGTCTGACGACTGTCCGGTTCGAGGCCAAACGCTGGTGGCTCGTCCTCCTCGCCATCGGCCTCTGCTTCCTGCTGGCCGACCAAGGCAGCGTACAGCTGTTCAAGAACACAGTCTGCCGTCTGCGCCCTTGTCACGCCCTGCCCGACGTGCACATGTTCCGCGAAGGCTGCGGAGGACAGTACGGTTTCATCTCGTCGCACGCCGCCAACGCGTTCGCCATCGCGGTGTTCATTCTATTAAAATACTGGAAACGAGACCGCGTCGTACCCCTTTGCATGATGGCGTGGGCGGTATTGACCTGCTACAGCCGTGTCTACCTCGGCAAGCACTACCCCGGCGACCTGCTTTGCGGAGCACTATTTGGCGTGCTGGTAGCCTTTGTTGTACACTATGTTACACTCTGGACAGAAAAAAAGTTGGCAAAAAACGAAACAAAAAAATGAATGCTTCGTTATATATGATGTGCTTGCTTATTTCTATCCATGGTGATAGAGAAAGAAATGTGTTATTTTGGCGCCGTGTCGAAAGCGACAAGGCGCTTTTTTATTGCCTATGACTATCCTCGACATCCTGCTGCTCATTCCCCTCGGATGGCTGGTCTTTCTTGGCTGGCGCAAAGGCGTGATACGCGAAGCCGCCACCCTGGCGGGCATCGTTGCTGGCATCTGGGCCGCCGTCAACCTCTCCAAGCTGGTGGCCAACCTGCTGGGCCTCACAGGCACAAGTGCCATCCTCATCGCATTCTTCATCACCTTTGTCGGAGCACTGGTACTCACCTACCTGCTCGGACGCAGCATCGAGCGCCTGGTCAAGTCGGCCCACCTGTCGCTGGCCAACAAAATCGGCGGTGCCACTCTGGGCATGGCCAAAGCCCTCTGCATCCTCGCAGTGATACTGAACGGCATCGTGCTCCTCGACAAGAACGAGGAACTTATCAATCGCGAGACCCGCGAGAAAAGCCTCCTCTACACACCCGTCTACAAGACTGGCAACCTGCTCATTTCGACGCTCAAAGATTTCATTGAAGAACACAAGGACTTGCCCGA
>DECD01000047.1:96768-107243 GCA_002349055.1 Bacteroidales bacterium UBA2939 | reverse complement strand
TTGACCGAAGTGCTCTTCCGCAGGGTCTACGAGGAGTGCTTCCCCGGTGCCATCCAGCTGGCGGTGTCGCCCTTCCTTTCGCTCACCCATGGAAACCTGGCCGACGCCTGGGAGAAAATAGAGGACGTGTTGCCCGAAAACAACGTCGGTTCTATTCCCGTCATTCCACAGATTTTGGGCAAAGAACCCGATGAATTCATTACTTTAGGTAACCGATTGTATGATATTGGTTACAAGGAGATAAACTGGAACATGGGATGTCCTATGCGCAAAGTCGCCGCCAAGCATCGCGGCAGCGGCATCCTGCCCTATCCCGACGAGGTGCGCGCCATCCTCGATGCTGTGCTGCCCAACCTCAAGCCCACCCTCAGCGTCAAGGTGCGCCTCGGCCTGAAGGAGAAGGAGGACATCTTCCGCCTCATCCCCGTGCTCAACGACTATCCGCTGGCCAGCATCACCGTCCACCCCCGACTGGGACGCCAGCAATACAATGGTCACCCCGACCTCGACACCTTCGGCCAGGTGCTCCCATTGCTCAAAGCACCAGTGATTTACAACGGTGACATCTGCACTGGAGGCGATGCACGCCGCATCAGGGAGTGTTTCCCGCAGGTGGCAGACCTCATGGTAGGCCGCGGTGTGCTCTATCACCCTACCCTGCCCCTCGACATCGCCGACCCTAACCGCGACACCTCCGATGACCGACAGCTCGCAGCGCACTTCATCAGCCGTCTCGTCGAGGAAATTCTCGACACTTTCCCTTCGGAGCAAAGCAAGATAAGAAAAATAAAGGAGTACTGGTGCTTAGTATGGAAAGCACTACCTATCAGCGAGATGCAGGCGCGCGAAGTGCTTCACCAGGAGAAATTGACAATTGTTGAAAAAATGATTTGCGATTTGCTACAATAAAAAAAGCCTTTTTACGTAATACTATAAAATGAAAACTTTTTACACATACTGCCTCTTCTTTTTCCTGCCCCTGCTGACGGTGGGCTGCGGCCCGCGTGAGATTGAGGACGATATGCCCGATAGCGTCAAGCTGGAGCTTCTTGACATCAACCTCGAGCGCGACCCCGACAACCCCGAAATTCTTGCCGCCCGCGCCAAGGTGCTCTTCAACCTCAAGCGCGTTAGAGAGGCCAACTTCGACATCGACCGCGCCTTGAAGGCCGACCCCGACAATCTTGACTATCTGATGCTCAAGGCCGACATAGCCTTCGCCAACGGCAACATCGAGGAGAGCTACCGCGCCCTCGAAGCCGCCGAGAAGCAGGCTCCCGACAACCAAGAGGTGCAGCTGAAGATGGGCGAAATCACCTTCTACAGTCGCGACTACGACCGCTCGCTGAAATACCTCTCCAAGGTCACCGAGCGCGATGCCAACAACCGCGCCGCCCTCTTCATGAAAGGGTTCATATACAAGGAGAAAGGCGATACCGCCAATGCCGTGCAGCTCTTCAACCGCGTGTGCGACAAGTTCCCCGACTATGCCCCTGCCTTCGAGGAACTCGGCGTGTTGTTTGCCACCCAGGACAACCCCATGGCCATCGAATACCTTAACACCGCCCTCCAGCTCGAACCCTCGAACACCAACGCCATGTACGCCCTCGCGCTCTTCTATCAGAACCGCCAGGAGATGGAGAACGCCGAGGTACTTTACCACCAGATTCTCGACCTTAACCCCGCCAGTGCCGACGCCTGGCACAACCTGGGATTCATCGAGATGACCTATTACACCGACTTCCAGAAGGCGGTGGAATACTTCGACAAAGCCCTCGAAGCCAACCCCGACCACCCGCAAGCCCTGGCCAACCGACAGCTGGCTCTAGATGCTAAGAAATAAGAAGTAAGATCTAAAACTAACGCAATCAATCAGTCAAACAATCAAACAATATATACCATGAGTACTTTAAAAGGACGCAACCTCATCTCCATCACCGACTTCTCGAAAGAGGAGTACATCCAGGTGCTGGACATTGCCGAAGGATTCGAAAAGAATCCCAAACAGAAAATCCTCAGCGACAAGGTGGTGGCCACCCTCTTCTTCGAGCCGTCCACCCGCACGCGCCTGAGCTTCGAGAGCGCCGCCAACCAGCTTGGCGCCCGCATCATCGGTTTCTCCGACCCCGGCGGAACCAGCGTCCAGAAAGGCGAGTCGCTGCACGACACCATCGTCATGGTCTCCTCCTATAGCGACCTCATCGTCATGCGCAACCCCAAGGAGGGTTCGTCGCGCTACGCCTCCGAGGTCTCCACAGTGCCCGTCATCAACGCCGGCGACGGTGCCAACCAGCACCCCACGCAGTGCATGCTCGACCTCTACAGCATCCGCAAGACCCAGGGCACGCTCGACAACCTGCAGATTGCTATGGTGGGCGACCTCAAATACGGCCGCACCGTCCACAGCCTCGTCCAGGCCATGTGCAATTTCAACGCCACCTTCCACCTCGTCTCGCCTCAGGAGCTGAAACTCCCCAGCAGCGTCAAAATGAGCATCAAGAACGCCGGCTTGCGCTACTATCAGTACACCGACCTGCGCGACATCATCCCCACCGCCGACATCATCTATATGACCCGCGTGCAGCGCGAGCGCTTCCCGGATCCCATGGAGTACGAGCGCGTCAAGGACAGCTGCATCCTCACCGCCAGCATGCTCGAGGGCTGCAAACCCAACATGCGCATCCTGCACCCGCTGCCCCGCGTCAACGAGATTACCACCGACGTCGACTCTACACCCTACGCCTACTACTTCCAGCAGGCACAAAACGGTGTCTACGTCCGTCAGGCCCTCATGGCTGCCATACTTGGCGTTAGATAATAGTTAATAGTTAATAGATAATAGTTAGCAATGGAAAGCAAGAAAGAAATGGTCGTCAGCGCCATCGAGAACGGCACCGTCATCGACCACATCCCCACCGAGAGCGTCTACCAGGTCATCCGCATCCTGGGTCTCGAGAAATATAAAGACGAAGTCCTTATCGGCAACTTCCTCAACAGCGGCAAGCTCGGCAAGAAAGGCATCGTGAAAATCAAGAACAAACACTTCTCCGTCGAGGAGGTCAGCAAGATTGCCCTCGTGGCTCCCTTCGCCTCCATCATCGACATCGAGGACTACAAGGTGGTGAAGAAATTCAACGCCGAAGTGCCCGACCATATAGAAAACTTCGTGCGCTGCGCCAACCCCAAGTGCATCACCAACGCCGAGGTGGTTCCCACCAAGTTCGATGTCGTCGACAAGGAGAACCTCAAGCTGCGCTGCCACTACTGCGAGAAGTTCACCACCAAGGAAACGATGAAGTTCAGCGAATAGCTAATAATAGTTTAGATGAAGAGATATTACATTTCGCTCATCGCTGTGGCGCTGGTGCTGGCACTGGTCTCCTTCGTGGTGATGTGGACGGCTCCCGAGCGGTTCCTCACCGTCATGCCGCTGCTGGCTCTCTATTTCACCGCCGTCACCGGCGTGCAGCACTACTTCGTGGTGAAGAGCATGTACCAGTCGCCCAAGCGTTTCGTGCAGCTCTTCCTGGCCACCACCGTTGCCACGCTGTTCATCCACCTGGTGGTCTTCGCGGCCTACCTCTTCACCCACACGCGGCAAGCCAAGCTCTTCGCCATCGCCTTCTGCATCGGCTTCGCCACGATGCTGGTCTTCGAGACCGCCTCGCTTGTCCTCCTCATCAACCGCGAGAAGAAGAACCGCGAGAAATAAAGTCAACGACACAACAACACCCCAAGGCCGGTCGGTATCCCCGACCGGCCTTTTTTGTGTGACCTTAGGTAAATTTCGATATGGCACAATAAAATCCCGTCGGTGGCGTTATTGTTTGAGTAAATCCAAAAACAAATTACAATGAATATCTTAATTTTACAGGGTTCTCCAAGAGCCAATGGCAACACTGCCTGGATGGCGGAAGAATATAAGAAAGCTGCTGAATCGGCCGGACATCAGGTGACAATCGTCGATGTCGCCAAAAAGAAAATCAATGGCTGTCTGGCTTGCGAGTACTGCCATACTAAAGGCGATGGCGCCTGCATCCAGAAAGACGACATGCAGGAGCTCCACCCACTGATGAACGAGGCAGAGGTGCTGGTGCTGGCTGCCCCCATCTACTATTTCACCCTCTGCGCCCAGATCCAGGCACCCGTCCAGCGCATGTACTGCGTCAACAAGCCCGCCAAGGTGAAGAAGATGGCCTTGCTGATGTCCTCCTACTCGCCCAACGTCTACGACGGCGCCATCGGTGAATATCGCGGCATCTGCAACTACTGGCAAGTTGAAAACATGGGGGTTGTCACCGCCAAGGTCGACGAACAGAAGACCGACGCCACCAGGCAGAAGGTCATAGCTCTCGCCAGTAAGTTGTAACATTATGAGCCGAAGCCAACAAATAATCCGTACCAGCTGGGTGGGCATCGGCGCTAATGTGCTGCTGGCGGGCTTCAAGGCCGCCGTGGGCATCCTAGCCAGCTCGATGGCCATCGTGCTGGACGCCGTCAACAACCTCAGCGACGCTCTTTCGAGTGTCATCACCATCGTGGGCACCAAGCTCTCACAGCGTCCCGCCGACCGCAAGCATCCCTTTGGCTTCGGGCGTATCGAGTATTTTAGTGCCATCATCATCGCCGTCATCGTGCTTTCGGCAGGCATCACCTCGCTCATCGAGTCGGTGAAGAAAATCTTCGACCCCACGGAGCCACAATACACAACGACCACTCTTGTCGTTATCGTGGTGGCCATCGTGGTGAAGTTGGTACTGGGACGCTATGTCAAGAAAAAGGGCGAGCAGCTGAAAAGCGACGCGCTGATAGCCTCCGGCTCCGACGCCCTGTTCGATGCCATCATCACGCTGGCCACGCTCGTCTCCGCTGGTATCATGCTGCTGTGGGGTGTGTCGCTCGACGGCATACTTGGCGCACTGATTTCCGTCGTCATCATCAAGGCCGGCGTCGAGATGCTTGCCTCGCCCGTCAATGAGTTGCTGGGCACAAGCATCTCGGCCGACTTCGCCAAGCAGATTCAGAAGGAGGTATCCGACTTTGAGGGTGTGCATGGTGTCTACGACCTGATATTGCACAACTACGGTCCCGACGTAAAGATTGGCTCGCTGCATATCAATGTGTTGGACAGCCTGTCGGCCTACGACATCCACGGCCTTACGCGACGAATTTCTATACAGATGTACGAGCGTCACGGCATCATCATGACCGTCGGCGTTTATGCCATCGCCACAGGCGAAAACCGCCGCGCCGAACTGCAAGCAGGTGTGATGCAGACTCTTACCGCTCAAAAGGACATCGTCCAGGTGCATGGCTTCTA
Organism: Bacteroidales bacterium UBA2939; assembly: GCA_002349055.1. Taxonomy (GTDB): domain Bacteria; phylum Bacteroidota; class Bacteroidia; order Bacteroidales; family P3; genus Colimorpha. The sequence continues at coordinate 101,923 of DECD01000047.1, read as the reverse complement.
CTATTCCGAGAAAGAGAGGTTCCTCTCCGTCGACGTGGTTCCTAACCTCTCCGTCCGTGACGAGACCGCCTTTGTCAGTCAACTCACCGCCGAGATCCAGCCCATGGTCCCCGACCTGCAAGTCGTCATTGTGGTGGATCACAACTATAACGAATGATAATAGTACTAACCTATCAAATCCCATAATCATGAAAGAGCAAGTTTTGAAAGCCATGCGCGAAGCTGGCAAGCCCGTCTCCGCTGGCGACATCACCAAGATGCTGAACGCCGACCGCAAGGAGGTCGACAAAGCCTTTGCCGACCTAAAGAAGGAAGGCGCCATCGTCTCTCCCGTCCGCTGCAAATGGGCACCAGCCAACTGATTATGGACCTCAGTGCTTACATGGCGGAGAGCATCCGCAACATCATGGCGACGGCCTACCTCAACGTGCTTGGCAACCCGCGCGAGGCGCGCTTCGTGGCCAAGATGCAACACACCGTCAGCAAAGCCGAACGGCGGCGCGAGCAGTACAAAGGCATGATTTTCCTCAGCTTCCCCGGCGACGAGAAGGCTCTCGACGGCTGCATGGCCGCTGGTCGAGGATTCTTCCACATTGGTCCCGACGGCAGCGCCGAGCCTTGTCCCTTCTCGCCTTTCAGCGACACCAACGCCGCCCGCGACGGTCTCCGTGCCGCCCTCGCCTCTCCCCTATTCCATAAAATACGCGACGCCCGCGCCCTGGGATGGGAACACACCGGCGGCTGCACCCTCTACGAGCACCGCGACGAAGTGGAAGCCCTATTACAAAACAAGTAGGCATCGGCCATGTAAGAGCGAGCCATAAGCGAAAACAAAAGCACCTCCAATGTTGGAGGTGCTTTTTGTTTTAAATACTCAGTTTTGCGCCGAAGAGGAGCGTTCGCGGCAGCGAGGGGCCGTAGATGTAGGTGGCGTCGCGTTCGGGACCGCTGTCGAGGTCGCGCTGGTAGCTGTCGAAAATATTTTGAATGCCGACGCTGATTTCAAGCTCGGTACTTTCGCCAAACGGAATACTGTAGGCAGCCTTGAGTGAGAGGTCGAAGAAGGGGTCGGTCGTCACCTTCTGCACGTCGCTGCCTGTGGCGGTGGCCACGTTGTGATACACCAGCATGGGACCGGTCAAGATACCGGTGGCAGTAAGCTGCAGACGCTTGACGGGAGTGTAGATGCCTGTGAGGTATCCGTAGAGGTCGGGCGTGCGCTCCATGCGGTGTTCATATTGTCCCTCGCTCCATTCCATCCCTTGTCCTGTGTAGAGGCTGCGCTGCCAGGTGCCGCCGAGTTGCAGGCGCATCTGTTCGATTGGCGAAACATTCAGCTCGACATTCAAGCCCATCACCTCGGCACCGTCGGCATTGCGTCGCACGTAGTGCAGGTATCCGCTGGTGGTGTCTTCGAAAAGCAGCTCATTGACGAAAGCATCGTTGATACGGGTGTAGAAACCCTCAACCAGCAGGTCGGCTTCGAATCTACCCCGGTGCAGGCAGATGTCGGCCGAGGCGTTGATCGAATGCGACCTCTCCATGCGGAGATTGGAGGCGTTGGTAATCATGTAGAGTTCGCCGTTCACGGCCCCCACATGCAGGTCCTCGTCATAGACCTGCGGGGCGCGGAAGCCGGAGGCGTAACCGGCGCGGAAGGTCAGGTGGTCGGAGGGAGCGTAGCGCAGGTTGAGGCGCGGGCTGACCACAGGCGCGTCAATCATGCTATGCTTGTCCATGCGCGCCCCTACGAGGATGCTCCACTCGTAGCTCTTCCATTCGTTTTGCAGGTAGGCGCTGAGGATGCCGATGTTCTGATGCAGGGTGTCTGGGCTTTCCAAGGTGTAATCTTGCAGCCGGTCGAGGGTGTGCTCCACTCCGGCGGTCAGCTCGGCGGGCAAGAACCAGAGGGTGTCGAAATGGCGGCTGTAGAGCGCTCCATAGTTGAGCGTGAGGTCCTGAGTGTAGCCGTAGGCGGTGCCGAATGGCTCGCTGTCGTCGCGCTCGCCGTAGTAGCTCTGGCGGTCGACATGCTGCATCGAGGCAAAGAGCGAGGCATGTCGTATACCGCTGGCGGGCAGCCAATCCCATTTGAGGTTCACGCTGTTGATGTCGTGTTCGCCGCCCTCGGAGATATGCGCCATAGGCGACGGCAGGTCGAAGCGGTCGCCACCGCGGCGGAAGTCGTGGATTTTATGGTATTCGAGGTTGAGCTTCGTGAAGTCGGAGGTCCTCAGGTATCCCCTGAATCCCACCATGTAGCCTTTGAGCAGACCTATCTCCGAATAGCCGTCGCCGTTACGGTCGTAGGAGTCGCGGCGGCGGTTGTGGCCGAAGACGGCAATGCCCGCACGACGGTCGTCGCTCACCACCGAGGCGTTGAACGAGTTGCTGTAGTCCCACGACTTTCCTCCGATGAGGCTGGTGGTGTTGCCCACGCTTGCGGAATTGTTGTGCGGCTCTCTGGTGATAACATTGATGACGCCGGCGATGGCGTTGCTGCCGTAGAGTGCCGACCCGCCGCCGCGCAGCACCTCCACGCGGTCAATTAACGCCGTTGGCAGCTGGTCGAGCAAGTAGACGCCAGCCAGCGCGTTGTTCACCGGACGGCTGTCGATAAGTATCTGTGAGTATGCCTGGCCGAGGCCATTGATGCGCACCTCGTTGGCGCCACAGTTCTGGCAGGTGTTTTCCACCCTCAATCCGGTGCTGAAATTCAAAGTCTGTCCAAGGTTGACGGCGCTGACGGCTTCCATCTGTCCACCGTCGATGACACCCACTGCGGAAGGAGCCTCGCTGCGCGTGGTGGTGTGCTGTGTGGCCGTCACCACCACCTGGCGCAGACGGATAGTGTCGCGATGTTGGATTTGCGCCGAAGCCACCAGCGGCAATAAGGATATGATTATGATGATTATCTTCTTCATTAATGATATTGTTAAATGATACATATACTAGTAATCCTAGAAAATCTAGAACAACTAGAAATACTAGTTAAACTAGTAAAACTAGAAATAATTTAAAAAAATAGGGGAAAATCACGCCACCGGCGGAGCCCGCAACTGGGCCACTCCGTGGTGGAGTTGCTTCGCCATCTGCGGGTTTCGCATGCAGAAGCACTCTGCGGCGGAGAATTGGACGGCTTGTTGCACCTTGTCCTGTGGAAGATAGCTCTGTCCAAGGAAGACGCAAAACAGGCAGTCGTGGTCGTGATGATGAACCTCACCTATGTGTCCGACACATTGCAGGCAGTCGTCGTGGGCATCAATTGTCTCGTGATGCACATGCGTCGACGACAGCACCACCATTGGCAAATAGCTGGCCAACAGCAAGAACGGTGCAAGATGTCGCAAAAAACGGTTCATATTTCGGCCTGCAAAGGTACTACTTTTTCCCTAATCAGCCAATCTTTTTTTGATTAGTATTCAAAGCATCCGGCTTAGAGACGCATAAGGTCGGTAACGGCGTAGATGCGCGTGAGGTTGTGGAAGGTGAAGTACTGGTCGTCCAAAATCATCCAGTCCTCACGGTCCTTCACCGAGAGGGCCTTGATGTCGGGGAAGAAGCTGACGGGGACGACCACCTCGCGGCCGTCGGTGAGCTTGGCCACCAACTTGCCGCGGCGGCTCTTGAAGTCGAGGTCCTTAATGCCAAGGTCGGTTTCGGGTATCTTGCACATAACTATTCGATGTTTTTGCTAATGGTTCTTTCTCCGTTGAAACAGCGGGTTATCTGGTCGTTGATGAATTGCCAGTGGTTGTTGATGGCATCCACCAGCATCTTGTTCTCCTTGGGTGTGAGGCTCGATTCGGCAATCTCGACGCACGGCTCCCCGTTCTTCTCAATCCAAATCTTCGCCACCGACCGCTGGTGTCGTCCATTCTGGTGGAACACATGCACATGGCGGCGGTTATCGCGAATGTCTACGGGTATCGACACCAGAATAAACATCTTCAAAAACGCCAGTTGTCCCATAATATTGCTGTTTTATTCTGCCCTTATAACGCTCTTATTCCTTTTTTATTGTGCGGGGCTTTGCGTTTCTTTCATTAGCCTTTGTCCTCCCTGCGGGGGGAAGCTGCGGGTGGCGAGGAGAACGAATCAGACTCTACTGTCGTTCCCATAGCATTGGGGGCGGCAGTATTTTTTTTGTCCTCTACTGACGGCATTTCTCCATCCGTAATATTCACATCCTCAGAAGTCTCGGTTAGCATAAGGCTGCCGGCGTAGGCGGTTTCGCTCCAGCGGCCGTCGTCGGTTTGCACCATGAGGTAGAGGTGTGCCGTGTGGCCGGCAAAGAGGTCGGGCAGCACCACCGAGATACGCTTGTCGCGCCGATAGACGGGCGCCGCCAGAAACCCTCGGGCGGATCGGTACGGCTCCGGGAGGTCGGGCGCATAGACAAAGAGATACACCTGGTGGAAGGCATTGCCCAAGCCGCGGTCGAACCTGACGGTCAGCACGTTATCGGCCGTCCACGAAGCCTCTGTAGCCTCCACTCCCGGCACATCGCCCATACTCAGCACCAAGCGGCTGTAGTCGACCTTCAGCACCTCGTCTTCGAGGCTGAAAGCGTGCTGGTTGGCCTTCACGAAGAGGTTACGGTTGGTCAGCCCCATCTCGCGCGCCTGGCTGCGCATCGTGGTGTTCAGCGCCCACTGCATCTCCGCCGCCAGCTGCACCTCCTGCTTGAACATTTTGCGATGGGACATCTGCTCCGGAGTGCGCGGATTCCTAACCTCGCGGTTATACGCTCGCATACAGCACTTTCCATTCCACATATACCCCACCACGGTGCCCACCTTTCCGCTGAAAGGACCCATAATGCCTTGAGAGAACTTTGCCATAAGATATAGTTTTTTATTACCATTAACGTATTCCTCCCCTATTTATTGCTTACTCGAGAAAAAATTAATAAACAGAGGAGTAAGAGAGCGGTAAGAGAAGAGTAAGACATAGAGGTTAGACGACGCTGTTTTTCAACAGGGTATAAGTCTGCAAAAAACATCGATTGTGTCACATCGATAGCTCGGTTATAAGAGCGAATGGGCCGATGCTTACCTTTCCCTCTTTGTGGCAAGAATCTTCGTAATCTTCCATCCAGCGATACTCTTCGTAGTCGCGCCACACTTTGATGGTTACAGTTGCCGGAAACGGG
>DECD01000047.1:51917-96536 GCA_002349055.1 Bacteroidales bacterium UBA2939 | reverse complement strand
GGTATCGGTTGCAATAGTGTCGGTTGCTGTCGTTCCGCTCTTGCAGGCGGTCGTGGCGGCAAGGGCAATTATCGCCGCACATAGCATCAATGCTTTCTTCATATCTTAAACCATTAAAAGTTTTTTCAATAAAAAAAACGACACAAGACGGTTTTTATTGCCCGCAAGACGGCCTCAGACAATAAAAACAGAGAAATGTCGTTTTTGAAGAAAATTAAACACAGACAATGAAGAAAATATTGATGCTATGCGCGGCGATGGTGGCCCTTGCAGCCGTGACTGCATGCGACTTCATGAATTTGAATTTAGGGGACGGGTACGCATACAACTACGACTACCCTTGGGCAATATGGAAAAAGGAAACACCTTCATCCGGTCCAATCATACTTCCACCGCAGGACAGTATACATAGTGAGTATGTCGTTGTCAACGTATATTGGGACAAGTCAACCATTCTTGCAATCTGTTGCGAGAATAAAAATTCAATTGATTCCACTTGTTGGAGTCTCGACAAAAGAACTGGGATAGTAAAAGAGATAACTGCCGATGAGTTTAATGCAACTATTTCCAAAAAGAAGATGAAACGCGATTATATTTTAAGCCGATACGAAAAAAAATGAAACAAGAAACCGAAGACGAACAATAAACTCAATAAGACAATGAAGAAGAAAATCATCATTGCTGGAAGCGTGCTTTTGTTGCTAATCGGAGGCGACGTCCTGTCATGCCTCAATTTCAAAAACAACGACTGGAAACATAACGGCGGGCCGAGAATATCTGATTTCTTGATTTTTGATTGTAATGATTCGCTTACTCTCGATATGCATTCCATAAACAGTAATAATCAAACTAAAGGTTATTTGATAGTTTCTGTTGGACGAACGGCATTGTTATATATCACAGATGGAAAAGATGAGGCAAACAATAAGGGATTTGCTATGTATACAAAGAAATAAAAAAATAACAACTATGAGTAATATTTGCAAAGCCTTTGAAATGTCTGATATGAATGAACAAAAAGAACATTTCAGTAAACTTGAAATTGTGGAGCGTTTTGGGGACGAATGCAATGGAAAGGACTTGTACAAACATCATGAGGGATGTCGAATTTTGAAAAGATGTCCTGTATGTGATGCCTTGGTTCTTTGCCAATATTCTATATTGCATTACAACCAAGATGACGACGAGTATTACACCGATTATTTTTCTGTTGGTTCGAGAGAAGAAGCTGTTGAGTTGAATGAAAAATATGATGGATACGAGATAGAAAGGGAGTACAAGGGAAAGAAGATTCTTTTTTAAATGAAGATTCTTGGAGGGACCTTCTCATAAGCGCAGCAAAACTGACCTGATGAAACAAGAAACCAAAAACGAACAATAAACTCATTGAGACAATGAAAAAGATATTGATGCTATGCGCGGCGATGGTGGCCCTTGCCGCCAGCGTGTCGGCGCAGGGGTTCGACGACAGAGAGTTGTTCCGTCAGCTTGGATTCCCCGAATTACGAGATAACAGAAAAGGAACTGAGAGCATCCTCCAGAAAGATGACAGCACGATATTTTCCGATGTTGATGATGACCCGCAGTTTCCCGGAGGTATGGATTCTGTGCGGGCGTGGATTACCCGCCACATGGATTGGAGTTTGTTCCGCGAGTGCAATGTAACTGGTAGAGTAATTGTGGCTTTTATTGTGGAGACCGACGGCGCAATCACCGATGTGGTCAAACTACGGGACATCGGGTGCCACGTTGGTGATGAAGTTGTGAAAGCAGTCGGCATGATGCCAAAATGGATTCCGGGAAAGTTGAACGGCAATGTTGTCAGGGTGCGGTACGTTTTGCCTTATGCTTTTTTCATTCGCTGGTCGGCTTATGAGCAGCGCAAAGAAGGAAACACAACCCAAAGTCAAACAATAAACACATTGAGACAATGAGGAAGATACTGATAGTGACCATTGCCGTAGTGATTCTGCTGGGAATCGCCTTTGTGCCGAGATTGTTTCTCGACAATGGTGACAGATTGGTTTGGCAGTTGAGCAGTTGGGCTAGTATATTTGTCTCATTGCTTATTGCTGTCGATGTTGTTCTGTTGACAATCCATTATGCAAAAGGGAAACACATAGTGAAGAAAATAATCGCAGGGCTTGGCTGTGTCGTGTTGTTGGTTGCGTGTTTGATTGGTCTTATTATCGCATTGTATGGGCACGACAATAGGGTTTGGGGCGACAAAGATTATGTCGTCTATTCGGAATTCTATGGTTTTTTCGACACTGATGTGTACGTGCTATACAAAAGGGACGGTCTTGTCGACAGGCGGATGTACTCCTTGTGCCACGTTTACGACGCCACAGTGAAGAATGTCGACTACACCATGTATCCCGATGCCGACTTGGGAAGGGAGGAGGCAGACATGACGGACTTCGACGGATTCAATGACTATCACACTACAAGTTTCTTCCGATTAAGCGACGGCAAATATTTTGACGAAGAGAAGAACGATTCGCTTTTCTCGGTGATAGTAAAAAAAAATAAACAATGAGCAGACAAATCTTGATGCTATGCGCGGCGATGATGGCGATGGCTTTCGACGCCTCGGCGCAGAATGAGGTCTCACCCGATTGGGTTGATTTAGGGTTGCCCAGCGGAGTTTTATGGGCAACTCACAATGTGGGTGCCGACAAACCCGAGGCGTTTGGCGACCATTTCGCATGGGGCGAAACCGAACCCAAATCGGAATACCGAATTGCCAACTACCGCTATTTTGACGGCGATGAAAAACGAATCACGAAATACTGCAACAAACCTGAGTATGGTAAAGACGGCTATACCGACACTCTCACCGTCCTTGAACCCATGGACGATGCCGCCACAGTCAGATGGGGAAACGGTGCCCGCACTCCTACGATGGATGAGTGGTATGAACTGATGGAAAACACAACGGGGAAAGTTGACACATTAAACGGCGTTAGTGGCTACCGGTTTACTGCTGCCAACGGCAATTCAATCTTCCTGCCAGCGGCAGGAGCATACATGGGAGGCCAGTTTGAAGATTGGGAAGATTTTTCTCCCGATTGGCTCAAAGAATTGAATAGGGCCAATGAGTGGGGATACTATTGGACCAGTACGCTCCACACCAGTTTTCCGATGGGTAAAATCGCTTTCTATTGTAGCCCGATTGGATGTTATGTGCAGGGTTATACCGGAGGAAGATATATGGGGTATAGTGTCCGTCCTGTGCGTTCTGCCCAGTAACAGAATCAGCTAGAGGGCTCCGGCGCGGCAGACGGTCATCTGCCGGGGGGCGAGATGGGTGGCGGCGAGGCGCTGGAGGTCGGCGGGAGTGGTGGTGCGGATGGCCTCGCGGAGGTTGTCGGTGAACAGCTCGTCGATGTCGGTGCCCAGCATGTCGCAGAAGCGGGCCGAACGTTCGAAGATGCCGTCGACCGAGCGCAGGAAGTCGCCCACAAGGACTGTGCGCACAAGGTCCAGTTCCTCGTCGGCAACAGGTTCGTCGACAAGGCGTTGCAATTCGTTCATAATTTCTTTCTCGGCCTCATTGGCGGCGCTGCCCGCCACATCGGCGGTGATGTAGAAGACAATGACCCCCCGATAGAGTTGCGTGCGGGCGTAGATGCTGTAGGTGTAGCCCTTGTCCTCGCGGAGGTTGCTCATCAGGCGCGAGCCGAAGTAGCCGCCGAGGAGGGTGACGAGGAGCGTAAGGCGCGCATAGTCAATATCGTCCCACCGCAGGGGCAGGATGCGTCCCACGCGAATGGTGGATTGGACGGAGGAAGGAATAGAAAATTGGGAGTGAGAGGGAGTGAAAGGGAGTGAAGAGGAGTGAAGGGACAAATGTTTTTGAGAATCAGAGGGTGTGTCGTGGCCGAAGCGGTCGTCGATGGCGGCCAGCAGACGGTCGTCGACATGACCCGCGAGGACGATGTCCAAATCGCCGGCGCGGTGATAGTCGGCATAATGCCGCTTCACCATCTCGAGGTCGAGACGGTCGGCATCCTCGGGCGTGGCGTAGGTGCCCAGCGGGTGGTCGAAGCCGAAGAGGGTCTTGTAGAACTCGCGCCGCGCCATATCGGAACTCTTCTGCTGCGAGGCCATGATTTTCTGCCGCCGCTCGCGACGGTAGATGTCGAACTCGCGCTCGGGGAAGGCCGGTGCATGCACCAAGCCATCGAGCACCGGCAGCAGGTCGCCGAGGTGGCGGCTGAGGGTGTAGAAGGTGCTGGTACTCTGGAACGCAGCATTGTTGCTTTCCACAATGATGCCGCGGAAGTCGAAGAACTCCGACAGCTGCTCGGCGGTCATGTCGCCTCCGGCCACAGAGAAAAGCTTGTTGGCGGCAGCGGCCACAAGGGGTTGCGGCTGGTAGGCCGAGCCCGCCTCGCTGAGGAAGTCAATCTTCACCAGCTCGGTGGCGGAAGGGAAATAATAAAGCTTGCGGCCGTTGGCAAGGCGATGCTCGCGAGGCACCAGAGTCTTCGATGCAGGAATTTCAATTTTCTTCACATTATTTTTTTCCTTTCAAGGTGTTCAGTTCCCCTTCGGGGTGCAATTTTCAACTTTCAATTTAGAAGAGGACGGTGATTTTAAGGTTCAGCTGGCGGGCGGTGAGGTAGTTGGGCACGCGACGCGGCAGATTGTCGATGTCGGCCACCCAGAGGTAGGATACCACGTTGCGGAAGTTGAAGAGGTTGAACACCTCGAGGCCCAGCTGTATGTCGTCGATATAACGGAACAACTTCTTGTGTTTGAGTGCCTGGAACTGCGAGAGACGGATGGTGTTGCCCCAGTCGATGCGGTAGTAGGACGGCAGGCGCAGCTGGTCGCCGCCATTGTCGCCGAAGGGCACGGCGATGGGCATGCCGGTGGCGAAGACGAGGTTGAGGCTCATGCGCCACCACGGCATATCGGGCACATTGTCTTGCAGGAAGAGCTTGAAGCTCAGGCGCTGGTCGGTGGGACGGTAGAGCCATCCGAGGCTGTCGCCCTCGATGTCCTCCTGGGTTTGCATGATGGAGAGGCTGGCCCACGATTCCAGGCCCTCGACCAACTCGCCGTTGAGCCTCAGGCTCAGGCCCACGGCATAGCCCACGGCCTTCTCGTCTGGGCGGTAGCGCAGGCGCAGGTTGTCGACGGTGTAGGGAATGAGGTCGGTGATGTATTTGCCATAGAGGTCGGCGGTGAAGGTGAAGGGCTTGTCCCACAGGCGGAAACGCCAGTCGGTGGTGCCGGTGACCTGGTAGGAGGTCTGCGGGTCGAGGTCGGCGCAGAGACTGCCGTTGTCGCGGCGATATTCGCGGTAGAAGGGTGCCTGGCGGTAGATGCCGGCGGCCAGACGGAAGAGCATGTCCTGCTTCATGCGGGGCTTGTAGTTAACGCTAGCCCTGGGGTTTACCATCAACTTCGGCCCCACGCTATCGGTACCATAGACCTGGGCACGCACGCCGAGGAGCACCTTGATGTCGTCGCCCCGTCGGGTGGAGAAGTCGAGCTCACGCTGGACGAAAGCCGCGGCACGGAGGGTTTGCAAGGTGTTGGCGCTGTTGGCAAAAAGCTGCAACACTGGCGGCACGGGATAGTTGGCGGTGTCGCCATAGGGCAGCATGTGGGTGGGCAGGGCATAGCCCGACGAATCGACCCATTTCCACTCGCGTAGGTGGTCGTCGATGTTTTCCAGCTGCAACTTCAGCCCCATGTCCCAGCTGCCGAGGCGGGCGTAGCGGTTGGCGCGGAGGTCGAAGGTGGCGATGTCGGTGGTGAGGCGGTTGCGGGCATGCTCGAGGAAGGTGCCCACACCGCGGTTGAAGCGTGTGGTGTCGTCGGTGGTCTCGCCGGTGGCAATCTGGTAGAGCCAGTACTGGCTCTGCACGTCGTAGCGTTCGCTCTCGTTGATGTGCTGGAACGTCACGTGGCTCTTCACGCGCCAGTCATCGTTGGGACGCCAGTCGGCGCTGAAAGCCCCGAGGAGGGTGTTGTAGCGGTCCTGCTCCTGACCGTCGAAGTAGATGTCAATCTCCATACCCGGCTGCAAGGCGCTGCCGAAGGCGGTGGTGCGGCTGTCGGGCACCAAGCCGTAGACGTTGCGCGTCCACACGGCCAGGACGCCGAGGTCGAGGCGGTCGTTAACTTTGTAGCCAAGCAAGGCCTGGAAGTCGGTATAGGCGGTGGTGTAGCTGCCCTTGGTGTCCATGCTGCCCAGCACATACTGGTTGCTGTGGCGGCGCAGGCCGGCGGCAAAACTCAGCTTCTCCCCTGCCCTGCCCTGCACCGTGGCTGTGGCTCCCAGCAGGCTGGCGCTGACCTTGCCCTTGAACTCGTGCGGACGCAGGTAGGTGATGTCGAGCACCGACGAGAGTTTGTCGCCATAGGTGGCGTCGAAGCCGCCCGGCGAGAAGAGGATGAAGTCCACCATGTCGGGGTTGATGATGCTCATGCCCTCCTGCTGACCGCTGCGGATAAGCATCGGACGGAAAATCTCGATGCCGTTGATGTAGACGAGGTTCTCGTCGAACGAGCCGCCGCGCACCGAGTACTGGCTGCTGAGTTCGTTGTTCGACTGCACGTCGGGCAGCATCTTGATGATGCCTTCGACGCCGCCCGTGGGTCCCACGGCCTCGTCGAGTTTGCTGACCTCTATCTGCGTGAAGGTGCTCTGGCGCGTCTTCTCGTCGCTCACCTCGACGGCCTCGAGCTGTGTGGCCACGGGCTTGAGCTGCACGTCGAGTTCGGTGCGGCGGTCGCGCTTCACTCGGAACTGAGCAGGTTCGTAGCCGGTGAAGGAGAAGCGCACGGTCACGCTGTCGTCGCCCTTGAGTTCCAGCTTATAAAACCCCTTGGAGTTGGTCGACGTGCCTGTCTGCCGACCGGGGATGCCCACATTCACAAACTCGAGCGGCGACCCGCTTTTGGCATCGGTCACCACGCCTTCCACCACCCCTTGCGCCACCGAGAACAGCGGCACAAGCGTCAGCAACAGGTATAAAAAAAATCGTTTCATTGCCATAAATAACAATGAAACGATTTATTTATTGTGTGTCTATGCTGAAAATTATTGCTTCGTCAGCTGGTCGACGCGAGCTTTGGCGGCGTTCGACTCGTTGAGTTTGTCGACGCGGGCGTAGGCGTTGCCAAGGGCAATGAGGGCGTTGACGAGGTTGGCGCGCTGCATAGTTTTGGCGTTCTCGTCGGTCAGGCCGTCGATGAAGGCAACCGATTTCTCGAGGTAGGTGATAGCCTGGCTGTAGTAGCTCTTGGCCTCCTCGTTGAGCTTGTCATAGAGACCGGCCTTCTCCTCGTCGAAGGGGTCGACGGCGTTGGCGGCGTTGGTCTTGTCGACAGCGCGGTTGTAGAGCATCTTGCCGAGACCGAAGTTGGCGGAGAACTGGTTGGGTCTCAGGGTGAGGCTCTCGTTGTACTTGGACTGGGCACCGTCGTAGTCGCCGGCGTTTTCGTCGAGCAGGTTACCGGCCTGCACCAGCACCTCGGGATAGAGGTTGGCGGAATCCTTGGTCATGTCGAGGGCGGTGTTTATTTTCATCTTGCCCTTCTCGATGTTCTTGTTGAGCAGGTAGCCGGTGGCACTCAGCAGGTAGGCGCGGTAGTCGTTCTTGCAATTCTTCTCGTAGCTGTTGGCAATCTTCATGGCCTGGGCGGTGTCCTTCTCGCTGATGGAGATGGTGAAGAGGGTCACGTAGACGTAGTTGATGTCCGTGCGCTTGCGGATCATGTTGTTGAAGTACTTCTTGATGTTGGCGGTGTCGTGGGTGGCCACGGAGCTCAAACCGGCGATGTACATGGCATCCTGGGCGAAGGTGCCCTTGCCCGAGTTGTTGAAGCAGGTGATGGCCTTCTCGCTCTGTTCGACTGCCTCGGCATACTCCTTGGCCTCGTAGTGCTTGGTGGCCTTGGTGTAGTACTCGTTGCCGACATAGGTGAACACGCTGTTCATGTCGTTGGCATACTCCTGCTTGGCATCGAGGCGTTTGCACTCGAGGGCGGCGGTGTAAGCCTGCTCGGCCCAGTCGGGAGCCAGGTCTTTGAATTTAGGCTTCTTGCTCTGGGCGTCACCGCCAATCTGGGAATAGATCAGGGCTTTGTAGCGCCAGGTGTTGGCGTCGTCCTTGGTGGACTCGTGAAGGCAGGCGGCGTCGATATAGGTCTTAGCCTTGTTCAGGTAGCCGCGCTTCATGGCCTCGTGGGCGCTGGAGACGTTAAGCTTCTGGGCACTGGCCGACAGGCCGAGGGCCACGATGGCCGCTGTGACGAAAAACTTTTTCATTTTCATATTCTTTTAATGTTTGGGTGTTTTTTTTTATTCTTCCGTTTGATTATTAGTATCGGTTGTTTCGGGATTATTGCTCTCGGGAGCCACATTTTCCTCTCCCTCGGCCGTCTCGACGGGCTGCTCCTCCTCGTTGTCGGTGGGGACCTTGGTGATGGAGGCGATGTAGTCCTTGCCGCGCAGGTCGATGAGCTTCACGCCCTGGGTGGCACGTCCAAGGACGCGCAGGTCGGCCACCTTCATGCGGATGGTGATGCCCGAGCGGTTGATAATCATCAGGTCGTGGTCGTCGGTGACGTTGGTGACAGCCACCAGCGAGCCGGTCTTTTCGGTAATCTGCATGGCTTTGACGCCCTTGCCGCCGCGGTGGACGGTGGCGCGGTAGTCCTTCAGGCTCGAGCGCTTGCCGTAGCCGTGCTCCGAGACCACCAGCAGGTTCTCCTCCTCGCTGGGCAGGCAGAGCATCTCGATGGCGGCATCGTCGTCGCCGTCAAGCTCCATGCCCTTCACTCCTGAGGCACCGCGGCCCATGGCGCGGAACTCCTTCTCGGGGCAAATCATCACCTTGCCCTTCTTCGAGGCTATGAGCATGTAGCTCTCGCCGTCGGTGAGGCAGGCAGTGAGCAGCTCGTCGCCCTCGCGGATGCCGATGGCGATGATACCGTTGGTGCGCGGACGCGAGTAAGCCTCCAGCGGGGTCTTCTTCACGATGCCGTTCTTGGTGCACATCACGATGTAGTGGTTGCCCACATACTCGCTGTTGCTCAGGCTCTCCACGTTGACGTAGGCTTTCACCTTGTCATCGGGCTCAATGTTGATGACATTGAGTATCGGGCGGCCCTTGGTGTTGCGTTCACCCTCGGGCACCTCGAAGGCGCGCATCCAGTAGCAGCGGCCCTTCTCGGTGAAGAAGAGCAGGTAGTTGTGGTTGGTGCAGGTGAAGATGTGCTCCACGAAGTCCTCCGAGCGGACGGCGCTGCCCTTGGCACCCACGCCGCCGCGGCTCTGCGTGCGGTATTCGGTGAGGGGCGTGCGCTTGATGTAGCCCTTGTGGCTGATGGTGATGACCACCTGCTCGTCGGGGATGGTGTCCTCGATGCGGAAGCCGGCGGCATCGTATTTGATGATGGTGCGGCGCTCGTCGCCGTATTTCTCTTTCAGCTCGACAAACTCGCCTTTGATGACACCCATCAGCACGTTGTGGTCGCCGAGAATCTCTTTGCAACGCTCGATGAAGCGCAGCTTCTCGTCGTATTCGTCCTGGAGTTTCTGGTGGTTCAAGCCGGTGAGCTGTGCCAGGCGCATGTCGACGATAGCGCGGCTCTGCGGGTCGCTGAAGCCGAACTTCTCCATCAGTCCCACGCGGGCGTCCTCGGGGCTCTTGCTGGCCTTGATGAGGGCCACAATCTCGTCGATGATGTCAATGGCGCGCAGCAGACCTTCGAGGATGTGGGCGCGGCGCATGGCCTCGTCCATCTCGAACTGCGTGCGGCGCGTCACCACCTCTTCGCGGTGCTCCACGAAGTACTGGATGAGCTGCTTGAGGTTCAGCAGCTGCGGACGGCCGTGCACCAGGGCGATGTTGTTCACGGCGAAGCTGCTCTGCAACTCGGTGAACTGGAACAACTTGTTCAGTATGACGTTGGGGACCACATCGTGGCGCAGCATGTACACCACGCGGATGCCGTCCTTGTCGCTCTCGTCGCGGATGTCGGTGATGCCCTCAATCTTTCCGGCCTTCACCAGCTCGGCGGTCTTCTTAATCATCTCGGCCTTGTTCACGCCGTAGGGGATGGACGACGCCACAATCATGTTGCGGCCCTTCGAGTCCTCCTCGATTTCGGTGATGGCGCGGATGATGATGCTGCCGCGGCCCGTGGTGTACGCCTCGCGCACGCCGTTGTAGCCGTAGATGATGCCACCCAGCGGGAAGTCGGGAGCCTTGATATACTGCATCAGCTCCTCTATGGTAATCTCGCTCTCCCACTTGCCACTCTCCTCTTTCAGCTTGCCCTTGTCGATATAGGCAATGCAGCCGTCCAGCACCTCGGTGAGGTTGTGGGTGGGCATATTGGTTGCCATACCGACGGCGATGCCGTTCGAGCCGTTGATGAGCAGGTTGGGAATCTTGGCGGGCAGCACCGAGGGCTCCTCGCCCTCGTTGTCGTAGGTGGGCACCATGTCGACGGTGTTCTTGTCGATGTCGGCCACCAGCTCGTTGCTTATCTGTTTCAGGCGGGCCTCGGTATAACGCATGGCGGCGGGCGAATCGCCGTCGATGGAGCCGAAGTTACCCTGTCCGTCGACCAGCGTGTAGCGCATCGACCAATCCTGGGCCAGTCGCACCAGGGCGCCGTAGATGCTCGAGTCGCCGTGAGGGTGGTACTTACCCATCACGTCACCCACGATACGTGCCGACTTCTTGGTAGGAGTGTTGTAGAGGATGCCGTTCTCGTTCATCGAGTAGAGGATGCGGCGGTGCACCGGCTTGAAGCCGTCGCGCACGTCGGGCAGTGCCCTCGCCACGATGACCGACATGGCATAGTCGATATAGGCCGTTTTCATTGTGGTCTCGATATCGACTCTTTTGATTCTGTCGTTTTCTAAAGCCATCAGTCGTTAGTTATTATTATATATTATTGTATTCCATTTATTTAATAGCACACCATACCTCCGCACTAAAAAACAAAGATACAAAAACTTTCCGACATAGCAATAGGAAAAATCCTTTTTTTATCAACAAACAAGACGGCCCCGCACCTCCGCGGAGCCGTCTCCCATCATATTATAACCTAAAACACAACAACTTTCCTCGTCGCTCGGCCGCCCACCTTCACTACATACACACCTTTTCTTAGGCCGCTGCTTTCCACCCTGCGTCCCTCAACGTCGAACACCTGAACCTCTTCGCCCTCGGCTCCCTCGACCACAATTCTCCTTCCTTCAACCTTAATCATTATACCATCCTCCTTCCCTACCTCGTCAATTCCGTCGCAGTCCTCATAGAATTTGTCGGCATACTGCCCCCAGTACTCGTCATCCAGATAGGCGCTCATGCTGCCGCAGGGAACGATGATGCTGTCCACCTCCGTATTATACAGGAAGCCATACTCGGGGTGTCCGGCATACATCGGGAGCGTCGCCACGGGCGGGACCGTGTTCATCAGCCGCAACACCTTCAGCGACTGGTTCTCGAACACCCCGAATCCCAAAGTGTCGACCGGCGCCGAGAAAAACACCCTCTTCAGCGTCTCGTCCTCGTAGGCATAGAAGCTCCCATCCGCCACCATTCGCAGCGTCGATGGCAGATGCAGCTCTTCCAAAGCACATTCGCCGAAGGCATAATTCCCTATAACCTCAACGGCATCGCCCCACACAATCTGTGACAAATTCCCACACGAGTTGAACGCTCCATCGGGAATAACCCTCAAACCGTCCGGTATCTCTATCGATGTCAGTGCGGTAGAACCAAAAGCATTGTTCTGCATGACGGCAAGCCTCGACGGCATCCCTACGTGGGTCAGCGACTCACACTCCGAAAAAGCGCCGTAGCCAATCACCTCCATCTCGCTCGGCAGGTCGATGCTTCTCAACGAGCTTTGGCCGAAAGCGTTGCCGCCAATCTCAACCACACCTTCCGGGACGTGGACATACCTCACATCGTTGTTGAACAAAAAGCCGCTCACCACGCGCAGCGTGCTCGGCAGCATCACGCTGTCGCCACTCTTGTGGCACGAAAGCAGCGTGTCACCGCCCATGGTGTACAGCATCAATCCGTCCAAATAGTAACGGCTGTTGCCCTCCGCCAGTGTGATATCATCGAGCGAGGTACACCCGGCAAACGGCGCAAAGCCCATCAGCGTCACCGTCGAGGGAATGGTCAGGCTTTCCAAACTGCTGGCGTTCACAAATGCCCAGTCATAGATGCTGTCCACCCCCTCCGGCAGGGTTATCGCCGTAATCGACTTGCAATCCCAGAAGGCACAGGGCCACACCACATGTGTCTTCTGCGGCAGGGCCACAGCTCCCACCTTCCCGCTCGGGCATTCTATAATATTAGTGGTGTCCTTGCTGAACAGCATGCCGTCCACCGTGCAAAACTCCTCATTTCCCTCGTCCACGTTGATGGCCGTCATGCCGTTCGCCGCAAAAGCCCTCAACCCTATCTCCGTCACCGAAGCAGGGATGTCGATGCTCGCGGGCCCGTCCGAACCCCAGAAGCATCCATCCTCTATCCGCGTCACCGACGAAGGAATGGTGACGCTGGTCAACGTGCTCCCATAGAACGCCAGTTCTCCCAGGGCCACAACATCATAGGTAGTACCGCGATAGGTCACCGTAGCCGGGATATTGACGCTGCCATGATAACCGTTTCTGATCTGGTACACCTCCACTGTATGCTCCTCGGTCGACAAGACATGATACCCTATGCCGCCCGCGCCGAAAGTCTGCGCCACACCGACGGAAGGAAGACTGAACATTGCGCCCACAAATAGGGCCACGAGAGTTTTCATTTTCTGTTTCATTTGATTTTTTGTGTTTAATGTTAGTGTATAATTTGGACTTTCTGCCAATATAATACACCAAAAAAGCCCCAAATCTGACACCACCCACAAAATTTCTTCCAAACACATCCTCCCTACCAACTCCGTGTCAACTCCGTATCAACTCCGAGTCAACTCTCACTCCGTATCTGTTATTTTTAACTTAATTATTCGAGTAATTCGCCCCCAAATTGACCTGCGCAAGCCAATTAACGGACACTTCACAGCAATTCGCGTAAAAAGGAAAACCTGCGTAGCTTCGTTAAATTAGAAAAATTCGCCGTTACACAAAGAATAACAAAGACAATTCACATTCCGTTGTTGATAATAATCTTTGGCACGGAAGTTGCAGTTGGAATAATAGTTGTACTTTTGCACCACGAATTTTTATGCAATGGAAGCAAACCTAAGTGAAAATACAAGGAAGGCTGTGGCCTTCAGCCGCGACGAGGCTATCCGCCTGAAAAACGGCGGCATAGGTGTCGAACACCTCTTCCTCGGCATGGCCCGTCTGCCCGAATGCTCGGCAATGACCATGCTGTCGACGATGGGCGTGAACACCGCCTCGTTCCGCGAACGTCTGGAGAACCAGGTGAGTCAGGCGCAGAGCGACATCCGCTATGCCGCCGACAGCGAGATTCCCATGCTGCGGCAGACCGAGAAGGTGCTGCGTCTGAGCTATCTGGAGAGCATCAAGCTGAAATCGCCCGAGATTCGCACCGAGCACCTCATCCTGGCCATGTTGCAGGAGAACGACAACCTGGTGGCCAGCATGCTGATGCGCGACGGCGTCGACTACGAGCGCTTCGCCAAGCTGGTGCGCAACGACAGCGGCTTGGAACCCAGCAGCAACACCGACTTCAGCAGTCAGACGAGCGACGACGATATCGACGACGCCTTTGCCGACCCCCTGCGCGAGAGTGAGAAAGGCAAGGGAAAGCCCGAGAAAGGCAAGAGCGGCACTCCCGCCCTCGAGAACTTCGGACGCGACCTGACCCAGCTGGCGCTCGACGGCAAGCTCGACCCCATCATCGGCCGCAACAAGGAGATGGACCGCATCGCCCAGATTCTCAGCCGCCGCAAGAAGAACAACCCCATCCTCATAGGCGAGAGCGGCGTGGGCAAGAGCGCCATCGCCGAGGGCCTGGCCATACGCATCGCCGAAGGCCGCGTGCCGCGGACACTCTACGGCAAGCGCCTGATGAGCCTCGACCTCGCCTCGCTGGTGGCTGGCACCAAATACCGCGGCCAGTTCGAGGAACGCATGAAGGCCATCATCAACGAGCTGGAGCAGCATCCCGAAATCATCATCTTCATCGACGAAATCCACACCATCGTGGGTGCCGGTAGCGCCAGCGGAAGCCTCGACGCCAGCAACATGTTCAAGCCCGCCCTGGCCCGCGGCGTCATCCAGTGCATAGGCACCACAACCCTCGACGAATACCGCCAATATATCGAGAAAGACACCGCCCTCGAGCGCCGCTTCCAGAAGGTGCTCGTCGAACCCGCCACCCCTGAAGAGACCCTCGACATACTGACCAATATAAAGGAAAAATACGAGGAGCACCACCTGGTGGTCTTCAGCGACGAGGCGTTGAAAGCCTGCGTGGAACTCACCGAGCGCTACGTCAGCGACCGTCTGCAACCCGACAAGGCCATCGACGCCCTCGACGAGGCAGGCGCGCGCGTACATATAGCCAATATGCAGGTGCCCGAGGAGATTGTCAACCTTGAGAAAGAGGTGGAGCGCGTGGCTGCACAGAAGAAAGAGGTGCTGGCCGGCAAACGCTACAGCGAGGCCGCCGAGCTGCGCGACCAGGAACGCGACCTCGAGAGCAAGCTGGCCGACATGAAGCGCCAGTGGGACGCCGACGAGCGCGAGCGCAAGGTGACCGTCACCGACCAGGACGTGGCCGCCGTGGTGGCCATGATGACCGGCGTGCCCATGGAACGCATCGCCGAGAGCGAGAGCAACCGCCTGCTAAGTATGGAGAAAGAGCTGAAGGGCAGCGTGGTGGGTCAGGACGAGGCCATCGCCCAGATTGCCAAAGCCATCCGCCGCAACCGCGCCGGCCTCAAGGACCCCAACCGCCCCATCGGCAGCTTCCTCTTCCTCGGCCCCACCGGCGTCGGCAAGACCTACCTGACCAAGATTCTGGCCAAATACCTCTTCGACAGCGAGGCCGCCATGATACGCATCGACATGAGCGAGTACATGGAGAAGTTCGCCGTGAGCCGCCTCATCGGAGCGCCTCCGGGATATGTGGGCTACGAGGAGGGCGGCCAACTCACTGAGCGTGTACGCCGCAAACCCTATAGCATCGTGCTGCTCGACGAGATTGAGAAGGCACACCCCGACGTGTTCAACGTGCTGCTCCAGGTGCTCGACGACGGACAGCTCACCGACGGCATCGGCCGCAAGGTCGACTTCCGCAACACCATCGTCATCATGACCTCCAACATCGGCAGCCGCCAGCTGAAGGACTTCGGCGTGGGCGTAGGTTTCAACACCGCCGCCCGCGAGGCCGAGAAGTCGCAGATGCAGCGCGACGTCATCGAGAAGAGTCTCAAGAAAGCCTTCGCACCCGAATTCATCAACCGCATCGACGACATCATCTACTTCAACTCGCTGGGTCGCGAAGAGATACACAAGATTATCGACATCGAGCTGCGCGGCCTCTTCAGTCGCATCCGCAAGATGGGCTTCGAGGTGGAGATGGACGAGAAGGCCAAGGATTTCATCGTAGCCAAGGGCTGGGACGAGAACTATGGTGCCCGCCCGCTGCGCCGCGCCATCCAGCGCTATGTGGAGGACGACCTGGCCGACGAAATCATCAAGGCCGACATCCTGCCCGGCGACACCATACGCATCACCGCCGACGACGAGCATGTCTTCTTCGACATCGAGAAAGGCGAGACAAGCCGACAACTCGACGAGGCACTGGCCACCGAGCCTGCCGCAGTGGAAGAATAAGAGAAGGGAGCCTCGCGGCTCCCTTCTTATTTTACAATAATCTCATCGACGAATATCCACGGCTTCTGTCCCGCGGCGCGGTGCCAGTCGGGGATTTCCGCCGGCGGGATGGCCACGACGCGGATGTAGCGCACGGGGACGCCTGGGTCAATGCAACGCACAAATTCAACCTCATTGGTATAAATCATAGGAGTTGCGAGAACCTCGAAGTTCTTGTTGCGCATATGTCCTGCGGGATCCCATTGCACACTGTCGGTCGAGGTGTAGAAGCCGACCTGTTCCGGGATAAATATCCACGAGAGCGGGTAGAAATAAAAACTCACAGAAATTTTGTCCAGATAGGTGGAGTCGCCAAAATCGATGACGGCATCCAGCGTGTCGCCCCAGAAACCAAGCCAGTCGTGTCGGTAGTCGAGGATGCCGGCCTTGCCGTCGGTGAGACCCGCGGTGTTATATGGCGCAGTGGCAGGACGGCGGAGGGTGACCTTCTTGTAGCGCGCTTTGTTCTCGCCAAAGCGTTTGCGGATGTTCTCTGTCCAACTACTGATACACTCTCCGGGAGTGACACCCATCTCCATCATCTGCGGAATGCCTAGGTTGTAGGTACTCCAACCAAAAATCTCCAAGCGGTCGATGACTTTCCGCTGCAACCAGTCGGGGTCGGAAGAGAGGCTATCGAGACCAAAGTATCCACAGAGATCACGACTGACGGCCAACTCGTTTCGGGCAAAATCCAATGCTGTGCCGAAAAACCACAAGGCCGTGTCAAATGTTTCGAAGCAGCCGATAATATTCTTGGGGGCATGCTTGCCAGCCAACTTCATTAAGCTGTCGTACTGGTGGAAACGTTCCAACGAAAGGTATCCCTCGGCGGCATCGACGGGATAGCCGTAGATGTCGAGCCGCTGGCCGCTCTGGATAAGTGCTGAGGTCATAGTGTCGATAATCTCTTTCACATAGCGGCCAGCACCACCATAGTACCCCTGATAGAAATCGGCCATGATGGAGTCGATATTGGCGTCGACATCCCACAGCAGCTTGGCAAGCATATAGCATCGGATGTCCATCCACGAGGTGACGTTGTCGGCACCCGAGGCCTGCTCGAACATCATGCGGACACCGTTCTTATGGAAGAACTGGAGGTTGGGTTGGAGGACGTGGAGATTGGGGAATGGATTCCAGAAGTTGCGAAACTGCACCACATAATCCCACATGAAGATATTGTCCGTCAGACGGCTCCAGTCCTCCATATCCTTGCGGAAGGAGGCTTCGCGCGGGTTGTCGGCGATGGGCAGCTCACGGCCGCACTCGATGGAGCAGAACATGATGTTGACGTTCTTCTCGGGCTTTACCGCGGGATTCGTTGGGGCGCAGCGTGTGTATTGGTAGGCCAAGGTGGAGATGGTCTTGTCGGGGAAACGGCGTGCTACCTGGTTGACAAAATGCAGCAGCGTACCCGTGGGACCGCCATAGAGGCTGTCCATGTGTAGGCAGTCGGGACACTGGCAGGCGTTGTAGTTGTCGTTGTTGCTGACCGACCACATCTTCTTCTCGGGAGCGGTGGCCATGGTGTCGGCCAGGCGGCGGCAGAGTTCCTTCAGCACAGCAGGGTTGGAGAGGCAAAGTTGGCCGTCGCGACTGCGGCGACCGTTGTTCAGCGAGAACCATTCGGGGTGGGTGTCATAGTAACGGTCAGGAGGAATCAAGTCCTTGAAGGTGTGGACGAACATGCCGAAGAGGCGGTCGCGGTCGGCCACGGTGTGCAGGTGATGCCAGTCGGCGTAGAGCTGGCTGTGGTTGGGGTAATAGTACGACACCTCGCGGTAGACGAAAGAGGGGTTGCTCTCCACATGGCACTGCGGCACCTCGATACCGAAGATGTCGGGGATGACCATCGCCGTGGGGGTGTACATGCGGTAACCTATCATTTCCAGATAGGCATAGACGGCATAGGGGGTACCCTTCTCCCCTTTTCCATAAAGACAGAGGTTCTTGCCGTCGCCAGCAATAAGGTAGCCATCATCGCGAAGTTGGTTTGTCTTGAAATGTTTGCGCAGATACCCAGTGCTGCCGACATAGATTGTTCCCTCTTTCTGAGCCTCGGTATCGGTGTTGAGCTGTCCTTTGTAGAGGAACTCGCGCAACTGGGCAACGGCGTAGCGTTCCATCGGAGTGGCGTTCTTGGCAACAACGACATGCCGCACCTTGTTCTGTGCCAACGCCATAGAGGCACAGAGCAGCAATGCCAGAAGGAAAATCGGGCGTTTCATTTGGGCTGGTGTTTGAGGGTCCAGTCGATGACCTCGTCGAGGTAAGGACCGAAGGGTGTCTGGCCGACATAGTAGCCGGCGTGGGCACTGAAGCCGCCGATATTGTACTCAAGCACGACGGGCTTCCCGTCCTTGTCGATGGCCATGTCGAGGGCGAAGAGGTGGTGATGCGGGATGCAACGTGCCACATGGCAGGAGAGTTCGACGGCGGCGTCCCAGCAGGGGATGCACTGGCCCGCATCGGGGAAGGGCTTGAAAAAACCTTGGTCGTCGAAAGAGCGGTCATGCAGACGGCCGTCGGCAAGGTCGACTGCCACATAGCGTCCGCCGGCATGGCAGTTGTCGACTACGGCACCAGGACCACCGAAGCGGAAATAAGCACTGGTGAGGTGCGGCTGACCGTCGGCCACCGAGCGGTAGACCACCATGCGCATGGTGTTGGCCGCCGTGGGACAGAGACGCGCCATGAAAGGATGCTGCTCCACGGCCTCCTGCAACACCAAGTTGTCGTCAAAGTCCAGCAAGAAGTTCTTATCAAGGCATGTGCCGTCGGCGGTGGCATAGCCGTCGGCGGTGCGGACGAACTTCATCACCCGCATGCCGCACGAGGTACCCATGGAGGGTTTCAGTATCAGGGCGTTGAACGGGCACTCGGCGAGTGCTTTTTCCACGTCGGCCAGCGGCAGCAGGTCGGCACCCAGCAACAAGCCGCCACGGATGCGTGCCACCACGGTCCTCGGGACGTTCTCCTCCCCTATCACGCGCGGGAACATCACCTTGTCCTCGTAGACATCCCAGTAGCTGCGCGGATTGAGGCTCTCCTCAATCTGAAGGTGCAGGATGTCCTCGGGGATGATGTCGGGCGTGGGACCGCAGAAATGGCTGTGCAGGCGGTAGATGTAGGGGTCGACCCAGCGGTAGTAAGGTTTCCAGCGGCGACGGAAAGCATCCTCGCCCTCGGCCTTGCCGGTGGGCAGTCCCAGCCGTCGGAGGGCCTGGTAACAGAAATGGCTATAGAGCATATAGTCATAGAACCGGTTGCCAACGGTCTTCTTCACGGCGGATTTCAGCAGTCTCGATTTCATAACGGTTTAAAAATTGTATTTCACCAAGGCGCAGATGCGATGGTTGGCCACTTGGTGGAGGTTGTCGTCCTGCTTGACGGAGCCATCCTTGTCGAGGTCGCCGTAGGTACAGGCAGTCCACTCATATTCAAGGCCCAGATTGAAAGCCTTGATATTGTAGCTGATGGAGGGCGCAATGCGATAGACGCTGTTGAGGTGGGTGAAATTCTCGCCGCCCTTCATATAGATGTGATAGGTATTGGAGCCGAAGTCATAGAGATCCTTCCCTGCCCCAAGGTTCTTCATGTAGCCAAGGAAGAGGTTGCAGCGCACCTTCTTGCCATAGGCAATGTTGAGATAGCTGATGGAAGCCCGCAGGGGTGCGTAGTCCCACGAGCCGTCGTTGTTGACGGCGGTGACGCCGTAGCCCACCAGTTGGTTCAAATGGCTGGTGTTCTGAGCCAAGAGGGTGCGAAACTTCACGCTCCAGTCGCCACCCACATACTGCGCATAGAGCGTCGGGGTGAACGAGTTGACGGTCTCGTTGACCGTCTTGGTGACACCACCCACCAAAGCATGGGTGCGAGGGCGAAGGCTCTGTATGTCGACACCTATCTGGGCATACCAAGGTCCCTGCTTGAAGTTGAGTCCAAGGAACACTTCGGGAACCATGGAGTTGTTGGCGAAGTCGATGCTGTTGGTGCTCGTCGGGTCGCTGGCAGACTTCGGGCCGTTGTTCATGTATTGCAACTGCCAAAGCAGCGCAGCGGTGTAGCCGAAAGACCCCAGATACATGGAAGCGCGTACCTGCGGCGTGCGGCTGTGGGGACGGAATGGCGCACCAGCGGCCATACCCAACACCTCGGGCATGATGTCGCCACTCAGAGGGTGCCAATCCTGACCCACGAGCAATTCCGCATTCCACACACTTTGTTCGGCTCTTAGTTTTAAATAGGCCAAACGCAGACGCAACACCATGTTGTTGGTGCCGAAGCCACCGAAGTCGCCTTCCAGCTTTCCACTGCTCTTCACTTGTCCAAAACTGGGGCCTGTGATATTTAAACCAAAACGCGAAGTCAACGCCTGCAACTGCATGGAAGGCACCGCGTTCAAGTCATCTCCGTGATCCTCGTTCCACTTCTCGTCGAAGGGAATCATGTTGTACTCACCACCGACGACGGTGTAGGTCTTGCGACTGTCGAAGGTGAGATAGTTGCGCACAAAGCCGTAGACTTTGATGGACACCTTGTTGGTGTCCTGTGCCTGAACAAAAGGCAGCGACAGGAAGACTGTCGCTGCCATGATAATCAGTTTCTTCATGCCAAAAGAACCAATAGTTGCGCGGTGAAGATACGGAGGAACATAGTCAATGGATAGACGGTAGCGTAGCCGGTGTTGGGCAGCTTGCAGCCCTCTGGGGCCACGGTGTTGGCAAAAGCCAGCGTCGGCGGGTCGGTGTGGCTGCCGCCGATGAAGCCCATCAACGTGTAGTAGTTCATCTTCAGCACCAAACGGCCGAAAAGTCCGACCAAAATCGGCGGGATGACGGTGATGATGACACCATAGACAATCCACATGTAGCCGCCGGCCTGTATGGTGGCGAGGAAACTGCCGCCGGCGCTCAATCCCACTCCGGCGAGGAACAGGGCAATGCCCACTTCACGCAGCATCCACACACCGTGGCTGTCGGTGAACTCCTGGGTGAACCAGCCTTTCTTCACGCCCAGCCAGCTGCCGATGAGCGACACCACCAGGGGACCACCAGCCAGACCCAGCTTCACCGGGGCCGACATGCCGACGGGTATCGGCAACGAACCCAGCACAATGCCGAGGGCAATGATGACGAAGATGGGGATGAGGTTCACCTTGTGACGCAGCGAGGTCGGCGTGGCCTTCTTCTCGGCCTTGGGCTCGAGCCCCTCGTCACTCACGGGTTCTTTCTTCAGGTCGATGCGGCAGAGCGGACGCAGCAGCAGGCAGGTCATAATCATGCCCACCACGGCCAAAGGATAGGCCACGGCATAGCCACTGGCCATCTGGTCGGCAGCACCGGCGAGGTTCAGGTCGTTGGCCGTCTGCTGGGCGGCCGACAAACCCGGGGTATTGGTGACGGCGCCAGTGTAGACACCCGCCATATCAGTCAGGTTCTGGTCGGCCAGCTTGGAAATGATGATGGTAATCAGCACACCCAGCGCGACATTGACCAAGGCCATGCCGTTCATGGCGAGGCCGCCTTTCTTAAAACTCTTGAAGAATCCCGGTCCCACCTGCATACCTACGGCGGTGACGAAGAGGATTAGGCCGAACTCCTTAATGATGTGGAGCATTTCGCCATTGCAGCTAACGCCCAGGGCACTGATGAGGATGCCCACGAAGAGTACCCACGTGATGCCGAGGGTGACGCCCTTGATTTTGAACTTGCCCAACAGCAAGCCAGCAAAGATAGAGACGGAGAGCATCAGCACCGTCGTGCCAACGCCACCGCTTGTCAGTAAGTTAGTAAACCACATAGTTGTAATAATTGGGAATTAAAAATTAGGAATTAGGAATTTAGGACAGCGGGAGTACCCACGCCTAATTCCTAATTCCTAATTCCTAATTTCAAAAATAATTAGTCACCAAGAGTGGCAACCATGACGGCCTTGATGGTGTGCATGCGGTTCTCAGCCTCGTCGAAGACGATGCTGTTCTCGCTCTCGAAGACCTCCTCGGTCACCTCGATGCCGTTCAGGCCGAACTTCTCGTTCACGTCGCGGCCGGCCTTGGTCTCCAGGTTGTGGTAGGCGGGCAGGCAGTGCATGAACTTGCACTTCGGGTTGCCGGTCTTCTTCATCAGGGCAGCGTTGACCTGGTAGGGCATCAGCATCTTGATGCGCTCTTTCCACACGCTGTCGGGCTCGCCCATCGACACCCAGATGTCGGTGTAGATGAAGTCGAGGTCCTTCACGCCTTTCTCGACGTCGTCGGTGACGGTGAGCTTGGCACCAGTCTCCTTGGCAATTTCCTGGCACTGTTTGACCAGGTCCTTGGCGGGCTGAAGTTTCTTGGGGGCGATGATACGGATGTCCATGCCCATCTTCACGCCGCCGACCATCAGGCTGTTACCCATGTTGTAGCGGGCATCGCCAATGTAGGCAAACTTCACCTGGTTGAGGGGCTTGTCAGTGTGCTCCTGGATGGTGAGGAAGTCGGCCAGAATCTGGGTGGGGTGAGCCTCGGCGGTAAGACCGTTCCACACGGGAACGCCGGCGTATTTGGCCAGCTCCTCGACGGTGGCCTGGTCGAAGCCACGGTACTCGATGCCGTCGAACATGCGACCCAGCACGCGGGCGGTGTCTTTCATGCTCTCCTTGATGCCAATCTGGCTGCCGGTGGGACCGAGATAGGTCACATGGGCACCCTGGTCGTGTGCACCAACCTCAAAAGCGCAGCGGGTGCGGGTCGAGGTCTTCTCGAAGATAAGGGCAATGTTCTTGCCTTTCAGACGGGGCTGCTCGCAGCCGGCATACTTGGCGCGCTTCAGGTCGCGGGCCAGGTCAAGCAGATAGTTGAGCTCCTTCGGCGAAAAGTCGAGGATTTTCAGGAAATTGCGGTTTCTTAAATTGTAAGCCATAATTTTTATTGTTTGATTGTTTTTATTGTTTATTCTTTTTCATCTAGTTTATCTAGGATCTCCTAGGTCTTCCTAGGATTCCCTAGGTTTTCCTAGAACCCCCTAGGCTTTCCTAGCGAACAATTCTTGTTCCGCAGCTGGGGTTGTCCAGCTGGCCGGCCTCGGTGATGATGCACTCCTTGCCGCCATGCTCGACGAACATGATGGCAGCCCTCACCTTGGGAGCCATCGAGCCTTCGGCAAACTGTCCCTCTTCAAGGTACTGCTTGGCCTGGGCCACGGTGATGGTGTCCAGCGCCTGCTCGTTCTCCTTGCGGAAGTTGATGTAGACTTTGGGCACGTCGGTGAGGATGTAGAACTCGTCGGCGCCAATCTCTACGGCGCAGAGGGCGCTGGCAAGGTCTTTGTCGATAACGGCCTCGACACCACGCACGTAGTCGCTCTCCTCCACCACGGGGATTCCGCCGCCACCCACGGTGACGACAATGTTGCCGGCGGTAGCCAGTTGCTTCACAATCTTGATATTGTTGATGCGCACGGGCTTGGGAGAAGCCACCACCTTGCGCCAACCGTTACCCTTGGGGTCTTCCTTGTACTTGGCACCCGTCTCGGCGGCAAACTGCTCGGCCTGCTCTTTGGTGTAGTAGGGGCCGACAGGCTTGGTGGGGTTCTGGAACATGGGGTCGAGCTTGTTGACGGCCACCTGGGTGACGAGGGTGACGACATCGCGCTGGATGTCGTTGCGGGCCATCACGTTGCGCAGACCCATCTCGATGAGGTAGGCAATGGAGCCCTGCGTCTCGGCGACGCAGAAGTCCATGGGCATGGCCTCGACGCCAGTGAGTTTGCCAGCCTCGTGTTGCAACATCACGTTGCCCACCTGCGGGCCGTTGCCGTGGCCGATAACGATGTTATAGTTGCGCTTGAGCAGGGCGCAGAGACTCTCACAGGTGTTCTCCACATTCTCAATCTGCTCGCGATAAGTGCCTTTCTGGCCGCTTCGCAGGAGAGCATTTCCCCCGAAAGCAACAACAGCTAGTTTTCTCATTCTATTCTATTTTCTTTGTTTTCAGTTAATTGTATGCTCCATCCCGAAGAATGGAAAATGCAAATGTACGAAAAAAAAATGACATTCCGCAATAAATTATTTTTTTATTATAAATATATGGTAGCCTCGAACCACCTACCATCACCCTGTCATCCCCCTACCAACACCCTACCAACTCCTACCGTGGTAGGAGTTGGTGAGAAGATGGTAAGGCGTTGGTAACTGGTTTATAGGTATTTGTACGCAAGCATACCGAAAGCCGTTTTCGACCCATTTTGTAGAGACGCGGCCTGCCGCGTCTCCCTCCCCGGCCTGCCGCGTCTCCGCGTCTAGAGGTGTTCAAGAAAGCTCTTCAACAGGGTCATGAAGTTCATGTAATTGCCTAATCCACAGCCCTCGCAAGTGTCCTCGGGACTGTGATAGCCGCCGAAAGGACCGCCGAGGGTGTAGATGAAGATGGCTGGGCATTCCTGACTGAGGTAGTAGTGGTCGCTGTTGCGCGCATTGTCGCGTCGGCCAATCTTGGCGGCGTAGTGGCGCTGCTCGTTCAGCTGCTCCAGCAGGTCGACATAGGGCTTGGTCTCCTTGGCGTTGGCGTTGACCACCATCAGACCCTCATCGCCGCCGCAGAAGAGGTCGATATTAACCAACAACTTGACTTTGTTCATCTTGATGAGTGGCACGTCGGCGAAATAGCCACTGCCGATGAGGCCGCTCTCCTCGCCGCCGAAGAAGAGGAAGACGTAGGTGTAGCGGCCGCGCTGCTGATTGCACATGCGGGCGATGTCGAGGACGGCGGCGGTGCCGCTGGCGTTGTCGTGGGCACCATAGAAGATGGTGTCGTCGTGCATGCCAAGATGCTCATAGTGAGCCGTGAAGACAATCATCGAGTCAGTCTCGCCGGGGATGTATCCGCAGACGTTCTGCGAGCGGTAGCCAGCCTTGACGATGGGCGGCCATGTGGTGGTGTTGGGAAAGCGGAAATACTGGAAGTACTCGTCCTTCACGCCGATGCCGCGAGCCCCGACGCTCACTCCTGGAAGCGGCTTCACGCCGTTGTTCCTCAATTCGTTGCGCACATAGTCCGCCGCAATGGAGTCTCCCCTATTCTGCATCCCCCGCCCGAACATCTCCGGCGAGCTGAGGTCGCGAATCACCCTCCGCACATAGGCGCTATCTTGCGCTTTCAAGGTGAAAGGTGAGAGGTAAAAGGTGAAAGATAAGCTGACAACCAGCAGTAGTTTTGATATGCGTGACATATTTGTGCGTGATTATTTTTTTGCGTAATAGAAGATGTCGAAGTCGTGCTGTAGTTTCTGGGGATCAGTCTGGTATACATTGTCCCCATAATAGTAGTCGGCCATCACCTCATAGAGTCGGCACAGTTCCTTCAGGCCCGGACGGCTCGTGTTTGCATCGATAGTCAAAGACATCAGTTCAAGTGCACGGTCGGCGGCACGGTGGCATTGTTCCTCATTACCCTTGCAGCGCCAGCGGTTGGCGCGAGACACCTCACTGCCAATGTTGAGCATCTGCTCGGCCAGCGACATCTGTGCCCACCTACCAGCGGCCAAATCCTTGTGTTGATACTCCACCTTTTTCTCTCTGTTTGTCGGATGGTCAATTATTTGCATAATACAAGTCTTTCTATCGTTACATAATTCAGAATGCAAAAATACACAAATTTTCACTTTTGCAAAAGTGAATTATGCATTATTTTTCACTTTTTGAAAAGTGAATTCCCGTGGGCATAAAAAAAAGCATATCTCTCGGAGGAAAAGATATGCCTTACATAAATAATTATCATTAGTTAACTGTTACCCCATTCTCTAATGCGTTTAATTTTATATCATGTTCTGATGTATCCGGTTCTGCTGTTGGGTCGTCAAGAATTTTTGCTCGTCGGATATATCCTTTTCGCTTGTGTGGGTGAACATATGCAATTGTATCATACACTTTATAGTATCTTATATGTCCTCTCACATCGTAGCCCTCAGTGCGATAGATGGTCGTATACCAACTGCTATCCATGATATGTACACCATTGGGGGTCTCGTTAACAACTTTTTCATTTGCCACCATGCTCATTTTTCTCTCATGACCTGGGATTATGTCAAGTTCAACCTTAGCATAATGTTTGAACATCAGAACTGCGAGCAGGGCATCAATCAACTGTTCGTTGTCTCTGTAATCGACAGCATATAACCCCATCCATGTCGACATCAGAGATATTTCTATCCGGTAGGCTTTGTCGTCTTCTTTACTAAAGACCAGTGTGCCGAGATACACAATATGCCGTTCCTTTTTGCCGTCACCCTTGCCTTGATAGTAGATGGCGACCATGTAGTTGTTCGGTCGTTCTGCGGTGTTGAACGTGTATCCAAGGTAGGTATCGTTGGTCAGTTTGTAACAAACATAAACCATCTCACCTGCAAAAATGCAGCAGTCCTCAAACAACTTTTCCAACTGCACACCTCTCGCAATATTCTTGAACACATTGCCACTCTTTGATATAGCTTCTTGAAACTTTGGCATCAATATATAGACATTTTGCCCGCATCTATCAACAATGTATCCTTGGTACATTTCATTTATTGTATACCGCACCGTCTTTACGGCATCAGGGTCTGTTTGCCATAATGCAATATCCTCCCCTCTCAATTTTATTTCTCCTTTGTTGTATTTAGGAAGGTTATCCTTATTGAGGAACTCAAGAATTGGATATATGCTATAACTGACTTTCATTTCAATTTATTCCCTATTCTATTGGAACAACAAATCTATAACTTGGGTCTGTATCCCATTGAACCTGATAAGTATCTCCTGTTCCTGTATCCAGCATGATAAAATTATATACATTCTTTGTTGGATAAAGTTCAAATCTTCCGTCCCATCCTTCCGATTCAGAAACACGCCCCCAATAGTTAATTGAAGCCACTTGTGCTTTAACATCCTTCATACCGTACTGAACCATCCACACTCTACCTATTCTTGTATCCAACTTTAAAAGATTATACATATTCTCAGTCTGATACATTTTGTATCTTGGTTTGGCGATATTCCTATAGATGCCATCCAATAATAATTTGTTTATTGAGTCTGCCTCATTGAGTTCCTGCCTCAAAATTTGAACCTCTTTGATAAGAGAATCCATTGTGACTTTTGTTTGAGCTTGAATAGTTAACGGAGCTATCAAGCAGAATAGAACAATAATTCGTTTCATATCTATATAAATCCAAAGTAAGTGTTCCAGACTTTACAATGCACGAACAAGAGCGTTCAGCTCAATATGATTGCTTTATCTTTTTTACATGTTTCTATTTGTTTAAATCTTAATCACTACAGCAATAGTTGTTTCCTATGGGCTTTCAAACTGCAAAATTACGAATAAAATTCCAATCCACAAAAAAAACTTTGCTACCGGTGGATAACGACCCAGCGTTTCAGTTGTTTCAGTTTCAGTTCGAAATTTGAAGGTCGGTTGTTTTTCTATCTTTTCCTCTATATCATATAACTATCTAATAATAAATATTATATATAGAATAACTAAAAAAGAAGAAAAAAGACACCCTTCAAAAAACAACTGAAACAACTGAAACTGAAACGCCCAATTCTCTCGAAGTTCAGCTAAAAAGCAGATTATCAGATTGCGACCATAGTAGAGCAAAATGCTGTGGATCTAATTAACGACTAATAATACGATAATTCGTGTTAAAGAAAGAGTCAACTCTGTGTCAACTCCGAGTCAACTCCGAGTCAACTCCGAGAAATTAACATTTGTCCAAAAAATCTTAACATTCAAACAATGTACTGCGTCAGCTTCGAGTAATTGGTCCTAGTCAAAATCCCGGCAGGTTGAGCCAGAGGGTGGGCAGCATGAGGAGGAAGCCGAGGAGGATGAGGGCGAGCATAACTGCTGTCTTGCGCCGTTGCCGAATTGAAAAATGAAAAATGAAAATTATGCTGGCAAGCAGCAGCGGTTTTGATAAGCGGGTCATAATGTGGTGGCTGTCTGTCGGATGGTCAATTATTTGCATAGTTCAAGCCTTTTATATAGTTGCAAAAATCAATCTGTAAAAATACAAAAAAAATCAGAAACCACAATAAAAAATCTCTGGAGACAATCATCATCTGACCATTCCGTTGTCGTAGCCGCCGTTCTGAAGGGTTTTCTCCATGCCTTTGTGGTACTGCTTGCCGAAGTCCATCTGCCAGGTGAGGCCGAGGACGAGCATGTTGCCGTTGTTGGCGGTCCAGTTGGTGTGACGGTAGGGATGCACGGCGCTGAGGCCGAGGGTCTCGTAGCGGTAGCCGTCGGGATTGAAGGGACAGTGCCATATAAGCAAAGCGGTGAGGCTTTTCCAACGATACTGGACATAAAGGCTCTGCGCCATCTCGCTCATGGAATAGTCCTCGCCGTAGAGTTGCCACTCAGGCAGGAGCGTGAAGCTGGCGCCCACCACGAGGCTCTTCCAATAGTACTGGGCGTTGAGGGTGGCGGTGAAGTTGTCGCGGGTGTGAGAGAAGTTCTCGCCCTCGGTAGTGTAGTGGCCGTAGTCCCAGAAGAGCGAGAGGTTGAGGCACTGCCATAGTCCCTGTACTCCCATCTGTGCATTGGCGAAGAGGACTTGCCAACGGTCGGCGTTCTGCAGGGTACGGATAAAGAGGTCGCGCGATGGGTCGTAAGCGTAGGTCTGCACCATGGGATGGAACCAGCGCCCATAGCCAGTAGAGGCGTTGATGTACCAGCCTTCGGGATGCGCCCAGCGCAGTCTCAATCGATTGAGCCAGAATTCGCTAGGTTTGAGGTCGGGGTTTCCCTGCTGTCCTTCCACATCGTCGGTTTGCTGAAAAACTGGCGAGAGTGCGGAGAGTGACGGCAGGTTGGGCGTGAATTGTGAGGTGGCGGTGAGCGACCACTGGGGGTTGATGCGCCATTGCAGGCGGGCGGTGCTGAGGTTGCGGAGATAGAGCTGGCTGTTCTCGCCGTCGCTGACGTTGAACAACTTGGCACCCGTACCGACGGAGTAGCCGACCTTCTGTCCAATCATGCCTTGCACCTCGGCATACAGGTAGGCGTTGTCCTTGGTCATGCTGGTGGTGGTGCCGTAGAGCGTGTACTCGTTCTCGGCGAAGTTGTGCTGATATTGGAGGCCAGTGCGCAGTTCCACCTTGGCGAATTGCTTGCTGTAGACACCCTCGCCACTGAGGGCGTAGCCGTGCCCGTCGACGGTGGTGGCGTAGGTGCCGCTGGTGTAGGTGAGCGTGTTGTCGTAGCGGTCGGTGGCGTACTCGCCCACCACGTTCAGTTCCACTTTCTGGCCGTGAGGCATTTTGTGAGTGTAGAACAGGTCGAGTTTGGGAAGGTTATCCTTTGAATAGCTGTGTTGTCGTACCGACAGATTGGTGGTAGCGCCGTTGTCTGTTTCGGTCATCGACCCCGTGGCGTCGAGGGTCTTGGTGAAGAAGTCGTCCTGTACGGAAGCCACGAACATCGTGCTGTCGTCGTGCTGGTAGGTATACTCGGCGTTGAGCGTATGGGTGATGTACCAGAACGGCATGTTGGTGCGCTGGCTGCGCGTGACGGTGCGGGACGCGTCGAGGTAGCTGTCCTCCAGTTCGTAGGGAACGTTGCCGTAATTGCGGTAGCCCAGGGTGTATTCCAGCACAAACTCGCTCTTGCCTTTGTGGTAGGAGCCGAGCAGGTAGCCGTCGACAAAGCCTGTGGTGAGAGCAGTATTCCCCTGCGCCACGACGCTGCCGCCGTCCTCGCGCTCTTTCAATATGATATTGATGACACCCGACGCGCCACGGTCGAGGTAGCGGGTGCCGGGGTTATTGCTGTATTCCACACGCTTAACTTGCTCGGCCCTCAGGTTGGCCAGCCGAGCCACGGGAACCTCCTTGCCGTTGACTTGAAGGATGACCGCACCGCCGTCGACGGTGATGGTCTGCAGCGCCACGTCGACCTTCAGGCCTGGCAGACCGAGCATGTCGAGTAGCACCAATGTGCGTCCTGCGGCCTCGACCTCCTCTGGTTTAGGCAAGACAACGAAGCGGTCTACCTCCTCGGTGGTACGGCTGGCGGTGACCTCCACCTCCTGCAGCTGGAGGACGCTCATGGTCAGCGTGCCGAGGTCGCCCGCCTGGCAGCGGACGCTGAGTCTCTCGTATCCCACATACGAGGCCACGAGACGGTAGGTGCCGTCGCCGCAGGGGATGTTGAACGCGCCATCCTCGCCGGTGGTGGTGCCTGTTTGAAGCACCGTGTCGGCATAGAGTGCCACGTTGGCGTAGGCAACAGGTTGCCCGCTGTCGTCGACCAGACGGCCGGCAATGGTTTGGGCGAATGTGTTCGCTCCCAGAAAAACGAGCGCAAGGGTAAACAGAATTCTTTTCATCATGGTTGTCCGTTTACCTATATAATACGCAAAAACGCCTCCGAATCTTACAACGGAGGCGTTTTTTTTATAAATACCTTATTTACTAATACCTTTGCCGTTGATGTGCACGCCACCGGCATTAATCTCAATGTTTACATTCTCCCCGTCGTCGCCACCGCTGATGCGGATTCCATTCTCGTTGATGTCGATGCTGCCCCACTCATCCTCATTGCCGCCGCCGAGGTGAATGCCGGTGGGTTGTGGAGCCGCTGTGTCAGGGGCAATCACGGTTGACCGTGCCGTATCGTTGACGTAGATATACTTCACTGTCTCGTGGCGCCAAGGAAGAAAGATCTGTAGCAGCACGGCAGCGGCGACAGCCAGCACGCCCAACGCTATGTGTGTCCAGCGGCGACGGCGGCGCTGCTCGCGCTCGCGGCGGTCCATCCACTCGCCCAATCCCTCGGTCATCATCCTCAACTGTTCTTTATAGTCCTGCTCCATAACGCTTCCGTAATTTATTGATTATTCTGTTGATGCGCACATAAACGGCGTTGCGCTCCATTTTAAACTCGTCAGCAATCTCCTGCGCGTCGTAGCCCTCGAGACGCATCCGCATCATCCGTTCCTCGTCGTCGGTGAGCGACACCATTAGGTCGTCGATGCTCTCTGCGTAGTCCACGCTGGCGTCCGGCAGGATGTTGATCAGTGCCGGTGTGAGCTTTTCTGGTTCAGGCTCCGAGCGGCGGTAGAGGTCTACCAGTACCGATCGCGTGATGCGCTTCACCCATGCCCGCTGCTCCCATTCCGTGACGTCGGTCTTCAGTTCGTCGAACCTCAGCCACAGCGCAATCCACACCTCCTGCACCATATTCTCGCACCGCGCACGGTCGCCTTTGGCGTAGCGCCAGCAGACGCGCCACACCGCCTCGCGGTGTCGCTGCATAAAGATGCCGTACGCTTCGTGTCGTGTGTTATCATGTGCCATACGCCAATATAATACGCAAAAACGACAGCAAATCTTACATGGGGTTGCAATTTTTTTTTTTAGAACCCTGGCAGGTTGAGCCAGAGGGTGGGCAGCATGAGGAGGAATCCGAGGAGTATGAGAGCGAGAATGAAACGCCAGGCCCACTTGAGCCAGGTGCCGTAGGGGATGCGGGCGATACCGAGGACACCGATGAGGACACCGCTGGTGGGAGTCAGCATGTTGGTGAAACCGTCGCCGAATTGGAAGGCCAGGACGGTGGTTTGGCGCGAGATATCCATCAGGTCGGCGAACTGCGCCATGATAGGCATGGTGAGGGCCGCCTTGGCCGAGCCACTGGGCATGACGATGTTGAGCAAGGTCTGGAAGACATACATCACACCGAGCGAGGCCACCTCGCCCAGCTGCGAAAGCGAACGTGTGAGGCCGTAGAGGATGGTGTCGATGATGTGGCCGTCCTTGAGGATGAAGATGATGCCGCTGGCAAGTCCCACCACCAGGGCGGCGGAGAGGATGTCCTTGCAGCCGGCAAGGAAAAGCTTGGCGATGTCGTCGGCACCCTGCTTATCCACAATGCCGCTGACGATGCCCATGGCGAGGAAGAGGGCCGAAATCTCGGCGATGTACCAGCCAAATTCCAGCACACCCACCACCAGGGCGACGATGGTGAGCAGGAGGATGACAAGGATGATGCCCTGACGGACGGTGAGGGTCGACTGGGCGGAGGATTCCACACGCTGGCGCCAGTAGTCGTCGAGCTTGTGGACGGGGCTGCGCTCGGGCTTGGCCTTCACCCTGTGGGCGTACCAAAGCACGAAGGTGATGCCGACAACAGTCAATACAGCCCAGCAGAAGACCCTGTACTCGAGGCCCGAGAAGAGCGGCAGGTCGGCGATGCCCTGGGCAATGCCGATGGTGAAGGGGTTGAGCATGGCACCCGCAAAGCCCACATGGGCAGCGACATAGCACATGCAGACGCCCACGATGGAGTCGTAGCCCATCTGGATGGCCAGCGGGATGAAGACAACGACAAAAGCGATGGTCTCCTCGCTCATGCCGAAGATGGCTCCAAAGAGGCTGAACATGATCATTACCAGCGTGATGATGATGTTTTCGACCCCCAACTTGCGTATCAACTTGTAGCGACTCAAACGCCTGATACGGCGCAGGAACGACATGACCCCCACGTCGATGGCGTGGCTGTTGTTAAGAATCCAGAAAGCACCGCCGACCATCAGGATGAAGATGATAATGTCGGCCTTGTCGACGAAGCCGTTGAAGAGCGCCGAGAAGACCTGCCAGGTCTGCGGGGCACGGTCGACAAAGTGGAACGAGTCGCTGACCACCACCTCGCGACCACCCACGGTCTCGCGGAGGAATTCGCCAGCTGGGATAAACCACGTCATGACCGCCGCCAACACAATGAGGGCGAAGACGATGGTAAAGGTATGGGGAATCTTTTTCAAGTTAGATAATAGTTAATAGTTAAGAGTTATGGGCGAGGTGGCTGTTGCGGTAGCGGGGGTCTTCGCTGACATCCTGTCCGAACCAGGCTGGGGGAACGAAGGCATCGGCGGCCTCGACGGAAGGAAACTCCACTTCGACGAGACGGAGACCTTCGTGACGTCCGTGGAAGATGTCGAGCTCGGCAGTATAGTCACCGACGGGGATGCGGTAGCGGGTCTTCTCCACCATGTTGCCGTCGCACTTGGCTTTCAAGCGGGCGTAGGAGTCGGGCGACATAGCGAACTCCTCCTCGCGGTTGACGATGGCGGAGGTGGCGGAACGTACCTTCTCCTTGACGGTGAGAATAAAAAAATCGCCCATCCTGCGGATGCGCAGGGTGGGCGATGTGCATAGGTAACCTTGTTCAATCTCTACATGAGGATAAGTATCAAAATCCCCTGGAAAAGAGTTTACAAGATATTTCCGTTCTATCTCCATCAGAGGGTGGCAAGATAGTTGGTGACGTTTTTCTCGATGCGGGCGGCGACGTCGGCGCAGTCGTCGGCTTTCTGGAATTTTTCGCCCGTGATGTGCTCGTAGAGCTCAATGTAGCGGTCGGAGATGGAGTTGACGATTTCCTCGGTCATCTCGGGTACCTTCTGGCCTTCCTTACCCTGGAAGCCGTTGTCCATGAGCCACTCACGGACGAACTCCTTACTGAGCTGACGCTGGTGCTCGCCCTTGGCAAGGCGTTCCTCGTAGCCGTCGGCATAGAAGTAGCGGCTGCTGTCGGGAGTGTGTATTTCGTCGATGAGATAGATTTTTCCATCGCGCTTGCCGAACTCATACTTGGTGTCGACCAGGATGAGGCCCTTCTGGGCGGCCATCTCGGTGCCGCGCTGGAAGAGGGCGAGGGCATAACGCTCCAGTTGGTCGTAGTCCTCCTTGCTGACAAGACCCGTGCGGATAATTTCTTCGCGGCTGATATTCTCGTCGTGGCCTTCGTCGGCCTTGGTGGTGGGGGTGACGATGGGCGTGGGAAACTTCTGATTTTCAACCATGCCCTCGGGCAGCTGCACGTCGCAAAGGGTGCGGGCACCGGCCTTGTACTCGCGCCAGGCACTACCTGCGAGGTAGCCGCGGACAATCATCTCCACTCGGAAGCCCTCGCACTTGAGACCCACGGTGACCATGGGGTCGGGGGTGGCGAGTTTCCAGTTGGGCAGGATGTCGGCGGTGGCGTCGAGGAACTTGGCGGCAATCTGGTTCAGGACCTGGCCCTTGTAGGGGATGCCTTTCGGCAAAACAACGTCGAAGGCCGAGATGCGGTCGCTGACCACCATGGCCATATACTTGTCGTCGATGTTGTACACATCGCGAACTTTGCCCACATAGAGGCTTTTCTGCTTCGGGAAATTGAAGTTTGTTTTAACGATTGCGTTCATATACTATTCATCTAATTTATTTGCGAAGAAGGTGAAGTTGACCTTGCCGTAGTTGCGGTGCTGCCAGAAATGGGGATGCTCGGCGAAATCGTACTCGCGAGGATGCTCGAGGATGAAGATGCCGTCGTCGGTGAGCACCTGATGCTCAAAGACGAGGTCGGGCAGTTTGTCCAGCCCCTCGATAGCGTATGGCGGGTCGGCAAAGACAATGTCAAATTTTCTGGTGGCACGCTTCAGGAGGTCGAAGACATCGGCACGCACCACATGCAAGTTTCTCAGGTTGAGTCTCGAAGCCTCGCTCTTGATATACTCTGTGCAAGCGTTGTTGATGTCGATGGACGTGACCTCGCGCACTCCGCGCGAGATGAACTCCACCGCCACGGCCCCGGTGCCGGAGAAGAGGTCCATCACCGAGCAGTCTTCATAGTCGACATAGTTGTTGAGGATGTTGAAGAGACCCTCGCGCGCCATGTCGGTGGTGGGGCGTACGGGCAAGTTGGCAGGCGGATTGAGTCGACGACCTTTGAGTGTACCGGAGATGATTCTCATAATATCAGGGCGTTCTTATAGGTATGCAACGTCTTGAAAGCGGGATTGAGGAAGGTGGTGTGACTGCCGGTGTAAAGCGACGCCATGGGGAAGTAGGGGCGCAACAAGGCGAAGCGTTCGCGGCTCACCTCGCCGCACATCAGCATCTCGGTGTCGGCGTTCTCGAGGCCGAAGCTCTTCAGCACCTCGACGGTGTGGAACTGCGCCTCGCTGTCGGAGGCGAAGCGCACGGTGTTGCCGAAGATGTAGCGTCCATCGCGGAAGGCGGCGAAGTCGATGACACCCTCGCGCCAGTGGGTTACCAGTACAGGATGATTTTCGCTGCGGCGCTCAAAGCCCAAAGTGGCCAGTTTGACATGCTGATTGACTACCGAGAGGCCGGGCAGAGCCACTTTGAAGGCCGTGGCCAGCGAGTCGGAAGCCACATAGACCGCCGTGGAGGCCAGAGCCTTGCAGGGCGTGGCCATGACGGTGGCGGCAGTGCTGCCCACCAACTTCAGGTACTGGCGGTTGGCGGACGGGGTATAAAGCTCGTCGGGTACCCAGACATTCTCGTCGCTCAACACAATCAGTTCCATCGAGGCATAGCCCAGCGGACGGATGCCCACCGAGGCGAAGAAGGCCTTGACATCGGCCATGACACCAGTCATCGAGGAGGCATGCACCCCCTCGGCCTCGCCGAAAGTAAGGAGCACGCCCGAGAGGGTCACTTCCGAAAAAGAAAATCCATTTGACCGAAGGCAAATGGATAATCTTTTTTCGCTTGAAGCAAACTCTTTCTCGGTAACTATCAGAGTTTTGCAGCGATACATATTAATAATTATTCAAAGTTACCATCGGTGACAGCCTGAGTCATGTCGCCAACTTTCCAACCGGCATAGCGGTCTTTGACTTCGTGGATTTCAGCAATCTTGTTGACGACAAGCTGCTCATCCAGGTCTTTCAGCAGTACCTCGAGGGGCACCTTGCATTCAAAGACAGCCACCATGAAGCCGCTCTTCTCAATCTGGCCGGCCTGGAGTTCGAACTCGTTTTTCTCGCCCTTGGGATAAGGAACGAAGCGGAGGTTCTTGATTTCCTCGTCGGTGAGCTGGCGTTTCTTACCAGTGGCGGCATCGATGATGGGCAGTTTACCATCCTCTCGGAGCTTGGCGATGGGGTTCACAAACACCTCGCCACGGGTAATCCAGCCATTCTTGACGGCCTCGCTCTCGGGAACCTCATTGATGTCGACATCAGCGGGGATACGGTCACGGTTGATCTGCTTGCTGACCACCTTCATGCTATCCTCAGTCATCAGACGATTGACGAGTGTGTCGAAACTGCCGGTGTACTTACCGTAAGTAAGTTTGTAGGCTTCCTCGAGGGTACGGATGGATTTCAGTTTCTCAGCACAAGCGTCGCGACGGTGGGTATACTCG
Organism: Bacteroidales bacterium UBA2939; assembly: GCA_002349055.1. GTDB lineage: Bacteria > Bacteroidota > Bacteroidia > Bacteroidales > P3 > Colimorpha. The sequence continues at coordinate 60,495 of DECD01000047.1, read as the reverse complement.
TCGGCGAAACGCATGGGTTTCTGGATGCTGTTGTAAACCAAATAGGCCAGACCGACAATAACGACGGCCAGCACGATCTGAATGATAGTTCTAACTTTCATATTGATATATACTTTTTGTTTCTCTTTATGACTATAAAATCGAGTGCAAAAATACGAATAATTTTGCAATTAACAATCAAAAATTTTCAAAAAGTTTATTTTTAACCATTTCAAGCCATATTGTGGAACACGTTCACCACGTCGTCGTCGTTCTCCAGACGCTCCAGCAGGCCGTTGACATCCTCCTGCTCCTCGTCCGAGAGTTCACGCACTGTCAGCGGGATGCGCTCAAACTTGAAGCTCTTGATTTCAAGTCCTTTGTCTTCGAGGAATTTTGAGATGGGGCCATAGTTGGCGAAGTCGGCGTAGATGAGGATTTCGTCCTCGTCGCGGAACACCTCGTCGATGTCACAGTCGATGAGTTCGAGCTCCAGCTCATCCATGTCGATGTCGTCGCGCCAGGCCACGACAAACGAGCACTTGCGCTCGAAGAGGAAGTCGTTCATGCCCATGGTGCCCAGTTCGCCCTTGCCGCGCACGAAGGCGGCACGGAGGTTGGCAACGGTGCGCGTGGGGTTGTCGGTGGCAGTCTCCACCACGATAGCGACACCGTGGGGGCCTTTGCCGTCATAGACGACCTCTTTGTAGGCCGATTTGTCCTTCTCGGTGGCACGCTTGATGGCGCGTTCCACGTTCTCCTTGGGCATCGACTCGCTCTTGGCGGTCTGCATCAGCAGGCGCAGGCGGAGGTTGCTCGAGGGGTCGGGACCGCCGGCGAGGACGGCTAGTTCAATTTCTTTACCAATCTTGGTGAATGTGCGGGCCATGTGACCCCAACGTTTCAGTTTTCTTGCTTTGCGATATTCAAATGCGCGACCCATAGTAATATGTTTTTTTTAATTTAATTGTTTCTTTAAATATTCGGTGCAATCCTCGAAGGTCTTGAAGGTGTGTTCCTCGGGGACCAGGTCGGGGATGAGGTTCATCTTGGTGAGCATGTACAAAGGCTGCGGCTGGATGATGGTCATGAGGACCTGTGCTCCGCGCGCCTGGATGTCCTTGATGGCCTCTTCCATGGCGTACAATCCACTCTGGTCCATGAAACTTACCAACCGCATGCGGATGATAACAATCTTGGCGTCGGCCGGGACTGTCTGCATCACCTCCTTGAATTTATTGATGGTTCCAAAGAAAATGGGGCCGTTCAGGCGCTGGATGTAAATCTTGTGAGCCACGGTGTCGGGCATGCCACCCTCATCTGACCACGGACTTTCTTTGTCGAAGTTGGTCATCTCCTGACTGCTGTAGCCGCCTTCCACCAGGTCGGAGGCACGCTTCATGAAGAGCACGCAGGCGATTACCATGCCGATACCCACGGCGGTGAGCAGGTCGACGAAGACGGTGACAAGGAAAACCACGATGAGCACCACGGCGTCGGCACGCGGAATCTTGACCAAATCCTTGAAGCCCTTGAAGTCGATGATACCCCAGCCCACGGTGAGCAGGATACCGGCCAATACCGACAGCGGCACGTACTTCACCACACTGCCTAGACCCAGCAGGATGGCCAGCAGCAACAACGCATGCACCATGCCTGAGAGCTGCGTGCGGCCACCGCTCTTCACGTTGACAACGGTACGCATGGTGGCACCGGCACCGGGCAGTCCGCAGAAGAGGCCAGCCACGGCGTTGCCAATGCCCTGACCTATCAGCTCGCGGTTGCTGTTGTGCTTGGTCTTGGTGATATTGTCTGCCACCACTGAGGTGAGCAGCGTGTCGATGCTGCCAAGACCCGCCAGGGTGAGGCCAGGGATGATGGCGGCAATGAGGACAGCACCCCAGTTGATGCCCGAGAGGGTGACGTTGCTGTTGGCGAAGAACGGCACGGGCAGGCCCGACGGAATCTCGCCGATGATGGCTACGCCGTCCATATTGATAAAGAGCGACACCACGGTCATGACGATAAGGGCCACGAGCGTCGAGGGCACTTTCTTAGTAATCAGCGGGAAGAGGTAGATGATGGCCACGGTACCCAATCCCAGCAGAAGGGCGGTGAGGCTCGTGTGGGAGAAGGCTTCGGGCAGTCCGGCAAGCTGGTCAATCATCGAGCCGCTGCCGCTCTGTCCCACCAAGGGATAAAGCTGTTGCAGGATGATGATGACACCGATACCACTCATGAATCCGCTCAGGACGGGATAAGGGATGTAGCGGACATACTTGCCAATCTTGATGACGCCAAAGAGAATCTGGAACAGGCCGCAGAAGATGGCAGCCAAGGCCATGGAGACGAACACCTCGGAGAGCGAGCCGCCCGAGGAGGCCCAGGCACCGGCAACCAGCGTGGCAGTGATGACCGTCATGGGACCCGTGGGACCGCTAATCTGGCTGTGCGTGCCGCCGAACAAAGCGGCGAAGAAACCAAGGAGCATGGCTCCCGTGAGACCCACATAGGCACCGAGGGAGGCTGCCTGCGGATCGCTGACGCCCGAGAAGGCCTGAATGCCGAAGGCCAGCGCCAACGGCAGCGCGACAATGCCAGCGGTCACACCGCCGAACAAATCGCCTTTTACATTACTAAAAAGTTTCATATTTCTAATTTTATATTTCAATTTAATCCAGCACCCAATACACCAGCGTGGTACTCAGTATTCCCAGTCCTGCACCGGCCAGCACGTCGCCCGCCCAATGGCGGTTGTTGTAGATGCGCATCACGCCCACCAGCGTAGCCACGGCATAGCCCGCCACGGCCAACCACGGATACTCCTTACCATATTCGCGGCGAATGATTTCTGCTCCCACAAAAGCCGTGAAGGTGTGTCCGCTGGGAAAACTGTTCTTGGTCGAGCTGTCGGGACGCTCCTTGGCGAAACCGTACTTGAAGGCGTTGAGCCAACCTGTTCCCAATAGGTAACTTCCTCCTTCCAGCAGCAGAAGTCGGTTGAAGTTGTGACGGCCTTTCACTCCGCAGAGGTTGAGCACCGCAGGGGTGACAGCGGTCAGGTATTGCAACTGGTCGTCGAAATGCAACTTGGGCGGATTGTGGTACATCACCTCATCCCTGAGGTGCACAGCCCAGTTGTTGACATCAGGCTGGTAGGCTGCCAACAGTCCCAGTCCTATCAATCCCGTGGAAGTAGCCGTCATGGTGATGTTCTCGCACAATGAGGATCGGCATAGCACAGTGTCCCACTGCGCCCTCGCAGGCACCGTGGCACACATCGCCATCATCACTATGACCAGCAACCTCTTCATAATTTTCAATTCTCAATTTTCAATTTCCCATCTCTCAGCACTGGCACCACAGGGCAAGTGTTCATCTTGAATGCAAACTCAATGTCGGCCACGGCTTGAGGGCCGAAGCCTTGCAGCCTATGCACATGCGAGGCATCGCGGCAGTAGCCGTAGGGGTCTACCTCGGCGGCCTTCCACAATGCCAGCGCCATGTTCGCCGCGTCACCGTGGGGACTGCCCAGCCGGTCGATGATGGCTCCGGCCACCAGCGTATCCTCGAGGCAGAAGTCGTTCTGCCAGCCACTGCACAAAAGCACCACATCCCTACCCTCTTCCTTCAGCCGCTCGCACAATGCATCCCTGTTGGCAAAAGCACCCACCAGAGTCAACTCGGCATCGGCACCCTTCAGAATGCTCACCGTGCCATTGGTGGTGCTGTAGGCCAGACGCACACCGCTCATGTCCTTGCTCATGTATTCCGTGGGCGAGTTGCCGTAGTCCGACCCCGGCAGCTTGCGTCCGCCACGCTCGGCGGCAATGCCGTAGCCCTGGGCGCGGTAAGGCTCCAGGCCCTCCAGCGTGTCCAGCGGCACCACTTCGCTACAGCCCGCCCGGAAAGCGGCGCAGACGGCCGTGGTGGCACGCAGCACGTCGATGGCCACGGTGATATGGCTTTCTTTGATAGTTCGATAGGGATACAGGGCTGGCGTGAGCGATACTTCTATTTTCATATCTCGGGGAGCGGTCATTCGTCTTTTTCGGTCAGCTCGGTGAACATCTCGGTCTGTTGCATCTGCACGCTGCCGTCGGGATGAATCACAAAATTGAAATACTCGGGATGCGAGCGTATGTATCGTTCGGTGCGGTGCTCGCGGGAGCGCTTGCCACCGGGCAGGTCCTTGAGGACGTACTTGTTCAGCGTCTCCACCAGACGGCAGCGCTGGGCAGTTTCCAAGTCGCAGCCGTATTGCAGGGCGAAGAGTTCGTCGTCGCGCAGCGGCAAAGGGTTGCCCTTGAAGTCGGTGGGCAGTATCTTCTTGGCTTTCACCAACACATGCATCCACTCGTTGCCTTTGACTGTCGAGCGCAGCACATACTCCACCTCCACGGTCCAGCTGTTCGAGGTGAAAGCCCAGCCGTGGATGGTGATGAAGAGCACGGCGTCGATGCCGAGGTCGGTCTTGAGGTCGCCGATACTGTCGTTGCGCAGCTGCTTGCCGGTGCGCCATTCGGTGGCGGCAATCTGTGCCGATGCCAGCGGCCCAGGCACATAGTAGCCGTTGAACACCAGCGGGTCGGTGGCGGTGAGGAACAGCTGCTGGGCGGCGATATTGAGCGAGATGTTGTAGAGCGAGTCTTCGGGGGTGCGCAGGGCGCGGCGGGTCGACAGGTCGTTGAGCGGCGCCACATAGATGACGTTAGGCCGCTCGCGATAGATGTCGCTGTACGACTCGAGCTTCTTCTCGCTTTTGCACGATGCCATCAGCATCGCCACTATCGACAACAGTATGATGGCGTTCCTCTTCATTTCTTGTTGTTCTTTTTCTCAGCCTCTCGGGCTTTGCGTTCTGCTTCGCGGGCCTTACGCTCGGCTTCGCGGGCGGCCTCTTTCTGCCGTTTCTCCTCCTCGCGCTGGGCGGCCTTCTGCTTGCGTTCCTCTTCACGCTGCTGCTCGCGGACTTTCTTCTCCTCCTTGCGGAGCTTTTCCTTGTCTTTCTTGGCCTGCTCCCGTTCGGCCTTGGCCTGTTTCTTGGCATCGATGGCGGCCTGCTTGGCGGCGGCAATCGAGTCGGCTATCTCCTGCTTCCTCAGTGCCTCTGCGGCTTGCTGCTGCTCCAGCAGTTCACGTTTCTCGTTGGCGCTAAGCTCGATGGGTATCTTCACCGAGTCCACGGGGGTCTGCCTGTTGAGCCAGGCGGTGTCGGTACTGTCGATAACTGGGGCCACATAGGGCAACGGTTTCAGGGCCGTCAGCGAGTCGTAGGCCCAGCTGGCCAGTTGCGCAAGGTTGGCGGTGTCGCGCAAGGCCGCCAGAGTGTCGCCCAGCATGTCGGGCATCAGCCGCTGCTTGATGCGCTGCACCAGTCCGCGACTCTCGGGGAAAGCCTTCACCTCGGCGTTAAGCATGCGGCAGGCGGTGCCCGTGTGCCCCATCAGGGCCAGGGTGACGCCATATTCGGCATACATGCCAGGATGCAGCGTGTCGGCAGCCACGGCGTCGTTCAGCTTCTTGGCGTAGGAGGTTGCCAAGGCATGCAGTCCGCCGTAGGTGGAAACCGTCTGGTAACTCAGCACCTCGGCCCGCGGCACCCCGATATACTCTCCCGAACACCCTGCAAGCAGAATTAAGAATGAAAAATTAAGAATTAAGAATCGGCTGACGCGGTGCATCAACAGTAACTTTCTTGTATAAAACCGATTTTTCATTCTTAACTCTTAATTTTTAATTCTTAATTTCAAACAAAATAGCGGGGCCCATAAGCCGGGTTCTGTCGTGTTCTATCATCAATCTAGGGCCGCCGTCACCGACGGTCTCCATCAACCTACCCGCCGGCACCTGCCCGAAGGCAATCGGGCGAGCCTGCCCGAGAATGCCGGTTTATTTGGTCTTTCAGCCCATGAGGCTTGCCATCGCGCCCGTCACCGGGACACGTCGTGGGCTCTTACCCCGCGTTTTCACCCTTGCTACCAGGAGTGACTGGGTAAACAAGTTGCTGAGTGTCTAAGTTTTTTTCTCAGCCACTTAGTGACTCAGACACTCAGTCACTCCTACTAGCGGTTTCTTTTCTGTGGCGCTCGCTGTCACCCATAAGGATGCCTTCCCGTTAGGAAGCATGGTGGCTCGTGCTGCCCGGACTTTCCTCTCGGCATTGCTGCCCAGCGATAGAAAGACCCCTGCTATTTCGGGTGCAAATTTACACATTTTTCCTGACATAAACATAAAAACGTTAATCACCGTCAATTAATCGTTAATTATCAGAGGTTTAATCAACGGACAATTAACGGGTAATTAACGGCAATTAACGTTAAGATAAGGACTAAAAATGAAGTTTTTTGCTTTATCTCAGCAGCGTCACCGTGCCTTTTTCCTGCCGTGCGCGGCCCGAACTGTCGCGGAATTTGGCAACCCACACATAGGCTCCCTGCGGCATGGCACTGCCATCATAGGTGCCGTCCCACTTGAAGTCGGGGTCGGTGCTCATAAACACCTGGCGGCCACCGCGGTTGTAGATATAGACATGGAAATCGGTGACGGTGGAGGTAATCTTCACAGAAAACACCCGGTTCTCGTCCACGTCGCCGTTCGGCACAATGACATTGGGTGCCCAGATGAGGTTATCGATATGCACCGGCGGCGTGGGCGGGTCGGCCTTGTCGGCCACGGTTTCTGGAGACGCCGCGAGCCGTGTCTCTACGGCAGTGGCCGCAATCGTTCCATCTGTAGAGACGCGGCCTGCCGCGTCTCCAAGATTGGCATCGGGTTTCTTTGTCTCGCTCGGAGACGCGGCAAGCCGTGTCTCTACGGCGGTGGTCACAATCGTTCCATCTGTAGAGATGCGGCCTGCCGCGTCTCCCAGGTTGGCATCGGGTTTCTTTGTCTCACTCGGAGACGCTGCAGGCTGCGTCTCTACGGCGGTGGCCACAATCGTCCCATCTGTAGAGATGCGGCAGGCCGCGTCTCCAAGGTTGGCTTCGGGTTTCTTTGTCTCGCTCGGAGACGTAGCAGGCTGCATTTCTACGTTGGCAGGCATCTCGGCTACTTGGGCCACCACCGTCTGCGGCTCTTCAGCTGCCCGGCTGCCCAGAACGGCCACCAGCACACCCACCAGCACCACACACACCACGGCCACGACGCCACCCACGCGCACCATGCGCCTCACCTTCAGGCGCTTCTCTATCTGTTCGAACAGGCCCTCGTCGGGCTGCACTCTATAGTCTTTCAAATTCATAGCCATATATTTTTCGCTTAATCTCAAATTCTCTAATTCTTGAAAAAGAATCATCTCGTCAACAATTCTTTCATCCGTTTCTTCGCCCTCACCATCATCGTCCGCACGTTGGTCACCGGGGTCTTCATCTGCTCGGCCACCTCCTCCTCGGTCAACCCCTCGACTTCCAGCATGTTGAACACCGCCCGCTGGCGCGGCGGCAGCTGCTGCAACGTGAGCACCACTTCCTCCATCCCGAAGGGGTCAATCTGGAATACCGCAGGCTCCTCGCTCACATCGTCTAGCAGCTCCAGCGGCTCCTGCCGCTTGCAATGGTTGATGCACTCGTTGACCATCACCCTGTACACCCACGACATCACCTTCTCCGGCTCCTTCAGCTTCCCAATCTTCTCATACACTTTTATATAGCCCTCCTGCATCAGGTCTTGCGCGGTGTCGCGGTCGTGGCTGTAGCGCATACACACACCCATAGCCATCGGTGCCGTCAAGTCATAGAGTTGACGCATCGCTTTGCGGTCGCGTCGTCGGCAGTCCTGAACCAGTTGTGTGTATTTCTCGCTCATCTACTAGTATAGACACCAAAAATGTCGCAAAATTTCACCATTAACACTTTTTAACACTCACAACCACCGCCACGCCTCCTTCCACGCGGAAGCGCACCTCGTGGTCACCAAAGAGCATGGCATAGACCCTCTCGGGGTCGTCCTGATAGTGCGGACGGGGGTCCTGCGCCAACGACTGGCGCAGCACATCAGCCTCGTCCTCAGGCATCTTCAACAGACAGCCTTCCGGGTCTTTCACCTCCAGCACCGCCTGCGGAGCCTCGCTGGCGAAACCGCTGCGGGCCTCGGCGTGGCTGTCGGCATAGGTGATATAGGGCTTGATGTCGTAGATGGGCGTACCGTCCACCAGGTCGGCACCGCTGACGGTGAGCACGGGACCAAGTCCTACCTCCATGCTGACTTTCAGCAGCTTCACCGACGACAGCCCCACGGGGTTGGGCCGGTAGGGACTCCGCGTGGCGAAGACCCCCACCCTCTTGTTGCCCCCCAGCCGCGGCGGCCGCACAGTGGGACTCCATGATTCTTCGGCTTTTAGACCTTTAGACTTTTCGACTTTTTGACCATTCAAATGGAACCCCCAAAGGAGCCACACATAGTCGAACTCCTCCAGTCCGCGCACCGCCTCCGCCACCCGGAAATCGGGTTCAAAAACCACCCGGCAGGGAGCCTCCATCAGCCCCGCCTGCCGCGGAACCCCGAATTTCGTCTTGAACGGGGTCTCAATATGTGCTATCTGCTTTAGTTCAAGTGCCATACATCTACCTATCATCCCCCTACCAAGACCCTACCAACT
>DECD01000047.1:23011-51860 GCA_002349055.1 Bacteroidales bacterium UBA2939 | reverse complement strand
GAGTTGGTAGGGTCTTGGTAGGGCTTTCGTAGGGGTTTTATACGCTAATTATTTTAGTCATTCTAGAACGTCTAGATTATCTAGTTCTCCGTTTCCAGAAATCCATAAAGTCCTCTTTGTTTCGCACCAGGAGGTTGGGGGTGTCGAGGCCGTAGGGGCATTTCTTGACGCACTGGTTGCAGTGGAGGCAGTCGTCGATTTTCTCCATCTCGCGCAGCCACTCCTCGGTGAGGTAGACGCTGTGGGGGGCGCGGCGGAGGAAGAGGCTCATGCGGTTGCAGTCCTGAATCTGGATGCCGGCGGGACAGGGCTGGCAGTAGCCGCAGCCGCGGCAGAAGTCGCCACTCAGCTCGCGGCGGTCCTTGTCTATCACCTCCTGCATCTCGGGCGTGAGGCGCGGCGGGTTGTCCTGATAGGAGAGCCACTCGTCGAGCTCGCTCTCTTTCTGTATGCCCCAGATGGGCGCCACATGGGAATACTGCGCCAGGAAGGCGTAGGCCACGGCCGAATGGGTGATGAGGCCGCCGCTGAGACCTTTCATGGCTATGAAACCCATGTTGGCCTTCCGCGTGCGCTCCACGATGTCGAGGTCGGCCTCCGAAGCCAGGTAGCTGAAGGGGTACTGCAAGGTCTCGTAGAGGCCGCTCTCGATGGCCTCGAGGGCCACGCCCTGGCGGTGGTTGGTGATGCCTATGTGCAGCACCTTGCCCTGGCGCACGGCCTCTTCCATGGCCTCGTAGAGGCCGCTGCCGTCGCCAGGTTTCGGACAAAAGGCCGGATTATGGAACTGGTAGAGGTCCACATAGTCGGTCTTGAGGAGCGAGAGGCTGGTCTCGAGGTCGCGCCAGAAGGCGTCGGCGGTGACGGCACCGGTCTTGGTGCTGATGATGACCTCCTTGCGGTGGCCCTGGAGGGCGACGCCGAGCTTGGCCTCGCTGTCGGTATAGAAGCGAGCGGTGTCGAAATAGTACATGCCGCCATCGAGGGCGCGGCGCACGAGGCGCACGGCGTCGGCCTCGCTGATGCGTTGGATGGGCAAGGCTCCGAAGCCGTTGCGCGGCACCACGAGGCCGCTACGCCCGAGGGTTATCTTTTCCATGATGAATCGGTTTTTCGTTATAACGGTATTACGTCATAGCGTTATAACGAATAAAATTATGTTTTATTATATATAAAATTTTGTCGAGGGACAGTTGGACAGTTGGGACAGTTAAAAATTGAGGAAAACGAAATGTTAAAATTTTGTGTTTATGGAGTGAGAGTTGAGTGGGAGTTGATACGGAGTTGAGTCGGAGTTGATAGGGAGGAGGAAGGTGAGAGGTGAGAGGTGAATGGTGAATGGTGAAAGCAGGCGGGACGCCTGCGTACCCGGTAAATATGAGGGTGTAACGGGTTGATGGGGGGCGTAAGGAATTGTTGGTTTGAATTTTAGGTAAGAAAGACGAAAGGGGCGTTACAGCGTTACAGTTGCTATAGTTGCTACAGTCGCTACAGTTGCTACAGTTATTTTTGAAGGGATATTTATGAACTGTAACAACTGTAACTGTAACGTTGCCATACGGCAAAGTATTATAAATCTGGCAAATAGCTGCTAACATAGAGGTTCTTTGGGGAACGGCGAATTTTTCGAATTAGGCGAATGCTACGCGGGTCAATTTCGGGCGAATGACGCTAAATGGCCTGCGGCGGGTCTTTTTCTCAATCATAATGAAAAGAATAGAAAACGCCTAACGGCGTAAACGGATGCAAAAAGAAGCAGGGTTCCCATGGGGGGGGGACCCTGCTTTCTTTGCTTTTGTCGCGGGGATCGTTTAGCGGACAACGACGACGCGGCGGGTGAGGAGGTCGCCGACCTTCAGCATGTAGGTGCCAGAAGTGGGAACCTCGAAGTAGATGTTCTGCGAGTTCTCGACCTTGCTCTCGAGGAGACGGCCGTTGACATCATAGAGGCTGACCTCGATACCGGCAGCCTCGCTGACGAGAATCTGACCGTTGCGGACAGAGACCTCGATGTTGCTGACGGTGACATCGTCCAAGTCATGACCGCGGAAGTTGAACTGACCAAAGGGCATGTTGCGACTGAAGAAGTCATTGTCATCATAGGAGCAAGGAGTGAGCTCGTTCATGAGAGCGAAGATGTGGATGTCGCGACCCCAGTTGAGTTTGTCGCTCATCTGGCCATACTCGAGAACGAAGGGGTTGTCCTTGGAGAGGGTGTCGCCGTTGGCGTTGGCCCAGCCCATGAAGGCATATTTCTCCTGCGGGAGGTTGAGCACGAAGTTATAGGTGGCGTTCTCCTCGATGGTGGTGTCGCTGACGAACTCTATCATGTTGTGCATGTTGACCTCGGTCATGTAAGCGATGGCAGCAGTACCCTTATCCTCGGCACCAGCCTCGACATGGGCATAGATGTGCAGGTTCTCGGGGATGGGCTCAAAGATGGCGGTATAGGTAGGATTGAGACCGTAAATGGCCTTGAAGTCGAACTGACGGTTGGCATTGGTGTTGCCGTCGTTCCAAGCAACGAAGGCGTAGCCCTCGGCGGGAATGGCATGGATCCACAGCTCGTCCTGATAGTGGAAGTCAGTGTAATCTCTGGTAGCCTTGACCTCTTCCTCGCTAATATTGAATTCGCGGATAAGCTGACCCGTAGTAGGATCGTACCATCTGAGGTGAGACTCATCTTCGGTCCAGGTGTAGACAACGTTACCATCCTCAGGATCCTCGTTCTCGATATCCACGTGCAGAGCAGCGGTGAGAGCTCTCAGCTCGGAGGGTTTGGCATCCATCCAGTCGAAGGAGACATTGTCGACGGCGGCAGCAAAGTTGGCCACATCGTCGTTGCTCTCGGAAGTAACATTCCAGAAGAAGACCAGGCGGTACCACTGGTTGTCGCTCGCAGGCTCGTTGCCAAAGTCAATCAGACGGTAAGCATCGCTCCAGCTGTTCTCATCATAGAGGTTAGCCAGATTGCCAATGTAGAGAGGCAGACCTTCGGGGTTGACCTCGTCGAGGTGCAGATAGGCATCCTCTTCCTCGCCGGCCTCGATGGGGATGAGGGCCACGGAGAGTTTGTCAAGGTCGACATTGCCCACCTTGTAGTTGAAGCTGAATTTATAGAGACCATTGTGGAGCTTGACCTCGGTGTAGGTGTAGGGGCTGTTGGCGGCAAAGTAGCTGCAAGTAGCACCATTGTCCTTGGTGACATAGAGGCTCTTGTTGCCGAGACGGGCCACGGCGTTGCCGACGGTCCACTCGTTGTCGCCGTTGCTGATGTTGAACCAATCCATAGCGGCATCGGACTCCTCGAAAGTATAGGTGTAGTCGGTGAGGGCCTGGACTTCCTCCTTACGCTCGAAGATGGCGGAGAGGGTTCTATCCTCGGTGATGGTGATGTAGCGCGAAGTGGCACGGAGACCATCGCTCCAGCTGATGAAGCGGTAGTTGTTGGAAGAAGGCTGGGCGATGACGTGGTAGGTGTATTCGGTTGCATCGCAGGCGGGGATACCGTCATCGTCGGAGAAGCGGATAACACCACCGGGATGCTGCACGAGAGTCAGCACAGGCACACCGAGACCAACGATGTGGGTGAAGCCGTTCCATTCGGCCATGGGCAGGAAGCGGCAGGGAACCTCGACAACGACATTGTCCTTGTTGACATTCTCGAAGGCAAATTCATGGACGTTAATGTTAGCGGGATCAAAATTTTCGTCGCCATCCATGATGATGATGCGCTTGAGGTTGGTGTTGCGGAAGAAAGCATTGCTGTCGATGCCGGTAACACTGGAGGCAAGGACGATAGTGTCGATGAGGTTGTTGTTGAAGAAGGCAAACTGCTTGATGGTGGTGACACCCTCGGGGACAACCACCTTGCTGATGGCGACATTGTTGATGACGAGGTTGCGCGAACGAGCGGCGGGGTTGGCAAGGGCATTCTCGAAGTTGATGCCGAACCAGTCAGCAAACTCGCCGTTGAAGTCGGTACGGGAGATGGCGTTGCAACCACGGAAGGCATCCTCGCCGATGCTCTCGACAGCGCCGTTGATGGAGACCACGCGGAGGTTGGCATTACCCATGAAGGCCTGGGTGCCGACAGTGGCGACGGCAGCAGGAAGATTGATGAAGTAGAGGTTGCTGCCGTTGAAGGCGCGGTTGCCGATGGAAGCCACCGAGGCAGGCAGGTTGATGGACTGGAGAGCCGAGCAGTTACGGAAGGTCTCGTCGGGCAGAGCGGTCAGCTGGTCGGAGAGGGTGACATCGCGGAGAGCGGAGCAGCCTTCGAAGACATTGGTGCCAAGGGTGGTGACGCTGGACAGATCGATAGCTGTCAGGGCCGGGCACTCGGCGAAGGCGTAATTACCAACGCTGGTGATGGTGGGCTGGAGATAGATGCTCTCGAGGCTGGTGCAGCCGCGGAAGGCATCGGCGGCAATGGCCATGACAGTGTGGCCGGGTTCATGATTCTCGGGGATGACGATGGAGGTGACCTGGTTGCGATAGGCCTGGACGATGCCGGTGACAATGGTGCTGTCCTCGTTGTAGGTAAGGAGGTTCAGGGAGCCTTCCTCGCCCATCGGGGCAAACCAGACATCGATGGTAGTATTTTCGGTGAAGGTGTAGGTGAGTTCGTTGTCGTACTTTCTACCCACGAGCTCGCCATTGATAATCCAACCCCAGAACTCGTAATCGTCGGGCATGAGGGAGGTGGCAGTGAGGGTGTAGGGACGACCGGCATCGAGCTGGCAAGCATCGTCGCAGGGTTCGACATTGGCGACAGAGGCGAAGGGGTGCTTGCGGATGGTGACGGTGATGTTGCCCACCTCGCGGAAGTAGGCAGCGATGGTGGTGTTGGCGGTAATGGTGATGGTAGGCTCATTCTCGTCGATACGGACGTTGCCAGTACCATTGTTAACCATCCAGTAGTCGATGGTGTAGCCCTCGACGGGATTGGCGGTCAAGGTAGTGGTGGTGTTGTCGGGAACGGTGGCCTGGTTGTTGGCATCGAAGGTGATGAGAGTAGCGGTGACGGTACCGGCGTTCTCGGGGTAGACACTGTAGCTGACGGTGCGGTTGACAGCCACGTTGTAGAAGGAAGCCTCGAGGTTGGTATGGTCAGAGATTGTGAAGGTGGTGGAAATCTCAGGATTCTCGTCCAAGCATCCAGGGGCGCCGGCATTCTTCCAGCACAGGAAGCCCCAACCTTCAGTATTGTAATTGGAGACGGTGACGGTAATCTCAGTACCCTCATTGAAGTAGTACTCCTGAGTGGGATCGTAGGTCACAGTTCCATTAGTGGTGGTGATGGTGAAGGTAGCGTTGGTGGCGGGAGAGCTGGCAACAAGGGTGAGACTGTATTTGTGGACGAAGTGGGCCACAATCTGGTAGTTGTTATGGATTTCCTGCACTTCAAAGGGGTTGGCTGTCGACTGGCTGGTGCTAGTGCCATCGTTGACCTCCCAATAGGCAAAAACCATGCCTTCGTCGGCGGTAGCCTGAGCCGAGACGGATTCACCCGCGTTGAAGGTGCCGTTCTGAGGCGTGACGGTCACAGTGCCGCCGTCGCTGGCAGTGGCGTTGAAGGTGTAGGTGTTGACATAGTTGGCGGTGAGGTTATAGTTGGTAGTGACATGCTCAATGGTGAGGGGATTGTCGTTGCTGGCGATGCCCGTCCAGCCGGTGAAGTGGTAGCCGGGGTTCTCGTCAATAGCAATGGTTACAGGAGCGTTGTACTCGACCTGGAACTCATTCTCGGTGGAGAGGGTACCCTTGGTGGCATCGTTGGTGATGGTGATGGTCATGGGGAGGTGGTGGTATTTGGCACCGAAGACGCGGTTGCGGGTGATGTAGAAGGTGTAGTCGGCACCGGCACCCTGGACAATCTCGTCATCGGCGAAGACACCGTCGCCATTCAAATCCTCGTACCAGGCGACGAACTCATAGCCCGAGGCGACCTGGGCACGGATGGTGACCTGGCTGTTATAGGTGGAGGCAGCAGGGCCGGCGGGAGTACCGCCCTCGTTGATGGCAGACACCTGGCAGGTAAGGGTCTGTGCGGGGCCAACAAAAGCGGCCTCGTAAGTACGGGGTTCGCTGAAGGGAGGCAGGTTCACAATCATGGTGGTGTTTTCAGAAACAAGGGCTTTCTGGTTGCCATTGACCAGATACCAACCTTCAAAGTTCACGCCAGAGGTAGAGGGGATAGCAACAAAGGTGTTGTCGGTCTGTTCGGTGAGTACGGCCGAGTTTGTCGGTTCGCCATTGATGGTCACAGAACCCAAAGTGCTGTTGTTGGGATAAGCTGTGACTTCAATCGACTGGTTCATGTAGGTGTAGTGAGCATAGGCCATGGTGTCTTGAGTAACAACGAAGTAGTAGTCGTTTGTTGTGGCTACCTTGGTGGCAGTGGGATCAGCTGAGAACGACCAACCTTCATAATGGAAGTGAGCCTCATCGTTATTAGAGACCTCAAGCGTGGTACCATTACCGGAAGTAATATTTCCTGTTCCACCAATAACGGTACCTGCTTCAGCAGGAATCACCGTGGCAGCCACAGTAAAACGAGGAACCATAAGCCGAAAAATAGCAGTGATTTCCATGTCATCATCAGTGAGCACTTCATAATCATAGTTCTCACTTGTACTAAGTTCGTTTCCATCCTGATCTTGCCATCTCACAAATTCGTTGCCTGAAGAAGGAACCGCAGAAAGGTGGATGGTTGAGCCAACGGTAAAATCACCGTCATAATCAGATAAATCTGCATTGCCATCCACTGTGATAGATCCTCTAAAATCAGGATAGGCAGAAAAATAGATGTACGCCGTTTGGGCATTAACACCAAACGAGGTAAAAAGCATTGCAATTAAGATTGGCAATGCCATCATTCCTTTTGTAATTGTTTTTTTCATATCAAATATTATTTAGTTGTTATTTTCAAAAATTAATTTGCATTTACGACTAAACGAACAGAACAACCTTGAGTTCTAGTTTGTCTTTGTGAAGCATTATAAGATAACGTCCCCGAATTCTTAAAATAAAAAGCATAACACCTAGAGGAATTATAATGGGAGGACGACCAATAGTAACCTACAGTATTGACATTATCTACTTCACTTGAGCCATTCCTCGAACCACATGCAGGCAAAAAGATGGCTCCATGCTTTTCCATTTTATCCCATGTTTGAAGGGTGTAACTATTATTATTATTGGGAGAGAAAGAAACGTCTGTATATGAGGACGCATTCCAATCATCGGGGAGGATAACAAAGCCAAAAGTCGTCTCAATCGTTGCATATCCTCTCAGATTTGTTGCATTTGTACGATTATTCAACAAATAATCCCATTCGTTCTGTGTCAATGTGCGCCAACGATTATTACTAGAACTAGTGTGAGCTATTGCGTTTCCATACCAAATTAGATTATGATTTTTATATCCCCAATCATACCATTGTGAAGTGTTATTTGTATAAAAATCATTGTCTACAGCACCTGCGTAATAATCAGAGTTAGTTGGTGACGTTGCCCACGGGTACTGACCGTTCTGTCCGCTCGTTGCCCATCCATACAAATCAAAATAGTGAGCAGTGCTTACATTAATCCCCATATTATTAGCCTCGCCCACAATATCGTATTGATGTGGAGCAAAGCGGAGTGCTTTATCATTACCAGTCAATGAGGGTTGACACTGTAGATTACCAGCCGAGAATTTCACGGTTTGGTTTTGTGAGACAGAGAAGACATGTTTGCTTGCACCATTCTCGTCAAAGGGATATTCAGTCATATCCTCGGAAGGGATGATATAGACATAACCCTTTTTCAGTGTTACCTGAGCCTCAGTCACACGTTGGTAGGAAGAACCGTTTTTGGTATATTGGAAATAGAGTTTCGTTGAGACCTGAGAACCATAAATAGGAATAGCGATGTAATAATAGCCTAAAGCAATATCATCTCCAGACACATCCCTAAAACTATTCTTCATAGTCATAAGTCTACCGGTTTGGGTAGATGAAGCAGGACCATAGTATTCGGAAGTACCCGAAATAGAGCCAGGGTTAGTTGCATTGACTGTGAAATTATAGGGAATCTTTCCATTATCAAAACCAACCTGTACTTTGGTATAAGGAGAAACATCTTCCGGGGCAAAAATCAGCACTGCAAAGCAGGGGGTAAACTGCAAGGTATTGTCCATGGTGCTTCCCGCCAACACGATACCAGTAGTTGTCTCGCGGGAATCAGCCATACTCACGGAATAAGATTTATTGCTTTCATTCCAGTTGCTGACGACACCATCGGCAGAGCAGCAATAGAAACTGCCATCTATGTCTTCAACCCCTGTAGATGATTTGGCTTCCCAGTAGCCTTTTTCAGTGTTGTATTCAACGGTGAACTCAACACCATTGATAGACACCTTGTCTCCATCTTCATAAAGGATATCGGAGAGAGAGGATGAAAATCTGACATAAGATTTGGAGTCGGATCGCAACTCTGGCATCTTAACTAAAAAAGTGTCATAAGAAGCCGACTGACCCGAAGGTTGATCTTTATCTTTCTCGCAACCTACTGCCAGAAGGCAGAAGACACAAAGCATAAGAAAATAACGTAACTGTTTCATTGTATTTCCTTTCTTATTTCTTAATTTTCTTTTATAATAAAGGTCTAAAAATAGCTGCCATTCTCGAATGTCCAGCCACTACCGCCATAGGGATTGCTATGGTCCTCAGTCGTTTGGCCTTCTCCCATAACACCTCCCACCATACCATTGTCTCCTGCAAGTTGCTGGGCTTCCTCTGCAAGGGTACTACTATAAAAGTTGACCATATTCACCGTCTGGGAGAATGGTCCAGAGACCGCGAAGCCTTTTTCCATGCGGAACTCCACCACAGTGAGCTGTGGAGCCTCATAATTTGTAATTTTTTTCTTCATATTCTGTTTTTCCATTTTATTCCACTTAATTGTCAATCAAATACATATAGCTATAGGGGACACTTTGTGCCTATAGGTATAGTTGTTGCAAAGATACGAATAAAATTGATATTGCGCAAAAAAAGTTTGTGCAACGCGAATTTTTAACAGTTTTTCTATTTCTGCTGACCGCGGTGAACGAGGCAGGCGCGGGTCATCTCCTCACGGATGCCACCTTTCTCAAGGAAGTCAGCTTTTAAGCGCTCTATCAGACGATAGAGCAAAAAATCGGTCTGATGAATCAGTATGATGGCTATATTGGCGATGGTCTCGTCGGAACGGGAAGCCGCCGCGGACATATAATACTCGGAAGAATTATGGCTTTTGCAGAGCAAGCGGGTTTTCTCGAAGCGAGGGTCTTCTTTCGACCACTGCTGCAAGCCCCTCACACGAAGGTAGTCCTCATAGTCGACCAACAGCTCCTGAAGACTGGCCTTAGCCACATTGGTAAGCTTGATCTCGGTTTCTCGCGAGGTGGCGCTAGCCGCGGAGCCCTCGGCGATGTTCTGCTTGCCACTACGAGCAGCTTGAATCATCTGGTCGACAGTGCGGTCTCCTTTCTCAAGATAGGTGGAAGCAAAATAGAAGGTAAGATCGTAGATACACTCGGCTTTCTGGTAGGCAACCAAGCCTCGATAGTTGCCCCGCTGGGGAAGAAAGTCGGTGTTGGTGGTCATTGCCTTGATTTTTTTTGTTGAGGTAACGTGAGGGTTAGGGGGTTTATTGTGTGGGAGGAGGATTTTTTTTTTCAAAGGGGCTTTAGGGGCTATAAGGGCATTAGGGACTTTAGGGCCATTAAGGTCCTTAGGGGCATTAGAGCCTTTAGGGCCATTAGGGGCTTTGGGGCCATTAAGGGCTTTGGGGACTTTAGAATATCAGGTTAATCAGGAAGGCGACGAGCCAGGCGAGGAGGATGGAGTTGACGACGGAGAAGGCCGCCCAGCCACGCCCTATCTCACGGCGGAGGGTGGCGATGGTGGCGATGCAGGGGAAGTAGAGCAGGACGAACATCATGAAGCCGAAGGCTGTGGCGGGAGTGAAGATGTGCCGCTCGCGGAGGGTGGTGGCGAGGGCGGAGTCTTGACACACGCCCCCGTCAGCGCTTTGCGCTGCCACCCCCTCTAACTTAGAGGGGGAGCTGGTTAACACAGTGGGTTCGGGGTCGTTGTAGAGGATGGCCATGGTGCTGACGATGGCCTCTTTGGCGGGGAGGCCGGTGAGGATGCAGACATTCATCTTCCAGTCGAAGCCCAGGGGTGACATCACAGGATCCATGGCTCGGCCGATCTGGGCTAGGTAGCTGTGCTCGTAGTCTCTTTCGGGGCTAGATGTTCTAGTTCCGCTAGATATACTAGATTTGCTAGATAAACTAGATTCGCTGGTGGGGCGGGGGAAGTAGCTTAGGGCCCAGATGACCACGGAGGCGAGGAGGATGACGGTGGAAATCTTCTTCAGGTAGTCGGCGCAGCGTTCCCAGATGTGCATGCCGGTGTTGCGGACAGTGGGACGGCGGAAGGACGGGAGCTCGCTGACATAGTCCTCGTCGCGGTCCTTGCGGAACCACGGCGTGTGCTTCATTATCAAAGCGAAGAGTATCGACAGGACGATACCGACAAGGTAGAGGGAGATCATCACCAGGGCCTTATAGTCGGTGAAAAAAGCCGAGACGAGGAGCAGGTAGACCGGCAGGCGCGCCGAGCAGCTCATGAAGGGTATCATGAGCATGGTGAGGGTACGGTCCTTGCGGTTCTGTATGTCGCGGGCTGCCATGATGGCCGGGACATTGCATCCGAAGCCCACAAGCATGGGAATGAAGGAGCGGCCGTGGAGGCCTACGCGGTGCATGATGCCGTCCATGAGGTAGGCGGCACGCGCCATATAGCCGATGTCCTCGAGGATGGAGAGGAAGAAAAAGAGGATGACGATGTTGGGCAGGAAGGCGAGGACGGCTCCGACGCCCTGCACGACGCCGTCGACCATCATCGACGAGAACCAGCCCGCAGGCAGCACTCCCGAGAGCCAGCCGCAGAGGGCGTCGATGCCGCTCTGTATCCAGTCCTGCGGGTAGGCTCCGAGAGTGAAGGTACATTCGAAGACTACCAACAGCACGGCCACGAGGACGGGGAAGCCTATCCAGCGGTTGGTAAGAACGGCATCGATGCGCTGCTGGAGGGTGTGATCGCTGTCGTCATCGCTATGGGTGAGGGCTGCGGCAAGGGCACCGCTGACATAGCCGTGACGTGCCTCGTGGATAATCTCCTCGGGGCTTCGCTTGAGTTCGGTGAAGAGGTGGTGACGCTCGCGCTCGACGAGTGCCGAGAGGTCGGCGAAATAAGGTTCGTCTGCGAAGACTGGAAGGGTCTCGACAGGACGCTCGAGGAGACGGATGGCGAGGTAGCGCTTGGAGTGGATGGAGGTAGGGCCCTTAGGGGCTTTAAGGGCATTAGGGCCTTTTGGGGCGGTTGCCAGGAAGTTGATGATGCTCTTGAGGGAGTGCATCACGTCCTGACCATATTCGACATGGACGTGGCGGAGCACCTCCACCCTACCCTCGGCGGCGCTAACTACCTGGGTAGCGAGGTCGTCGACACCATCGCCGGTGAGCGGGTTGACGATGCGCGCAAGGACGCCCATCTGTTTCTCCAAACTGCTGATGTCGAGAGAGTGGCCGGTGGAAAGGAGCTGGTCGTAGCGGGTGAAAGCCAGGATGAGGCGGCGGTGCATGTCGATGAGCTGCGGCGTGAAGACGAGGCTCTCGTCGAGGTCGGTACAGTCGACGGTCTGTAGGATAACATCGGGGTCGAGGGATTCGGCTTCTTCGCAGTCGTGGACTTCGCTCCAAGAGATTTCGATGCCGTCGCCACGGCGTTCGGCAGCCTCTTGCAGAGCGCGGCATAATATTGATTTGCCGCTGTTTGCGCTGCCTACAATAGCTATCTTATAGTGCTTCATGAGTTGTCGTTTTGGAGTGCAAAGATACGAATAAAATGGTGACTTGTGGGTCACCATTTTTAGTGATTATTTTTGTTTTTCTAGGGTTTTCTAGGAAAAGCTAGGCTATTCTAGGTAATCCTAGGAGGACCTAGGAAATTCTAGGAGGACCTAGGAAATACTAGGAGGACCTAGGATGTTCTAGGAAGTCCTAGGTGGTTCTAGGGCTTTCTAGGATTCTTTTCAGGGCGGTGGTGAAGGCGTGGATGTCCTCTTCGGTTGTGTCGAAGGAGCACATCCAGCGGACGACGTTCTGGGCCTCGTCCCAGTCGTAGAAGAAGTATTCCTTCTGCAAGGCGTGCCACACCTCGGCGGGCAGCTGGACGAAGACGCTGTTCACCTGGACGGGATACATCACCTTGACACCCAAGGTACTAACCTCGTTGTAGAGTAGCTGCGCCATGCGGTTGCTGTGCTCTGCATTGCGACGCCAGAGACCCGTGGTGAGGTAAGCCTCGAACTGGGCTGCCATGAAGCGCATCTTGCTGCACAACTGGGTCATCTGCTTGCGGCGGTATTTTAAATCGACATCAAGGGCCGGGTTGAGTATCACGCAACTCTCGCCCATCAGGAGTCCGTTCTTGGTGCCACCGAAGGAGAGGCAGTCGACACCGAGGTCGGTGGTCATCTCCTTGAAGGTGCAGGCCAGCGCCACTGCAGCATTGGCCAGGCGGGCACCGTCCATGTGGAGGTACATATTATAAGAATGTGCCAAGTCGGCCAGGGCTCGGATCTCGTCGAGGGTGTAGAGGGTACCAAGTTCGGTGCTCTGCGTGATACTGATGGCTTTAGGTTGCGAATGGTGCTCGAAGCCGAAGCCGTGGAGGCGCGTCTTCACCAGGTCGGGGGTGAGCTTGCCGTCGGGTGTGTCGACCGTCAGCAGGCGGCAGCCCACGACACGCTGA
This sequence comes from Bacteroidales bacterium UBA2939, assembly GCA_002349055.1. Lineage (GTDB taxonomy): Bacteria > Bacteroidota > Bacteroidia > Bacteroidales > P3 > Colimorpha. Next base: position 39,006 of record DECD01000047.1, on the reverse strand, counting down.
GGAGCTCCACACTCATCGACGTTGATGTGCGCCGTCTCGGCACACACCACCGCCTCGTGGGAGCGGCACATAGCATCGATATTCAGCACGTTGGCACCTGTGCCGTTGAAGACGAAATAGACCTTGGCCTGCGGGCCGAAATACTCTTTGAAAAGACATTCGGTGCGGGCGCACCACTCGTCGTCGCCATAGGCCAGCGCGTGGTCGGTGTTGGCGTCGGCGATAGCTTTCAGTATCTCGGGGCTGATGCCGGAATGGTTATCGGAGCCGAATCCTCGTTTCATTTTTTCTGTTTTTTCCCGCTTCGCGAAATCTTGGAAATCTTGTAAATCCTTGTTTTCTTCACCTGTCTCTTTCGTTGCGTCAGCGCAAATCTTGGAAATCCAAAGGCATCTATTTCCGACGAAGGGGGGTGAATACTTTATTTATCCATTGTATATAAGAATTCCTCGTTGTCGCGGGTGCCGGCCATCTGCTTCTTCAAGAACTCCATGGCCTCGATGGGAGTGAGGTCGGTGAGGTGATTGCGGAGCACAAGGGTACGGCCAAGAACCTCGGGCTGGACGAGGAGGTCGTCGCGGCGGGTGGAGGAGGCGGTGAGGTCGATGGCGGGATAGATGCGCTTGTTGGCGAGTTTGCGGTCGAGCTGAAGTTCCATGTTGCCCGTACCCTTAAACTCCTCGAAGATAACGTCGTCCATCTTGCTGCCCGTCTCTGTGAGGGCGGTGGCGATGATGGTCAGCGAGCCGCCATTTTCAATATTACGTGCTGCGCCGAAGAAACGTTTGGGTTTCTGCAAGGCATTGGCCTCGACACCACCGGAGAGGACTTTGCCGCTGGCGGGTTGCACGGTGTTGTAGGCGCGGGCTAGGCGGGTCAGCGAGTCGAGAACGATGACCACGTCGTGACCACACTCGGTGAGGCGCTTGGCTTTCTCCAGCACTATGTTGGCTATGCGCACGTGACGGTCGGCAGGCTCGTCGAAGGTGGAAGCGATTACCTCGGCTTTGACGCTGCGCTGCATGTCGGTCACCTCCTCGGGACGCTCGTCGATGAGCAGCACCATGAGGTAGACCTCGGGGTGGTTGAAAGCAATGGCATTGGCCACTTCCTTCAGCAGGGTCGTCTTACCCGTTTTCGGCTGGGCCACGATGAGTCCGCGCTGTCCTTTTCCTATGGGAGTGAAAAGGTCGATGATGCGGGTAGACATAGTCTCTTGTGGATGGCCCGTGAGTTTGAACTTCTGGTTGGGGAACAACGGCGTCATGCTCTCGAAGGGGATGCGGTCGCGAATACGGTCGGGGGCAAGACCATTGATTTCCAAAATCTTCACTATAGGGAAGAATTTGTCGCCCTCACGCGGAGGACGCACACGTCCGCGGATGGTGTCGCCCGTCTTCAGGCCATAATTGCGGATCTGCGCAGGGGAGACATAGATGTCGTCGGGCGAGGAGAGGTAGTTATAATCGCTCGAACGCAGGAAGCCATAGCCATCAGGCACCATCTCGAGCACGCCCTCGGCCTCGATGACTCCTTCGTGGTCGGAGGGGTATTCATGGCGCTGTTCGGGCTTGTTTGCCACCGGTTTGGGCGCTTCGGAACGTTCGGCGTTCTCGGTTTCCACATTCTCTTTCTTCTCCACAGGCTCGGCCTGCGGCATCTCGGCGGCAGAGGCTTGAGCGACAGGCTGCTCATTCTGAGTGTCTGACTGTTGCGCCTGGGCGTTCTTTTTAGGACGGCCACGCTTTTTCTTGGCGGGCTGTTCGGGAGCCGCCGTCGGCTCAGCAGCCACAACGGGTTCTTCCTTTTTCTCGGCTTCGGCAACTGGGGCCGGACGCTGAGGTTCGGCGGCAGGGGTGGTGTTGCGGAAGAAGGGTCGGCCCATGGGGCTCAACACCTCGGGTACCTCGGGCACCACTGGTAGCTCGAGATCCATGATATTGAGCTGTGGAGCCGGTGCTATCAGCCTTTCATTCGCAGCTTTCTCATTTTTCTTTTCTCCATTCTTGCGGCTGTTGTGAACCTCGGGATTTTTCATCGACGACTCGGCCAGCAGCTTGGGTTTCATGTGCTGGCGTTTACGGGTACGCTCACCCTCTTCCCCCCCACTCTCGGGTTTTCTTTCTCCATTCCCTTTCTCGGGATTCGAAGCTTGGTGATCCAAAATCTTGTAAACGAGTTCCTGTGCATCGAGGCGTGTCGCCTTTGCTATGCCCATGCCCTTGGCAATCTCTATCAGTTCGATGTGGGCCTTGGAAGTAAGTTCTGATTTGCTATACATTTTAAAAATAATGGTGTTCTGTAGATAATTAATTCAGATTGAAATATCTGTGGAAAAACAATTCAAAAGGGTGATTGTCAAAATCTTCAAGATTGAAACTCGGTCACAATTCCTTCGTTTTGACGATGCAAAAATAAGGCTTTTTTTTCAATTGCAAGAAAAAAAATCGAAAAAAAACAATCTTTTTTTCCACAGATAGAAAAAAATGTGTACTTTTGCACTTTGAAAGATAATATTATTAATACATTTAATTACATAATAACATGAACATTCCTGCAAATCTGAAGTACACCCAGGACGACGAATGGGTGCGTATCGAAGGCGAATTTGCTTTCGTTGGTATCACTGACTATGCCCAGCACGAGCTTGGCGACATCGTCTTTGTCGACGTCACCTGCGAAGGCGACACCGTCGAGGCTGGCGAGGCTTTTGGTAGCGTCGAGGCCGTGAAGACCGTTGCTGACCTGCTGATGCCCGTCAAGGGTGAGGTCGTTGAGTTCAACGCCGCCCTCGAGGATGCTTCCGCCATCAACGCCGACCCCTATGGCAATGGTTGGATCATCAAAATCAAACCCGAGAACATGGCCGACATCGACGCCCTCATGGACGCCGCTGCCTACACTGCCAAAATCGGTGCCTAATTCTTAGTAGTTAAGAAGACAGGAGTTAAGTAGTTAAGACAATACTTAACCTAACAACAAAAAAGCCGCCCCAAATGGAGCGGCTTTTCTTGTTGACTGGATTCTTAGTCCATGATGGTGTTCCAGTTGTGGATATCCTCGGCCTCGCCAAGCTGGATAGCGCGGAGGGCGTTGTAGAGCTTGGTGCTGTAGGGGCCGGGCTCTTTGCCGAAGACATAGCTCTTGCCGGTCTCGGGGTCATCGAGGCGCTCGATGGGGCTGATGACAGCGGCGGTACCGCAGGCACCGGCCTCCTGGAAGGTGCTGAGTTCCTCGACGTCGATTGGACGACGCTCGACCTTCATTCCCATATCCTCGGCGAGCTGCATGAGGCTCTTGTTGGTGATGGAGGGCAGGATGGAAGTGCTCTTCGGGGTGATGTAGGCACCGTCCTTGATGCCGAAGAAGTTGGCAGCGCCGGCCTCGTCGACATATTTCTTCTCTTTGGCATCCAGGTAGAACTCGCAGGCGTACTGGCCACCGTGGCAAGCCTCGACGTGGGCCTTGAGGGAAGCGGCATAGTTACCACCGACTTTGTAGATACCGGTGCCGAGAGGGGCAGAACGATCGTACTTGCGGGTAATGACATAGGGGTTGGCTTTGAAACCGCCCTTGAAGTAAGGTCCCACGGGGGTGACGAAGATGAGGAAGAGGTACTCGTCGGCGGGTTTCACACCCACGGTGATGCCAGTACCGATGAGCAGCGGGCGCAGGTAGAGGCTGGCGCCGGTGCCGTAGGGAGGGATGAAACGCTCATTCATCTTGATGACCTTCTTGCACATCTCGACGAACTTCTCGGTGGGGAGCTCGGGCATCATGATGCCGCGGCAGGTGCTCTGGAGACGCTCGGCGTTGGCTTCGGGGCGGAAGATGCGAATCTTGCCGTCTTTGCAGCGGTAAGCTTTCAGGCCCTCGAAGGCTTCCTGACCGTAGTGGAGGCTGGAGGCTGCCATGTGCATTTCGATGTTCTCGGAGCTGGAAACTTCGATTTCGCCCCACTGGCCGTTACGGAAGTAGCAGCGCACGTTGTAGTCGGTTTTGACGTAACCGAAGGGGAGGTTTTGCCAATCTATATTCATGTTGTTCAGATTTTTAGGTTGTTTATTTGATTAATTTCAATCCGACAAAGATAAGAATAAAAATTAAATAAATAAAAAATATTTTATTTAGAGGACAATAAAAGCGGAATTATTTTGTTGTTATAAGCAGAAACATCTAACACCCCCAACGCTTATCGAAGAAAACAATACTTGCTGAAATAAGACTTAATTATTAACCTAAAAATTAATTCTATGAAAAAGGTATTGTTTCGAGGCATCGCGATGCTTTGCGTTCTCCAATTGTTGTTCTTCACAGGGACTGCCCATTCGCAAGAGCGGGACAGCGCGACGGTGGGCAATCACAAGTTTCTCTATGGCATCCACCTGGGGTACACCGAGAACATGTTCGACTTCTATTCCACCAATGGTGGCCTTATTGCCAGTCAGGGCGGCAGGGCGCACACGGACGGCAGTCACTCCCACGCGGCAGGGTTCCGCCTCGCCGTGATTGGTGAAGCACGGCTGGGACGCTGTTTCAGTCTGCGGGTGATGCCGGGAATATCGTACTTCAGCGCCTGCACGTCAAGGTTGAAAAGCGTCCGCGCCGAGCTGCCCCTGGATGTCAAGTTCCACCCCGTCCGCATGGGCAAACTGGAACCGTACCTCGCCTCCGGACTCAGCTATGGTTATGATTTCGCCACTCTGCGTGACGACGCTACCATTATTATCAATCCGCTGAACGCCCACGACCTGCGCTACACGTGCGGCCTGGGAGTGGATTGGTACACACGCCTTGTCAGGGTCGGCGTTGAGCTGAAGGCCGGCTTCGACCTCCTCCCGCCCAATACCGACGGCAGCGGTCTGAGCCGCCATGCCTATTTCCACGCCGGTCCGACCTTCAGCATCGGCATCAACATCGAAGCATAATTTATTGAAACATATTAAAATCAAGAAGAAAAAACAATGAAAAGACACGTCATTCTTGCATTCGCACTTATCCTGCTTCCCCTCACGGTGTGCAACGCGCAGGAATCTGTAGAAACCATTATCCGTAAATCGCGTGAGAAATGCCAGTCCATCCAGGGCGGACACTATGTGATGGAACGGAAAATGAAGCACATGGACGACAAGGACACCGACTACTACCGCAACACGTGCAGCTTCCGCAAGCTACCCGACGACACCATATTCGGGAAAGCCTTCTCAATGGTTAATGAGCCTCAGGGTCATCCGGAATGGAACGGCCATTTTCTATATACAGGAAATGAATTGGTGTATCTTAACGACACAGCCACCATTCTCTCGTGTGCCCAATGGGCGGATGAAATAAAGAGCAGGCGACACAACTTTAAATTTTTCTCCCCGCTGACTGCCCGAACCTATTTCATCCCTTCATTAGAGAAATGGATTGCCGACACTAGCGACGACTATCTCATTTCGCTTTCGGAAACCCATCTGAACGACAAGCCCTGCTATCTGGTCGACATCCTCGTGAAGCAAAGCGGTGAACCAGACCCCTATTTCGGCATTATCTGCCTCCGCTACGAAATCAATATTTGGATTGACAAGAGCAACTACCTGCCCATCCAGTTCTCGGAAGCTTTCGACAACATTGACGGGCCAGACACCGTATCTCAATACGAGGAACTCAAACTGGTTTCTTTCGACCCGAAGGTTGACGAGTCGAAGCTGACCTTGAAGTCCATCCCCGACGAAATGGTGCAGAGGGACTATGTCCCCAACAAAGCTCCCGAGCCGCTGTCCAAGGGGACTCCGGCACCCGACTGGTCGCTGCCCACGCTGGCGGGAGACACCGTGCGCCTCACCGACTTCAAGGGCAAGGTGGTGCTGGTGGATTTTTTCTATAAAAGCTGCGCGCCCTGCGGCGCCGCTTTACCTATCTTGCAGAGCCTCCACGAGAAGTACAAAGACCGCGGCGTCGTGGTTGTTGGCATTGACCCTTACGACAACCCTGTGAAAGATGAGATGGTCACCTTCCTCGCCAAGCGCGGCATCACCTACACGGTGCTTTTCTCCGACCACAAACTGACCGAGACCTATCATGTTCACGGTTTCCCGACCCTCTTTATCCTCGACCGCGACGGCAAGATTGTGGATATACACACAGGCTTCTCAAAAGAGATGGGAACCGAACTCGAGGAGCAGCTGCAGAAGATGCTCTGAAGACAAAAATGAAAATATTTTTTGCCATGTCGGAAAAAAGTTGTATTTTTGCATCCGATTTGGCAGGCCTCTTAGCTCAGTTGGTTAGAGCAGCTGACTCATAATCAGCGGGTCCTTGGTTCGAACCCGAGAGGGGCCACAAAGAAAAAGGTTATCGGTTACAGGTTATGGGTTATTGAGAACCCACAACAAAAAGGTCAATAACCACTAACCAATAACTACTAACCATTATTGTTATGGGACGAATAATGGCCATAGACTACGGAAAAGTGCGCACGGGGTTGGCAGTTACCGACCCCGTGCGTATTATTGCCACCGCACTGACAACCATTCCCACCCCTACCCTGCTCCCCTATATTAAAGAATATTGCGCGCGCGAGGAGGTGGACATCTTCGTCGTGGGCGAGGCCAAGCACATGGACAACAGTCCATCGGAGTCGATGCAGTATATTGAGCCTTTTGTCAAGCAGCTCGCCGAAATCTTCCCCGACAAGGAAATTGCCCGCGTGGACGAGCGCTTCACCTCGAAGATGGCCTTCCAAACCATGATTGACAGCGGGCTGAAAAAAAAGCAGCGACAGAACAAAGGCATGATTGACCAGATTGCCGCCACATTGATTCTACAAACCTACATGAACACAATAAACAACAAGACAATATGATTTTACCCATCGTGGGTTACGGACACCCGACCCTGCGCAAAGAGGCGCAACCCATCAATAAAGACTATCCCAATCTCAAGGAACTTGTCGCCAACATGTACGAAACCATGTATGCCGCCGACGGCGTAGGATTGGCCGCCCCGCAGGTCGACCTCTCTATCCGCGTGGTGGTTATCGGCTTCCGCCCTTACGACGAGAAGACCGACACCTACGGCGAACCCACCGAGGAGCATACGCTCATCAACCCAGAGATTCTCTCCTTCGGCGACAAGAAGGACTGGTTCAACGAAGGCTGCCTCAGTGTGCCCGACATCCACGAGGACGTGCTGCGGCCCACCACCTTGCGCCTGCGCTGGTATGACGAGAATTGGCAGTTGCACGAGGAGGAGATCGACGGCCTCTTTGCCCGCGTCACGCAGCACGAGGTGGACCACCTCGACGGCAAGGTTTTCACCGACCGCCTCTCGAGTCTGCGCCGCACCATGCTCAAACGCCGCCTCAACGACATTGCCACCGGCAAGGTGCACACCCGCTACAAAATGAAACGTAAATAATAAATCATAGAATAACAATGAAAAAAATATTCTTTTTTACCCTCGGAGCACTGCTGGCAACGGCCTGCGGCCAGAAAAACGAAGTTCCCGACTACGACCAACTCATCGACTCTATCACCAACGAGGAGCAGAGCCTGACATACGTTGCTGTCGGTGCCGATACTGCCAAAGCCAACCATATCATTGCCCTCTACGATCTGTTCGTGAGCAACTTCCCCGATGACAGCCTGGCTCCCGTCTACATGTTCCGCACCGCCGAAGTGCAGATCAACACCGGCAACTTCGAAAAAGGCATTGCCTCTCTCGACAGCGTCATGGCCCTTTATCCCGGTTTCGAGGACATAGCCATGTGCCAGTTCTTGAAAGGACAAGCTTACGAGGCCAACCAACAATATGATTTGGCGCGCGAAGCTTACACTGAGTTTGTCAACAACTACCCCGACCACATCCTTGCCGCTGACACCCGCAAGATGATTCCCCTCATTGGCATGACCCCCGAGGAGCAACTGGAGGCCATCCTTGCCCAAAACCGCAAGTGAACCGATGGCTATAAAGATAGGCCGGTTTCGTATCCGTGCCAGCTACCCCAACTTTTACATGGTCAATCTCTATGCCCGCGAGGGTCGTGAGATTTTCAACCATGACAGTGAAGACCCGGCAAACCAGCTGGAAGGAAATAAGCCCGGCACCGTCATCTACCGTCTGGAGGGCGACGAAACCGCTTATGAGTTCCCGCCGCGTTGGTACGACATGTACCAATTGCTCAAGCTTCGCAATGAAGATCAACGTGGATTCCTCGAACTGCTGCTGGCCGAGCGCGACGGTTTACTCTCTGCCGACGAGAAACTCCGGCTGGAGGGCATCCGCGACATCTTCCGTCGCCAGTGCATCGACTTTGTCGAGAAGAACCCCCTGTTCGACTCCGACGAGCTCATCACCACCCTCACCACCACGTCCGACTTCACCGACGAGGCCATCAGCTACAAGGGTCACATGCTCCTCGACCTGACGAAGAACTGCTACCCGGTGCCCGATTTCGTCATCCTCACTGCCAAGTCGTTCAACCATCCCGAGCACCTGCCCGACCTATTGCAAAAGGCCATCCACAACCTGGAGATAATGACCAACTGCCGCTTGGGCGACGTGCGCACCCCTTTGGTATTCGCCATCCGCTGCGCCATGCCGCAGTACATCCCCGGCTTGATGCCCACGCTGCTCAACATCGGCGTCACACGGATGTCATACAACGCCCTGAAGGCCAGCTTTGCCCCCATCATGGCCAACCGCGTCTACCTCAGTACCCTTCATACCATCTGCGAGATGCTCGAGGTCGACCACCATTACCAGACCACCGACATTAAGCTCTCGGTCGTCGACCAGCACCTGCGCATTGCCGAGTTAGAGAACAAAATAATTGCCGCAGGCGAAGAGCGCCTCATTACTGACGCCCACTACCAAGCCTTGCGTCTCACCCAGTTCGTCCGCCAGTTCTACCTCAATAATCCCGACCTCATCCTCACTTTCATGCAGGGCAAGCAGGCTTATCCGAGCCTCATCCTTCAACGCATGGTGTGGACCATCGGCAACGACGATAGCTACCCCGGTGTGCTCTACAGCCGCCATTCGCGAACCGGCGAGGGCAAGCAGATTGAGAGTTACCGTAACATTTTCGGCGAGGAAATCATGACCGGCGACGTTACTACCGAGGATCTCTCCTATACCAACCGCAATGAGATACGTCAGCAGTTCCCGGCGGTTTACCATTTCGACCCGTTGTTAAAGAAGTTGGAGAGCCGCTACAAAACACCTGTGACCATCGAGTTCGCTGTCGAGAGCCGTCCTCACCAGCTCAGTCTCTTCTCCGTGTTGCAGCTCAATGCCTCGGAGATGACCGGTCGTGCTGCCCTCATCTCGGCCATCGATATGCTCGATGAAGGTCTTATTGCCGACCGCTATGTTCTAGACCTCATCAAGCCCTACCACCTGCGACAGATAGTCTCCGCCTCCATCGACGACAGAACCATCTCGCAGCTTCAGTTCTTCGGCCACGGCCTGAGTGTGCTGCCGCGCACCGCCATTTCGGCGCGACTCTGCTTCTCGGTGGCCAAAGCCCATGAATACAAGAGCAAAGGTGAGCGCGTGTGCCTCTGTCAAAGCCACTTCGTGCCGCAGGACACCATCACCCTCAATGAGCTCGACGCCATCCTTTCCATGCTGCCAGCCGCTATCCATGTGGTCACCGCTTGTCGCGGCTATGGTATCCCCGCCTTCATGGACCTCCAGTCCTATGGCATCCGCATCGAGGGCAATACCATCGTCAATGCCGACGGCATCACTATTGCCGAGGGCGAGATGCTCACCGTCAGCTCCAAACGCCAGAGCATCTACAAAGGGCAAGCCGCCTTCAAACCCGCCCGCTTCACCAAATATCTCGAAGGTGCCAATGTCGACCTCAACGACGAGGAGAAGCTTTTCTTCAGCCGCATGAAGAACGCCTACGAGAAATACCAACAGATTGTCACCTCCAACGAGGTGTCTTATATCACGGACATCAGCAAACTGGCGCGCCTCATCCGCTGCAACCTACAAAACCAGCCCAAGAAGGCAGCCACCATTGTAAACACCTGGTTCGAGCAGCACCCCGACGAGTATGTCGATGGCGTGCTCCAGAGCCGCATGGGCGACCATAACGACCAAGGACGTCTGTTCGACCTCCTCGACGTGAGCAACAAGATTGAGCTTTTCCGCCGCCTTTACACCCTCTGCCACAAACGCAACATCTCGGGTCTGACGGCAGGCAGTTTTATGATTGGTCGTTTCGTGGCACGTCCGCTTCCACGCCGCATGTGGAACAGCCTCTCCGATACTATCGTGGCATTCCTCATGAACGAGTATGTGCTGTACGAGAAATACCAGCAGGTGTTGCAAGAGGTGGGCGAAATCAAGTTGGCCCGAGCCCATTCACGCATCGAAACCGAAGGTATCGACAACATGGTAGTGCAGAACTTCGACATGAACAATTTCGTCCCCCTGCTCTACTCGCAGCACGACTGGCAGCAGGTGGCCCACGAGTTGGAACAAATGGAACACCAGGATAACACGCACCTCTTTATCGAGAAGCTCAGTCGTCCCATCGAGGAAATCTTCGACATGAGCACTCCCTGGAAAGCCAGTATCATTCAAGACATTCTGAAAAAAACGGAAGAATAAGCTCTACCACACCGGGAAGCGTCGTCCATAGGTCCATTCAATGAACTCCACGCGGCCGCCGTGGGCGTTGACTGCCACACCCAGGTAGTTGTTGCCAAAATTGTAATAGGCTCCCACCCTCTCGTAGAACGGTATGGTCACCTGTGGCGACACCACGATGTTGGGGCCGATACCTGCTTTGAGGCTCACCGGCCCCCAGAAGATTTCTGCAAAGGCCATGGCACTCACATAGAGCGGAATCTTATAGACTCCGTCCTCACGCTCCAGGTGCTTGGTGTCGTTGGTGTTGTACCACAGATCCACTGCGCCACCGAAGGCAAATGTCGGGCTGACGTAATTCTGATAATAGAGGTTTAAATCATAGCAGAAATAGTAACCGTCGAAGTCGCGGTCGCGCGACATCACCATACCAGGCGAAATGGCAATGCCAAGCTCCCTTTTTGGAACCTTAGAGTCACCGACATTTGTTGGGTAGCTACCTGGCTGGCGCTGCCCAAAGGTGTAGCCCATGTCCACCTGGAAATAGTTCAAACCCATGTTGGGCCACATCAGCATGCCGTTGCTGGTGTGCAGCACACGGGCCGAGAGGAAGAACCGCTCGGTGGGTCGGTAGGTGATGCCCAGGTCTATCAGGCAGTTGATGAGCGAGCCGATGAAGATATTGTTGGTGTCGCCAGTAAGACTGCGTGGCTGGGTGTAGGCCGAGAGCCCCACTCCTGCACTCCACTCCCAACGCTTGAGTCCGAAGAGCTGTTGCCGCACCTGACCCGTGAGACCCAGGCGGTCGCCAGCTATCGAGTTGGGTATGTGTGCATACGAAAACTTGAGACCGAAGAACGGGTAGTGCTTTTTACTACGCCAGTACGACGTGTCGATGCCGCGACACCACCAGGTGGCATCCACGCCAAAAGTGGTGGATGCGAAGTCTTTGTAGGCCGAGTTGTTGGGCATCATGTAGCCTGCATTCAAAGACACATCCCAGCTGTGCAATGTCTCCTGCGTCTGCCCGACGGATGCCGTCAGCAACGCCAGCATTATTATCAACAACCGCTTCATTCTTCGGCAGTCATAGTTAAATATTCTGCCTCGGAGAGTATCTTCACTCCGAGTTTCTCGGCTTTCTTCAACTTCTCGGGGCCCATCTTCTCGCCTGCCAGCAAGTAGGTGGTCTTGCCACTGATGGAGCCCAACACCTTGCCGCCGTGGTTCTCAATGTCGGCTTTTATCTCCACGCGCGAGAAGTGTTCGAAGACACCGCTCACCACGAAAGTCATTCCCTCCAACAGACCACTGACCACTGACCACTGACCACTCATTTGTAGCCCGGCCGTTCTGAGCCGTGCCACAATCTCGCGGTGCAATGGATTGGCAAACCAATCACTCACCGCTTTCGCCGTCACCTCGCCCACATCTTCCACCTGGGCCAGTTCGGCGGCATCGGCGCTCATCAGGGCGTCGATGTTCTTAAAGTAGCGCGCCAGTTTCTTGGCGCCTACCTCTCCCACATATCTTATTCCCAGTGCGAAAAGAACCCTCTCGAACGGCACCTGCTTCGAAGCCTCGATGGCCGCCAGCAGGTTGTCGGCACTCCTTTCCTGGATGGTCGAATCGTCACCCAGACCTATCAGCTGTTCTCGTTTCAGGTCATAGATGTCGGCGATATTCTTCACCAGACCAGCCTTGTAGAGCAGTTCAAGCCGCTCGGGGCCCAGACTTTCGATATCCATGGCCTTGCGGCCTACGAAATGTTCAAGGCGACCAATAATCTGTGGATGGCAGCCGTCGGCATTGGGGCAGTAGTGTCCCGCCTCGCCCTCGGCACGCACCAACTCGGCTCCGCATTCCGGACAGCGTACTATGTACTGCACCGGCATCGACCCTTCCTTCCGCTGCTCCATGTCCACGCCCACCACTTTGGGTATAATCTCGCCGCCCTTCTCGATGAAGAGGTGGTCGCCGATGTGGATGTCCATCTTGGCAATGAAATCGGCGTTGACCAGCGTGGCGCGCTTCACCGTGGTGCCACCCAGCCACACCGGCTGCAGGTTGGCCACCGGCGTTATGACTCCAGTGCGTCCCACCTGGTAGCTGATGCTCTCCAGCGGGGTGCTGACGCGCTCGGCCTTGAACTTGTAGGCTATGGCCCAGCGCGGACTCTTGGCCGTCAGCCCCAGACTCTCCCAAAGCGGTGTCTGGTTCACTTTGATAACGATGCCATCAATACCGAACGGAAGATTCCAACGTTCTTTGTCCCAGTATTCTATAAAATCTTTTATTTCCTTGATGTCCTTGCACTCCTTGATGTAGGGCTGCACCTTGAAGCCCATCTGGCGCGCCCATTCCAAGCGACCGAAATGGGTGTCGGGAAGCCTCACGCCGTCGGGCGCCATCATGAAATACATGCAAAACATCAGCTTCCTCTTGGCACATTCGGCGCTGTCTTGCAACTTCAGGCTGCCGCTTGCGGCATTGCGCGGATTGGCGAATGGCTCGTCGCCTTCGGCCTCGCGCTGCTTGTTCATGGCATCGAAAGCCTCGAAGGGATAGACCACCTCACCCCTTGCCTCGAAATCGTCGGGGTATTCGCCCCTGAGCTTCAGCGGGATGGTGGGAATGGTCTTGGCATTGAGCGTGATGTCATCGCCCACGGCTCCGTTGCCGCGCGTCACCGCCTGCACCAGATGCCCATGGCGGTAGGTCAGGCCGATGGCCACGCCGTCGTATTTCAGTTCGCAAGTATAGGAAAATTCCTTGCCGTCGAGCAACTTGCGCGTCCGGGTCTCGAAGTCCTCAATCTCCTCGATGGAATAGGTGTTGCCCAGCGAGAGCATCGGGAAGCGGTGCTGCACCTGACGGAAACTCTTGTTCACCTCGCCCCCCACACGCTTGGTGGGCGACAGCGGGCTGGCCAACTCGGGATACTGCCGCTCCAGGTCTTGCAACTCGCGCAGCATGGCGTCGAACTCAAAATCCGAGACCAGCGAGCGGTCGTTCATATAATATTCATAGTTCAGCCGGTCGATTTCCTCGGCCAGCTGCTCCATCCTTTTTCTTACGGGCTCGGTATCTATCGCGCTGAACAGGTCCATTCTCCAACAAAATTTAATGCTACGGGACCAATCAAACACACATTTTCATACCCTGTGCCCGTGGCGTCAAAGGTTACTTTGAAATCGCCGCCGCGGGACACAATACCGTGGTTGCCAGTCACTATGGCGCAGGCGGTGACACCTGTGCCACAGGCCCAGGTCTCGTCCTCCACGCCACGCTCATAGGTGCGCACGAAGAGGCGTCCGTCGGGCAGGTCCTCAACGAAATCGACATTGGTTCCCTGCGGAAACTCCTCGACGATATTGCGTATGCGTCTACCCTCACCCAACACGTCGAAATGTTCCAAATCACTGACACGCTGCACATAATGCGGCGAGCCGGTATCGAGGAACCATCCATCCAGGCAACGACGCACCTCGCTGGAGGCGACACTCCGCATCCCCAGTTTCACAATGCCCAGCCGACGCTCCTCGTCCCACATCACAATCTCCGCGTCGTGCGGCCCGTCGTAGCCCTTGAAATGCAGCTTTTTTCCCATGCCAAGCACATGTGCGAACGCTGCGATACAGCGACCGCCGTTGCCGCACATCGACCCCAGCCGTCCGTCGCTGTTATAGTATTTCATCTCGAAATCAAAGCCATCCGATGCCGCCTCGAGTGTCATCAGTCCGTCGGCACCCACGCCGAATCGCCGGTGGCATATCTTTGCCACCTCGGCCTCCGTCGCCTCGAAACGACCGTCGCGATTGTCTATCACGACGAAATCATTCCCCGCCCCATCAAACTTATAAAATGGAATCATCACTTTAAACCTTAAACCATCAATAGTCAATTATCGGGAACAGTTTCCGCAACTCTGCCAACTGAGGGTTCTGCTCCACCATGGCCTTGTACTTGTCCTCGGGCGAATAGATAACCTCTTCCTTGCTGACAAACAACGGGTTTACCTTGCAGTCGAGCATCTTCATTCCTGTCTTCCCTCGCAGGAATTCCATCACATCGATTTTGTGCGGCTTGAACTCCTCGTGGAACGACACCGACTGTGCGTCAATCTCAATGAGTCCCTGCTTCTCGCCCAGGTGTGGCATCCCCTCTGCAAGCAGTTCTTTCAGTCCCAATTTCTCGCCCGCCTCCTGCCAGTAGGCCGTCAAATCCTCTTCCGTCAACGGCTTCACCTCCACAGAGATATGCTGCATTGGTTCAACCTTCTGTTGCGTCGCCTTGATGGAGATGCCCCCCATCAATGGAGGCACCTTGAGGCTGACCTTTGGGGACTCATGTAGAGACGCAGCCTGCTGCGTCTCCTTGAGGACAGGTGCCTCTTGCGGAGACGCGGCGGGCCGCGTCTCTACAGACGTGCTTTGTTGTGTATCCGTGCCTGCCCTTTCGGGACTTCTTGCAATCTATCCTTGCGGCATCCCGGCGGTGGCCAATTTCATCAGGCACACCTCGACAAACAAATTCTTGTTGTTAGCCTCGCGGAACTTATACTCGTATTCCGACGCGGTGTTGAGCCATCCTAGCAGCGCCGGCAGGCCACATTGCTGCGCCTGCTGCCCGTAGCGCACACGCAGGGCGTCGCCGCCGTCTATCAGCTTGAGTGTCTGCGGGTCGAGGCTTACCATCAGGTTGCGAAGGTGCTCGCAAAGACCAGTGAGGAAATGCTGGCCGCCGAAGCCCTTGCCGATAATCTCCTGGTAGAGCAGCAGTGCACCGCTGAGGTTGCCGGCATGCAGAAAATCAGTCAATTTAAAGTAGTAGTCCGAATCCAGCACGTTGAGGTTTTCAAGCACTCCCTGATAGGTGAGCTGCCCCTGAGTAAAATTCACCAGCTGGTCGAAAATCGACAGCGCGTCACGCAAACCTCCCTCGGCTTTGCGGGCGATAACCTCCAATGCACCTTCCTCATATTTCACTCCTTCGCTGTCGGCAACATACTTCAAGTGACGCACGATGTCTTCGTTTTCAATACGCTTGAAATCAAACACCTGACAACGGCTCAGAATGGTCGGAATAATCTTGTGTTTCTCGGTTGTGGCGAGGATGAACTTGGCGTAGGTCGGCGGCTCCTCGAGGGTCTTCAGGAAGGCGTTGAAAGCCGCCTGACTAAGCATGTGGACCTCATCGATGATGTAGACCTTGTACTTGCCCGTTTGCGGCGGTATATATACCTGTTTTACAAGCTCGCGCATATTGTCGACCGAGTTGTTCGAAGCGGCGTCAAGCTCAAAGATACTCATCGAGGCACCTTCGTTGAACGAGCGGCAGCTGTCGCACTCGTTGCATGCCTCGCCGTCGGCCGTGCGGTGCTCGCAATTGATTGTCTTTGCCAA
>DECD01000047.1:18843-22921 GCA_002349055.1 Bacteroidales bacterium UBA2939 | reverse complement strand
GCTATCGCGTTCTTCAGCGTCCGCGTGATATGCTCCTGCCCCACCACGCTCGCAAACGTCGTGGGACGATACTTTCTTGCCGATACTACAAAATTATCCATCGTTTTTTCTAAACTCCTAATTCTTAATTATTAACTCTTTTTTCTCAATTCTTTTCTTTCTGCAAAGATAAACATTTTCTCGAACATGACAAAATAAAAAATCGTACCACCACCGTACCTTCTCCATATCATGTCCGACCATGGTCGGACATGGGTCGGGGTTGATACGGAGTTGGGTCGGAGTTGATACGGAGTTGATACTAAGAATCAGTCAATTACAAATGTTAAAAAAAAGCACCTTTTCCCCAAATTTGCAAAAAAATAATTCAAACCAACAAATTGCTAATTATCAATAAATTATATTTTTTATTCTATTAACAAAAAAGGGAGGGTCATTGCTTACAGACAAGTTAAAGGTCCATCAATAGCCGGCCAAGAATAATTAAAGTGGCATATATATGACGAGGCCCGCAACATTCGTCGCGGGCCTCGATACATGTGTATTGTGTCGATGTTTTACGCCTTGTTGTTCGGATTGTAGAAGACGAACTGGCCGTCGATGACGTCGATGATGATGGTCTCGTTGCTGTGGATTTTGCCCTCGAGGAGCTGGCGAGACATCTCGTTGAGGATCTCGCGCTGGATGACACGCTTCACCGGACGGGCACCCATAGCGGGGTCGTAGCCCACTTCGGCCAAACGGTTCACGGCCTCGTCGGTGGCGGAGATGGTAATCTCGTTCTGCTCGAGCATCTTGGCCACGGAGCGCAGCTGGATGCGGACAATGTCGCGTATCTGGCTCTGCGAGAGCGGCTGGAACATGATTATCTCATCGATACGATTCAAGAACTCGGGACGTATGCGCTGTTTGAGCATCTCCATGACGGCGTTCTTGGTCTCGTCGAGCTCGTACTGGCTGGGCATGCTGCTGCCCACCAGTTTCTCGCGGATGATGTCGCTGCCCATGTTCGAGGTCATGATGATGATGGTGTTCTTGAAGTCGCAGGTGCGGCCCTTGTTGTCGGTCAGACGGCCGTCCTCGAGCACCTGCAGCAGGATGTTGAACACGTCGGGGTGAGCCTTCTCAATCTCGTCGAAGAGCACTATCGAGTAGGGTTTACGGCGCACGGCCTCGGTGAGCTGGCCGCTCTCGTCGTAGCCCACATACCCTGGAGGTGCTCCGATGAGTCGAGAGACGCTGTGGCGCTCCTGGTATTCACTCATATCAATACGCACCATCATATTCTCGTCGTCGAACAACACCTCGGCGAGAGCCTTGGCCAACTCGGTCTTGCCGACACCCGTGGTGCCAAGGAAGATGAAGCTGCCGATAGGACGTTTGCCATCGCTGAGGCCTGCACGGCTGCGGCGCACGGCATTGGCGATGACGCTGATGGCCTCGTCCTGCCCCACCACGCGCTTGTGCAGCTCGTCCTCGAGGTGCAGCAGACGCTCGCGCTCGCTTTGCAACATGCGCGTCACGGGGATGCCAGTCCACTTGGAGACCACTTCGGCAATCTGCTCGCTGTCGACCTCCTCGTTTATCATGGCGTTGTCGGCTTGCATCTCCTTGAGGCGTGCCTTGAGGTCCTCGACCTTCTTCTCGGCCTCCTTGATACGGCCGTAGCGCAGTTCGGCCACCTTGCCGTAGTCGCCGGCACGCTCGGCCTGCTCGGCCTCGAACTTGTAGCTTTCAATATTCTTCACCTCGGCCTGTATCTCCTCGACGATGCTCTTCTCGTTCTGCCAGCGGGCCTTCATCTGGTCGCGCTGCTCGCGCAAGCTGCCCAGTTCCTTGTCGATCTGGGCAATCTTGTCCTGATCATTTTCACGCTTGATGGCCTCGCGCTCAATCTCCAACTGTCTGATTCTACGTTCAATTTCATCGAGTTCTTCAGGTACTGAGTCAATCTCCAGACGCAGTTTGGCGGCAGCCTCGTCGATGAGGTCGATGGCCTTGTCGGGCAAGAAACGGTCGCTGATGTAACGGTGCGAGAGCTCGGCGGCGGCAATGATAGCCTCGTCTTTGATACGCACGCGGTGGTGCACCTCGTAGCGCTCCTTCAGGCCACGTAGAATACTGATGGTGTCGGGCACCGACGGCTCGTCGATGAGCACGCTCTGGAAACGGCGCTCGAGAGCCTTGTCCTTCTCGAAATACTTCTGGTATTCGGCCAACGTGGTGGCACCAATGGCGCGGAGTTCGCCACGGGCCAGTGCGGGCTTGAGGATGTTGGCAGCGTCCATAGCACCTTCTCCGCCACCGGCACCCACGAGGGTGTGTATCTCGTCGATGAAGAGGATGATCTCGCCGTCGGCCTCGTTAATCTCGCGGATGACGCTCTTCAGTCGCTCCTCGAACTCGCCCTTGTACTTGGCGCCGGCAATCAAGGCGCCCATGTCGAGGCTGTAGATGGTCTTGCTCTTCAGGTTCTCGGCCACGTCACCGCTAACGATACGCTGCGCAAGGCCTTCGGCGATAGCGGTCTTACCCACGCCGGGCTCGCCGATGAGGATGGGGTTGTTCTTGGTGCGGCGCGAAAGAATTTGCAGCACACGACGAATCTCCTCGTCGCGCCCGATAACGGGGTCGAGCTTGCCGGCCTGAGCCAGCTGGTTGAGGTTTTTGGCGTACTTGCCGAGGGCATTCATGGTCTGCTCCTGGTTCTGGCTGGTTACCTTGCTGCCTTTGCGGAGGTCGGCGATGGCGGACATGAGTCCCTTCTCGCTGACTCCTGCGTCTTTCAGCAGCTGAGAGACGCGGTCGCGACCGCTGAGGATACCCAACAGCAGGTGCTCCACGCTGACGAACTCGTCGTTCATCTTTGTGGCGCGCTGGCTGGCGGCCACGAGAGCCTGGTTGGCGTCGCTGGAGAGGTACACCTGTCCACCGCTGACGTGCGGCATACTGTTAAGGATTTCATCCACCTGCTGCGTCAGGCGGGGGATGTTGACCTCCATCTTTTTGAGGAGGTAGGGCGTCACATTCTCGTCTTCCGAGAGGAGCCCCTTCAGCAGGTGGGCCGTCTCGATGGCCGGGTGCTGTCCTCCTAGGGCAACCTCCTGTGCCTTCTGCACGGCCTCCTGCGCTTTGATTGTGAACTTGTCTAAGGTCATAGTTATTTGGTTTTTTAATTATTTCTTTTTTCTCTAGGTTCTCCTAGGCAATCCTGGAATTTCCTAGGATGCCCTAGGCAATAACCATACCAAACAAAAAAGGACTGCCAAAATGGCAGTCCCCGTGTCAGTCTATCTATTTGCTATTCCGGGTACCCGTCAGGATTTAAACTTTGCCAGTGCCAGCTGTCGCGCACCATGTCGTCGATGCCGTAGCGGGCTTTCCATCCCAGTTCGGCGGCGGCCTTGGCGGGGTTGCAGTAGCAGGTGGCGATGTCGCCGGCGCGACGCGGCTTGATGCTGTAAGGTACATCGACGCCGTTGACGCGGACGAAGGCTTTCACCATGTCGAGAACCGAATAGCCATGCCCAGTGCCAACGTTGTAGATTCCGATGCCGCAGCGGCGAGCAATGGCCTGCAACGCACATACATGGGCAGCGGCAAGGTCGCAGACGTGGATGTAGTCGCGCACGCCGGTGCCGTCGGGCGTGGGATAGTCGTTGCCGAAGACACCCAGCTCCTTGCGCTTGCCGATGGCCACCTGGGTGATGTAAGGCATGAGGTTGTTGGGGATGCCGTTGGGGTTCTCGCCGATGCGACCGCTGGGGTGCGCACCCACGGGGTTGAAGTAGCGCAGCAGGACAACGTTCCACTCCGAGTCAGCCTTCTGTATGTCCATGAGCACCTGCTCAAGCATGCTCTTGGTCCAGCCATAGGGATTGGTGCACTGGCCCTTGGGGCAGTTCTCGGTGATGGGAATCTCCACAGGGTCACCGTAGACGGTGGCACTGGAGCTGAAGATGATGTTCTTGCAGCCATGATGGCGCATCACGTCGACCAGCGTCAGCGTGCCACTGATATTATTCTCATAGTACTCCCACGGCTTCTCCACGCTCTCACCCACAGCCTTGAGGCCTGC
>DECD01000047.1:0-18738 GCA_002349055.1 Bacteroidales bacterium UBA2939 | reverse complement strand
CGCTCCAGCCCTTCGCGGTCGCGGATATCGACCTTGTAGAACGGTATCTCGGGCACACCGATGATCTCAGCCACACGGCGCAGTGACTCAGGGTTGCTGTTGCTCAGGTTGTCAATCACCACAGCGGTGTGGCCGGCCTTGTAAAGCTCTATCAATGTGTGGGAGCCGATAAATCCAGCTCCGCCAGTAACCAGTATTTTCATATTATATATATATTATTCTCTTATTTCATTTTCTACCACCTCCCAATGGCCACCTTTGTCGGGACCAATGCGACGGAGAAGACCTTTGGCTTTCAAGTTTGAAAGATGTTTCTCTACGGCACGCGTGGAGATACCCAATCTTGCAGCCATCTGTTCGGTGGTGATGCTCGCTTTCTCCGAAATCATGACGAGTATTTGCTCCGAACTTTTCTGCTTTTTCTCCGAACCCAATGGCATTTTCTCCGTACTTTTATACTTTTTATCCGAACTTATTTCCGCTTCGGCCACTCCGCTCGACATCTCTTTCCAACGGATATGCAGGTAGCGGTTCTTCAACTCGTTCTTTTCACCCATCAGCAGGTTGCGGAAGAAGAGTTCGAGGTACTCCGTAGTGCGCTCCACCCCGGCGGGGAGGTTTTGATAGTTGGCGCGTACCAGCGCGTTGCGGAAATACCACGAATTCGCCTTAAAGGGGTCGTTGTCCACTTTGTATCCCAGCTGGCGCAGGTATTTGATTGTGAATACCGCCGTGGTGCGGGTATTGCCCTCGCCGAAAGGGTGTATTTGCCAGATGCCGGAGACGAAGTTGCTGATGCGTTTCACCACTCGCGGAAGGTCGATACCTTTATACGAGAACAGGCGTTCCTGTTCGAAGTCGTAGTCGAGTGTGGCCCCAATCATATCGCACGAGCTGTAGAGCACCGAGGCGCCGTCGAGCACCCACTCGCGCTTCTTGATGTTGGTCTGGCGGTAGCGTCCTGCGCGCGGAAGTATGTTGTCGAACAGGCGCCGGTGGATGGACGCCAGCATGGCGGGCGAGAAGGTGAAGGTGTCTTCGGCCAACAGACGTGCTATGCGTGCCGACACGCCGTCGGCCTCATCAGTGCCGGCCTCTTCGCGGCGGCCTTCTTCGGTCTGGTAGTATGCGGCTATGCGGCGCTCCACCTCGTCGATGCTGATGCGCTCTTCGATGTGGTCCTGCGCCGTCTGCAGCAGGTAGTGCGACGGTTTCAGCCCGTCCACAGCCTGCAGGCCGATAGCCACCTGCCAGTTCTCAGCGCGTTCTTTGCGCCCCGGTTCTCCTTGTATTATATATTGTTCGAACTCCACTCCCGTGTCTCAAATATTTTGCAAAGATACGAAATTTTCACGACATAGCCAAATGTTTTTTCACATGGTGGGGTGGAGATATTCTTTGGCGTACTCCACATAGTGCGCGGCGTTGTCGGTTTGGCCGGGGCGGGTGGGCTTGATGTATCGGGCGGGGACGCCGCCCCAGATTTCGTGAGGGGGTATCTTGGTGCCTTGCAGCACCAAAGCGCCGGCGGCCACAATGGCACCCTCCCCTACCTCGCAGTCGTCGAGCAGGGTGGCCCCCATACCGATGAGGGCGCCGTCGCGGATGGTGCAGGCATGCACGGTGACGTTGTGGCCAATGGTGACATCGCTGCCGATATGAGTGGGGCCGGTGTCATGTGTCACATGGATGCAGGAGCCGTCCTGCACGTTGGAGCGGTCGCCGATGGTGATGGGAGCCACATCACCACGCACCACGGCGTTGAACCACACCGAGCATTGGTCGCCCAGCGTCACATCGCCCACCAGCGTGGCATTTTCGCTGAAATAGCAGTCCTTGCCCCATCGGGGCGACTTGCCTTTGTATGATTTGATTAGTGCCATAATTCAAACAAAATAAAGTCCGACCTGTCGGACTAGTCGGACAAGTCGGACTACTTATTACCTTATTCTCTTACCAGGCGAAGAGAGGACGGTTCTGCATCATCTCGTTGACCTGGCCGGTGATCTTGACGCGGACGGCCTCGTCGGTCGGGTTGCAGAGGACGGTGTCGATCATGTCCACAATCACCTGCATGTCGCCTTCCTTCAGGCCACGGGTGGTGATGGCGGGCGTTCCGACGCGCAGACCGCTGGTCTTGAAGGCGCTGCGGCTGTCGAAGGGAACCATGTTCTTGTTGACGGTGATGTCGGCGGCCACGAGGGCGTTCTCGGCTTCCTTACCGGTGAGCTCGGGGAACTTGGTGCGGAGGTCGATGAGCATCAGGTGGTTGTCGGTACCGCCGGAGATGACCTTGTAGCCCTTGTTGACAAAGGCTTCGCACATCACCTTGGCGTTCTTCATCACCTGCTGGATGTACTGGTCGTAGCTGTCGGTCAGAGCCTCGCCGAAGGCGACGGCTTTGGCGGCGATGACATGCTCGAGAGGACCGCCCTGGGTGCCGGGGAACACGGCGCTGTCGAGGAGGGCGCTCATCTTCTTGATTTCACCCTTCGGGGTGGTCTTGCCCCAAGGATTGTCGAAGTCCTGACCCATGAGAATCATACCGCCGCGAGGTCCGCGGAGGGTCTTGTGGGTGGTGGTGGTGACGATGTGGCAATACTTGACGGCGTTGTTCAGGTAGCCCTTGGCAATCATGCCGCTGGGGTGGCTGATGTCGCCCATGAGGATGGCGCCGATGCGGTCGGCAATCTCGCGCATGCGTGCCCAATCCCAGTCACGGCTGTAGGCGCTGCCGCCGCCGATGATGAGCTTCGGGTGGTGCTCGAGGGCCTTCTTCTCCATGTCGTCGTAGTCGACCATGCCGGTCTCTTCCTTCACCTGGTAGCCAACCACCTTGTAGTTGATACCGCTGAAGTTGACGGGGCTGCCGTGCGAGAGGTGACCGCCGTGGTTGAGGTCCATGCCCATGAAGGTGTCGCCGCTGTTGAGGCAGGCCAGGAACACGGCCATGTTGGCCTGTGCGCCGCTGTGGGGCTGCACGTTGGCCCAGCAGGCACCGTAGAGCTTCTTGGCACGCTCGATGGCGATGGTCTCGCTCTGGTCGACCACCTGGCAGCCGCCGTAGTAGCGCTTGCCGGGATAGCCCTCGGCATACTTATTGGTCATGACGGAACCCATGGCTTCCATCACCTGGTCGCTGACGAAGTTCTCGGAGGCAATCAGCTCGATGCCTTTGGTCTGGCGCTCACGCTCTTTCTGGATGAGGCCAAAAATCTCGTTATCTCTCTGCATATCTGTTTGTTGTTAAAATTTTTTTATATGATAAGATTTTGCAAATATACATATATTTTTTATAATTTCAAAAATTTCTGTAATTTTGCAGCCGAAATGAAAAAGGCGATATTATTCACTTTGGGATTCATAGTCCTGCAATTGAATGCCATAGGGCAGCTCATCTCGTTGTCGCACGACGGAGGTGGTCCCCTGTGGATTGATGCCGACAAAGTGTACAACTACAACCAGTATGAGAAATCGCGCTGGGGACTGGGCTTCCAATGGGGCTGGCAGGCCAACGAGATTGACACCACGCACTACGGCTGGGACCGTCTCTCAGCAGGCGCCTATGTGGGCTACGGATACGCCGACCAGCGCTTCAAGTGGGGTGCCAATGTCTCGCTGTGGGGCAACCCAAAGCTCGACGAGCACTTCCATCTGTCATTCTTCCACGACCTTACACCCGACGCCTCGCGCACCCTCCCGTCGCCCGGCATCACCATCCTCACGCTGCCTGCGAGCTTCATGACACGCCTCTACAGCGACACCTGGCGCCTCTCCGCGAGCTACACCCGCCGGATGGGCAAGCAAACCTTCGAGAACATCGAACTGCGACTCTCACGTGAAAGGGCGTTGCACGACAACGTGAACCTTTATTATCCCGCGAGCTATTCTGACCTTAAGGACTTGTACCACTACGACTTTCTTGAGGGAAAGTTTAGTGTTCACCACACCTCTGGCTGGAGCGCCGAAATGACGTTCGGAACCTTTAGATTCTATGACGGATTCGACAGCCTTTTCAGCTACAGCAACCTCGAGGCTGGCAATGTTTTCCTGCGCCTGCTGGTGCAATACGAGCGCACTCACAGATTCTCGTTCCTCGAGCTGCAGCTTTTCGGGCAGGGAGGCATTGTCAAAGGTCCCAACGGCGTACCCTACAGTCGCCGATTCGATCTCGGTGGCAGCTGGGGCAGCCCATTAATCCTCACCCACTCACTCCTCACGGCACGTCAGAACGAGTTCACCGCCAGCACCTTCGCCCTAGTGGCCATGAAACTCACCACACAGAACCCCCTCTTCGAATATTACAACTCATTCGTTGCCCTAGGCACCGCACCCCATCCCTTCGTTCTCTGCAACGGAGCCTGGGGCAACCCCGCCCCCGAGAAAGGCATCGGCGAGGTGGGTGCTGGCATCGACGGACTGCTGGTGTGGGGATTGGTCGACTGGGGTCTCGGCGTGGTCTACCGTCTCACCCCCACGTCGGCCGTCTACCATCTCACCGAACCGAAGAACAATTTCGCCCTCTTTTTCACCGCCACCCTCGAGCTTTAGGGCGGCCTGTCGAGGGACAAGTTATCAACACCCTATCAACTCGGAGTTGAGTGCTACTTGAGTGCTACTTGAGTGCTAGTTGGTAGGTAGATGGTGCTAGGAATAAGGGGGTTAGATGTTGATTAAAGTTTTGGTATAGTTTTATTAGCTATGTTACAGATGGTTATGTATTTTTAACACTTTCGGGGGAAAAAGTTATCAACAATTTTCGGAGCATCGTTTTGGAAGATTTTTTAGGGGTGGCACAATAATTGACGGAGGGTTGCGTTAAAGGTATTTAAAATTATAATAAGAAAAAATGAAAAAGGTGCTCGCATTGGCGATTGTGTTGGCGGCGTGGATGACCTCCGGAGCGCAGCAATACAGGATGGAGTTCAGGCTGGAAGGCTTGACGGACAGCGTATTGTATATTGCCCGCCACTACCGCGACCAGCTGCTGCCGGTGGACACGGCACGTGTGGGAAAGGACGGCAGCGTTGTCTTCAAGGGCAAGCGGGCATGGAAACGGAACGTCTACGCGCTGGTGCACCAGGACGGCGAGAAGTCGATTGGCGACTTTGTCGTCGACGACAGCCGCCAGTTCACCATCACCGCCGACGCCAAGTTGACGCCAGAGAGCGTGAAGGTGAAGGGCAGCGAAGCCAACCGCCGCATGTTCAGTTACATGGCCCGATGGAGCGAGGCCAAGAAGCAACGTGCCGAGCTGGAGAAGAGAAAGAAAGATGCCGCCACCAGAGAGCAGGCCGAGAAGGAGGAGCAAGCGCTGATGGACGAGATGGATGCCTACGACAAGGAGATGCGCCACCCGAAGAAGGCACAGCTGTTTTTCGATTTGGTGAACTTCTTCGACGATACGGATGTGCCCGAGGAGGTGGAGGACAAACCTTACTACTTCAGGACCCACTACTGGGACCGCCTGTTCGGTGCCAAGCAGCTGCCGCTGCCGCTGGAGGAGCTGCGTTACACTCCGAACCTCTACAACAAGCTGAACTACTTCTTTTTCGGACAGATGTATCATGCCGACAAGGATACGATAGTGAAAGAGATTGACCGCCTGGCGGCGCGCATAGGCGACGACACGGCGATGCTGCGCTATGTGTTCGACCACATAGAGCCGCGTTATTTCCGCTCGACGCGCAACATTGGGTGGGACGCCGTGTGGTGCCACCTGATGAGCAACTATTACCTGAAGGGACGCTGCCCGTGGGTGCGCGAGGGAACGCTGTACACCATGAGACTGAACTACAACCGCATCAGGCAGAGCCTCATCGGTGCCCACGGTCAGGAGCTGTGGATGGCCGACACGAACCAGAGCACGAATGCGGACGACTGGATTTCGAGTCACCGCTTCCCCACGAAGTACGTGATTCTTTGGTTCTGGGACCCCGATTGCCACCACTGCCAGGAGCAAAGCGCAGAGTTGAAAGTGCTGTACGACTCGCTGCTGACGGCACCGTACCGTCCGTTCGAGGTCTATGCCGTGGGCTACGAGAGCGACGTGGAGAAGTGGAAAAAGTATGTGCGGGAGCACGATTTCCGCTGGGTGAACGTGGGAGGACCCAATGTGAACATCGACTACCAGGAGGCGTACAACGTACACGGCGCACCGACGATGATTATCCTCAACGAGCGGCGCGATATCATTATGAACAAGGTGATTCCCATCAAGAGCCTGCTGAGGTTCTTGGAGGAATATGAGAAGAAGGTGAAAGGTGAAAGGTGAAAGGTAAAAAGATATGGATTTGATTAACATATTGCCTGACAGTGTGGCCAACCAGATAGCGGCTGGCGAGGTGGTGGACCGTCCTGCGAGTGCGGTGAAGGAGCTGCTGGAGAACGCCATGGACGCCGGAGCTACGCAGATAGACCTGGTGGTGAAGGATGCCGGGCGCACGCTGATACAGGTGATAGACAACGGCTGCGGCATGAGCGACAGCGACGCACGGTTGTGCTTCGAGCGTCACGCCACAAGCAAGATACACCGGTCGGACGACCTTTTCGCCATCCGCACCATGGGTTTCCGCGGCGAGGCGTTGGCATCGATAGCAGCCATCTCGCAGGTGGAGCTGCGGACGCGGCTGCACGACAGCGAGTTGGGCACGCAAGTCCTCATCGAGGGTTCGAAGATTGTGAGCCAGCAGCCCATGGCCTGCCCGCCGGGCACCTCGATGGCCATGAAGAACCTCTTCTACAACGTGCCGGCACGCCGCAACTTCCTGAAGAAGGACAGCGTGGAACTGAGCCACATCGAGGAGGTGTTCCGCAGGGTGACGCTGATACACTACGACCTGGGCTTCACGCTGACGAGCAACGGACGGCTGCTGTATGATCTGAAGGCCGGCAGCATGTTGCAGCGCATCAGCCAGCTCTACGGCAATGTCTACAAGGAGCGTTTCTACAATGTGGAAGAAGATA
Organism: Bacteroidales bacterium UBA2939; assembly: GCA_002349055.1. Taxonomy (GTDB): domain Bacteria; phylum Bacteroidota; class Bacteroidia; order Bacteroidales; family P3; genus Colimorpha. Next base: position 11,772 of record DECD01000047.1, on the reverse strand, counting down.
CCGACCTGCTGAAGATCAAAGGTTTCGTTGGCAAGCCCGAGCATGCCCGCCGCACCCGCGGCGAGCAGTACCTGTTCGTGAACGGCCGCTTCATCAAGCATCCGGCCCTGAGCGCGGCGGTGGAGAAAGCCTACGAGGGCATGCTGGCCGACCACTCCTACCCTTCCTACTTCATCGGCTTGCAGGTGGACCCGTCGCGCATCGACATTAACATCCACCCCACGAAGACGGAGGTGAAGTTTGTCGACGAGCACGCAATGTTCGCCATCCTGCGGTCGGCGGTGAAGAAAGCGCTGGGGCAGTTCACGCTGGCCACAGAGCTGGAGTTCAACACGCCGCCTGAGTTCAACATTGCGCCGGCGCCCAAGGGCTATGTGCCGCCAATGCCGAAGATAAGCTACAACCCGAACTATAATCCGTTCAGCCACACCCCCAACCCCTCTCCAAAGGGCGAGGGGAGTTGTAAGCAACGGGAGGCTGTGCAATCTACGGTTGATTTCTATAATGAACAGGAGCGGAATCCACTCCCCTCGCCCCCGGGAGAGGGGTCGGGGGTGAGGCCGGTAGCCTGCATGCAGGTGCAGGGACGCTATATCGTGACGACGCTGTCGTCGGGGCTGGCCATCATCGACCAGCAGCGGGCACACGAGCGGATATTGTTCGACCAACTCAAGCAATCAAATAATCAATCAATCAGACAATCGCAGACGCTGTTGTTCCCGGTGAACTGCCAGTTCTCGGCGGCCGACGCGGAGCTGTTTGGCGAACTGCTGCCCGACTTAAGAGACTACGGCTTCGGCATCGATGCCATGGGTCATTGTACCTTCGTTGTCACCGCCACGCCGCCCGACATGAAAGAGAGCGAGTTGCAGGAATGCTTCGACCGGATGCTGGCCGATTACAAAAGCTCGACACTACAGAAATTCAACAACCGAAGTCAGAGCCTCTGCGCCTCGCTGGCACGCCAAATGGCCGTGAAGCCTGGCAAGGTGTTGACGCAGGAGGAGATGCAGCAGCTGGTGGCCAACCTCTTTGCCTGTCCGCAGGCTGACATGTCGCCCAGCGGCAAGAAGATTATCACTATTGTAAAACCTGAAGAACTACTGAAATGACACAATACCAACCCCAAGGATTCAGCTTTTTACCCACTGCTGTAAAGCATTTGCTCATCATCAATGTCCTCGTGTTCGGCGCCGACATTGTGATGGAGAGGCAAGGAATAGCCATTGAGAACTATCTGGCGCTGTTCAGCAGGGAGACGGGCATGTTCCAGTTCTGGCAGCCGCTGTCCTACATGTTCATGCACGCCAATTTCAGCCACATCTTTTTCAACATGTTCAACTTGTGGATGTTCGGTGCCGCCATGGAGAACTTTTGGGGCACACGGCGTTTCATCATCTACTACCTGGCCTGTGGCATCGGGGCGGGACTGCTCTACGCGATGATTCCCGGCCTGCACGTCACCGTGGGTGCCTCGGCGGCGGTCTACGGCCTGCTGCTGGCTTTTGGAATGACCTTCCCCAACGAGTATATCTACCTCTACTTCCTGATGCCCATCAAGACCAAATGGTTCATTGGCGGCATGATAGCCATCGAGCTGATACAGGGCATCTTCTACTCCTACGACGGCATCGCCCACTTTGCACACCTGGGCGGCATGCTCATCGGCTTCCTGCTCATCATGTGGTGGCGGAAGCATCCGTTCTCGAAATTTTAAAAATAGTAATAATAACATAAAATTAAACAACATGAAAAAAAGTATTCTTTTAGTGGCGATGCTTTCGCTGATGGTCGGTGCTTTTGCACAGGAGAAGAAAAACATCTTCAACATTGAGTACCGCTGGATGAAGATGGTAGGCTATTCCTACCAGACGGGCTACCCCTACGGCTTCTCGCTGGCTGGTGGCTCCTTCATGTCGGTTGGCTTCGGCGACGGCAACAAGTTCACCATCAACGACAACGTGAAACGCGAGCCGACCTGGTCGATGCGTTTCGGCTGGATAGGCTACAATTTTGACAAGGACGTCACAGGCTGGGGCGCCATCTCGTTCCGTCCGATGTTCGTGATGGGCTTCAACAAGGCCGATGAACTCACCTATGACAATACCGGAAACCTTCAGGACAAAGAGGGTCACACCTACTTCACCATGGCCCCCACACTGGTTGTCAACGTCTACTTCCTCCACTTCTCCGTTGGCTACGAAATTGTCCCGAAATTCAAGGAAATCAACGGTCTTAACTTCGGCGTCGGTCTTTCCATCCCCTTCAACTCCGACGAAGTGTCCAAACAGGTCGAGAAGCGTGCAAAGAAATACAACTAACAGACAATAAATGGAATTAGCATCGAAATACGATCCTCGTGCCATCGAGGAGAAATGGTATCAATTCTGGCTCGACAAGAAACTTTTCCACTCGGAGCCTGACCACCGTGTGCCCTACACCATCGTCATCCCGCCGCCCAACGTGACCGGCGTGCTGCACATGGGGCACATGCTCAACAACACCATCCAAGATGTGCTGGTGCGCCGCGCCCGCATGCAGGGTAAGAACGCCTGCTGGGTGCCCGGTACCGACCACGCCAGCATCGCCACCGAAGCCAAGGTGGTGAAGATGCTGGCCGAGAAAGGCATCGACAAGCGCAGCCTGACGCGCGACGAGTTCCTGAAGCACGCCTGGGAATGGAAGGAGCAATATGGCGGCATCATCCTGAAACAACTGCGCAAACTGGGCGCCAGCTGCGACTGGGACCGCACGGCCTTCACCATGGACGACATACGCTATGAGAGCGTGATGCGGGTCTTCGTGGACCTCTACAACAAGGGGCTCATCTACCGCGGCGTGCGCATGGTGAACTGGGACCCCCAGGCCCTCACCGCCGTCAGCGACGAGGAGGTCATCTACAAGGAGAGCCACGGCAAGCTGTTCTACCTGAGATATTTTGTCGAGGGTGAGGACAAATACATCGTGGTGGCCACCACTCGTCCCGAGACCATCATGGGCGACACCGCCGTCTGTGTGCACCCCGAGGACGAGCGTTACCAGTGGCTCAAGGGCAAGAAGGTCATTGTTCCCGGCGTGGGCCGCGTGGTGCCCATCATCATGGACGAGTATGTGGACCGCGAGTTCGGCACCGGCGCCCTGAAAATAACCCCTGCGCACGACATCAACGACTACAACCTCGGCATGAAGTACGGGCTGGAGAGCATCGACATCTTCAACGATAACGGCACCCTCAACGAGCACGGCGGCAAGTATGCCGGCATGGACCGCTTTGCCTGCCGCAAGGCCATCATGAAAGACCTCGAGGAGGCCGGCCTGGTGGAGAAGACCGAGGACTACACCAACAAGGTGGGCCACTCGGAGCGCACCGACGCAGTCATCGAGCCTAAGCTCTCGGCCCAGTGGTTCCTCAAGATGGACGACATGGCCAAGCGCGCCCTCGAGGTGGTGGAGAACGACACCATCAAGTTCCACCCCGCCAAGTTCAAGAACACCTACCGCCACTGGCTGGAGAACATCAAGGACTGGTGCATCAGCCGCCAACTGTGGTGGGGTCACCGCATCCCCGCTTGGTACCTCGACATCAACGGCAAGGTGGAGACCATCGTGGCCCTCAACGAGGTGGAGGCCAAGCAGATTGCCGCCGAGAAATACGGCTACACCGGCGCCCTGCGCCAGGACGAGGATGTACTCGACACCTGGTTCAGCTCGTGGCTGTGGCCCATCTCGCTCTTCGACGGCATCCGCCATCCCGACAACGAGGAAATCAAGTACTACTACCCCACCGCCGACCTCATCACGGCTCCCGACATCATCTTCTTCTGGGTGGCCCGCATGATTATGGCTGGCGAGGAGTTCCGCAACGAGATTCCCTTCCACAACGTCTACTTCACAGGCATCGTGCGCGACAAGCTGGGCCGCAAGATGAGCAAGCAGCTCGGCAACAGTCCCGACCCCATCATGCTCATCGAGAAATATGGCGCCGACGGCGTGCGCATGGGCATGCTGCTCACCGCCCCTGCCGGCAACGACCTGCCGTTCGACGAGAGCATCTGCGAACAGGGCCGCAACTTCAGCAACAAGATGTGGAACGCCTTGCGCCTGGTGCTCGGATGGCAAGTGGCTGATGAAAACCAAACCACCAACAACGAGGTTGCCATCCAGTGGATGGAGCAGCGCATGGCCCAGGTCATTGAGGAAATCGAGAAAGACTTCGACCAGTACCGCCTGAGCGAGGCCCTCATGGCCACCTATAAGCTGGTGTGGGACGACTTCTGCTCGTGGTACCTCGAGATGGTGAAGCCCGCCTACGGCACCCCCATCGACCGCGAGACCTACGACGCCACCCTCTCCATCTTCAACCGCTTGATGCTCCTGCTGCACCCCTTCATGCCCTTCGTCACCGAAGAAATCTGGCATGCCTTGCAGACCGTTGGCAAGGACGACGAAAAGACAGCCTTCATCAATGCCAACTACAGCATCATGAACCAGCACATGCCCACCAGCGTCTTCTTCGACCAGCGGATGCTCGACGAGTTCGACACCGCCCGCGAGGTCATCGCCGGTGTGCGCAACATCCGCAACACCCGCAACCTCTCGCCTAAAGAAGCTCTGGAGGTCTCGTTCATCACGACGGACGACCGCTACCGCTTCGACCATTTCGACGGCATCGTGCGCAAGCTGGCCAATGTCAGCGCCATCAACGAGGTAAAGGAGAAACCTGCCGGCGCCCTCTCGTTCATGGTGGGAACCATGGAGTGCTTCGTGCCCATGCCCGAGAACGTCAACAAGGACGAGGAACTCAAGAAGTTGCAGGACGAGCTGAAGTACGCCGAGGGCTTCCTCAACAGCGTGCTGAAAAAACTCGGCAACGAGAAGTTCGTCAACGGCGCTCCCGCCGCGGTTATCGAGAAGGAACGCAACAAGCAGCGCGACGCCGAGACCAAGATTGCCGCCCTCAAAGCACAAATCGCCAGCCTCGGATAAATGTTGCGCCGACTGCTCATACTGACAACAGCCCTCCTGCTCACCCTGGGGGTCCAAGCCCAGGGAAGCCTGGAGAGAGGTATCAACGCCGACAGCAAGGGTCTCAACGACCTTGCTGTTGGCTATTACCGCGAGGCTGTGGACACCAATGTCCAGGCCCGCCTGCGGCTGGGACTACTGCTGCAACGGATGGAACACTTCTGCGAGGCGGCACAATGGCTCGCCAAGGCCGACAGCAGCGCGCTAGCGATGACCCACCTGGCCGAATGCCAGTGCGAGCTGCTCAACTGGCCTGCCGCCAAACAGTCTGCCGAGAAAGCCATCGAGCTGGCCGACACCTCGGAGCATACCCTCCGCGCCTCGGCCATGGCCACGCTGGGATGGGTCTACTGCATCGATGAGAACTTCACCAACGCCCTCTCCTGGTCGCACAAGGCCGAGAAAGAGGATCCCACGTCGGCACGCGCCCTCAACGTCACCGGAATCATACTCTTCCGCAAAGGCAATGAAGGCGAAGCCACACAAACCTTCCGCAAGGCTATCCTAGCCGATGCGTCGAATATCGACGCATACTTCAACCTGGGTGCCATGTACTGCTATCGCAACCACCCCGACCTGGCCATCACCACGCTGAAGAAAGGTCTCAAGGTGCAGCGCAACTCCATCAGGCTCATCTACTGCCTAGGTTGGGCCTACCTCCTCAAAGGCGAGAAAGAGAACGCCATTGAATGCCTCGAAACCGTCATCAAGTACGACAGCACCTATGCAAACGCCTACAACCGCTTGGGCGACATCTACTTCGAGAGTGCCGACTTCAACCAAGCCTTGGCGCAATATCGCATAGCGGCGCGCGTAGCCCCCAAGCAGAGCGAGCCACATCGCCTCATGGGACGCACCTACGCCGAGATGGGCGAGTTCGGCAAAGCCATCCGATGCTACCAGCGCGCCGTGGAAATCAACAAGAAAGACTCCGAGACCTACTGCCGCATCGCCGAACTCTACGCCAAGCAGAAGAAGCCCAAACAGGAACAGAACAACTACAAACGCGCCGCAAAACTGGGCAACAAAGAGGCCCAGAAGTGGTGTACACGACACGGCATAGCCTATTAAGAAGCTTATAATATTATAATATTTATGAATAATATAAAAAACCATCTCGACCGTGTGGCGGCGATTTTCGCCGAGGAGCAGTTTGTCTTCGAGCCGAAGGAGCTCTACGAACCCATCGACTACACGCTGCGCCTGGGTGGCAAGCGCATCCGCCCCACCCTGCTGCTGGCGGCCAACGCCCTCTTCGGAGGCAAGGAGGAGGAGGTTCTCGATGCCGCCCTCGGCATCGAGACCTTCCACAATTTCACCCTGCTGCACGACGACCTCATGGACCGCTCGCCCCTGCGCCGCGGCCAGCCCACGGTCTACACCAAGTGGGGCGACAACACCGCCATCCTCAGCGGCGACACCATGTTTGCCCTCGCCTGGCGCTACTTCCTGAGGAAACCCTCGCCGCGCCTGCAAGAAATCCTCCAATGCTTCAACGAGACCGCCATCGAGGTCTGCGAAGGACAGCAGAAGGACATGAACTTCGAGCGGCTGCCCATCGAAGGCGTCAGCATCGACGACTACATGGACATGATACGCCAGAAGACGGCTGTGCTGCTGGCCGGGGCCCTCAAAATCGGTGCCCTCTATGCCGGAGCTCCCGCCGATGAGATAGAAAAACTCTACCGCTTCGGCATCCACCTCGGCCTGGCCTTCCAGTTGCAGGACGACCTTCTCGACGGCTACGGCGACACCGCCGTCTTCGGCAAGAAGACCGGCCAGGACATCCGCGACCTCAAGAAGAACTACCTCGTCCTCCGAGCCCTTCAGATTGCCGCCCCGGAGCAGAAGAAAGCCCTCGCCAACCTCTACAACGATGCCTCCATCGACGAGGACACCCGCGTTGTCCGCGTCATGGACCTCTACGAATCCATCTGCCTCAAGCCCGAAATCGACAAAGCCATCGATGCAGAGTTCGAAAAAGCCGCTCAATGCCTCGACGGAATCCAAGCGCCCGAGGAGGGCAAGAAACCCTTCCGTGAACTCATGGAAAGTCTAAATGGCAGAAAAAAATAAATATTTTTTGGCCACATTATAAAATATTTGTATATTTGCAGGACGAAATAAAGTAGGTAAAGTATAAACAAATAATTAATAATCAACACACTAAAAACATCATGAAAAAAGTAATTGCTTTGATGTCAATAGTCGGACTGTTGACATTTGCCAACTTCAATGACGTGAAGGCACAGGATCAACCCGCTGCCGAAGCCACCGAACAGGTTTCCGAGGCCACCGAGCCCGCTGCCGATGAAGCAGTCGCCGAAACCGAGGCTGTCGAAGAGACCGCCCCCGCCGCCGAGGAGACCACCAAGTCGTTCCACCAGGTGCTCAAAGAGAAGTACATCCAGGGTGGTGCCGGCTGGATGACCCCCGTGCTCCTCTGCCTTATTTTCGGTATGGCCCTCGTTATCGAGCGCATCCTCTACCTGAACATGGCTACCACCAACGTCAAGAAGCTCCTCGGTGGTATCGAGGACAACGTGAAAGCCGGCAACTATGAGGCCGCCAAGGAACTCTGCCGCAACACCCGTGGCCCCGTGGCCAGCATCTTCTACCAGGGTCTCGACCGCATCGACCAAGGCCTGGAGAACGTTGAGAAATCCGTCACCAGCTACGGTGGTGTCCAGATGGCCCGTCTCGAGAACAACCTCACCTGGATTGGCCTGTTCATCGCTCTGGCTCCTTCCTTCGGATTCCTCGGCACCGTCGTCGGAATGGTGCAGGCCTTCGATGACATCGAGGTCGCCGGTGATATCAGCCCGACCGTCGTCGCTGGCGGTATGAAAGTGGCTCTGTTGACCACCATCTTCGGTCTTATCGTCGCCATCATCCTTCAGATTTTCTACAACTACATCCTCACCAAGATCGAGAGCCTTGTCGACCAGATGGAAGACGGCAGCATCTCCTTCATGGACATCCTCGTGAAATATCACAAATAATGGTTTTTCGGGCTTGTCCCGTGAACGTATCAACTGATAAACGTATCAACTTATCAACGTAAAAAAAAAGAACCATTATGAAAGAAAAAACAGATAAACTCATCACTTATGTTGGTCTTGGCGTGGCCATCGTGTGCTTCCTGCTTGCGATTCTCTTCGCCATGAACAACGGCAGCGATGTGAAGACTCTGGCCGACGTGAAGCAAGGTGGTATCTTCGATACTATCTACTGGATTCTCGTCGCCATGGTGGCCTTCTCCATCGTCGCCATCGTCGTCTTCCTGTGCGTCAAGCTGGCCGACCGCTTCAAAACCGTCCCCGGCTATGCCAAGAAATTCTGCATCATCCTCGGTGTCGCCATCGCGGCCTGCCTGGCAGCCTTCCTGCTGGCCAAGGGCAACGACGTGACCCCCGCCCTGATGGAGAAATTCGATGTCACCGAAGGCACATCCAAACTCATCGGCGCAGCCTGCATCCTGGTCTACATCCTCGTGATCGGTGCCGCCGGCTGCATCATCTATGCCGAAGTCGCTAAATCTTTAAAAAAGTAACAAGGTATGGCTAGAAAAACTCCTGGACTGAACACAAGCTCGATGTCCGACATCTCGTTCCTGCTGCTGGCCTTCTTCCTGATGGTCTCCAACATCAACAGTGATATGGGTATCGCGCGTAAACTGCCTCCTCCCCTGCCCGAGGACGCAGAGGCGCCAGAAGTTCACGAGCGCAATATCTTTGTCGTGATGGTCAACAAGGACGACCGGTTGCTCTTCAACACCGAGTACGGCCGCATTGAGGACTTGAAGGACCGTGCCAAGGAATTCCTCGGCAACCCCCGCAACCTCTCCTACATGCCCGAGAAGAAGGCCACCCAAATCGACCTCCTGGGCACCTACGACGTTTCCAAAGGCGTCATCTCCCTCCGCAACGACCGCGGTACTTCCTACGACATGTACCTGCAAGTGCAGAACGAGCTGACCGCCGCCATCAACGAAATGCGCGACGAACTGGCTACCGCCCGTTTCGGCAAACACTATGCCGACCTTAGTGAACCACAGCGCAAAGCCGTCGAGACCGCCATCCCCATGGCCATCTCCGAGGCCGAGCCTACAAAGATTGGAGGTAAATAATGGCACGTTTTACTGGTAAAAAAGCAAAAGAGACGCCCGCACTCAACATGGGCTCCATGAGTGACATTATCTTCATGCTGCTGTTCTTCTTCATGGTCATCACCACCATGCGCGAGAGCACCCTCTACGTGAAGATCATCCCTCCCCAAGGTTCCGAAGTGACTAAACTCGAAAAGAAGAGCCTCGTGAGCTACATCAACGTCGGTGTCCCCACACCCGACCAGCAGAAGAAATACGGAACTGAACCCCGTATCCAGCTCAACGACCAGATTTCCGAAGTCTCCGACATCATCGCTTTTGTCGAGCAGGAGCGCGAACAGCGCCCCGAAGCCGACCGTCCCCTCATCACCACGGCCATCAAAGCCGACAAACAGGTGCGCATGGGTATGGTGACCGACATCAAGCAGGAACTCCGCAAGGCCGGTGCTCTCAAAATCTTCTATAACGCCACCAAAGGCGGCAAAAAGAAATAAGGCATTTGTGCCCCTTGTGGGCACAAACGCCTTTCTTTGGAAAAAAAGAAGTAACTCTAGACAATACGAAAAAGCCTCTCCATCCGGAGAGGCTTTTTTTTTGCCCTGTTATGAAAAACTATCTTCCCGTCATCTTGCGGAAGAAGAACACCAACCCGACAATCATTGCCGCCATCACTCCCACAATGACCCAGAAGGCCGTAGTGCTGGTGATGAACGGAAAATCGACATTCATGCCGAACAAACTGGCCACCACCGTCAGCGGAAGCATGATGGTCGAGAAATAGGTCAGCACGCGCATGATATCGTTGGTGCGGTTGGTCAGCAGCGAGTCGAACGTCTGCGACAAGCCCTCGATCAACTCTCCGTAGTCCTCAATCGAGTCGAACATCTTCTGGTACTGGTCCAGAATGTTGCCCCAGTAGTCCTCCATGTCGATAAGCTCGGGGTCGACAAAGCCCTTGATGCCGCCGCTCTCGAACATGTGGAGCACCCTCAGCTGCGGCTTGAAGGTGGTGTTCAGCAGGATGGTGTTCCTCCGTGTCACCGAGATTTGCTCGATGATGCTGCGGGCGCGCTTGTTGAAGATGTCGTAGTTGATGAGGTCCACCTCGGCACCCACGCGCTGCACCAGCGTGTTGGTCTCCAGCATCAGGCGGTTGAGGATGTGGTAGAGCAGCTGGTCGCTCGTGGCCATCATCTCCTGCGTCTCCTCGTCGCCCTCTTGCAGGTCCTCCTGAATCTCGTCGAAGAACTTCTTCACCACCCAATGGGCCTTGCCCACGGTGATGATGTAGTCCTTGCCCCAAAAAATCTTCACCTCGCGGATGCGGATGAACTTGTTGCCCTTGTCGAAATAGGGAAAATGGAGGATGAGGAAATAATAGTCGTCATACTCGTCGATTTTAGGACGCTGCGTGGTGCCGCGGCAGTCCTCGATGTCCAAGGGGTGGAATTTGTACTCTTCTAACAGCAGACGGTAGTCGTCCTCGCTCGGATTGGTGATGTCAAGCCATCGGATTGACTTGTACTGAATCGTTTCAATCATAATACACCTCCTTGGAAATCAAAATTCTACATTCGAGTAACTAGTATTGGTTCAGTTTGCAAAAATAAGAAAAAAAATCCGAACCGCCAACATTTTTTTTCGCCCACCATCGGATTGCCTTGGGGCAAAAATCGCACCTCTGCCGTACCAGCGCCGTACCATCACCCTATCATCTCCTACCGTGGTAGGAGTTGGTAGGGAGTTGATACGGACTTGATACGGACTTGGTACTAAGTATCAAGCAGTTATACATTAACCTTCCCGCTATAATTCACAAAAACAGCGTTTTAAGTCGATTTTTTGCATCGTAACTCGCTGATTTCCGATCTCGGCTTGGTCCACAAAAAAAAACGCTTGCAAAATTGAAATAATCTTCTTACCTTTGCAAAAAGAAACAAACCGACACTATCAAACACATCACAATAAAAATCAAACAATTAATAAATATGAAACGTCTTTTATTATTCCTTTGGAGCATCATTGCAATGCTGCCCATGTCGGCACAAGATATAATTCCGTTTATGGATTCCTGTTTCAGCCAATCTGTTGTTCTCGAATGGATAACCGGCGTACCTGTAGACCATTCTGTTCTTGCAAGTTATCCTTATATTAGGTCTAGCGATTTAGATAGACGGATTATAACATACCCTCTCCCTCAACTCATAAAACACATTAATCATTCCGGTGCCAGCATCTGTGGAATAGCCACAATGTCAGACCAACCTGATTTACCCGACGATATGGTATTGGGGGTATTTTCTTACAATGCATCCACCGGTTTACAAATGATTGACTCTCTCTGTGGACAAGATGAAATTTTTCACAAAAGAATGTATTATACATTTCCTGATTGTGAAAGAGAAGATGGTATCCGAATAGTTCCTTGTAACATTTTTCTATTTAATAAAAGAGTTAATGTCCCAGATACCTTTTATGTCGGGCACTTAAACTTACGCGACTATAACAACGGAGAGCTTGACCCTTTTAGTTATATCTTTTACGCTTACAGCACAATTCCTGGATATGTGAATTGTATTTATAATACGCCGGTATCGACGGTAGCAATTCATGAGTTCGACTATATTCTACCCATTCTG
>DECD01000050.1:13098-45327 GCA_002349055.1 Bacteroidales bacterium UBA2939 | reverse complement strand
GCCGTCGAGCCGCGGCGCGACAATAATTTTTCGACAACGGTAGGGGAATTGAAGGATTTTTCGTACCTTTGCACTCATGATAAAAAAGAACGCCCGCTTCAACTATCTGATATGTATCTACTTGGCTGGGATAACCTTCTTTACCCTGTTTCGAATTGCCGAGACAGTGGTCTACTGCAACCATACCGAGGGACCTGACGACTTTGGCGGACTCTTCGGGACCGCCCTGTGGCTTGGCTTCCGCTTCGACACCGCTGTGAGTGCCTATGTGCTTTTGCTGCCGCTGGCAATGCTGATTGTCGGCGAGATGGCGCGTATCCGCAAGCGGTGGTACTACGCCATTGTCCACTACCTGCTGATGGTGCTCTACACGGTGTGCTTCTTTGCGTGCGCAGCCGACATTCCCTTCTTCCTCTATTTCTCACAGCGTCTCGACGCCACAGTGATGACGCTCGGGTCGTCGCTGCCGATGGTGGTGGACATGATTGTCAGCGAACCCTCCTACATGGCCTATTTCCTTGTCTTCGTGGCCGTGAGCGTGGGCTGGTGGCTGCTGGGGCGGCTCATCTACCGTAAGGTTCTGATGCGTCGCCTCGAGGAAGAAACGCTTGGCTACGGCTGGAGCATCACGATGGCGGCATTGCTGCTGTTCGGCCTGTTTGTGGGCATGCGCGGCCACCTTACCAAGGAGCGCCCCATCCGTCCCGACTATGCCGTCTTCTGCCACAACCCCTTCCTCAACCAGATAGGTCTCAACCCCGTCTTCTCCTTTATGAAGAGTGCCGAGGCCATAGGCAAAGACCGTAAGAATCCGCTGGAACTGATTGACATAGAGACCGCGCGCCAGCAATTCGCCATGCAGCAGGAATGGCCCCTGACGGAAGGTGAGGCCGTGACGCTGCCCGAGGGCACCAACGTGGTCATCGTGCTGATGGAATCGATGTCCATCGAGCGTACCTGCCTGGGGACGAACCCCACGGCAAGCCTCACGCCCTGTCTGGACAGCCTGATGCTCCACGGCACCACCTTCACCCAGGGCTGGTCGGCAGGCACCCAGAGCTACAACGGCATCTACTCTACCCACTACGGGCACCCCACCCTCTTCAAACGCCACTCACTGCACATCGACCGCGACATGGTGCCGCGCGTGTGCGGCCTGCCGCAGATTCTGCGCGACAACGGCTACAGCACCGCCTATTTCATGCCCCACAAGGGCGTGTTCGACGGCATGGAGAAATTCTTCTACGCCAACGGCTACGAGCGGGTGTTCGAGGAGAACAGCTACCCCAAGGAGGAGCTGGTGGGCACCTATGGCGTGCCCGACCACACCCTGTTCCGCCACGCCATAGAATACCTGAACGAGGCTACTGCCAAGGGACCGACCTACGTCACCGTGGCCACCTGCAGCAACCACCCGCCGCTGGTGCTGCCCAAGGGCCTCGACTTCAAGCCGAAGGCCCGCGAGCTGAAAGAGCAGATGGTGGAATATGCCGACTGGTCCATTGGCCAGTTCATGGCCGAGGCGGCGCGGCAGCCCTGGTTCGGCAACACACTCTTTGTCTTTGTGGCCGACCACGGATGCCATCTCAACGGGTCGACCTACGACATTCCCCTGCCCCATGTGCGCATCCCCATCGCATTCTATGCCCCGGGGCGCCTCGAGGCCAGGCTCGTAGAGCGGCAGGCATGCCAGATTGACGTGTCACCCACCATTCTCGGCATGCTGGGCATAGACTACGACAACCGCATGCTGGGCATCGACGTGCTGAAACGGCAGCGCAAATATTCCGTCCTTGGCACCTGGGAGACCATCGGTGCCGCCGACGGCGAGCTGCTATACATTTACCGCAAGGACGGCCGCAGCACGCTCCACCGCTACATGGACGGCGACCCGGAAGATGTCAGCGACCGCTATCCCGACCGCAAGGCCGAGCTGGAGCGCTACGTCAAAGGCATTGTCCAACTCAGCTACCAGATGCTACAGGACGGCACCACCAGATGTGACAAATAAACAAACCCCATACGCATGAAAAGAAACGCACGATACAACTACATACTCTGCATCTACCTGGCAGGAATAGCCTTCTTCACGCTGTTCCGCATCGTCGAGACGATGGTCTATTGCAGCCATACCGAGGGAGCTGACGACTTCGGCGGATTGTACTGGAAGGCGCTGTGGACGGGATTCCGCTTCGACACCACGGTGAGCACCTACATCATCGCCCTGCCGCTGCTGCTGGTCATCATCGGCGAGCTGGCGCACATACGCAAACGGTGGTACTATGCCATCGGGCACTACCTGATGATGGTGCTCTACACGGTGTGCTTCTTTGCCTGCGCGGCTGATATACCTTATTTCTGCTACTTCTTCCAGCGCCTCGACGCCTCTGCCTTGGAGTTGACCAACTCGTTCGGCATGGCCGCCAGCATGATTCTCAGTGAACCCATGTATGTGGTCTATCTGGTGGTCTTCCTTGTGGTGGCCGTCGGCTGGTGGCTGCTGGGGCGTTTCATCTTCCGCCGCGTGCTCCTTCGCAACCTCGACCAGCGCATGCCCCTGGCATGGGCCATCGTCATCGGAGTGCTGCTGCTAGGCATCGGCTTCATAGGCATGCGCGGCAGGGTGTCGAAGAAAAGCCCCATCCGCGTGGGTACCGCCTATTTCTGCAACAACCCTTTCCTGAACCAGATAGGACTCAATCCCGTGTTCACCTTCATCAAGAGCATCGAGGATGCCAGCAAGAGTGCCAACCGACCCGTGGAGCTCACCGACGAGGCGACGGCCGAGGCCGTGCTTGCCGAATGGCGGCAGGAACCCGCTGACAGCACGCTGGCCGCCACAGCGCTACGCCTGCCGGAAGGCACCAACGTGGTGGTGGTGCTCATGGAATCGATGAGTGCCGCCAAGACCTGCCTGTCCACCTCGCAGCCCAGCCTGGCTCCCTGTCTGGACAGCCTGATGGAGCGGTCGCTGACCTTCACCGAGGCATGGTCGGCAGGCATCCACACCCACAACGGCATCTACTCCACACTCTACGGCCACCCGGCACTGCTGGCACGCCAGATGATTAAAAACACCCCCATCCCGCGCATGTGCGGCCTGCCACAGTTGCTGAAGAGCGCCGGATACTCAACCACCTACTTCATGACCCACGACGAGGACTACGACAACATGCGTGGATTCCTCTACGAGAACGGCTTCGACCGCGTGGTGGGCGAGCACAGCTACCCGTCGAGCGAGGTGGTAGGCACCTGGGGCGTGCCCGACCATGTGATGTTCGACCACGTGCTGGAACACCTCGACAGCATTGCCGCCAACGGCCCGTTCATGGCCACCGTGATGACGTGCAGCGACCACGGCCCCTATATCGTCCCCGACGGCATCGACTTCAAAGCCAAGCACGATGACGACAAGTTGAAACGCATCGTGGAATATGCCGACTGGGCGATAGGGCGTTTCGTGAGGATGGCCGAGAAGAAAGCGTGGTTCGAAAACACGCTGTTCGTATTTGTGGCCGACCACGGGGCATTCATCGAACCGGAATACGAGATGGCCCTGAACTACAACCATGTGCCCCTGCTGTTCTTCGCCCCGCGGATGGTGGAACCCGGACGCGTGGACCGGCTAGCCATGCAGATAGACATAGCACCCACCATTCTGGCCATGCTTGGCCTCGACCCGGGCAGCACGATGCTTGGCACCGACCTCACTACCCACCGCCGCAAATACGCCTACTTCAGTGCCGACGACAAGATTGGCGTGGTCGACGGCGAGCTGTTCTACCTCTATCGCGTCAAGACGCAGCAAGAGAGCCTCTACCGATACAAAGAGAAGAGCACCGACGACCTGATAGGGCAGGAACCCCGGCGTGCCGAGGCCATGCGCCGCCACGCCTTCGGAATGACACAGAGCAGCCAGCAGATGTTCCTCGACGGAAGCACCGCGTGCGACAAAAGATAGACAGAAGCCATGAACTTTGAACTGAAATCGGACTTTGCCCCCATGGGCGACCAGCCGGAAGCCATCCGACAGCTGGTGGAGGGCGTGCGCAACGGACAGCGTGCCCAAGTGTTGCAAGGCGTGACGGGCAGCGGAAAGACCTTCACGGTGGCCAACGTCATCCAGGAACTGCAACGCCCCACCCTCGTCCTCAGCCACAACAAGACCCTGGCAGCGCAGCTCTACGGCGAGTTCCGCCAGTTCTTCCCCAACAACGCGGTGGAGTATTTCGTCTCCTACTACGACTACTACCAGCCCGAAGCCTACATTGCCGCCACCAACACCTATATCGAGAAAGACCTGCAAATCAACGACGAGCTGGACAAGCTGCGCCTGCGTGCCTCGTCGGCTTTGCTTTCGGGTCGCAGGGATGTCATTGTGGTCTCGTCGGTGAGCTGCATCTACGGCATCGGCAACCCCGACGAATTCAAGAAAGGCACCGTCGAGATACGCGTGGGCGACCGCCTGAAACGCGACGACCTGCTGATGCGTCTTCTCGACGGCCAGTATGTTCGAAATGAGATTGAGTTCGTCAACGGCCGCTTCCGCGTCAAGGGCGACACCGTCGACATCTACCCCTCGTTTGCCGATTTTTGCTACCGCGTCTCTTTCTGGGACGACGAGGTGGAGCGCCTCGAGAGCTTCGACCCCGTCAGCGGTCAGCGACTCGACCGCTTCGACGAGATTACCATTTATCCCGCCTCCAACTTCCTTACTTCCAAGGAGCACCTGCCGGAAATCATCTTGCAGATTCAGCGCGACATGTTCGACCGCCGCGACTACCTGGAGAGCATAGACAAGCACCTCGAGGCCAAGCGCCTGGAGGAACGCGTCAACTACGACCTCGAGATGATACAGGAGCTGGGCTACTGCTCGGGCATTGAGAACTACAGCCGCTATTTCGACGGTCGACAGCCCGGCACACGGCCGTTCTGCCTGATTGACTATTTCCCCGACGACTTCCTGCTGGTGGTCGACGAGAGCCACGTCACCGTGCCGCAAATCGGCGCCATGTACGGCGGCGACCGCAGCCGCAAGACCTCGCTCGTCGAGTATGGTTTCCGCCTGCCGTCGGCACTGGACAACCGTCCGCTGACCTACGACGAGTTCTACCATCTCACCGGCCAGACCATCTACATCTCGGCCACGCCAGCCGACTACGAACTGTCGGAGGCCGAGGGAGTGGTGGTGGAGCAGGTGATACGTCCTACGGGATTGCTGGACCCCGTGGTCGAGGTGCGGCCCGCCGTGAGCCAGGTCGACGACTTGCTGGACGAAATTGAGAACACCATCGACAAAGGCGAGCGCGTCCTCGTTACCACCCTCACCAAACGCATGGCCGAGGAGCTTACTTCCTACCTCATCAACCTAGGAATCAAGAGTAAATACATACACAGTGATGTCGACACGCTGGAGCGTGTGGAGATTATGCGCGATTTGCGCATGGGTGTCTTCGACGTGCTGGTGGGTGTCAACCTGCTGCGCGAGGGACTCGACCTGCCTGAGGTGAGCCTCGTGGCCATCCTCGATGCCGACAAAGAGGGCTTCCTCCGCAGCGACCGAGCCCTGATACAGACCATCGGTCGTGCGGCGCGCAACGTGCATAGCAAGGCCATCCTCTACGGCGACACCATTACCGGCTCGATGCAGCGCGCCATCGACCTCACCAACCGCCACCGCGAGAAGCAGATACGCTACAACATGGAGCACGGCATCGTTCCGCGCCAGATTGTGAAGAGTACCGATGCCATCCTCGGCACCACCAGCGTCATCGAACTTGCCGCTGAAGAACGCAACGCCACCGAGATTGACCCCATCAGCATCTACAAAGAGGATGCTCCCATGGCCGCCGAAGCTGGTTTCGAATACGGACAACAGGTAGAAACGCAGCCCGCTGCGTCTCCAGCGTCACCCTATCTCGCCATGACGAAGGAGCAACTGCGGAAAGAAATCCGCGACCGACAGCGCAAGATGCAACTGGCCGCCAAAGAGCTGGACTTCCTGGCCGCCGCCAAATACCGCGACGAAATAAAAGAGATGCAATCCCTGCTGGAGAGCGCCAGATAATCTGGAACAAAAAAAAGGCCCTGCTGCGTATGCAACAGGGCCTTGCTATTTCTTAATAAGACTACTTCAGGGTAATGACCGCACGACGGTTTTGCTTGCGGTGCTCGTCGGTGTCGTTGTCGGCAACGGGTTCTTCCTCGCCACGGGAGGCGGTGCTAATCTGTGCAGCGGGAGCGCCACGCTTGACCATGAGGGCCTTGAGGGCCTCGGCACGCTTGCGACCATAGGCCATGTTGGCAGCAGCGGAACCGACATTGTCGGTGTGGCCGGTGATGAGGACCTTAAGATTCTTGTCGGCATCCATAGCCTTGCAGAGGGTATTGATGGCAAGGTCGGTGGCCTGGTCGAACTGAGGCTCGGTGGCGGCGAAGTCGAAGCGGACAGTGGCCTCGATGCGGTTGAGGTGGTTCTGAAGTTCAGTGAGGTTGGCGGTAGTCACGGTGCCATGAGTGGCGCTGCCAGAAAAGGCATCGTGGACAGTCTCGTAGCTAATCCTGGCGTTACGGCTGGCAGCCATGGCGCAGTCGAGGCCGTCCTTGTGGGAAGCTTCGGCATAGAGGTCGGCATCCTCGGCGGCCTGCTTGACAACAGCATTGTCGGACTTGCCGACATAATGGTTGGCACCGATGGCATAGCTGTTGGAGAGGTAGCCATAGGCTTCGTTGAAGAGGTCGTAAGCCTGGCAATATTTGCCGTTCTTGTGAGCCATGCGGGCATTGGCGGCAGCGGCCTTGGCATCCTCGATAGCCGTCTTGGCATCGGCATTGCCCAACTCGCTGGCGGCCTGCTCGGCCTCGACAAGGTCGGCCTCGATATTGGCAAGGGCGGCTGCCAAGGCGGGATTGTTCATGCGGCGGGCATTGCAACGAGCCTCGCGGGCGTCAGCGTCGTCCTCGTATGATACTTGAGTTTGGCCTCCGATGGCGAAGGTGAGAAGTCCGAATATGATTAATATACGTTTCATGGTATGAATGACCACGCGGTTTTCTTCCTTACTTTACTTGGTGGAGATGACGAGGTAGTCGGTATATTTCCAGAACTGGGTGGGGTTGAGAATGCGCAGGTAAGCGGTGACGCTGCTGTTCTCCTCGTCGGCAACGAGCTCGTAGCTGTTCTCGGGATGCTGCGAGATGACGGTGGCTTTCTTGCGGTTGACGGTGATGGTGGTCACCTTGGTACGGTCGATTTCGGTGAAACGTTCGGTGTTCATGTCGGCCACGGTGCCCTGCTTGCGACCAATGCCGATGAATCCACCGCTCTTGGCCACAATGCCGGCCTCTTTAAGCTCACTGTAGGAACCCACCACGAAGTAGGCGCGGTTGGCGTCAGCAATCTGCTTGGCGATGTACTGGTCTTTCTCCTGGTTCGAGGCGGTCAGCTCGGTGACGTTCTTGTTGAGACCCTTGATAACAACCTTGTTGTTCTCGAGCTCGGTGAGGAGCTCGGCAATCTGGGCTTCCTGGGCGGCGCTGCGCTCCTCGAGGCGGGTGATGTAAGCCTGAAGGTCGGTGTTCTTGCGACCCAGCTCGCCGATACGGT
This sequence comes from Bacteroidales bacterium UBA2939, assembly GCA_002349055.1. Classification (GTDB taxonomy): domain Bacteria; phylum Bacteroidota; class Bacteroidia; order Bacteroidales; family P3; genus Colimorpha. The sequence goes on along the minus strand of DECD01000050.1, from coordinate 37,721 downwards.
TGTTCAGCTGGGCAATCTTCTGCTTGTTGGCAGCCATCATCGACTCGATGGAGCTCATCTGGTCGGTGATTTCTTTCTTGCGGTCGTAGTTGCCTTCGATGGCGTTGCGGCGCATCTGCTGCACATTGGAGTACTTCGAGTTGATCATCGACAGGTTGTCCTCAATCTCGTTGAGCATGGAAAAGAGATTGCCAATCTCAGAGTCCTTGGCATCAACAATACCTTGCAGAGAGTCGATGGTCTTGTAATTAGCATCAAGTTCCTTTTGATTGCAGGCCACGATAGTCATTGTTGCGGCCAACAGGCTGAAAGCCAAAAAGATTTTCTTCATGTTTGTTTATTATTTTTTTAGTTTGTATTCTTTTTTTACCTTTTTAACCCAATCGGGGATATGTCAATAACGACACCCAAAAACTATTATTGCATAAATCATTGTTAAAAAATATTAAACTAGTTTTTATAGAAATACAATATAATATTTTAATCCCTGATGCGTTATTAAGGTTAGTTATGAACATACTATTACAGGAGTGGGAGTTTCCCCCATTCGACCGAATCAAGATTGAGGACTACGAGTCTGCCATCCGCGCCGCCATCGAGGAGGCGGAGCACACCATCGAGACCATAGCCACCAGCACGGAGGCACCGACCTTTGAAAACACCGTCGAGGCATTGGAGTGTGCCGACCGGCGGCTGAACCGCGTGAGTGCCATCATGATGAACCTCAACGAGTGCTGCACCAGCGACGCCTTGCAGGAAGTGGTGATGAAGCTGGAACCCGAGATGACGCGCTTCAGCATGAAAGTGATGACCGACCACCGTCTCTACGAGCGGGTGAAAACTGTTTCCGAAAACTCCGATTATTCTGAACACTCCGAAAAGAAAACCCTACTCGAGAACACCCTCAAGAGTTTCCGCCGCCACGGCGTGGCCCTGGAGGGCGAAGCCCGCGAGCGCTACAAGCGTAACGAGGAGGAACTCAGCGAGCTGAAGCTGCGTTTCAGCCAGAATGCTTTAGCCGACATGAACGACTGGACCCTGCACCTCACCTCCGAGGCCGACCTCGAGGGGCTGCCCGAGCCCGTCCGCACCGCCGCCCGCGAGGAGGCCGAGGCCAAAGGTCTCGAGGGTTGGCTCTTCACCCTCGCCTACCCCTCCTACGGGCCCTTTATGACCTACAGCACACGGCGCGACCTGCGCGAGAAGATGTACCGCGCCTACGGCTCCATCGGTGGCCGCGGCAATGAGCACGACAACAACGAGGTCATCCGTCGCATTGTGGAGCTCCGCGCCGAGCAAGCCCGTATGTTGGGCTACAACACCTACTGCGACTACGTACTCGAGGACCGCATGGTGCAGAGTCTGCCCAACCTGCGCCGCTTCATGCAGGAACTAAAGGAGGCTGTGCTTCCGGCCGCAAAAAATGAGCTTGCCGAGATACAAAGAATTTCGTCTTTCACACCTCTCATGCCTTGGGACTTCAGCCACTATGCCGAGAAACTGAAGCAGCAGCGCTATGCCTTCGACAGCGAGCAGCTGCGTCCCTACTTTCGCCTCGATGCCGTCCGCGAGGGCATCTTCGGCCTCTACGGCAAACTCTACGGCCTGCACTTCGACCCTGCTCCCGAAGTGCCAGTCTACCACGAAGACGTGAAAGTATACCGCGTGCTCGATGGCACCCGGGAGATGGGAATTCTCTATCTCGATATGCACCCGAGAGCCTCGAAGCGCAGCGGTGCCTGGATGACCGAGTTTCGCGGCCAGCACGGCGACATCCGTCCCCAGATTCAGGTGGTGTGCAACTTCTCCAAGCCCACCGCCGAAACCCCGTCGCTGCTGCGTTTCAGCGAGGTGGAGACCTTCATGCACGAGATGGGACACGCCATGCACGGCATGCTTTCCAACGTGCGGTACGAGTCGTTGAGCGGCACCAACGTCAAGCGCGACTTCGTGGAGATGCCGTCGCAGGTGATGGAGAACTGGTGCTACGAACCTGAATTCCTCGCCACCTTCGCCCGCCACTGGCAGACCGGCGAACCACTGCCGACGGAGTTCATCGACAAAATCCGTGCCGCGCAGAACCACCTGGCCGGATGGCTCTGCCTGCGCCAGCTCAACCTCGGCTATACCGACATCGCCTTCCACACCATGCTCGACGGTTCAACCGTCGGGAAGGCCGAAGAGGTGGAGGCTGGCGCCATGACCAACCTCCTGCCGCGCGTCCCCGGATGCTGCACCGCCACCAACTTCAGCCACATCTTCGGCGGTGGCTACGCCAGCGGCTACTACGGCTACAAATGGGCAGAAGTGCTCGACGCCGACATCTTCAGCCGCTTCAAACAGGACGGCATCTTCAACCGCGACACCGCCGCGAGATTCCGCCGCGAAATCCTCTCACGCGGCGGCACCGAACATCCCGCCGTCCTCTTCCGCAATTTCATGGGCCGCGAGCCCGACAACAAAGCATTACTTAAAAGAATGAATTTACTATGAACGAAAATTTAGCTAAACAAATACTCAAAATATTTGCCAACAATCCCTTCGACGCCTACAACCACAAGCAGATTGCCTCGCGCATCGGTGCCAACAGCAAGGCCGAACGCCAGGAAGTGATACGCACCATGCAGGCCCTTGCCGAGGACAAACACCTGGTGGAAGACGACCACAAGGGAAAATTCAAAATCAACCCCAAGTCCATCGACGACGAGCTGCTGCCGCAGAACTACGTCACCGGCACCATCGACATGAAGCAGGGTGGCAAAGCCTACGTGATACCCGAAGAGGAGGGCCGCGAGGACATACAGATTGCCCCCAACAACACCCACCACGCCCTCCACGGCGACACCGTCAAGGTGCTGATGTTCCCCCAACGCAAGATGCACAAGCCCGAGGGTCAGGTGGTGGAAATCATCCGCCGCGCCAAGACGCGCTTTGTGGGCGTCATCCAGAAGCAGGAACGCTTCGCCTTTATGGTCAGCGACAGCCGCACCATGCCCGTCGACATCTTCATCCACATCGACGACCTCGGCGGTGCCGAGAACGGCGAGAAGGTGCTGGTGGAGATGACCGACTGGCCCGAGCGCATGAACAACCCCGTGGGCAAGGTAATCAAACGCCTCGGCCGTCCCGGCGACAACAACGTCGAGATGCAGTCCATCCTCGCCGAGTACGACTTCCCGCTCGACTTCCCCAAGGAGGTCGAAGAGGAGGCCAAAAAGATAAAGAAACCCACCAAGAAGGAGATTGCCAGCCGCCGCGACTTCCGCGACATCACCACCTTTACCATCGACCCCGCCGATGCCAAGGACTTCGACGATGCCCTCTCCTTCCGTGAGTTGCCTAACGGACATGTCGAGGTGGGCGTGCATATCGCCGACGTCTCCTATTATGTAAAACCCGGCTCTGCCATCGACCGCGAAGCCTACGAGCGCGGCACCTCCGTCTACCTCGTCGACCGCACCATCCCCATGCTCCCCGAGAAGCTCTGCAACGAGGTCTGCTCCCTCCGTCAGGACGAGGAGAAACTCTGCTTCTCCGTCGTCATGGAGATGGATGGCAAAGGAAAGGTCTACGACAGCTGGATGGGTAAAACGGTAATCAAAAGCAACCGCCGCATGGCCTACGAGGAGGCCCAGGAGATAATTGAAAGTGGAAAGTGGAAAGATGAAAGTGAAAAGCCGGTCGGAGAGGCCATACTGAAACTGCACGCCATCGCCACCAAGCTGAGGTCGGCACGCTACCGCAGCGGTGCCATCAACTTCGAGACCCAGGAGGTGAAATTCCAGCTCGACGAGAACGCCAAGCCCATCGGCGTTTACATCAAAGAGAGCAAGGAAGCCAACTGGCTCATCGAGGAGTTCATGCTCCTGGCCAACAAGACCGTGGCAGAGTTTGTCGGGAAAACTAGTAAAACTAGCGCTACTAGTAAATCTAGAAATACCAAAACTTTCGTCTACCGCGTCCACGACGAACCCAACCCCGAGAAGCTCAACACCTTCGTCGAGTTCGTCGCCAAGCTGGGCTTCAGCATGAAAACCTCCTCACGTAAAGCCCTCGCCGAGAGCTACAACCGCCTTTTTGAAAATATCGCCGGCCGCGGCGAGGAGCACATGGTCGACACCATCGCCATCCGCACCATGTCCAAAGCCTACTACAGCACCGAGAACATCGGCCACTACGGCCTCGCCTTCCCCTTCTACACCCACTTCACCTCCCCCATCCGCCGCTACCCCGACCTCATGGTCCACCGCCTGCTGGAGCGCTACCTGCAGGGCGGCACCTCGGTCAAAGCCGGGGAGTACGAGGACTACTGCAAACACTGCTCCATCATGGAGAAGAAAGCCGCCGACGCCGAGCGCACCAGCGTCAAGTACAAGCAGGCCGAGTTCTTGGCCGACAAGCTCGGGCAGGTCTTCCCCGCCCTCATCAGCGGTGTCAGCAAGTGGGGCATCTACGCCGAAATCGAGGGCAACAAGTGCGAGGGCATGATACCCATCGGCAGCCTCAAGGACGACTACTACATGCTCGACGAGGACAACTACCAGGTCATCGGCCGCCGCCACGGCCGCACCTACAAACTCGGCTACCCCGTCCACATCCGCGTCCGCAAGGTCGACCTCCTCAAAAAACAAATCGACTTCGACCTCGTCGAAGAGGATGACCATACCGCCCCCCAGTCAACCAAACACAAAGGCGGAAAAACAAAATCCAGAGGCAAAGCCCCACAAGCAAAAGACACTAAAGCCAAGGGCAAAGACAAACCCAAAGGCAAGTCCCAACGCAGATAAAACAATACGGGTCCCGCAATATAGCAGGACCCTTTTTTTATTTGAACAACGCCTCTATCTGCTCCTTGTAAGCGGCGCTGACGTTGCGGCGGATGAGTTTCTGCGTGGGGGTGAGGAATTTGTTGGCCTCATTCCAGGTGTCGGCCACGAGGACGAACTTCTTCACCTGCTCGGTGACACCCAGCTCGGCGTTGTACTTGTCGATAACCTTCTGGTAACGAGAGACAACGGTCTTGTCGGCAATCATTTCCTCCCTGCTTGCGGCCTTCACGCGGTGACGCTTGCACCAGTCCTTCAGCATGTCGAAGTCGGGGGCCACGACGGCGGCGGCATACTTCTGGTCGGCACCCACCACCATCATGTCGAGAATGAAGGGCGACTGCTTCATCTTCTCCTCAATCACCTCAGGATTAATGAATTTACCCATCGAGGTCTTGAACATGCTCTTGGTGCGTCCGGTGATGAAGAGGTAGCCATCGGGGTCGAAGAATCCGGTGTCGCCGGTATGGAACCAGCCCTCGCTGTCGATGGCCTCGGCGGTAAGCTCGGGTTGGTTGTAGTAGCCCTTCATCACGTTGCCGCCACGGCATTGTATCTCGTTTGTTTTCGGGTCGATACGTACCTCTATCTCCCGCATGGCGAAGCCCACGGAGCCAATCTTGCGGCCCTTCTTGTTGCTGTTGGTGACGGCAATGAGGGGCGAGCACTCGGTGAGGCCATAGCCCTCGTAGAGGTCGAGGCCCACGCAGGAGAAGAAGCGCGTGAGGCGCGGCTGGATGGTGGCACCGCCGCTGACGAGCATATACAACTCGCCGCCCATACCCTCGCGTATCTCCTTATAAACCAATTTATCGGCCAGTTTTTTCTGCAACTTGTACCAGGCTGAGAGCTTCGTCTCGTCGAGGTCGTACTCGAAAGCCAGGTCGATGGCCCAGTCGAAGATTTTCTTCCCTATGCCGCTCATCTTCTCTTCCTTGCGGTAAATCTTGTCGTAGACCTTCTCGATGAAGCGCGGCACGCAAGCCATCATGTTGGGTCTGATTTCCTTGCAGTTGTCGCCCACCTTGGCTATGCTCTCGGCGTAGGCTATGGTGAAGCAAAGCCATTGGTAGAGGTAGCCCATCATTCTTTCGTAAATGTGGCACATGGGCAGCCACGACAGAGCCTTGGTCCACGTCTTTCCGGGGCTTTCCTTGATTTCCTGAACATTCATTATCAACCCTCTATGGGTCAACATGGCACCTTTGGGCACACCCGTGGTGCCGCTGGTGTAGATCATCGTGCACACATCGTCGATGGTCAGTGCATCCTTCATCTCCTGCAACTTGGCAGTTGCCTCGGGATGCTCTCTTACATACTGACGGCCAAGTTCATAAATGTCGTCCAACGACTTCACCCCCTCCATGGGGACGATGGTGCAGAGATTTTCGAGATGCGGCAGTTTCTCGCGTATATTGCTGATTTTCTTATACAACGCCGGGGTCTCGACCACCAGCAGGCGCACATGTGCGTCGTTGAGGATATAGTAGTAGTCTTCCTCACTGATAGTCGGATAGATGGGCAGCAGCACGGCACCCGTCTGCTGCACGCCGAAGTCGACGTAGTTCCATTCCGGCCTTCCGGCGGAGATAAGACCTATGTTCTCGCCCTTCTTCACGCCGAGGTGCATGAGGGCGTAGCTGATGAGGTCAACTTTCTCGATATACTCGTCGATATAATGCTCTTTCCATTCGCCGTTTTCCTTGAACTTGAAAACTGGTCGTTCGGGATGGAGTTCTTTTCTCCATTGCAGCAGGTCGAACAGTCGGGTTGGCTCTTTCATAGGATTTTTAATTTATGTTAATTTTGCAAAAATACGAAAATTTTCGATACAAAAGACAAGAAAAATCATAAATTTTCAACAAGATGCCGTAAGATAGTCACAAACAACGTATTAAACACCTATCATCTCCCTACCAACACCCTACCAACTCCTACCAGGGTAGGAGTTGGTAGGGTGTTGGTAGGGTCTTAATATGGTTTTCGTCTTTCCATGAACGATAGCTTTCATCACTTGTCATCCACCTTTTTCCCTTCTTATTTTTCAATTTTCCATTTTCAATTTTCAATTTTTTCGTATCTTTGCCGTTTATAATTGTTATCGCGACGCTATGGCAACGACTGAGAAACAGCTGATTGAAGAATTGAAGGCGGGCATATTCAAGCCCGTGTACCTCCTCACGGGCGAGGAGAACTACTATATTGACGTGATGAGCGACTTCTTCGAGAACGAGGTCATCGACGCCGCCATGCGCGATTTCGACCAGACGGTGGTCTACGGCCGCGACACGACGATGGCCGCCGTCATCAGCGACGCCAAGCGCTACCCCATGATGTCGCCCGTGCACCTCGTCCTCGTCAAGGAGGCGCAGGACCTCGACACGCGCCAGTGGGAGCAACTGGCCGCCTACCTGCCCAAAGCGTCGGAGAAGGGTGTCATCGTCTTCTGCTACCGCCACAAGAAACTCGACAAGCGCTCGACGGCCTACAAGGCCATCGACAAGTACGGCTGCGTCTACGAGACCCCCAAGGTGTGGGACAACCAGGTGCCCTCGTGGATTGCCAAGCAGGTCAGCGCCAAGGGTTTCACCATCAGCGACAAGGCCACCTACCTCATCACCGAGTCGGTGGGCAACGACCTGGGCAAGATTGCCAACGAGCTGGGCAAGCTCTACCCCCTGCTCCAACCCGGCGAAACCATCACGGAAGATCTGGTGGAGAGGCAGATAGGCATCAGCAAGGACTATAACGTCTTCGAGCTCCAGAAGGCCATCGGGCGGCGCGACCCCATGATGTGCAACCGCATTGTCAACTATTTCGCCGCCAACCCCAAGAAGAACCCCATCCAGCTCATCCTGCCCATCCTCTACGGCTATTTTCTCAAGGTGATGTTCTACCATCAGCTTGAGAACAAGAGCGATGCGGCGAAGGTGCTGGGCTGCGCGCCAAGTTTCGTGCAGGACTATGCCGTAGCGGCCTCGAACTACAAACTGGGCAAGCTGGCCTCCTGCATCGGCTACCTCTACGAGACCGACCTGCGAAGCAAAGGCGTCCGCAACAGCGGCAACGTCACCGACGGCGAACTGCTCAAAGAACTGATTTTTAAAGTAATCCATTGATTCCCAAAGGAGATAAGGAGACAGGAGATAAGGAGATAAGACAAATGAAAAAGGCTTTATACATACTTCTGATTTTTCAATTTTCAATTTTCAATTTTCAATTTGCTTCGGCTCAGTGCACGGTGAAGGGTGTGCTGTTTGACGAGGGGAACGGCGAGGCCATCCCGTTCGCAAATGTAGTGCTCGACGGGACCACCCACGGCTGCGCCACCGACATCAACGGCTTCTTCCTCATCAACAAGGTCAAAGAAGGCACCTACACGCTGAGGGTGAAGTACGTGGGCTATGAGGAGTACTCGGAGCAGATTACCCTTTCGAAGGGCAAGACCCTCACCAAGACCATCCACCTGAAGCCCGCGGCGCAGATGCTCAAGGCCGTGGAAATCACCGACAGCAAGAAGGAGGAGCGCCAGCTGCAGACACAGGTCAGCGTGCAGAAAATCACCTCGTCGCAGATACAGCAGATGCCCTCCATCGGCGGCACGGCCGACATAGCGCAGTACATGCAGGTGCTGCCCGGCGTGAGCTCCACCGGCGACCAGGGAGGCCAGCTCTACATCCGCGGCGGCTCCATGATTCAGAACCTCTGTCTCCTCGACGGCATGATTATCTACAACCCCTTCCACTCCATCGGCCTCTACTCCATCTTCGAGACCGACATCATCCTCAACGCCAACATCTACACAGGCGGATTCGGTGCCGAATACGGCGGCAGGATGTCCTCGGTGATGGACATCTCGACGCGCGACGGCAACAAGCGCCACCACAGCGGCAAGATAGGCATCAACACCTTCGGCGCCAGCCTGATACTGGAAGGACCGCTGAAACGCGAGAGCACCACGTCGAAGAGCACCATCTCCTACCTCGTCACCGCCAAGAACTCCTACCTGTCGAAGACCTCCGAGAAGCTCTATAGCTATGTCGACGGCGGCCTGCCCTTCGACTTCCTCGACATCTACGGCAAGCTGAGTTTCAACTCGGGCACCGGCAGCAAGCTGAACCTCTTCGGCTTCCGTTTCGACGACCAGGTGCTCGGCTACCAGTCCATCGCCGACTACCACTGGCAGAACTACGGCGCGGGCACCAACTTCATGCTCGTCACCGGTGCCTCGGCCATCCTCGACGGTAGCGTGGCCTACTCGAAGTACACCATCACCCTCGACGACGGCACCAGCGACAAACGCTACAGCGAGATTGGCGGTTTCAACGCCAACATGCAAATCACAAACTTTTTGGGAAACAACAAACTGAAGTACGGATTCAGCATTGAAGGATACACTACTGACTATCAGTTTGTCAACGAGTACAAGAAAAACATTTCGCAGCACGAGCCCTCGACCAACCTCTCGGTCTTCGCCACCTTCAACATCAAGGCCGGCAAATGGCTGCTTGACCCCGGGGTGCGCTTCATCTACTACGCCACCCTCGCCGAGCCCAGCCTCGAGCCGCGCCTGGCCGCGAAATACAACATCAACAAGGACCTGCGCCTGAAATTCGCCGGCGGCTTCTACAGCCAGATATTCCTCGACGCACGCTCCGACAACGACATCGTGAACCTCTTCAGCGGCTTCCTCACCGGCTCGGCCGACCTCAACAAGCCCGACTCCTTCCTCGGCGAGAGCCGCAACTGCGTGCAGAAAGCCAAGCATGCCGTCATTGGCCTCGAATACGACCTCACGGAGCACGTCACCCTCAACGCCGAGTTCTACTACAAGCACTTCGACCAGATTCTCAACGCCAACCGCGAGAAGATGTACGACGACCGCGACATGGATTACGCCTCGCCCTCCAGTCCCTACTACAAGCCCGAGTACCTGCGCAAAGACTACATCATCGAGGACGGCTACGCCACGGGCCTCGACTTCAGCGCGAAGGTCGACATGGAGCGGCTCTACGTGTGGGCCACCTACTCGCTGGGCTATGTGGAGCGCCGCGACGAGGTGCAGACCTACAACCCGCACTACGACCGCCGCCACACCGTCAACCTACTGGCCACCTACACGCTGGGCGAGTGGCGCGAATGGGAAATCAGCGGCCGCTGGACCTTCGGCTCGGGATTCCCCTTCACCGAGACCCAGGGGGTCTTCCAGCGCCTGTTCCTCCCCGGCGGCATCACCAGCGACTACACCCAGGAGAACGGCGAATACGGCATCCACTACGGCGAGCTCTACAAAGGGCACCTGCCCAGCTACCACCGTCTGGACCTTGGCGTGAAACGCAAGTTCTCACTCGGCGCCCGCGCCATCCTCGAGTTGAGCCTCTCGGCCACCAATGTCTACAGCCGCGAGAACATCTTCTACTTCAACCGCGTCACCTACGAACGCGTCAACCAGCTGCCCATCCTCGTCTGCTTCGGTGCTACAATGACGTTTTAAGCCACCTAAAAAGCAAAACAACAACGAGTTACAGCCATTTTCTCATGTCCTTTGGGACAGTGGGACAGTTGGGACAGCTGTCCCAACTGTCCCAACTGTCCCAAAACAGAATCCAACAGACTTAAAAGATTGTAATATTGGATTTTATGTTGAAATGTTAAAATCCAGGGGGTAAATGTTAAAAAGTCGGAGTTGACTCGGAGTTGATACGGAGTTGATAGGGAGTTGATGTTTAAGACAGAAAAAAATTTTCGTCACCATTCGTAGACCGCAATGCGACGGTCGTACTTTTGCATCGTGATTTCAAGGCGAGAAACCCGCGGAAAATCTCTCCAAGAATCACAAAAAGAGCCCTTTGACATCCTGAGTAACCATTCAAATAATCCTATTTAAATCCTTCCCTGCCTAGCTTCGCACCCAACTTCATACAAACGAGAAAGGAGTCCCTCATCGGAACTCCTTTCTCATTTCACCTCTCACCTTTCACCTCTCACCTTAATCCTCCCAGGTCTCGAAGCCATCTTCGGTGCCGTCGGTCTTGACGCGGATGCGGAGGCTCTTGCCGAAGGATGCTTCGACATAGGGAGTTACGCCGCTCTTCTCCAACACGCCTTCGGAGCCGAAGAGCTTGGTGGTGCCGTTGGTGCCGGTGCAGACGCCCTCGACGCTGTAGGTAGCGGTGAAGGAGAACGTCTCAGTCTCGTTGACCTGTGAGTGGTCTTCCTTGGGGCTGAAGCGAAAGCGGAAGCCGCACCACGAGGGGAAGGATGTCTGCTCGACATTCACCTGCCAGTTGAAGTCGTCGGCGACGAATTCCTGGGTCTGCTGGACATTGCCTTCTCTGTCGTAGTAGTCGACGTAGAGGTCGTAGGCTTTGCGCAGCGCCGCAGCGTCGGGAGTGTCCACACGGAGGCTGTAGGTGCAGTTCACCTTGGCGACGGTGAAGGTGTCGTCGGTCGTCTTGTTGTCATCATCTTTCGAGCAGCCGACGAAGAGCATCGCGGCTGCTGCCATTGCTAAAAATACTTTTTTCATGGTGTTTGATTTTTTTAGAGGGAGTTAAAGAATTCAAGAAGTTATCGCGCTGCGCGCTAGAAGTTAAAGCCAAATGTTCCAGCATGTGCTATTGGCTCTAACTTCTTTAACTTCTCTAACTTCTTTAACTTCCATTTTATTAATTTTTATTTTCTCATTTCTCCTTTCTCATTTCACCTATCTCTCGTCCTGGTCCTCCCACGAGATGGTGCCCTCGTAGGTGCCGTCGCTCTTCACATTGTAGCGCTGAGCCTCCTTGTACTCGTGGCCGTTGTGGGGCTTGATGCCGCCCTTGTGGATATTGCGGTTCTCAACGACGTTGACCTTGCGGCCCGTGGTGGAGTAGCAGGCGCCGTTGATGGAGAAGGTGCCGATGAAGTTGAACTTGGCGCCCTCGTCAACGCCGCTGAGGTCGGCCTTGGGGGTGAGCCGGTAGCGGAAGCCGTACCAGGCGGGGAAGGTGGTGCCGGTGACGGTCTTCTCCCAGGTCAGGTTGTCGGGGGTGAGTTCCGTGGAGGACTTGATTTGTCCGTCGGCATCGTAGTAGTCGATGGTGAGGTCGTAGCCCTCGCGCAGGGCGCCGATGGATGCGGTGTCGAGCGTGAGCTTGTAGGTCATCTCGACGCGTTCGGCCACGAAGGTCTCGCTGCCGCCGCCGGTTTCATTGTTGTCGTCTTTGCTGCAGCCGACGGTAAGCATCGCCACAGCCGCAAGTGCTAAAAATACTTTTTTCATGTTGTTGAGTGTTATAAATGTTTTTGTTTTCATTTTTCTTATTAAGGCTCATAGGTGTAGGGGCTTTCGCTGATGCCGTCGGGATACACAATGCCGCCGATGGTCACTGTGCCGCAAGATGCCCCGTTGCCTTTTCCAATGCTGTTGGGAGATCCTACGCCCTTTGTGGCCGTCACGTGAGCGCCGGAGATGGTGATGTTACCGCAGCTGCTAGGTCTCATATCTATAAAATCAGACCTACCGCTGCCGATACCTGAAGCATATTCACCGCCGGTAGCCGTGATGGTTCCGCCGGAGATGGTGATGTTACCGCAGCTCGAACGCGTAGCGGCACCGATGCCGGCAGCATCCTCTCCGCCAGTAGCCGTAATGGTTCCGCCCTGGATATTGATGTTGCCACAGGGTGCGTCGATGGTCGTTAAACTTCCGGAGCTAGAGCCACAGCGTCCGCTTCCTATACCAGCACCCAAGCCATTGCTGCTGGCGGTGAGCGAACCACCGCCCCGGATGGTGAGCGTATATTCATCGCCCGAGCCAGTTCCGTTGTGTGCCGCCTGGATGCCAGGATAATATTCATAGAATCCCTTAACTTTGTTCGTCCCCTCCAGAATGAGGGTGGCGTTGCCTTCGCAGTTGATGCCGGCCCATAGGCAGCGATTGCTGTTGATGCCATTGATGGTCACGTCGCGAAGCGTCACCGTGGCGCCGGCGGCAATGGAAATCTTCACATTGGCACCCAGTATGCCGGAAATGGTTTTCCCATTCGGAACGGTATAGTTTGCGGTGATTGTTGCGAGGTTTATCACGTTTTCGGGATAAGTGCACAAGTCGGGGGTAAGATAGTCGTTGCCTCCGTTCTGGTAGCTGGAACCGTCCCAATATACCGTGCCCCCGATGGTCACCGTGCCGCAAGATGCCTCGTTGCCGTTGCCTTTTCCAATGCTGTTGAGAGCAAATGCACCCTTATCAGCCGTCACAATGGTGACACCTGAGGTAATTGTGATGTCTCCGCAGCTGGCATTGCCACCACCACCGATACCGACACCAAAAAAAGGTGCGCCGGTAGCCAAAACAATTCCGCCAGTGATGGTGATGTTGCCGCAGTTGCCTTTATAAGAGCCACCGATGCCGGCACCATAATTTTCACCACTGCCGGTAGCCGTAACGTTGCCGCCAGAGATGGTGATGTTGCCGCAGGCTCCATTTCTTCCGCTGCCGATGCCGGCAGCACCCACACCGCCGGTGGCCGTGATGATGCCGCCCTTGATGTGGATGTTGCCGCAGGCCATACTGTCTCCACCTCCAATACCGGCACCTGTGCCGTTGCTGCTGGCGTTGAGCGAACCGCCGCCCATGATGGTGAGCGTGCGGTTATACCACCACACATGGATGCCAGGATAATTTCCCTGGAATCCCCTCACGGTGTTCGTGGTCCCCTCCTTCAGGATAAGGGTGGCGTCGCCGTCGCAGGTGATACCTGCCCAGTTGTAGCTTTCGCTATTGGTGCTGTTGATGTTCACGCCGGCAAGCGTCACTGTGTCGCCGTCGCCAATATAAATCTGTTTATCATAGGACCCCTCTTGAAGCGTGCCGGTGAGCACATCGCCGTTCTCGGACGTAAAGTACTCAGTACCACTAATGTAGTGGGAGAGGTGGGACAGGTCAACCTTGCGGCTCATCTTTACCGTGAGGGTGTACATCTTGCCTGCATAGAGGGTTTTCCCGGTGACGGATTTCGTGTAGGTGTCGTAAGCGCGCTCGCCTTCGTCAGTGGCGTTGATGGTGATGGTCTTGTCGCTGCTCACGGGTTTCATGGCCACATAGATGGGATCCGACAGGTAAGAGGAAGCGGGCGTGATGGTGTAGGTGTTGGTGCCGTCGGTGATGGTCGCGCCGGTGATGTAGTTGAGGGTGCTGCTGCCGGCATAGTTCTTCAACGTTATCTTGCCGATGGCAAACTGGTTGGAGAGTGTTAACCGTGGCAGCGCGGAGCCGTCGAAAGTGCCCAAGCCATAGGCGTAGTCGTAGAGGCTCGAGAGCGACTCCAGCGTGCCGTCCTGGTTGGCGATGGCGGTCTCGTTTCCGTTGTTGTCAACCATCGAGGCGGGATAGACATATTTCACCCCGGTGCCGGCCTTGGGGTCGGTAAGCGTCACCTTGAAGGTGGCCGACTTGCCATTGTTGGTGATGTCGTCGGCGGTCAGTGCCACACTGGTGGCCTTCACCATGTGGTCGCTGGTGTTGATATACACCACCGCGATTTGCTCTCCGGCGGCAAAGGTCTTCTTGCCGTCGGCACCCAGTTGCTTCATGCCGTGGCTCGTGTCGAGGTTCACTTTTGCGGTGAAGGTGACATCACCGACGAGGTTGATGTCTTGAAAGTCATCTTTCATGCAGCCGACCATCGTTGCCATAACAAAGGCGGCAAAAACAAAAAATTTACCAAGTGTCGTTCTCATTGCCGTAATCGTATAAAACATTATTGTTAGTTCCTTCATCGCTTGCCCCAAATTCGAAAATATCAAATTTCAGGGTATGCGGGGTCGACGCCGCGTAGCCGCGTTCCATCTTGAAAGTCTCCGTGGTCAATTGCGGTGACTCATAGGGCCGTTTTTCTTTCATAATATTATTATTTTAATTTTCAATTATCTAATGACTATCTTTTGGCCGTTGCCGTTGAGGGTGAGGATGTAGACGCCGGAGGGGAGGGCGCTGACATTGGCTGTCCACTTTGCGCTTTCCACTTTCCACTGCGAGAGTTGGCGGCCGTCGACGGTGTAGAGTGCGGCCGTAGCACCTTCGGCTCCTTCGACCACAAGGCGGCCGTCCATAACCCATAACCTATAATCCATAACCTCCAGGTCCTCGATGCCCACGACAGGAGTGTCGGAGAACTCGAAGCGGACCTGGTGGTCACCGTTGTAGGCCACGGGGAGGGTGTACTTAATCTGGCTGCTGGTGCTGACCTGCTGGATGGAGGACAGGGGAACCTCGACGCTGTCGATATAGACATGCTGCAGGTGGTTGAAGCCCGTGATGTCGAGGTCGGCAGCCGTCCCTTCGTCGAAGACGCTGCGGGCCACAAGGGTGAGAGTGTCGCCCAGGGCGCCGCTGAAGAGGTAGTGCTGCGGGAGGGTATTGGTGCCGAGGGTCACCATGCCGCCGTTGTGGCTGACGGTGAGGCTGTAGAGGGGTGCCTCGAGGATGGTGTCGAAGTATTCTGCCCAAGCGGCGTAGGCTTCGAGGTATCCTTGGGGAACGTAGAGCGTGGTGGCGACATGCTGGCCACTGAAGGCCTCCTCGCCCAGCACGGGGGCCACATGGCCGAAGCAGCGCACGGTGGCCAGACGGTTGCAGTTCTCGAAGGTGCTTTTCCCGATGGCGGTGACAGAGGCCGGGATATCGAGGGTCTGGCGGGAGCGGATGCCGCCGAAGGAGTTCTCATAGAGGCTGGTGACGGTGCTGGGGATGACAGTATTGGCAAAGCCGCGGACGAGGGTGCCGGTGGAGCGCTCGATGATGGCATTGAGGCTGTGAGGCACACCGCCCCAGTCGAGCTCATAGCTGCGATAGACAGGGTTCTCCGGGTCGACCACGACGCTCTCGGCGCGGAAGTTGCCCCAGAAGGCATACTTGGCGATGTGGCTGACGGAGGCGGGAATGCGGATGGCACGGAGGTTGCGGCAGTTGTAGAAGGCGTTGGTATCGATGGACGCCAGACCCTCGTTGAAGGTCACATACTGGAGGTTGGCGCAGTTATCGAAGGCGCCGTAGCCGAGGGTGGTGAGGGTGGAGGGGAGACGGAGGCCGCGGAGGGTGAGGGTGTTACAGAAAGCATTGTCGCCGATGGCGGTGACCCCCTCTGGGATGGCGAGACTGTCGGCGGTGCCCCAGTAGCCGGTGAGGGTGGTCTTGGTGGCATCGGCATAGACGAAGGGGCTCTCCACGTAGCCGCCCACGGTCTTGGCACCCCAGGGGCTGCCGGTGGCGCTGCCGCTATAGACCACGTTGTTAACACGGTAGAAAGCGTTGGTTCCGATGCTGTCGACGGTGGCAGGCACCTCGAGGGTCTGGAGCTGGATGCAGTTACGGAACGCCTGGTCGCCGATGGCGGTGACGGAAGCAGGAATGGTGACATGCGTGGCGGAGGTGAGGCAGGCGGTGAGGGTGGTCTTGCTGTTGTCGGCGAAGACCAGCGAGCCCTCGACATAGCCGTTGAGGGTGCAGGGATGCCAGCTGTTGGTATTCAGCGTGCCGTTGTAGATGACGTTCTTAACGCGGCCGAAGGCATTGAAACCCACCGACTCGACGCTGTCGGGCACAGTCACCGAGGGGAGGCCGGTGCAGTCCTGGAAGGCCATATATCCTATGCTCCTAAGGGCGGAGGGAAGCGGAGCAAAGACGAGCGACATACAGCCAAAGAAGGCCATATTATCGATGCTGGTAACGCTCTCAGGAATGACCACCGAGGTGAGGTTGAGGCAGTTGGTGAAGGCATGGTGGCCGATGGCGGTGACGGGGTAGGCGGTGCCGTTCCAGCTAACGCTGGCAGGGATGATGAGTTCACCCTCGGGCTCGGTGATGTCGGCCCAGGTGTTGTAGAAGGGGGCTACCACGACAGCATTGCCGCCGACGGTATCATAATAGAGGGTGTCGCCCGACGGCGAAGCCGCCGAGAAGACCTGCGCGAAAGCACTCTGCCCCATCACAAGGGACACTGCCAGAAAGAATAAAACCTTTTTCATATTATTTCTCATTTTTCATTTCTCATTTCTCATTTCTCATTTCTCATCAGCCGACCAGCAGCACGATGCCTAAGATTATCAGCACCACCCCCAGCACGGCCGTCGTCACTATCGTGATGTCGAATTTCCCTTTCTCGATGTTGCTAAGTTTTGACATATCATTTCCCTATTTCTGGTGCAAAAATACATATAACATTTCGCCTGTGCAAGCGCGCAGACAAACCCTTAACCACCGCGGACAAACTATTAATTGGCGGTTTTCTATTAAACTGATTATCAGAAAGGAGACAAATTATTAATAATCTGTCCGAGACAAATTATTAATCCGCTTCCACCACTATTGTAGAGACGCGGCAGGCCGCGTCTCTACAGCTTCCTTGTTCAGACGCGGCAGGCCGCGTCTCTACAGTTTCCTTGTGCGGAATTCTGTAGGGGTGAGGGCGTAGCGTTCCTTGAAGTTGTGCGAGAAGGTGATGTTGCTGGCGAAGCCGCTGGCGGTAGCCACGTCGGAGATGCTTTTTTCGGGATGTTCGACGAGGAGTTTGGCACCACGGATGAGTCGCATCTCGTTGACAAAGGAGGCCAGCGACGCATACTGGCTGCCTTTCGAGAAGGCGGCGCCGATGCTTTCTTTCGACAGGTGCAGGCGGTCCATCAGTTGCTGACGGCCGAACTGCGGGTCGAGGTACAACTCCTCCTCAACGATGATGCGACGGAGCTGCTCGAACAGCTCGCTGTCGGAGAGTGTCGACGGGTCGGTGGCTGTTGTTGCTTTGGACTGTCTGTCAGCCTGTTCCTTTATCGAGGCGAGATAGTCTTCCTCGTTTTTAATCTTGTCGGTGATTTCCTTGGTGAGCACGGCGTTTTTCTCGCGGATGGAACGCAGCTGCATTTTCAGGAAGTTGACGAAAATTGCCGCAGCGATAAGCATGATTCCCAACAATGTAGCGATGATGCCCATGCGTTTCTTTGCGGCCTCCTCTCGCTCGGTGTTGAGGCGTTCCTCCTGTAGCTGGTAGCGGGCGGCATACTCGTGGGCCTTGCCTTCCAACAGCTGATGGTTGAGCGTGTCTTTCAGGTCGGAATAACGCTGCCAGTAGTCGATGGCGGCAACGTTGTTCCCCTTGGCTTTGGCGGCAATGGCGCGGCCGCGCAAGATCTTGGCATAGTCGAGGTTGATTGTATCGTCGCCCATCTGCGCCGTCACCTCGTCGTAGGTTGCCAGCATCTTGCCATAGTCGCCCAGGAGGCACCAAGTCGGGGTGATGGCTTGACGGCCGAAAAGGGTGTGCCCATAGTCACTTTTTTCGTACAAATCCAGATAATGGCGTGCCTGTTTCGTCTTGTTCAGCGAAGCGTATGCATGAGCCAAGTTGCCGTATGCCTGTGCGGTATAGTAGTCGCAATAGCCCGCCACCTCCTCTTTGTCGGTCGACATACGGTAGGAGTTGTCGGCATACTCGGTGTAGTGTTCGCGATAGTTGTCGAGAATCTCGATGAGATGTTGTGCCAGCGGAATAATCTCCCCTTCGCGGCCGAGCTTTTTCATCACACTGATTTTACGCCTGAGAGCAATGACACAGGCATCCAAATCGTCGGCATTGCGTCGTCCATCGAGGCTGGCAATCACGCTGTTGAGTTTGGCAATGCCGTCCTCTACCTCGCCCAGCTCGACGAGGATGACACCTATCTCGGCTTCGGTACGCAGCGCCTCGGTCTCGTTGCCCTGCTGACGGCAGAAGTCGGCCTTCTCGGTGGCCCATCGCATGCACTGCTCATAGTCGTCCTGCAGGCGGGTGGTACTTACCAGTAGGTCGAGCACCATCTCACGGTTGTTGGCTTCTTTAGCCCAGTTGCTTTCCATCAGCTCTTCAAGCATTTGCCGTGCAGTGTCGAGATTCTGTTCTTTGTTCGACTGGCTGAACAACTTGGCTTTGAACCAGATGGAGAGCTCATCCTCGATGTTGCCGACAGCCACACCCGAGTCGATGATGACCAGCGCCCGCTCGGGGTCTTGGTCGAAGACCTCCATCGCGGCCTCGGCGGTATAAAGTGTATCCGCGCGCCCCTGGCGGTCGCCGTTATTCGTGCAACCCACAAAGGAGGCTACTGAGATGACACATAATATAATGCGTAAGCAATAATTCCTCATTCCTAATTCCTAATTCCTCATTTTATACGGCTCCAGTCGACGGGTTGTTGGCCCTGACGGATGAGCAGGTTGTTGGTTTGAGAGAAATGGCGGCAGCCGAAGAAGCCCCTGTAGGCCGAGAGCGGCGAGGGGTGCGGAGCCGTCAGCACATAGTGCTTGGTGGTGTCTATCAGCGATTTCTTGGCGATGGCATAGCTGCCCCAGAGGAGGAAGACGATACCCGAACGCTGCTGGCTGAGGGCCTGGATGGCGGCATCGGTGAACTGCTCCCAGCCGTGCTTCTGGTGGCTGCCTGCCTGATGGGCACGAACGGTGAGGGTGGCGTTGAGAAGGAGCACGCCCTGCTCGGCCCAGCCGCTGAGGTCGCCGCAGGTCTTGGGAATGTCGGTGCCGAGGTCGGCATTAATCTCGGTGATAATGTTGACCAGCGACGGCGGCACTCGTATGCCCTGCGGCACCGAGAAGCAGAGGCCCATGGCCTGACCCGGCTCATGATAGGGGTCCTGGCCGAGGATGACGACCTTCACCTGGTCGAAGGGTGTGCGGTCGAAGGCGGAGAAGATGAGACTGCCCGGAGGATAGCAGGTGTGCTGGCTGCGCTCGGCGACAAGGAACTCCTTGAGCTGCGCGAAATACGACGCCTCGAACTGCGGCCGCAGCACCTCGTACCAACTGGAATCTATCTTTACTGCCATATTTTTTCTTTTTAACGGCGAATTATACTAATTTTGCGAATTTTGCTGCCGCAGGTCAATTGCGGGCTAGTTAGCATTTTGCAGTTCCATAAATTCGAGTAATTAGCTTATAATTGACCTGCGTAGCAATTAGTTAAATTAGTTAAATTCGCCGTTTCTAAAAAAACTTGCCGTTACACTAAGAATGAATTATACTTTTTCTCTTTGCCAATCTGGCTGGCGATGCCGTGGCCTGGGAGGACGCGGTAGTCGTCGGGCAGGGTGAGGACACGGCGCTTGAGGTAGTCTATCAGCATGGGATAGTCGCCGCCGGGGAGGTCGGTGCGCCCGATGCTGAAGTGGAAGAGTGCGTCGCCCGTGATGACGACCTTGTCGGCAGCCACCACATAGCACATGCTTCCCGGACAATGGCCCGGCACATAGCGGCATTCAACGGCGGTCTCCCCCACCCTAAGAATTTCATCGTCATTGATTTCCACCACCTCGAGGTCACCCATATTGTCGACGGCGAAACCCATGATGCCGCCGTAGGCTTCGGCCTGGTTGAGCAGCTTGCGTCCCTCCTTGTGCATGGAGACGGGCAGCTTGTAGTGCTCGCACACCTGCCGCAGACCGGCGATGTGGTCCACATGGGCGTGGGTGAGGAGAATCATGACCGGAGTGAGACCCTCGGTCTCGATATACTGTGTCAGCTGCGAGTCCTCGAAGGAAGCCTCGCAGGCGGGGTCAACAATGGCGCACTGCTTCGTCTGCTCGTCGGAGATGACGTAGCAGTTGACCTCGAAATGATTGAATGTGAACTGCCTTATCATAAGGGTTATGGGTTAGGGGTTATGGGTTATGGACGCTACTCAGGCAGTTGAATTAGGGGTTCACCTTGGTCATGCGGAAGGTGGCATTGTAGGTGGAGCCGTCCTCACGCTGGCGGAGGGCGGTCCAGTTCATCACGTCGTTATCGATGCTGGCAATCTCCCACCACTCACGGCATTCCACCTCGCCCTCACCGATGTTTTTCCAGCGGGTGCAGAGCAGGACACCGTCGACGAAATACTCTTCGAATTCGCTCTCCTGCGGCTGCCAAACACTGTCGGCATCCAGGCTGTAGTAGATATAGGTGCCGTCGGCGTGGTATTCCCAGCGGTGGGGCTGGCCGTCGTCGAACACGGAGCCTTCCTCACCGGTGGCCTGACCCTCCCAAGTGCCGAGGATGGCCTCCGTGTAGTCTTCCGTCACCTTGGTCCATGTGACCGTTCCACTGGTTTTGCTCACAAGCGAGCCGTTGCGGTAGAGCATGTTGGTCGCTTCGGTAACCATCTTGCTGTCGTCGATGGATTTGACATCCAGGATAGCCACAAAGGTGGTTGTCTTGTTGATATTGCCATAGAGGGTTATCTTGCCGTCTTCCAGCTCAACGGACGAGGGAGAGTGGTTGGTCCACATCTCGTGCTCCGAGTTGTAGTCGATACGCGAGGCACTGATGAAGCCCTCGGTGGTCGACACGATGGTATAGACGACCTTGTTGTTGGTGGCCAGAGGGCTGCCGTTGAAGTCGCTCGTCATCCATTTGCCGAGCATCTGCTTGGCGAGATTGTCCGTCTCTTCATCTTTGCCGCAGGAGGCCAGACAGAGGACCGCAAGGGTGAGCAAGAAAAATACTTTCTTCATTATAATCAGTTGTTTATCCAGTTTTCTATTTCTTCTTTCTTGACAGCGGGAACATCCATCTTAAGCTTCTTGCGGAGACCGCCGAGGTCGTTGAAGAGCTTGTTGGGATTGGCGGCCTTGAGCTGCTCGATGGTGTTGACACCTGCTTTCCTCAAAGCGGGAACCCACTCGATAGGCACACCCTGCTTGACGAAATCGTCGTCGGTGGTGACAGCGGCCTTCTTCTCGGGTTTCATCTGCGGGAAGAGGAGCACATCCTGGATGCTCTGTGCGCCGGTCATCATCATCACCAGACGGTCGATGCCGATGCCCATGCCCGAGGTTGGCGGCATGCCGTATTCAAGGGCGCGGACGAAGTCCATGTCGATGAACATAGCCTCGTCGTCGCCTTTCTCGCTCAGGCGCAGCTGCTCCTGGAAGCGGTCCAGCTGGTCGATGGGGTCGTTGAGCTCGGAGTAGGCGTTGGCCAGCTCCTTGCCGCACACGAAGAGTTCGAAACGCTCGGTGAGCTCGGGATTGTCGCGGTGACGCTTGCAGAGAGGAGACATCTCGATGGGATAGTCGGTGACGAAGGTGGGCTGGATGAGCTTGCCCTCGCACTTCTCGCCAAAGATGGCATCGATGAGCTTGCCCTTGCCCATGGTGGCGTCGGTCTCCACACCGAGGCGATTGCAGGCCTCACGCAGTTCGTCCTCATTCATACCAGCCACGTCGACACCCGTCTCTTCCTTGATAAGCTGGCACATGGGGGCGCGGCGGAAGGGCGGCTTGAAATCTATCTCGTTGCCCCAGACATTGACCTTGGTGTCGCCGTGGAGAGCCTTTGCGATACGCTCCAACATATTCTCCGTGAAGGTCATCATCCAGTTGTAGTCCTTGTAGGCCACATATATCTCCATGCAGGTGAACTCGGGGTTGTGGGTGCGGTCCATACCCTCGTTGCGGAAGTTGCGGCTGAACTCATACACACCTGCGAAGCCACCCACGATGAGGCGCTTGAGGTAGAGCTCGTTGGCGATGCGGAGGTAGAGGTCGATATCGAGGGCGTTGTGGTGGGTGATGAAGGGGCGTGCGGCGGCGCCGCCGGGTATGCTTTGCAGCACGGGGGTGTCCACCTCGAGGTAGCCCTGCTCGTTGAAGTACTGGCGCATGGTGTTCACAATCTGAGCCCTTTGCACGAAGGTCTCTCTAACCTGCGGATTGACGATGAGGTCAACATAACGCTGGCGGTAGCGCAGCTCGGGGTCGCTGAAGGCGTCGTACACCACGCCGTCTTTCTCCTTGACGATGGGCAGCGGGCGCAGGCTCTTACTGAGCACCTTGAGGCTCTTCACATGGATACTGGTCTCGCCCATCTGGGTGACAAACACATAGCCCGTCACGCCGATAATGTCGCCGATGTCGAGCAGACGTTTGAAGACGGTATTGTAGAGAGTCTTGTCCTCGCCGGGGCAAATCTCGTCGCGCTTGATATAGAGCTGGATGCGACCATAGCTGTCCTGCAGCTCCACGAAGGAGGCGGCACCCATGATGCGGCGGCTCATGATGCGGCCGGCAATGCTCACGTTCTGGAAAAGAGTGTTGTCCTGCGGAAATTTCTCCAAAATTTCGGCACTCTTGACGTTCACCTCATAGAGGGCGGCGGGATAAGGATTGACACCCAGATTCTTCAACTCTGCCAGCGAATTGCGGCGTATCTGTTCTTGCTCAGTAAGTTCTGCCATAATATCTTAACGTATTTTTTGTATTCTAAAATAAAAAGCAAAGATACGAAAAAGGAATGAACTTGCAAAAAAATATTTTAAACCACAGGAAAAGACATACCTCTATTTTGAACTGTAACGCTGTAACGCTGTTACGCTCCCCTCTCCGTATCAACTCCGTGTCAACTCCGTACCAACGCCGTATCAACTCTCACTCCATATCTGTTAATTTTAACTTAAAAAACGCCGTTAAATACCAACCACTCTTCGAATGGAATGGAGGCGGTGGGTGTATTTTTCGCCGTCGAAGATACCCTGACTATCGAGGGTATCGATGCGCACGTAGCCAGAGGAATGCACAATGCGGCCATCGCCCATACAGATGCCCACATGGACGATGCGGCCCTCAGGATTTTGGAAGAAAGCTAGGTCGTCGCGCTGCACATCACAAAGGCACACCTCGTTGCCACAGGTCACCTGCTGCGAGGCATCGCGCGGGAGCCATATACCATTGGCTTTGAAGCATATCTGGGTAAGTCCGGAGCAGTCTATGCCGCCTTTGGAGCGTCCGCCCCAGAGGTAAGGGGTATCGAGAAAACAACGCTCGGCCAAGTCGGCAGCACTCTCGAAAGGCACATACTGCTTGTTGTCGACCCAACCTTCATAACCGTCGTACTCGCAGCGCACCAACGACCATTTCTCCTGACGCTCAACCACTTCCATCGTATCAGCCAGCACCAGCTGGTTCACCATCTCGGCGCGGTCGCTGGCCTCTTTCCTCATCGGCACCGCCGACAAAAAACAATATCCCTTCATGTCTTTTCTTTAAACTTTAAACCTTAAACCTTAAACCTTACAATTGTCCTCGTTCTATGGATTTGACAATGCGCTCGATAAGTTCGTCTTTCTTGTCGTTCTTCGGGTCGTATTTGGTCTTGAGGTTATAGCCGAACAGGCGCGCCAACGCCTGATACAATCCCGCGCGGAAAGAGCCTCGCAACTCGCCCACCAGGGCATAAGCCGTGCGGCTGGTTTCGCGGTCAATCAGCTTAATCAGCACCAATCCCTGCGAGAAAGTGTATTTGGAGAGCTGGTCCTTATAGTCGTCCTTGAGCTGCTGCTCGGCGCGCTTGATGGCCGCCTTGCGCTCCTTCTTGGGCAAATTGGAAATCTCCACCTCGAGGGCGTCGAGCCGACGCTTGGCCTCGCGGGCGTATGGAAGCATGAGGCGCACATTGCGGATGAGCTTCGCGTTTTTCTTCATCTCCTTGGCTGTAAGCAACATGCCGGAGGCGTAGACATTGACCTCGCGAAGATAGACAAGCGGGATGGTGTCGCCGTCGAGCACGGTGGCAAAGGCATAGTGCTCCGACGCCACCCGTTTCTGTTCCACCTTGGTCAACTGGCTCACG
The DNA here is from genome assembly GCA_002349055.1 of Bacteroidales bacterium UBA2939. Lineage (GTDB taxonomy): Bacteria > Bacteroidota > Bacteroidia > Bacteroidales > P3 > Colimorpha. Next base: position 13,259 of record DECD01000050.1, on the reverse strand, counting down.
GGCCTCATCCGCGTCCGTATCGGCGCTGCACGGAGGGTATCGCCCTTGCGGAAACTCAGCGGAGCTTTTTTCAGCTCCACAGGCTTCTCCTGGGCGGCGGCGCAGAGGGCCATCATCATTAAAACAAGCAATATAGCGTTTCGTCGAAAAGTCATATTCAA
>DECD01000050.1:3461-13036 GCA_002349055.1 Bacteroidales bacterium UBA2939 | reverse complement strand
TTTTCTATATAATAACTCCGAAAACGACTTTTTATTTTACCATGTGCAAAAAAAAGCGTACCTTTGCACTCCGAAAAACGAACACTTAAACAAAAATCATGGAAGAGATTCTGCGCGTGGAAGGGCTGTGCAAGACATTCACGCTCTCGCGCAAACAACAAAAGATTGAGCGTACCACCGCCAAGCGCAAGACGGCGGTGGACCACCTGAGTTTCAACGCCTACCGAGGCGAGATTTTCGGCCTGCTGGGTCCCAACGGAGCCGGCAAGACCACCACTCTGCGCATGCTGTCGACCCTCATCCGTCCCGACGAGGGCAATGCCATCCTCGACGGTTGCAGCGTGGTGAAAGAACCCGAGAAAGTGAGAGCCAAGATAGGCTTCCTCACCTCCGAACTCAAGCTCGAGGATTTTTTCACTCCCAACTACCTCTTCGACTTCTTCAGCCGTCTGCACGGCGTAGACGAAACCACCATGCGTGAACGCAAGGAGCGCATGTTCGGCCGCTTTGGCATCGACAAGTTCGCCGAAGTGAAGGTTGCCAACCTCTCCACCGGCATGAAGCAGAAACTCTCGCTGGTCATCTCGCTGGTGCACGACCCCGAAATCGTCATCTTCGACGAGCCCACCAACGGCCTCGACGTGCTCACGGCACGCACCGTCACCGACTACCTGCAAGAGCTGCGTGCCGAAGGGAAGACCATCATCCTCAGCACACACATTTTCAGCCTCGTGGAGCGCTTGTGCGACCGCGTTGGCATCATCATCGACGGCCGCATGATTAGCTGCGGCACCCTCGAGGAGGTCTGCAACGGAATGACCCTTGAGGACCGTTTCTTTGAGATTTACAAAGAACAGAAAGGAGGAGAGGAGTGAAAAGCAACACCTTAACGATAATCAAGAAAGAGTTCGCCCGCTTCTTCGGCGACCGCCAGCTGATATTCACCGCCATCATCATGCCGGGATTGCTCATCTACCTCATCTACAGTTTTATGGGGACAGGTATAGAGAGCATGATACAGGAGGGCATGAACGACAACGTCACCTTGCGTGTGGAGAATATGCCACAAAGCCTTGCCCCGATGTTCGACAGTGCCGACAGCATGAACATTTCTGTCGTTCCCGTCCCCTTCACACAGAAGGACATCGACCAGCTGGAGGACAAGAACCTCAACACCGTGCTGATGCGTTTCCCGCCTTTCTTCGACTCGCAGCTTAACTCCTACGATCCACAGAGCGGCATGCCGGCGCCCAACATCGAGATTTACTACAACTCGACCAACAACGCCACCCAGCGCGTCTACACCATGCTCACCTCCATGCTCACCGCTTATGAGGAAAGCATCTGCAACCGCTTCGACATCAATCGTGTGGATGAAACGAGCGAAGAGCCAGTATCTTTCGACCAGGCCACCGACGATAACATCGGCGCTATGATTTGGAGCAAGATTCTGCCCATGCTCATCCTGATGATGCTCTTCAGCGGCGTGATGGCCATAGCCCCCAGTGCGATCGCGGGCGAGAAGGAACGCGGCACCATAGCCACTCTCCTCGTCACCCCCATGCGGCGCAACGAGTTGGCCCTCGGCAAGATTATCTCTCTCAGCGGCATAGCGCTCCTCAGTGGTATCTCCAGCTTCATTGGTATCGCCCTCTCGCTGCCCAAGATGATACAAGGCGATGTCGACACCTCGGCCCTCGGATTCCACTACACCACAGGCGACTACTTCATTCTGCTGCTCACCATCCTCGCCGCCGTGCTCATCATGGCCTCGGCCGTCAGCCTCCTCTCGGCGCTGGCCAAGGATGTAAAGAACGCCGGCACTATGGTGCTGCCTCTGATGCTCGTGGTGATGCTCTGCGGTCTGCTGCCCATGTTCCAGAACGGTGCCAGCGAGAACCTCGTCATCTACCTTATCCCCTTCTACAACAGCATCGAGGTGATGACCGCCATCTTCGCCCACGAGGTGCAGTGGATGCCCGTCGTCGTCACGTTGGTCGCCAACGTGGTCTACACCGGCATCGCCGTCTGGGTCCTCACCCGCATGTTCAGCAGCGAAAAGGTGATGTTCGCGAAATGAAAAAGACAATCATATTAATATTGTTGAGCGTGGGTCTGACGACCCACGCTCAACATTGGTGGACTGGTTGGAGCCAGCAGACGGGCCTCGTGCTCTGCATCCACCAGACGGATAGCGCCTACGAACTCTATAGTCCCCTTCAGACCTCCGACCCCATCCCCGTCAGCAAATGGTCACTACGAGGCGACACACTGCGGTTGGAGTGCGCCAGCATCGGTCTAAAAATGACCCTCATCCATTCCTGCTCCTCCCCTAAGTTAGGGGAGGGGGACCGCCCCGAAGGGGTGGTGGAGGAGTGTGTTTGGAGTGGCACCTGGCGGCAAGGCATCCTGAAAGAGGCCATCACCTTCCACCCTGCCGATACCATCTACCAACTCCGTCGTCCGCAGACACCGCAGCCACCCTACCGCTTCGACGAGGAGACCATCACCGCTGATTATACCGACAGTCAGGGCAACACCGTCCACCTCGAAGGCACCCTCACCTACCCTGTAGAGACGCAGCCTGCTGCGTCTCCCTACCCCACCATCCTCCTCGTCTCCGGCAGCGGCCAACAGAACCGCGACGAGGAAATCTTCTCGCACAAGCCCTTCCTCGTCCTCGCCGACTACCTGGCCTCGCGCGGCATTGCCGTCCTCCGCTATGACGACCGCGGTGTGGGTGCCAGCACCGGACCCCTCGACAGTGCCGACACACGTATCTTCTCCGAGGATGCTGAAGCGATATTCAACGTCCTGAGAAACAACCCTCATGTCGACACCAACAGTCTCGGCATTGGCGGCCACAGCGAGGGCGGCGCCATCGCTCCCATGGTGGCTGCACGGAATAAGGGTGTAAAGTTTGTCGTCATGCTTGCCGGACAGGGTTGCACAGGCCAGGAAGTCCTTGTGCAACAGAACGAAGCACTTTTCCGCGCCAAAGGAGTGAGCGACAGCCTTGTTGCCATCCGTACCGCCTGCATGCGCGAACTATTCATGTCGGCTGTAGAGACGCGGCCCGCCGCGTCTCGCCTAACAGTTAAAGACTATCAAGCCATTATCGCAAAATATACCTCCGGACTCACAAAAGAACAAATTGACAGCATCGACCTCAAGAAAGGCATCGCCTACGCCCTCAAGCAGCAATTGGATACACGATGGATGCAGACCTTCCTGCGTCTCGACCCCGCCGAATACCTGCCCCGAGTAACATGTCCCATACTGGCGCTCAACGGATGGAAAGACTGCCAAGTGCTTTGTGAACCCAACCAAAATCGCATCGAGGAACTCACCGGTGGCCGCGCCGTATGCAATCAGCTGCGATGGCTGAACCATCTCTTCCAACACTGCAAGACAGGCTCCCCGGATGAATACATGCTCATCGAAGAAACCTTCGATTTCGACACCATGGAAACCATTGCCGACTGGATTCTAACCCTCTAGTTATCCTCTATAGCGCCTTTAATCTGGACCTTGGTGACGCCTTCATCGATAATGGGTTGGACGAGGGTTTTCATCTCCTGCGGGGAGAATTTCTCGAGCCCCTGCATGGGGGTGGCGCGGTCGATGGTGTAGACCATCCACTCGTGAGGTTTCAGCAGGCGCACGATGTCCATCAATGGGCCGACAACCTCGAGACTGGCAGAGTCAAATCCATTGCCACGCAGCATGCAGGTCTGGAGGACGAAATTGCCATTGAACTGCTTGAGGGCCTCGATAACGCGGTTTACATCATACCCCGGTGCAGGCATATTTATTTTCTCTACCAAATCATTGGTAGGGGCATCTATTTTCATGATGGGATTGTCCACCTTGCACAAGGCGTTGAAAACCTCTGGGACATGGACACGCGTGGCGTTGCTGAGGACGCTGACCTTGGCTTGGGGATAGTACTGGTCGCGCAACCGCAGCGTGTCGTCGATAATCTGGGGAAACTCGGGGTTGATGGTGGGTTCGCCATCGCCGCTGAAAGTGATGCTGTCGACAGGAGTCTTCTCTTTCACCAAGCGTTGCAGCATGCGCTCGAGGTCGGTGCGCACCTTCTCAGCCGTTGGAAGGACGGTGTCGTTGCGACCGTCGCGGTTCCATCCGCACTCGCAGTAGATGCAGTCAAAGTTGCATATCTTACCCTTCTCGGGCAAGAGGTTGATGCCAAGCGAGCTTCCAAGCCGCCGGCTGAAAATAGGTCCAAAAACAGTCTCTTCTCGTATCATTTTCTTTCTGTTTCAGAATTAAAGCCCCTTCTATCTTCCCCAACTGTCGCGATCCAACGAGCGGTAGGTGATAGCTTCTTTCAGATGGTCGGGATTGATATCGGGTGCAGCTTCGAGGTCGGCGATGGTTCGGGCCACACGCAAGATGCGGTCGTATGCACGGGCACTGAGTCCCAGGCGGTTCATAGCCATCTCCATGATGTTGCGGCACTCGTCGGTGAGCGCACAATACTGGCGCGTGAGTTTGCTGCCCATCTGGGCGTTGCAATGTACACCTGGATTACCTGCAAAACGTGCGGTCTGTATGGTGCGAGCAGCGACAACCCTCTCGCGGATAGCAGCGCTGCTCTCGGCTTTCTCCTCCTTGTTCAACTGACTGACAGGTACCGGCGTCACTTCAATATGGATATCGATACGGTCCATCAGTGGGCCGCTGACCTTGTTGAGGTAGCGCTTTACCGAACCTGGTGGGCAAGTGCACTCAATGGTGGGGTGATTATAATAGCCACAAGGGCATGGATTCATGGCGGCGATGAGCATAAAGGCCGCCGGGTAGTCTATCGTAAGCTTGGCCCTCGAGATGGTGACACGGCGCTCTTCCATGGGCTGACGCAGCACCTCGAGTACAGTCCGTTTAAACTCAGGCAGTTCGTCGAGGAAGAGAACTCCATTGTGAGCCAACGATATCTCGCCGGGCTTGGGATTGGTCCCGCCTCCCACAAGGGCAACATCTGATATCGTATGGTGTGGAGCTCGGAAAGGACGTACCGCTATCAGCGCATCCTCCTTGCGCATAAGTCCCGCCACAGAGTGTATCTGGGTGGTCTCAAGACTTTCGCTCAACGTCAGCGGCGGCAGGATACCCGGCATACGCTTGGCAAGCATGGTTTTGCCACTGCCAGGAGGACCAATCATGATGGCGTTGTGTCCGCCGGCAGCAGCAATCTCAAGACAACGTTTCACACACGCCTGCCCCTTGACATCGGCAAAGTCGTATTCATAACTATTTAGTGAACGGGCGAACTCGGCACGGGTGTCCATCACAGTCTGTTCGATTGTACATTCGCCGTTCAGAAAATCTGCCACCTCCTTGAGGCTGGTAGCACCATAAACTTCCAAATTATTGACTATTGCCGCCTCGCGGGCATTCTCCGCAGGAACAATGATGCCTTTGTATTGTTGTTTGCGGGCTTCGATGGCTATAGGCAACACTCCCTTGATGGGGCGCAAGGTGCCGTCCAAGCCCAACTCCCCCATGATGACATATCGTTCCAGCACATCTGGTTTCACCGCCCCAATGGCTCCCAACACTCCGATGGCGATGGTAAGGTCGTAGGCGGTGCCTTCTTTTTTCAAGTCGGCAGGTGCGAGGTTGACGATAATGCGTTTTCCGGGAATACGGAAGCCACTCTCCTCAAAAGCCGACGAGATACGCTGTGCGCTCTCCTTCACGGCATTGTCGGGTAGACCCACCATAAAGAAACCCACACCTTCACCGACACTCACTTCAACGGTGACCGTCAGTGCGTTCACGCCAAGGATTGCACTTCCGTAGGTTTTAACTAACATAAGCGCTTTTCAACGATCGACCAGTCGACAACCTGCCACAAGGCGGCGAGGTAGTCAGCGCGACGGTTTTGGTAGTCGAGGTAGTAGGCATGCTCCCATACGTCGAAGGTCAGCAGTGGACGTAAACCCATTGTGACAGGATTCTCAGCGTTCTTCTGCTGTGTGATGACCAGTTTACCATCTTTGTCAGCCGAAAGCCACACCCATCCGCTGCCGAACAACGTTGCACCTTTCTGTTCGAACTCCTTCTTGAAAGCTTCCACACTGCCGAAGTCGCGCTCCAGCAGTCCATTCATCTTCTCGCCCATCGGCTTGGAATTATTGCTGAATTGCTCAAAATACATGGCATGATTCAGCACCTGTCCGGCATTATTAAACATACCACCTTCCGATTTCTTCACAACCTCAGTCAACGACAGATTCTCAAACCCACTGTCGGGCAGCAGCTTGTTGAGGTTGTCGACATATGCTTTCAAATGCTTCCCATGGTGGAAACCCAGAGTCTCCTTACTGATAACAGCACCCAGTGCTTCGTATGGCAGCGTCGGCATTGCGAACTGTCCATCTACAGGCATCATATCTTTCATAGTCCTATCTTTTTAATATCTTTAACTGGGTGCAAAGATACGCACTTTTTCTCATTTGGCAAAAATTATTCAAAAAAAAATGGGGCAGCCTACCCGAGGCCGCCCCGCTTCACATTAAAAATAGGGTTTATGAAAAACCTTTTATCGCTGGTCACATGGTGTGCATTTTAGTTCTTCGATGAGTTCGTTGTTGCTCTCTTCTAGGTATTCAACGTAAATCTTGAGGCTCGACAATTCGAACTGGAGCGAGTCGCTGAGAGCTTCGAATTGCTGCTTCTCTGACAACAATACATCGTACTCTTCACGCGAGACAACCGAATTGTCGCAAGAAAAGAATAGTAGTATGAAGGAGGTGAGCAGAAGTGTAGTTTTATTAAACGTCATTGATGCCTGATATTGTTGCGCTCCGTCTTCTCAAGAATCACAAAAAGATAATCCGTAAACTTTTTGTCTGGACCGAGGTTCTCGACTACCTATCCCCAAAACGAGAAAGCTTACGGATATTCCATAAGCATTTCTGTCTTCTCGTTAGGGATTACGCAATTGTCGAGATTCCGGTCCACTTGAAAAGCAAAAACGCTTTATTATTAATGTATTATCGTTCTTTATTCTTTGTCTATACTTTTTATTGTTATTATTGTTTGACGATGCAAAGATACAAAAAATAGTTTGTGTGACAAAATATTCTGTAACAATTTCTATTTAGTCATACTATACGGTTGGACCAAGATCTCGCCCACCCCCCAATTTATGGGAAAGTACCCCGGCTGATAATATTTCAGGCGGGGTTTTCTTTATGATATTAAGCAACCAGAAAACTCGACAGTCGCGTCCAGAAGGCGGAGATACTGGGTGAAAGAGAATAGTCGGCTTCGGGTTCATGAAGCATGCGGCCAGTAGTCTCATAATACTCTTGGCGCAAACGCTTGACGGCATCGGCACGTTTCAATTCGTCGATAGAGAGAACATAGTATTTTCCAATGGTGGGGTATAGCTGGGTGAACTCGTCATTGATATGCTGCGTCATCTGGCGATGCGGTTCGTCTAGCGGCAGCATGCCGTTTCTTAATAGGCGGGTACGGATGTACGATAGTTTGCCCTTCAGGCGGTGGACGCATACACGATAGGCGATGTCGCTCATACCCAAAGCTCGCGCCATCTCGTCGTTTGGCAGCGCCTGCTGCTTGTTGAGGAGAGTGAGCAGGGTGCGAAGGAAGATAAAGCGGTCTCGTGGATAGAGCGTTTGGTGGGCATAGGCAATAAGGTTGGAGGCAATAGCAAGCTTTCGCTCGTCGGTCAACGGAGACGAGGCGGTATCTGTAGCGGCAATATTTTCTTCATGGAGACTCGTAGTACTCATCTGCTTCTCTGCCTCAGCCCGCACTGTGAGGTAGTTTCTGAAAGTGTTGAGTATCCATGCCTCGAAAGCTTCCTTTTTGCGGATGCGCCGCAGCGACTGGTAGGGAGTCTTGTTCCAGCCGCTCTTGCCTTCGCGAAGATACAGAAAGAAATCCTCAACCACATCCTCAAAGTCATCCATCAGCTGGTGCTGGTACACCTCGAAACGACTCCTTAGCTGCCGCTCAAGCCGCCGGTGCAACAGATAGTACATCGCCTCATCACCTCTTTCTCCGCCCCTAAGGATAATGTCTACGAAGTTGGGAGTTGGGATATTGGCAAGTTGTTTCTCTCTCGATTCTATACTATTATATTTATTGGGGGAGTAGCCTGCTTTTCTGGCCAGATAGATGATGGTACCGAATGACGTCTGTCCATTGGTATGTGCATAGCAGTAATCCAACAGCCTTCGGCAGGCCTCTGGGTCAAACTTGTCGGCATCCTGCTGACTGAGGAGCAGGAAGAAGGTTTCGCCGAATTGGGGACTGAATGTGGCTGCAATGGCGTAAGCCACCCGCACCCAATTCTCATACTCGTGGGTGATGGAACGGCCAGTGCTCCGCAGGTAACGGATGATATCTCTGACAGAGTCGATGTCCGACTGGCGGTCGCTGGCTCTTCCTTGTGGGGTAGATATGCTGTGTGGCTGATGAGATTTCTCCCGAACAGCCTTTGTTGGTTTATCGACAGCGAAGAGCTTTGCCGTCTGCTTGATAACTAGATCTTCATCCCAACAGGCATAACAAAGACGGGAATAGTCGGAGCCCGACTGGTCAATGTCGATGGAATACTTAGTCTTGAAATAATCGGTCAGCTGACGAAATGCCTGACAATGATGCTCATCCAATTGCCTTTCGTCACCGCCACTGATATGCACTAGACCTTTGACTCCCAGCCCCGATGGTGATTTCCAGTAAGCAAAGACGTATTCATCCTGTTGCAGCTGCTCTGCAACAGTCGATAAGGTTTCTTCTGAAAGGTGGTCTATGTCAATGATGACAATATTGTTGTATCGGACGAGGTTAGCTTTTGAGTGACCATTCTCAAACACACCGCTGAAAGCAACGACAGGCAGCATTGATTTGCAGGCTTTGTACATCTCTGTATCACCCTCCAGCAAGTATTCACGGGCCTCTCGTATAGTTTTCGCATATCGCTGTGAAGTAAAATCCTTCAACACATTGCCCAAGGTATGCCACTTGGCCTCCTTGTTGAAAACACTGGAGAATAGCGACACCTCGCATTGAAGCATCTTCGAGACAGTGTATGTATTAGTATCACTCATCAGAAACTCATCACATTGTAGGCGTTCTTGAGGTGCTTTATCTCAGCACCGTCGGCTTTGGACACAATAGTGACAATGTCGAACCGTACATTCTCCTTGCGGCCATGGGTCTTGACATATTCGTTAGCCAAACGGATAAGGTTGAGTCGTTTCTTATGGTCCACAGACTCCTCGGGCCGCAAAATAGTGTCGTAAGCACGACTTTTCACCTCCACGATGACCAACTCGTCTCCATCTAGCGCGATGAGATCAATCTCAAGATGTCCCCGACGATAGTTGTGTTCCAGAATGATATACCCTTTGTCCGTCAGGTACTTCGCCGTCATCTGCTCACCCATCTTACCAAACTCCTGTGCTTCGCGACGTTCCTCTGGTGTGCGGTTATCATTCCGTTTTATGTGAAATCTCAGCAACGCCATAAGTCTTATTATTATAAGTGCAAAGATACGTACATTTTCCGGAATG
>DECD01000050.1:1229-3364 GCA_002349055.1 Bacteroidales bacterium UBA2939 | reverse complement strand
ATATCCAATTGCTATTTCCCCAGCTCCATCGTCTCCCTGCTGATCATAAAGCGATAGTCCTCAGGCGTGTGGCGCAAATTGCTCAACGCATATAGCGGCACAATCTCCACATGACGCTCGGTCATCTTTGCCTCCGGGTCGGCATAGGTAAATTCTCCGAATGGTTCCAGCGACGTGCGCACCGCCTCGTGCAGCTCACGTTTGCGCATAAACACCCACAGGCTCTGCATCGCCCCCTGCGTGCTGGCCTTCACCTCCACCGGCATCACTATCCCGTTGCGCACACGCAGGTAGTCCACTTCGGCATTGCTGCCCTTGGCCGTGTTCTGCCAGTAGTGCATCTCCGCCTTCTGGAAGCAGTCGCTGTATTTCACCATCTCCAGCCCGGCAAACATCTCCGACGCACCGCCTTTGTTCACAAAGTCCACCTCGCTGGCCAGCAGTATCTCTGCCGACGGTATGCCCAGCATGGTCTGCATAATCCCCAGGTCGAAAAACAGGTACTTCACATAGCTGTCGTCCTCCTCAGCACCCAGCGGCACTCCCGTGCCGTCAGTCTGCTTCACCGGTGTCACCAGCCCTGCCAGCGTCAGCAGATGCAGCGCGTCCTTCACCACCGACGAGTGAACGTCTCTGGCCGCCTGGGCACACACAAACTTGTTGCCCACCTGCAGTGCCACCGACCGCAACACCTGCCTCAGCAGCACAGGCTGCGCCCGTTTCTTGTATTTCCCGAAGTCATCCTGATACGTGTCCAGAATGTCCACATGCACATGCGCCACCTCAAGGTAGCTGTGTGTCTCCACCCACTCCGTCACAGCAGCGGGCATGCCGCCCACCAGATAGAACGACCGCAATTGGTCCACAAGGTCCTTGTGCGCCTTCTCCGTCAGCGGCTCCATGCTCGCGGCTCGTTGCTTATAGTCCACCAACAGGTCAAGTCCCTGCGCCATCAGGAATTCGTCGAACGAGAACGGGTACATATATAGGCTTCTGATTCTGCCCACGCCAAACGACGGCAACTTCTCCAGCGTAAACTCCAGTAGCGAACCCGCTGCAATCACGTGCAGCTCCGGATAGTCCTCCTTGAAGTAGCGCAGCGTCATGATGGCCTCCTTCGAAGACTGAATCTCGTCGATGAACAGCAGCGTCTCGCCCGGCACGATGGGCACCGCCAGCGTACCGCTCAGCTTCTCGCACGTCCTTTTCACGTCGATGTTCGCAGGGAACAACTGAATCAAGTCGGGCTGCTTCTCAAGGTTGATTTCCACAAAGTTTTTGAACGTCTTGCCCAGCTCTCGTACGGCAGCCGTCTTGCCCACCTGACGCGCACCACGAATCAGCAGCGGTTTCCGCCTTGCCGAGTTTTTCCACTCAAGTAACTTATTGTCAATATGTCTCCTATAGTATGCCATACATTTTTATGATTGAAATTCAAATGCAAAGATACAACTTTTATCCGAAATATAGGGCAAGAAAAATAATTTTTTATCCAAAAAACAGACCAAAAACAATACAACTCATTCCAAAATACACCCCAAAAACATCTTTCTGTGACTTTCCCTGAAATTGGTTGACAGATTTGGGATGGTTAAACTGAATTGGTTTACATTGTTTCGTCCATATCCCTAATCTGGTTTACACCGTCACGGTTTTGGTTTACACTTTGCGTCACATTCGACTATTTTTGTTTACAGCTGGCCTGATTTGATTGACACCCTGTTTTTCATTACTGGGGGACAATCCCGAGTGACTTCTCTTTTGGCAAAATCCAGGCGGGGCTCGATGCCCCGCTGGATTTCTCATCACTGGTGGCGTAAACCGTCGTGATTCTCTTTTGGCGGTGCAAAATTACACACTTTTTCTCAATTGGGAGGCTTCTCCCAAGGATTTCTCCAGCACTTTCTCTGTAACCCACTCTGGCTGTGCGCCTCTGCGGGGGTCTGGTACCCCACGCTCATATGCGGTCTTTCGTCGTTGTAGAATCCTATAATACGTTGTACCTCGGCTTTGCATTTCTTTCCGTCGGGAATAGCCATTCGGTAGAGCCACTCCGTCTTGAGGATGCCGTTGGCACGCTCGGCCACGGCGTTTTCCAGCGGGTCGCCGCTCTGTGTCATGCTTATCTGTATTCT
>DECD01000050.1:798-1091 GCA_002349055.1 Bacteroidales bacterium UBA2939 | reverse complement strand
TAGGGCGCGTCGCCTTCCGGCAGCGTGGCCAGAGCCATGCGCAATGCCTCCAATGGGTATGCGGTGTCAAGCGTGGGACCGAGCGACCAGCCGACAATCTTGTGCGAGTAGAGGTCCGTCACCAGGGATAGGTAATACACCCCTTCTTCTGTCTCGACGTAGGTGATGTCGCTCACCCACACCCTGTTGGGAGCCGTCACCGTCATCCCCTTGACGAGGTTCGGGTATCTCCTGTAGTTGTGGTTGGAGTCGGTGGTGACATAATGTCTGCGGCGCCTGATCTTCACCATCAA
>DECD01000050.1:0-618 GCA_002349055.1 Bacteroidales bacterium UBA2939 | reverse complement strand
CGCCAGCGGCTTGAAATCGTTGTCCTCGCCGCGCTTGTAATACGTCTGCCTGCTGTAACCAAACAGTCCGCACAGCGTGCCGAGCCCTGCGCCCGGCTCCGCCTCGCGGAGCAGACTCACTGTTTGGTGCCAGCTTTTTTTCTTATCGGGATGTTGAAGTTCGCCTCCGCCACGTCTATCATCGTGTCAAAGGCCTTGGAGCGCAGCTTCTCAAGCTCAAGTGCCTCCTGGAGGCGTTTGTTCTCCGCCTTCATCTCCTTGAGCTCCTCTTCCAGCTGCTGTTTGCTTTTCTTTGACATGTCGGTCTTGTTGTCCGTTTCCGGCTGCAAAGATACGCAAACTTTTTCATTCAGGTACTTGTCAAGCCACCCGTACAGCACTACTGCACTGCTGATGTGGTACTTGGATACAATATCCGATGCCGGGCACCGCCGCTCGTGATACTCCCGCGCTATCGCAATCTTGTCCGTCTCGTCGAAAATATACTTGTCTGTCTCGACCTCTTTCCACTCGTAACGTCCGAGTTCTTCATTGTACACCTGACGTGTCTGTGTCTTTTGTCTCATTTTTACTTTTGGTATTGCTCCCAAAAGTGTCAACTTTTTTCAGGTTAAGACA
>DECD01000051.1:19448-84752 GCA_002349055.1 Bacteroidales bacterium UBA2939 | reverse complement strand
TTTCATCTTTCACTCAAAAAAAATTACAACTGCATGAAAAACAGCGTCAACAAAGTAAAAAAAAATTTCATCACACCCACCCAACCCGCCCGCAAAACACCCTAAAAGGTCGTTTTTCTCCCAAATTTCGGCACACAAAAGGACAAAAACGCCACAAAACAGGCAAAATTTAAATATTTCATTGAATATCAGTATACTAGCAAATTAACGTACACTAACTACAATCTACCTACCAACTGCCTGTCTTCCCCCTACCAACTCCTACCGCGGTAGGAGTTGGTAGGGCGTTGGTAGGGTCTTGGTAGGGCGATGGTAGCTGGATGGTAGCAAGTGATGGGCTGTTTGAGGACTGTTTTATGATTTTTTATATAATAAAATTAAGAACAAATTATATTTATTTGGGGAAAATGAGTATATTTGCAAAATGGATTGTCATCCTTGAGAGGTTTTATATATCTAGTACAGTATGACTTGTGAGTGAAATGAGTCCTCTCCACGATGGCGGTTTATGTTATTATTTAATATTTTGGATTGAAAAAAATGACCTTTGGGAAAAAGAAATATATAAAAAAACTGCTGTTGGCGATATTGTTGCTGGCCGGGGCTCCGGTGACAGCACAAACATGGAACATGCAGAACGGGGATACACTGTGGATTGATGCCTGCCAGCATACCTACGGAACCATCTATGACAACGGTGGCCAGTCGGGGTCCTACAGCAGTTCGTTCGACGGAGGTGTCATTATTTCCGCCAACTATGGTTCAACCATAAACCTGTCTATCACCTACGCAACCGAATGGCATCTGGACTATATCACCATTTTGGACAATAATACGGAGATGCCCAACATGCCACTGAGCGGAAACGGCACAGTGAACCTCACCTGCACCAGTGGGCGGGCAAAAATCTTCTTCCATAGCGACTGGAACAACACATACAACGGATTTACAATACAATACACCGTTACAGCCGGAGGTGCGTCCGCTGGAGGAGTGCAGAACGTGACAGCGAGTGCCATCAATGCCCACGGTGCCACCCTGCAGTGGACCAGCGGCTCCGCCGGGCCATTTCACATCCTGTGCGACAATCCTTATTCCGACACTCTTTCTTCGGCCTCAACAAGTTACACCTTAACCAGATTGAATCCCTCGATGCGCCACCATGTGGAAATTGTTGCCAACGGACAGGAAGGAACCAACTGTGCCAGAGGACAGGTACAGTTCCGCACGGCTTGCGGTACGGGAAGGCTTCCGTTGATTGAGGATTTCAACGATGTAACGACCGACTCGATGACTCCGTGCTGGATTCGCAGCGTCAACTTCGACGATGCCTTCACGCTGCCGCGAGTGGTGTCGTTCGAGAATGGCGACAAGGCGCAGATGCTGAGTTGCGGAAACAGCAACCGAAGCGGTCATTTCGGCATGGTGGTGACACCCAAGATTGTGAGTGGCACGCAGCAATGGCTGGTGAGCTTCAAACTGAGAGTGAGCCATTCGGGGACACGCATTGTGGTAGGCTTCTGCGACAGCACGAGCGACGAGACACAATCTTTTGGATTCCAAGCCGTGGAGACGCTGACGCCCTCCTCCAACAACTGGGTCAGCATCAACAAGAGCTACACCGTTCCCGCCGGCAAATGCCGTCTGGCGTTCCGCATGGAGCAAAGCATGCAAGGCAGCTCGACCGGCAGGATGGCATATATCGACAACCTTGTCATTGCCAGCTGTGCCGTGCGAGAGCCGAGGGTGATGCACCCAGACTCCTCCAGTTTCGCGGTGTACTGGACCACCGAAGGCACCCCCAGCGTGACGGTGAGGGTGCGACCCGAATGGGGGCCTGGCACGGAACAGGTGTTCCATAACGCCACCTCGCCGCTGACGGTCACCAACCTCGACCCCAATACACGCTATGAAGTCACCCTCTACCCCATCTGCGACGGAGCACAACAATATCCCGTGGTCGCCTATGGGACAACCACTGCCAACACATTCATCCCCTCGTCGATGTGCATGGTGCTGCCGTTGTATAACCAAGCGACAGCCCAACATGTACTTCCGACCGGATGGAGCACCCTGTCTTCGGGCAACAACACCGCCGAGATAAGCGGCAGGCAGTTGTTACTGTACAACGGCTGCTACCTGGTTTCCCCTCCGCTGACCGACCTGGGGGGAAAGGAACTGAAGATACGATTCACTTCGGGCTACGATAATGTGTCGAATCTGGTGGTGGGTACCATGACTTATCCCGACGACCCTACCACGTTCACGCCCCTCGACACCTTCGAAGTTCGGAACCTCTACTATCCCGATACCACCTTCCGCTTCCCCAACAACATCACTGACAATTATCTGGCCTTCAAAAGCCTGTGCCCCAACTACGCATCGGTGACGCTCTCCATGTTGAGCATCAACAACGGGCATATCACCGGAGTCAGAGCCACCCGTGTGAGGACTACAGAAATCACTTTGCAATGGGACCCGTCGCCTTATGACTCAGTAGTGGTGGCCTACTATAGGGGTTCCACCTATCCCAACAATCCTCCTGTCAGCCAAATCCATTTCGACACCATTCCGAACACCAACCAGCATACCGTCACAGGATTAATCCGTCACTCGGGCTATGTCTTCTATGTCTATCCCCTGGGAAGCGACTACTGCGCACCCATCGACGAGCGACAGGTAAGCACTGCACGCCGCGACTACGACCTGCCCTACTGCGAGGACTTCGAACCCATATTCTACAGCGAGCCCTTCCTCCCCGACGAGAACCACGGTTGGAACACTTATAACAGCGTACTCAACTGCCCCATCGTCTCGGTGGAATACTACCACTCACAGACCAATAGCCTGAAGATGGCCTCGGGCAGCGGCGGTTATGTCTCCACCAGCGTATTGCCCGATATCGAGGGTGTCGGCGGCAGCGTCATCAGTTTCTGGGCTTACAGTCATGCGCCGGCCTCGGCTGTGGTTGTGGGCTATTATTCTATCCAGAATCCCGTCTTCACCACCATCGATACCTTGCATATTGCCGGCAATGCAGGCTGGAGGCACTATGTGTGCAATATTCCGGCCAACGTCACAGGTCGTCTGGCGCTACAATACACACTGACAGATTGCGAAGGGGTCTACTACGCATGGATTGACGACCTAATTCTTGGGTCGGCCAACTATGGCGACTTCACTTTCGCCAATCTCTCCGGCAACAGCATCGACATTGTCTGGCAGGCTGCCGGCACCACCGATTCCATCACCGTGATGATGGTGCACATGGGTGACACGGTGTGGGCCTCGGGCACTCCCGACACCATCCATGTGTCGGGACTGACTCCATCGCGATACTATGACTGCTATGTCCTTCCCAACGGCGGATGCTGGAGTTTCGGTGGCAGAATCCTAACGTTGTCCTATATCGAAGACAGCATCGGACCGATAGGAAACGAAATCAAAATGTGCAATGTGATGAGCGACCTGCTCTCATACGAACTCCCCGCAGGATGGACTTTCAACGACAGCTCTCGCGTCTCATTGGTCAACGATCCCTCCGGTGGCTATCGCCTACAAATGCTCAGTCCGGCCAACGCCAACGACTGGACCACAGCCACCCTGCCCAACCTCTCCTACAACGCCCTCTACTTCGTTGCCCGTGGCATTGGCAACGGGACGAAGTTGGCGATAGGGGCCGACACCATAACCCTCGATACCACCTGGCAATCATTCGTTTTCCCGGCCTTCAGTCCCACCACCATCAGCGTTAGCGGCGGCACAGGATGCCTGCTCGACAGCGTGGCACAAAGCCCCTGTCCGGGAGTGGACTTCAGCATTGAGGGAAACAGCCTCACATGCACCGTTCATGGAAACACCACCTACGAGTACATTCTTCACATGACAGATGGCATCGACGACCAGCGGAGCTTCCACATCACCACCTCCCCGTTCACCATCGACGACCTGCAACCCTCGACCGAATACAGTGTCTGGTGGGAATGCCGCTACATGGATAACAACTGCCTCCCCCATTTCAAAATCCGCACAGAGGCCATTCCCCTACCCTATTGCATCAACTTCGAAAACAACAATTCCACATTGCCCACAGGTTGGATTGTCACCCAGCGCGAGGGCTACAACGACGCCATCTTCGACGGCGCCGACCGAATGCGCTTCAGCGCTGCCTACAGCCAATGGAACTACATCATCCTCCCCGAAGTCGAACATTCCAACCACCTCTTGCTGTCCATCACCGGTTATTTCTCCGGGCAGGACCTCCAGGTGGGTCATCTGGCCAATGGTGTCGACACGTCCTCGTTTGTCATCGATACCATCGTTCCCACCAACGGCATGAGTCTGGACGGCGACTACACCTTCAGTCTCAACAACATCGGCAGCCATCATATTGCCCTGCGCTATCGTGGCTACAGCCTCTCCGTCCAGCACTTGGGCCTCTCGCGCGAACCCAAGCTGCGCTTCCGACTCCTTTCCTATAATGCCCTCACCCTGGAGGCCGTCCCCGACACCAGCTACAGCATCAGCTACGACTATGGCTATGGCTACTGGACCAACCGCACCATCACCTCCAGTCCTGCCACCCTGTCCTTCTCATCTTACAGCCAGCTCTACGTCAAACAAACCGGAGGAGATGCCGCCTGTGCTCCCACCACGACATTCTACGCCCCGCAGACCATCACCTTCCCTTACTGCGACGAGGTCTACAACGACGACCTTTTCAACATCTATACAACCTATCCTTCCAATAATCCCCAGGCCAGTTTCCAATATATCGACGACCGCGACTGCTACCTGATAAAACCTTGGAGCCGTCCCGTACTCTTCATCCTCCCCTACCTCAGAGACAGCGCGGTAGGCAGCACCAAACTCACCTTCGAATGCAAAGCCACCCAAGCCAACAGCGCCGTCGAGGTGGGTGTGCTGACTGACTTTCTCGACTCCTCCTCATTCATTCCCATCGACACTGTGGTATTCACCGGCACCGACTGGCACCGCGAGTACATCGACCTCGGCCGCTACACAGGCAACGCCCGCTGGATTGCCTTCCGCACCAAGAGCGACTTGCTCGGCAATAGCTACTTCTACTTCGACAACCTACGGCTTGATGCCTGCTATGTCACTTCGACAGCCTCCCTGCGACTCGAGCGCTACAACGAGATTGTCGTCGAAAACGACAGCACCTCGGAAGTCAATGGGCCCATCTGGGTAGAATACGGCTTCTATGGGTTCAATCGCGGACAGGGCACCTTGCAACAGTTCGACTCGCTGCCCGCCCGGCTCGTTCTCTCGCCCTCCACCACCTACGATATCTACCTCTACTGCTCCAACAACCAACTGGGCTGCGACAACCGCTATACCATCCGAACCCTCGACCTTCCCCTCGCCGTTCCTTCCTGCACTGGATTCGACGCCCTCCCCGTCAACTACACTCCCCAAGGATGGACCGCCGTCAGCGGTTCCCCCACCGTTTCTTCAGCCCATCCCCACTCCGGCAGTCGTTCGCTGGCCCTCAACGGCACGGTGGCAACACCGGACATCGACATCGACACAATCACTCATCTCGCCGCCGGCTTCTGGGTGAAAGCCACTCAAGCAGGAGCCTACCTCATAGCAGGCTGCATGACATCGCCCTCCGATCCCTCCTCCTTCCATCCGCTGAAGACCATCGTTCCCCGACATATCGGTCAATGGGAATATCATTTCGTAAGTTTCGACCAAGCGCCAGACAATGCCCACTACATAGCCCTACGCAATGCCTCGGGGCAAGACAACAACCTCTTTGTCGACGACTTCCTCCTCACCCAGTGTGCCGCCTTCGACATGCAGATCAGCGGCATTTCCAACACCGCCATAACCCTCTCGTGGCAGCAGCTCGGCACCCCCGACGCCACCATCACCGTCCTCGACAACACCACACAATCAACTATAAACTATAATCTATCATCTATAAACTCCTCCCAACTCACCATTCCCATCACCCCCCGACACGACTACACCATCACCACCCTCTCCTCGTGTCCCGCCGAGGGGATGCCCTGCGCCACCACCTACACCGACACCATCAACATCGCCGTCCCTGCCGACGGATTCGGTTGCGTCGATCCCACCGACCTAGCCTCACCTCAGGCCGTCTTCTTCTCCGGCACCTACAACAATCCTTACGCCAACCGCGGAGCCATCGACTTCGGCCCGCTGGAAGCCGACAGCCGACACACCGTCAACACCGATACCTCGGCACGCGACCCGCGCACCAACAACCTCCTGCGCACCATCCCCAAGGGTTTCACTTCCTCCGTGCGTCTGGGCAACTGGAGCGCCAATCGCGCCATGCCCGAGGCCGAGGGTGTCATCTACTCCCTCCGTGTCGACACCCTCAACTTCTCGCTCCTGCTAATGCAATATGCCGCCGTGCTTCAAGACCCGATGCACGCCCCCGAGGACCAGCCCCGCTTCCGCCTCGAGCTACTCGACTCCAACTTCAACCTCATCGACCCCAACTGTGCCGCCGCCGACTTCATCGCAAATCGTAACCTCGGCTGGAACCTTGCCCCGAACAATGTCCTCTGGAAAGACTGGACCACCGTAGGCGTCGACCTCTCAGCCTACCACAACCGCCAGGTCTACCTGCGCCTTACCACCTACGACTGCAACGAAGGGTCCCATTTCGGATATGCCTACTTCACTCTCCAGTGCCTCCTCAAGAACATTAGCACCACCTCCTGCGGCAATGCCGACAGCAACCATTTCACCGCACCCGAAGGCTTCAACTACCGCTGGTATACCATGTCCAATCCCGCCACACTCTCCACCTCGCGCACCCTCTCCGTCCCTTCATCGCGCACCACAGTCTACCTCTGCGACCTCTCTTTTCTCAACAACCCCTCGTGCTCCTTCACCCTCAGCGCCTACGGCGGCTCGCGCTATCCTCTGGCGAGGGTCGACACCATTGTCACCTATTCCAACTGCCACATCAACGTGCAGTTCGTCAACCGCAGCACCGTTTCCTCCGACGGCATCAACCCTGTCGCCACCGGTGAGATGGCCGAAACGGCCTGGTGGGACTTCGGCAACGGGTACACCTCCGACAGCTACAACGGCTACACCTCCTACGACCACCCGGGGACCTACACCGTCACCCTCGTCGCCGGCATCTCGGGCGGCCAATGCACCGACACTCTCACTTTCCCTATTACCGTCGGCTTCCCCACTCAACCCTCCATCACAGGTCCCAGCACTCTATGCTTCGGCGACATAGACACCCTCCGGCTCCATAACGCCACCACTCCCGACTCCCTTTGGCAAACCGACCCAATCCTTCATTCTTCATTTTTAATCCTTGATTCCACCAACTATCAATTGTCAACCAACAACTATCAACTCACCGCCACCGATCCCTACGGATGCGCCCACACTCTCACCCACTCACTCCACGTCAATCCTTCCTTCACCCACCTCGACACCGTCTACCTCTGCTCCCCGCAGCTCCCTTACAACTACGCCGACACCCTCTTCCTTCCTGGAACCACAGTCCTCGACTACCACCAGATAGGCCAAACTACGGCAGGGTGCGACAGCAGCTTCCACCTTCACCTCCGCGTCAGTCCCACCACCGCGGCCACCGTCTTCGACACCGTCAATGCCTCCATCTGCGACAACGAGACCTTCCCCTTCTTCGGCGACCTCTACAACCAGCCCGGTGAGCACATGGTGAACCATATCGACAGTCTGCTCCAGTGCGACAGCCTCCACAGCCTCATGCTCGATGTGCGACCCACATCGGCTGTAGACACCATAGCCAACGCATGCGACCAATTCACTTGGTATGGCACCCTCTTCACTGCCGACACAGTCGTTTCCAAGCTCGACACCAACCGTTTCCTCTGCGACAGCACCACAACACTCTACCTCTATGTCCATCCCACCTTCGAACTCACCGACTCCATTGTCGTATGTCCCTACCAGCGTTACCTTTATGAAGGCGTCGATTACGGTGGGCCAATTGCCTTCGATAGTCCGCATCTTACCATCCACAACTGCGACAGTCTTGTCCACGTGGTGCTCTATGCCTCCGACCCGCGGTTTCCAACACCGCCTATAGTCAGCACCGACAGTGTTCAATGGTACCGCTTCGACACTCTCCTTCTGGGATGCCAACCGCAACTGCTCCACCTCAAAGACACCTCCATCTCCACCTCGCGCACCTGGACAGTATGGCCTTTAAACGCCACAGACACCATTACCTCTAGCGACCGGCACTTCCATCCCACGCTAGACACCACTGGGATATTCGGCTTCCGCCTAATCAGCGTCAGCGACGAAGGCTGCCGCGACACCGTGGAGAACGACTCTCTCCTGTGGGTCTTCCCCTCTCCCCAGGCCGACTTCATCTGGTCGCCCGACCACCTATCCATCCACAATCCCCATGCGCAGTTCTACAACCAGACACTTCCCGACACTTGCACCTACCTTTGGCTTTTCCCACACGACACCTCAGCCTCCAGTTCCGACACATCCTTCGAGGTCGACCCCTTCTACCAATGGGAGATTAACACAGAGCCCGGCGACTATCCCGTCTCCCTGATAGCCTACCTGTTGCACTACGGACCCGACACACTGACCATCGTCTGCACCGACACCGCCATCATTCCCATCTATATTGCCAACACCTACCTACAGTTCCCCAACCTGGTGACTCCCAACGGCGACGGGGTAAACGACATCTGGAAGGTGGTGAATTTGCTGGAAATGGGCGAATACTCAATGAACGAGCTCTGGATCTACGACCGCTGGGGTGTCCTTGTCTACCACGTGAAGGACATCTACAGAGAGAGCGACTTCTGGAATCCCGAGGACACAAACTCGCCCGACGGCACCTACTATTTCCGCTTCATGGCCAAGAACAACTTCGGCGTGGTGAAACGCAACGGCGTGATAGAGGTGGTGAGATAGAAAAAGAAATGTGAATTAAGAATTAAGAGATGAAAAGAACAAACAATTTCAGATACTCCATAACAAAAGGTTTACTTTTAACCTTGTGCATAATGGCGATAACCAGCAAAACGTTCTCGCAAGAATACATACAGTATTTGAACGAGAACGACACACTGTATATCAATGTCTGCAGGGAGGGGATTACAGAAGGGCAAATTAAGGCCTACCCCACCTTTCCATACCACAGTTATAGCGGCTGGGTGGTCATTGAGGGATCTGCGGGAGAAACGCTTACTCTTGACGGAAGTTATGGAATATGGGACGGTGAACTTCGCATCTGGGATGGGCGGCCGACCGCCGGGGGTACACTGTTGGTAGACTACAACTGGGTAGGCAGCAACACCTTATCGCTTACAGCCAATTCTGGGATATTTGTTATATGGTTCCACACCGACACCGGTGATGACGAGCAGTTCGATTTCATTTGGAGAAGTTTACATCCTGAAGTATGCTGCACTGAACGTCCAAGCAATCTGATTGTGAATACTTCTGTTGAAGCGGGAGGCTCCTGTTCTGCAACACTCAACTGGCAGACATCGGCACCGGCAGGCACCAGATATCGTATTTCTCTCAACGGTGTCACTGTTGACTCCACCACAACAACGTCAAAAACCCTCCATGGTCTCGCCTCAAGCATGCAGTATCATGCTGAAATTAGTATCATGGGTAACGAGAGCTGTGGATTTGCCAAAACTCGCACAATATTCCGCACACCCTGCACAGGATGGACCTCATTACCACTCCAAGAGACTTTTGACGACCTTGCAGTCGACAGCATACCTTCTTGCTGGCTAAGGGCGATGAATTTCGACGACCCGGAAAGCCATCCGCACACAGTAGGTGACTATTCTTACAGTCGCCATAAATCATTGATGATGGGGTGTGGCTCAAATGATCTAGCTGGTCACTTCTCCATAGTCACTACACCCAAAATCAACAATGCTGGCACTTGGAGCGTACGCCTGCAACTAAGAGCCTCACACGAAAACACACGACTGGTCGTAGGCACCGCCGATACGGCAGTAGCATCGCTCTCCCTTTGCGGTTTTACCCCACTTGACACAATCGTCATCAATTCCAATACCGAATGGGTACAGAGGACCCTGCGTTTCAACAGCATTCCTGCCAGCAAGAGAGTAGCTTTAATGATGCAACAGGGTATGCAAGACGGTACCCTTAGGCGCATATATGTGGATGACTTCCGTGTAGAAGAATGTGGCGTGGACAGCATCACGGCCTACCGCATCATGTCCGACAGCGTGACCCTTGCTTGGAACACGCTCGGGAATCCGACATGCAATATAACAATTCAACTCGCAAACACTGCAACATTTGTGAGGTCACTGTCAAATGTCACTTCTCCCTTACAGATTGGAGGCCTTGAGCCGTCAACCCGATATATCTTCACCATCTATCCCATATGCAGTGGGAACAACGGATTGCCGCTATCCATCAACGTCCGCACAATGGATGCCATGAACGACAATGACAACGTCTGCGAAATAATGCGAGGCAATCTTCCCTACGGATGGAGCACCATAAAATACTCTTACAGCGAAAATGCCGGCAACAGCGCTGGTGATATCCACGTGGGGAATTACCTCGTATCGCCCAATATCCCGATTGCAGGACGCACCGTGTGCTTTGACCGAAACACTTCTTACAGCGGGATGACCTTAGTTGTTGGCACTATGCAATATCCCGACGATGCCTCTACATTCACGCCCATTGCATCGTTCTATTACAACGATGAAGGCTTATGGCACAGCGAGACTGTTCAGATACCCGACAATACCACCGACCGCTATATCGCCTTAAAAGCCGAAGGCGGTCCTGATTACTATTGCCTGCACGTCCGCAATGTGCGCATTGGAGATTATCCGCTAGTTAACGCACATGCAGCTCACGTTCGTGGCACTAACGTAGAGCTACGCTGGAATCCAATCACCGATGGTGGATGCGACACCGTAATTGTGGAATACGGTCCAAGAAATTTTGTCCTTGGCAGCGGCTTACGCGACACTGCTATAGGTAGTAACCGCATCACAATCCGTAACCTCCAGACCGTGACAGAATATGACTTTGTAGCCTGGCGCCCCTGTGGTGGAGACCCATGTGATTTCCGTATTCAGGTCTTTACGGCCCTGGAGGATTATCCACTGCCTTACTGTGAGGACTTCTATGGAATGGACTATATTTGGGAATATTGGGCTGGAGACTGGCGCAGACCCCATACGCTGTACAATACACCACAGATAACAGACCATCCTTGGTACTACGGAGCCAATCGTGCACTTGAACTCGGCTCCTACGGTTTCCGAGACTATTACTATTCCACGGCCTTAATGCCTGATGTTGAGATCGACAGTAGCAGCGTGCTCAGTTTTTACGCTTCCTCTTCCACACCAGCGTCACATCTCGTGCTCGGCATGTGGAACGAATATACCGATAATTTATTCAAGGCATTCGACACAATACCCATCAGTGACAATCGACAACACTACGTGTATTCCATCCCAGACAGTATTGCCGATGCAGAAGGTCGTCTAGCCCTGCAATGGTGGCACCCCATTCCTTACTCTTACCATCGAGTGTTTATTGACGAAATACAGTTAAGCCACCTTTCATACAATAGTCTCACACCCTCGTATGTCGGTTTTGACACAGCTGCGTTTACCTGTACCGACAATGTGCAGCTCACCCTCATCGGCGGTGGCGATACCATCACTTTACTCTATCCTAATCTGAGTGTCGGCAATTTAGACACAGGCACACTCTACATGATGTATGTCCGACCTCTATCCGACACCAACAGCTGCGTATCTTATGCGGGCTACTTCATTACAGCCGCTTATGGTGGATATACTGGATGTTACACCTTCGACGAGTTACAGAACAATGAACTTCCCGGAGGTTGGTTCTTCTCCAACAGTGCACGTGTTGACAACGGTGTATTGAAATTCAAGAACCTTGCGGTCATGCCACCACTCGGCGACATCAGTGGTTCTCGTTTCACTCTGCGAAAGACTGACACAAGCCCGCTGCTGATAGGATACACCATAGATAGTATCAACTACACCATAACAGACACCATCACCACAATCCAATCCACCTTCTATCTACCACCCATGCCACCCAATGCCAATTTGGCGCTCTTTAGTTCCGATACGGCCCACGTAGACATGATAGGCATCAGTGGCTGTCGGATTGTGCGCTTCAATACCGAGGGTGGAAAGGTATTTTGCACGGTCGTAGGCGGAGGTGCCAATTATCTACTTACGGTGACCGATACCGCCGATGGCAGCGAACATACCTTCTATATCACCGAATCGCCATTCGTCATCAGCAGCCTGCTGCTTGACCACACCTACCGCTTCAGCTACCAGTGCATCGGCGACTACACCGACTGTACTCCAGACACCATCATCACCATTAACGACAGCCTCACGTTGCCATACTGCGCCGATTTCGAGATTGGTGCCAACGGTATAGGAATACCGCCCAACTGGACATTTTTTTACGACCCCGATATTATTCCAAGTCTTGAACTGAGTTGGGGAGAGACCCCGCTTCGCATTGGAGAATGGTGGCGAGAAAACCAGAAAGTGGTATTGCCACAAATCAACCACAATGGTCCAATGTCGGTAAAGCTGAGATTCCATTCGTGGTACGAAAACTCAATCCAGATAGGCACCGTTAATGCCCTAGGCGACACCTCGACATTCATCCCGTTAGACTCCAACCACATCACCGGATGGGAGGAATTGACCATACAAATCAATGCCCTAGGGAGTCGCCGCATAGCCTTCCGTTCCAACAACCTTGTGCTCCTCGACTACATTTCCATCTCCGAAATCCCCAAGGTAAAAATCAGCCTTATCGATTGGCACACCCTACGGCTGACTGCCGAAACCGAGGATTCCATTGTAGACTATTATGCACGCTACCGCCGCGACGATGGTCGCGACAGTGTATTGCATGTCACTACCAATCCCTACTATTTTGTTGAGGAGAGTTACACCGACATCTATCTCACCGTGGCGCAGGACTCGAACGGCTATATCTGCGGCCGAGAAAACGACAGATGGCAACTTAGTGCCTTGACAGATCTACCTTTATGCCCCAAGGATGAATATTGGGATTGGCAGTACCGCTGCCATGGAGACACATGGGATGACTACTACCGAGACCGTCGACCGCACAACATTCGAATAAACAACGACCCCAACAATTACGCCTACCGACTGCTGCCAGATTTTGATGTCGACTCCATCCGACACCTTTCCATGCGTTTCGAATACAACTCCGACCGCATCGGTGAGATGATAGAAGTGGGTGTAATGGAAGATGCTTATGATACTGGATCCTTCACCATCATAGACACATTCTACTACACTGCCGATCATCACCAGTGGCAGAAATGCACTGTCAACTTCTCCAACTATACTGGAAATGGACGTTGGATTGCATTCCGCCACCGAAGCGGACAATGTTCCGACTGCTACGGACAACTGGCAGTTGGCAACTATTTCGTCACCTCATGTCCCGCAGCCACCGCCACCGCCTCTCTTGTCCGCTGGAACAATGTACAGATTAATGCTTCTGCTCCTGGTTTTTATGTAGCAATTAAGAATGTCGACAACCCATGGGACAGTACTCTCATGCGGATTGATCACGTTCCCAACACCATTACCCTTTGGGGCGAAACAACCTACGAGTTCTATTTCCGTTGCGATAGTATAGAAACGCTATGCACACCCCAAAGACTCCGCACCGGCATCACGCCGCTTGACATACCCCTTTGTATCGACTTCGATACCATACCAGCTGTAGCATTGAAAGGTTGGACATTGACCGACACCACCACCATCGTCAGCAACGGCGTTTTAAATCTTACGGGCATTGCTGCCACACCCGACATCAACATCGACTCGTTGCAAAAGGTCGGCATCAGCCTTTGGTACAAACCCGGCAAAGTCTCCGACCGCCTGCGTGTAGGCACTATGGTTGACCCCAACGACCCACAAACATTCTGGAGTGCTGCCACACTGGCCTCGCAAGACACCAGCACATGGCAACGCTTCCTTGTCAACTTCTCTTCTGCGCCATCCAATGCCCATTACATAGCTTTCAAAGGCAATGGGAAAATAGACAACATCCGGATGGATACCTCTGTAGCGCATGGTCTGACCGTGATGCAGGTGGAGCATGATGCCATCACACTTGGATGGAGCAGCGTGGGAAATCCACCGACAACACTCACCGTCAAACAGGGCGACAGTGTTATACACACCTACAACAATCCAACTTCACCCTTGACAATAGACGGTCTGAATCCATTGGCTCCATATACCTTCCTCTTCGCCAGTCGCATCAACGACACCGGCATCTGCGCAATGCACTATGCCGACAGCATCAAGCTGATTACCCCCAACCCAGGTACAGGATGCATCAACACCACTGATCTACACTCCCCATCGGCGCTCTTCACTACTGGCACCTACAACAATCCATACGCTGTTTCCGGTGTGGTCGACTACGGCTATTCTCACCCCGACAGCCGACACTCCATCTGCTACGACACCTCGGCACGCGACCCAAATACCACAGGCTTGCTGCACATGGTGCCCGATGGAGCCACCTCGAGTGTCCGTCTCGGAAATCCCGGAACCGACATTGAGGCACCTCAAGCCGAGGCCATCACCTATAGTTTGTTGGTTGACACTGCATCGTTCGAACTCATCCTGCTGCGCTATGCCGCTGTGCTGCAAGACCCCATGCACGACCCAAGCGACCAGCCACGCTTCCGTATCGAAGTGCTCGACTCGACCTTCAGTCCAATTAACCCCGAATGCACGTCGGCCGACTTCATCGCCAATGCATCGTTAGGGTGGAATGCCGCACCCAACAACGTGCTATGGAAAGACTGGACCAGCGTGGGTATCGACCTCACAGCGTATGCTAACCAACAGGTATACGTACGCCTAACCACCTTCGACTGCAACGAAGGCTCCCATTTCGGCTATGCCTATTTCACATTGGAATGCATGCGAAAAACGTTGGAAACGAAAGCATGCGGCGACATCGACAGTAACACATTCACGGCACCTCCCGGATTCAACTACCGATGGTACAGCAACCTGAGTTCCTCTACCATCTCTACGGCACAGAGTGTCACCTTCCCGACAGCCGATATCACATACTATTGTGACTTGACCAAGATTGACAATGCCAGCTGCCTTTACACTATCAGTGCCTACGGTGGCACCCGCTACCCTATGGCATCGTTCGACACAACAGTAACCATAGCAAACTGTGGTTTCGATGTTGTTTTCTCCAATACCAGCACAGTCAGTGCCGACGGTATAACCCCAATTGCCGGCGAGACTTGTGAGAGTGCCATCTGGAATTTCGGCAATGGTGAAACGAGCACCCACTACCACGGGCAAAGCCACTATGATAGTGCAGGCACATACATAGTGACGCTGATAAGTAAAATTGCCGGCGGCACCTGTACCGACACTATGGTCTTCCCTCTCACTCTGGCTTTCCCGCCTCATACACCTCGTATAGAAGGACCTGCAACACTTTGCATAGGCGATACGGACACCCTGAGACTTTATGACACCCACCCCGACAGCGGCAGTGTGTGGACGGAAGACAACGGCAATTGGATATTACCTTTGCCGCCTTCAGCCTATACCATGGGTAGCAACACCTATACCCTGAACACCACCGATGACTACGGCTGCCTCTTCAACCTTAGCCACACTGTAACCGTCAACCCCGTATACCGTCACGAAGACACCGTTCATATATGTTCTCCCCTGCTACCCTACAGTTATTCCGATACCGTCTTCCTGCCTGGTACCACCAGTGCAGAATACCACAACAACACTCTCTCCGCTGCCGGATGCGACAGTAGCTACCACCTATGGCTCACCGTGAGCGATGCATACGCAACCACAGTTTTCGACACCGCCAACGCTTCCATCTGCGACAACCAAAGCTATACATTCTTTGGCGACACCTACACCGACGCAGGAACACATGTCAACGTGCATGTCGACAATGACGGCATCTGCGACTCCATCCACACGCTTATCCTTGATGTGAGAGCCACATCAGCAGCCGATACCATGGCCAGCGAATGTGATAACTTTGTATGGTATGGTACCAACTATAGTGTCGACACTATCACCACCAGAACCACCCTCAATTATGTGAACTGCGACAGTACAACATCTCTCCATCTCCAAATACGTCACTCTTCCGACACCGCCATCCATCACTATGTGGTTGAGAACAGTCTACCCTATCTCTGGAATGGCATCAGTTTCAGCACTGACACCACAGGCTATATCCACACCATCACAAACTCGCAAGACTGCGACAGTGTCATAACTTTCAATCTGACTGTCTACCGCAACCAAGACACCACGATTAATCGTACCGTATGCGAAGGTCAGTTGCCGCAACTGTGGAACAACGTCGCTTTCTACCCCAGCGAAATCGATTCAACCACCAACGTCATCACCCACCAAATAACAATACCTACCACCCATGGTGCCGACTCTGTTATTACCATGGTCTTGCACGTACTCTACAATTCCAATGCCACCATCGCAGACACCCTCCTACAGAACAATCTCCCATCCTACACTCCTCCCTTTGGACTCTCAGTAAGCTATGCCCAGAATGAGACCGATGGAGCCTTGGTGACGCTATTCGACACGGTGATTGTTATCCCCAACGCCGTCGGATGCGACAGCATAGTCCACTATTCGCTGCACCTCTGGCGCAACTATGCAGTGACCGACTCGGTGAATCTCTGCGACAATCAACTACCCTACGTATGGCAGGGTATCACGATGAACGCCGACACGGCGGCGACAGTGACACTCCCGACGGTACACGGAACAGATTCTGTAGTGACACTGGTGCTGACGGTGATGCCCACCTATGAGGTGTCGGATACCATCTGGGTGTGTCCACACATGCCTTTCGCCTACGAGGGCATCGATTACGGTGGACCCATTGATTTTGACAGTCCGCACCTGTCCGTCCAAGGATGCGACAGCTTGGTACATGTGTCGCTTCAGGCACGCGATTCTTCCTTCCGACTCGCTCCCGAAGTGTTGCTCGACAGTAGTAACTGGATGCCCTACGACACCACCCTGCTCGGATGCCAGCCCACGCAGTTACAATTGAGAGACAATTCGTCTTCCATCTCCCGCATCTGGACGTTCTGGAACACAAGCAATCCTGCCGACGTGCAATCGGGCACCGATACCCTCTTCACCTCCCTCGTCGACTCCCTCGGCAGCTTCTCCTTCCAGCTTGTCGCCATCAGCAAGGAGGGATGCTCCGACACCGTGCGGCGCGATTCGCTGCTATGGGTCTTCACACGCCCCATCCCTTCGTTCATCTGGGAGCCCGACCATCTCTCCATCCACCATCCCGAGGTGCAGTTCTTCAACCAGACAACGACCCCCAGCGACTCGCTGCCACCCTACACCACGTTCCTCTCCGCACCCACCTACCTCTGGCTCTTCCCTCTCGACCCCGGTGCTTCCAGTTGCGACTCCTCTTTCGAAGTCACCCCCTACTACTCATGGGAGATCAATGCCGACACCGGCGAATACCCCGTGAGCCTCATCGCCTACCTAATCCACGAAGGACCTGACAGCCTGACAATCACCTGTACCGACACGGCGACCATCCCCATCCGCATCGTCAACACCTACCTCCAGTTCCCAAACCTCGTCACCCCCAACGGCGACGGCACCAACGACCGGTGGAAGGTGGTGAACCTGTTGGAGATGGGCGAATACTCAATGAACGAACTCTGGATTTACGACCGCTGGGGTGTGGAGGTCTACCACGTGAAGAACATCTCGAAAGAAAGCGACTTCTGGGACCCCGAGGAGACTCACTCGCCCGACGGCACCTACTACTTCCGCTTCATGGCCAAGAACAACTTCGGCGTGGTGAAGCGCAACGGTGTCATCGAGGTGGTAAGATAAAGGCTATCTGACGATAATCTCGTCGGTGAAGAGATAGGAAGGCTGCCCCGGAGCGGGATGCCATGAGGGCAACGGACCAGGGTTGGGAACGACAACCCTAAGGTAGCGGACTGTGGGATTGATGGAAGGGAATGCAAGTTCTTTTTCCATCCTCTTTCCCTTGGAAGGTTTCTCAAACACCACTTCTTCAACCTTAATATTGTAGTACCTCAGGCGCATCCCTGTCTCGCGCGGATCCATAGAAAAAGTTTGGTTGGGAAGGAAACGCCACTCACAACCATCGTCGGAGACATAGATACGGATATCTTTCGGTGCCAATATCCAGTCGAAAGTGTTTTGCATAAAGCGCATTGTGACTTCGTGGATTTCAGTAGGCTTGCCAAAGTCAATGGTGGCGTCAATGCTGTCTCCCCAGTAGCCCTGCCAGTGGCCGTCGGCATAGGTGGTGTTGCTGCCGAGCTGACCGTCGATGAGGGCATCCTCTCCCCCACCCGAGTAGATGGACTTGTAGGTGGAGAACGGAGTGTTGAGTTTGATTTTGGCGCTCATGCCCATGTGCGAAAGAAGGTACTGCTCGCTGATGACACCTTCGCCGTATTCATTATATGATATAGCGCGGATGGTGGCAGAACGTTCCAGCGGGAAGGGATCCTCGTATTTTGTCGAGGAAGCCGTTGGCTCCGAGCCATCGAGGGTGTAGTAGATGGGGCGGTCGTCATAGAGGGTTTTCAGTTTCACCATCGGAGTTTTCGGATTACTCTGAGTACTCGGAGGGAGAACCTCCATGAAGACATGGCGGTCGAGTTCAATCACCTCCCTCGCCAACTCGTCATACCTGTTGCACACGATATACCGCTCATACTCGCCATTCTCCTGGTCCCATAGGCGGAGGTACTCGCGCTTGAGGTCGAAAAGTTCTTGCAGATATTCCGGTATAGCATATGGTATCTCAGGGAAAAGAGCGGTGTCACTGATATAGAGGCGCAGACGGCATTTGTCCGTTGTGACCGAGATTCGCTTCAAAGCATAGTGGGCATGGGGATTAGCTGCAGAATCCAAATGAATGTCGTCAGTCAAATGGCTTACATGTTCAATGCGCTCGTGCATGGCATCGCCAGTATTATCAGGGTTGAAGTTCAGCAGCGGTTCCATCAGGGCTGCAGAGGTGTACCAGTCGGCGATATAGGGGTTGCTCTCTAAAGCACCCACGGCGTAGAGCTGGTTCACACACCCCTCCACCGCCGCTTCGCGGCGGTCTCCCTCCCCTAACTTAGGGGAGGAGTTGCTGCCGCCATCTAACTGCTCCCCTAAGTTAGGGGAGCTGGCAACCGCTTGCGACTGACTGAGGATTGTGTCACCACGGCCGTAGAACAGCCTCTCAAAATTCTCGTTAAACTGCCTCTCCCTCCTTGCGAACTCCTCAGGATCGTCGGTCTTGATTGGGTTCCACGCCATCTCGGCACTCCAGAAGAGGCCGTGCCAGCAGTTGTCGAAGAGTGCTTCGCCGTTGTCGTCCCAGCAGGTGTTCATCAACCCCTCAGCGCCGTTCTTGTATCCGTCCCTCGCCAGGTTGGCGATATTCTTCATGTAGCGGTAGGGATTGGGAATCATATTGCTGCTGTGGCTCAGCGACGGCGCCACCCAGAAGGGCGTACCATTTTCCTTAAAAGGCTTGATCAGGTGGTCGTAACTGTCTAACGGTTCGTAGGCCCACATGATATAGGTCATGTCCTTCGGCAGCTGGCGCATCATCTCGGGATTCTTGGCCACAATGTCGCCCCACATGGCCACACGAGGATTGCCCTGTCCCTTGACCATCCCATAGCAGCGGTTGATGAAGTCCACATAGACTTGGTCGGCGCCCAAGCTGTCCACCAGTTTCTTGGCGCGACCTGTGCCGAGCTGCTCCGTCTCGTCGCAGTTGATGATAAAAAACGGAGAATTGGGGATGCGCTCGAAAGCCCCAGCGATGCGCTTGTTCAGGAAGTCATAGGTTGCCTCGTTATCGGGGTTGAAGTTGGCCTTGCTGTCCATCATATATTGATAGAAGGGCACGCGCAGCGTCTTCTCGGCGTGGGCGAAGAGCTGCAGGTTTATCACCTCATCGGGGAGCGGCCTGCAGTCGGCGGCGTAAGCGGGTGCGAGGTCGGGGAATTCCTTCTGGTAGAGGGTGTGCTCGGTGTAGTAGTTGCTGAAATTGTACTTCAGCGCATGCAACACCTCGTACTGCTTCTGGCGGTAGGCCGCGTGGGGTACAGGTCCGCGGCTGATATCGTCCATCCAGCCGCGATACCGGTAGGCGGGCCAGTCGTGGATGGTGCAGCAAGGAATTGTGTCGTGCAGCAATTTCAGCTGCTCCAATGTAAGGTAAGCATACTGTCGGCCTTCTTCCCCTTCATACAATATGGTTATCTTACGAGGTGCAATGTCCAGTCGGTACATCTGCTTTTTATCAATTTGCATTATCCAACTGCCACCACCAAACTGAACCTTTTCTTCCTTTATTTTCGCTTTAGCGAGCACACAGACCTTGCCATCTTTGGCTAACTCCACCTGCTGCGGCGTGGGTATCAGGCCGAGATTAATTTGTTCCTGTGCCGCAGCGGTCATGCCGACAGCCAGCAGCAATACAATGACGATGCGTTTCATTTCAGACAATCTAAATAGCGGTGGATGGTCTCTTCGATGCCGAGGTATAGAGCATCGGAGATGAGAGCATGGCCGATGCTCACCTCATCACACCAGGGAATCTGCTGGTGGAAGTAGGTGAGGTTCTCCAACGAAAGGTCGTGACCGGCGTTGAGTCCAAGGCCGCAATCTCGAGCCACCTTGGCAGCCTCGACGAAGGGCTTTATTGCCTCCTCGCGACCCTTGGCATAGCGACTGGCATAGCTCTCTGTGTAGAGCTCCACACGGTCGGTACCGGTCTTGGCGGCCATCTCAATCATCTGGGGATTGGCATCGATGAAGATGCTCACACGTATGCCACAAGCCTTGAATTCCCTGACCACATCTTTCAGATAATCCTGGTTTCTGACGGTGTCCCAGCCGGCATTGCTCGTCAGCACCCCTTCGGCATCGGGCACAAGGGTAACCTGGGCGGGAACGATTTCCTTCACCAAGTCGATGAAGCCGTAGGGTTTGCTCTTCGAGATGCCCTTAGGATTGCCCTCGATATTATACTCCACGCCAATAAGCGGCTTGATTGCCAAAGCGTCGGCATAGCGGATATGGCGCTCGTCGGGCCTCGGATGCACCGTGATGCCCTGCGCACCGAAACGTTCGCAATCCTGTGCGAACTGTAACACATCAGGCGTATTTCCACCGCGTGCATTGCGGATGGTGGCCACCTTGTTGATATTTACACTTAATTTAGTCATATGCTACATCGGCCTCACCCCCTTACCCCTCTCCAAGTTGGAAAGGGGCGTAGTTGGCAAGGTGTTTTTTTTGTTATACAATTGTTACTGTTGTTACTATCATGGGTTACTTTCTACTCCCCTCTCCATTTGGAGAGGGGTTGGGGGTGAGGCCAAATTCCTTCTTTATTGCCTCCACCATATCCAGTTTCTCCCAGCCGAAGAACTGCACTTTCTTCTTGTGCTTGTTGCCCTCGGCATCATAGAGGATGACTGTCTCCTCCTTGGGGTCGCGGCCCATGTGACCGTATGCAGCCGTGCTGCGGTAGATGGGGTTCTTCAGTCCGAAGCGCTGGGTGATGGCGTATGGGCGCATGTCGAAAAGGCTTTTGACGCGCTCGGCAATCTCGCCGTCGGTCATCTTCACCTTGGCAGTACCGTAGGTGTTGACGTAGAATCCCACCGGCTCGGCCACACCGATGGCGTAGGCCACCTGCACCAGCACCTCGTCGCACAATCCCGCCGCCACCATGTTCTTGGCGATATGGCGAGTGGCGTAGGCTGCCGAGCGGTCGACCTTCGAGGGGTCCTTGCCACTGAATGCGCCGCCGCCGTGGGCACCGCGGCCACCATAGGTGTCGACGATAATCTTGCGGCCCGTGAGGCCCGTGTCGCCGTGCGGCCCGCCAATGACGAACTTGCCCGTGGGGTTGACAAACAGTTTGTAATCCTTCTTGGCAAACAGGGCGCGGTTCTTGGCGTTGATGCGTTTCATCACGCGCGGTATCAGTATCTCACGCACGTCCTTCTCAATCTGCTTCAGCATCTTGCGTTCACTGTCGAACTCGTCGTGCTGGGTCGAGAGGACGATAGTGTCGACACGCAGCGGCTTGTTGTCGTCGCTGTATTCGATGGTAATCTGGCTCTTGGCGTCAGGACGCAGATAGGTCATCACCTTTCCTTCCTTGCGGATGCGCGTCAGCTCCTGGAGGAAGATGTGGGCCAGCGTGATGGGCAGCGGCATATACTCGCGCGTCTCGTTGCAGGCATAGCCGAACATCATACCCTGGTCGCCGGCGCCCTGCTCCTCTTCTTTCTTCTTTGTTCCTGAGTCACTCCCTTTGGTCGTGGTCCAGGGACAAACACCCTGGTTAATATCGCCGCTCTGGCCGTGGATGGTGGAGAGCACGGCGCACGACTCGGACTCGAACTTATACTCGCCCTTGGTGTAGCCAATCTCTTTGATAACATCACGCACGGTCTCCTGGATGTCGACCCAACCGTTGCAGGTCACCTCGCCGCTCACCACGGCCAAGCCCGTGGTCACCAACGTTTCGCAGGCCACATGGCTCTCGGGGTCACGGCGGAGGAATTCGTCGAGCAACGCATCGCTGATTTGATCGGCCACCTTGTCGGGATGGCCCTCGGAAACACTTTCAGAAGTGAAAAAATAGCTCATAATTACATTACTTTTAACTGTTAATACTTTGTTTTAACAGTGAAAAGATTGTACTGAAATTACCGTTGAATTAGTGCTTTAGCATTTTTTCAAGTGGTTGCAATCATTACAAATCTATCCACATTTGCAGTTGCAAAGATACGATTTTTTCGGCAATTCTAAATTTTTATTTGAAAAAAAATATATCTTTGCACCAAAATTCAAAATACAAAATCATGTTAATAGACGATTTAGACGAAGTAAAAAATCTTCTTGAAAGAAAAAGGAACTACGAGAACTGCATTAAAGCCCTTAAACCCTTTACAGGGAAAAAATCAATTTTCAACTACAAAACGGGGAATTATGAGTCTATAAGTGCAAGATGTTTCGCTCATCTTGAAAGAATCGAAACAAACAAAGGGACCTATGAATGGGGTACCCTTGACGAGAGAGCCGAAGCACTACTTCTTCCCATTTTCGAACAACTTCTTGCAGAAGTCAACGAAGAAATTGCTCAAGTGGAAATCAACGGTGTGCCTGACAAGAAGAACCATGTAAAAACAATGCTCTCCGAAGAGATTCAACCGATGTTTAAAGAAACTCAGATAGAAGAGAAAGTAAGCGACAATCCATCAACATGGGTAAAATGGGGCATTGCCATTGCGATAGGTTTCTTTTTATTGCTATTGCTGAATCTAATTTAACCCCCCCCATATCTCAATACCACATGCTTTATACCTGGCAAATGGATCTCCATTCCATTGCCAACCCTGTGGCATATCGCTCCTAAGTTTTCCTCCGAACCGGGAGTTTTCTTCCTTAGCCACTATACATATATAAATACAGGACATAAAATGTTTAAACAATTCAAGATTAAGAGAATTTGTTTGAAACAATTCAATTAATTTCTTCCCATAGTATTTATACGGGATAACATGCTCTATATTTAATTTCTGCGGAAACTTGCTTTGCTTAAAGAAATCATCTATCCCCAATCCTTCACATTGCAACCTACCCGATTCACATAAAACCTTATAACTACCATTATCATAGATTTCCTTAATAATGGGTCTCGTCCTTTGTGGTTTTATCTCCGCCCTGTTTTGAATCACAAGATTCATGGCTTGTTTAGAAAAATATACAGCACCAACCACCGCGTCTTTAATATTCCATTCAAAATCGTCATCATCATCTAGCCCATCAAAATAGAGCTCCAATCTCTTTCAGACATACTTATAACGCTCCTCAACGTTGGAGTTATACCACCGTGTTGGGTCTTTGTATTTATCAACATTATTTGCCATAGGATGATGTAATTCGATGGTGGTGGCAGGCGAGCAGGTCGCCGTTGTCGTCGTAGAGGTGGAGGCCGGAGCCTTCGCAGTAGCGCCAGACTTTGCAGTCTTTGCATTGGCCTTTCTTGGCCCAGCTTCGGTCACGCATCACTTGGAAGCGGTTCTGCCACACATCCCAGAAGTCGTCGCGGTAGATGTTGCCCTGGTCCATGTGGCTGCGAACCGAGGTGCAGCCACTGATGGCACCGTCGCAACGTATCGAGGCCACCTCGACACCACTGCGGCAGTAGAAGAAATGATCGCGGACTTTCTGCTCGTACTCGCCAAGAAAACCCTCACACGCATAGCTGACATCTATTTGTCCACCCCTCCGGCCTCCGGCCACCTCCCCTGTCTCAGGGGAGGAGCTGCTGCCGCAGTGTTGCTCCCCTGAGACAGGGGAGCTGTCGCGCAGCGACTGAGGGGTGGAGGATGAAGATTTCCTGCACTCCTTAATGAAATCCAAAATCCCTCGGAACTGCTCATCGGTGAGCTGCAACTCGGGGTCGTTGGCGGCGCGGCCCATGGGGAAGATGCTGAACAACCGCCAGGCAGGGACACCAAGCGAAACAAGAAACTCCCTAAACTCCTCCAAGTGGGGATAGCTCCGCGGATTGACGCAGGTGACCACATCCCACAGGATGTCCTTCTGCTTGGCGAGCAGTTTGATGGCCTCCACCGCTTTTGCGAACGACTGCGGGTGACGGCGAATCCAGTTGTGCTGCTCCTCGAAGCCGTCAAGGCTCACGGTGATGCTGTGCATGCCACTGGCCATCAGGCTCTCCAGTCGCTTCTCGTCGAGCAGGTAGCCGTTGGTAACCAATCCCCAGGGGTACTCACGGCGGTAAAGTTCGAGGCCCACCTCCTCGAGGTCGTCGCGCAGCAGGGCCTCGCCTCCGGTGAAAATAACAAACACCTTATGCGTGTCCACATGAGGTGTGATAGAATCGATAACTTTCAGGAAATCCGCCGCCGGCATGTCCTTCACGGAAGGCTGCACCTTGCAGTCACTCCCGCAATGGCGGCAACTCATGTTGCAACGCAGCGTACACTCCCAAAAGAGGGTGCGGAGCGGGTGCAACTGCTCGTTGGTATGTCGCAGAGACCGTTGTAGTTCAAGACCAACTCGCTGTTTCAGCCTCACTTGTTCTCAAGCTTAATCTCCACCTCTTTCTTGAAGGTGCCCTGGTTCCAGCCGCCGGCACCGGTGCGGTCTACGTCGCCCTGTTTCACCTTCACCTCCAGCACCTGGTTCTTGTACTCGCCGTTCTCCACGCCATCGACATCGCGCACCATCAGTCTCACCTCTTCCCGCGGCATGCCGCTGTTGTTGATGACGAAGTTGCCGTCCTTGTCAGTCTTCGCTGCGTTCTGCTCGAGCCAAAGCTGCATCCGCTCGGGGTCGCCCTGCAACTCGCCGTTCTGCACCTCCATGCCGCGCTCCAGCATGTTGACGCGGATGTCCTTCACAGGACGTCCGTCGGCATCTTTCACCTGTCCGCGAATCATGAAATTCATGGTCGGCACGCCGTACATCAGACGTATCTCCTCACGCGGCTGCATGGCCGGAGCCTTGGGCTCCTCCGTCTTTGCGGCCTCCTTGTGGCAGTGGCACGACGACAGTCCAAACATGCCCATCACCGTGACGAGCAACCAGTTCTTCAGTCTAAGATATTTTATTTTCATGCAACAATAACGCTGTTATGTCAAAAAAATTGTGTACTTTTGCAAAATCATTTATGGATAAAAACGACAAACCCATTCTCATCGCCGGCCCTTGCAGCGTGGAGAGCCGCGAGCAGCTACAACAGGTCACGCGCGAACTCACAGCCATTCCCCAGCTGCGCCTCATCCGTGGCGGCGTGTGGAAACCTCGCACGCGCCCGGGTGGTTTCGAGGGTCTCGGCGAGCCTGCCCTGCAATGGATGAAAGAATTGCAGGAGAGCGACTTGCGCATGGCCGACGGCAGTCATGTGCGATTCTGCTGCGAGGTGGCAAGCCCCGAGCACGTGGCACTCTGCCTGCACTACGGCATCAACGCCTTCTGGCTCGGCGCCCGCACCACCGCCAACCCCTTCATGGTCGAAGAGATAGGCGAAGCGCTGCGCGGCACCGACACCTTGGTCATGGTGAAGAACCCCCTCAGCCCCGACCTGCGCCTGTGGCTCGGTGCCTTCGAACGCATCGCACAGGTGGGCATCAAGAACCTGGCCGCCATCCACCGCGGCTTCAGCATGTACAACAACCAGGGCTACCGCAACGCCCCCCTCTGGGAGCTTCCCCTGCACCTGCGCCGCGTCATGCCCGACCTGCCCCTCATCTGCGACCCCAGCCATATCGGCGGCACACGGAAACTCATCGAGCCGCTGTCGACGGCGGCAGTTCAGCTCGAATACGACGGCCTGATGGTCGAGGTTCACCCCCACCCTGCCGACGCCCTCACCGACGCCCCGCAGCAGCTCACGCCCGCCGACTTCGCGGCCCTGGTGAAACGCCTCGCCGACTTCCAGACCCAGCAGCCCTCCTCCGCCGACAGCCACCTGCTGCCGCTACGTCAACAGATTGACGACATCGACCACGAGCTGCTGCGCCTGCTGGCACAGCGCATGGTGCTTTCGCAACAGATAGCCCACGTCAAACGCGAACAGAAAATGACCGTCTATCAGTCCAAACGCTGGGAAGCCGTGATGGACGACCGCCTACAGCTGGCCTCCCAGCTGAACCTCGATGCCGACTTTGTGCGCGGACTCCTCGAGAAAATCCACAGCGAGAGCATACGGGTCCAGATGGACTAAAAAAAGCCCCGTTCCAAGACAGAACAGGGCCATCGCAAAATTATGAAAAAAATTTCTACAAATTTACTCTGCGGGAACCACGGAGACGTAGGAACGATCCTCGCGGCCTTTGTGGAACTTCACCACGCCGTCGATGAGAGCATACAACGTGTGATCTCTGCCCATGCCAACATTCTGGCCGGGGTTGTGGGCGGTACCGCGCTGACGGACAATGATATTGCCGGCGATGCACTTCTGACCACCAAAAATCTTCACGCCTAAGCGTTTGCTTTCGGATTCGCGACCGTTACTGGAACTACCAACACCTTTTTTATGAGCCATAATATACTGTTTTTAAAAGGTTAGACACTTTATTAATTGATGCTATCGATCTTGATCTGGGTCAGATAGTCACGATGGCCGTTCATCTTCTGATAGCCTTTGCGACGGATTTTCTTGAACACCAAAACCTTATCGCCCTTGAGGTGGCGGAGGACGGTGGCCTTTACATTAGCACCAGCAATGTAAGGTTTACCAACCTCGACGTTGCCATCATTGTCTTTAAGCATCACGGTGTCAAAAGACACTTCGCTACCCTCGTCGTTCTTCAGACGGTTGACGAAAATCTTCTGATCTTGGGCGACCTTGAATTGCTTGCCTGCGATTTCTACGATTGCGTACATTTTTTAATTGTTTGTTTTTTAGTTACTTTCACTCATTTCGAGGGCATTTCTCCCCCATATTTCGGACTGCAAAGATACGAACATTTTTGGAACTGACAAAATATTTTTTCTTTTCCTACACAAAAAGTTCCTGTCCGGTAGCCCATTTCGACGATAGTTCGACGATAGTTCGACGATAGTTCAACGATAGTTTAACGATGCTGCATCGTTGATATGTCGTTGAGTAATTGCGCGGGGATTGTGGAAGGGGGCAAGGCGGTGCCTGTCGGGAAGGGGGGCAGGGTGTCGGGCCAGAAAGTGACCTCGCTCTTGGCTGAACCGGCGAAGATGCCCAGGGCACCCTCGACGTTGCCGCGGACATTGCCCTGCTCGGTGAAGAAGCTGGTGCTGCCCCCACCCTGCCGCGCCACATCAATCAGATAGCGCAGGCGTGCGTAGGTGATGGACTCGAGCGAGATGGTGTATTCGTGCTTGAAAGGCTCGACCTCGTTGGTGTCGAGAAGATGGAGGAGGTCCATCTCCATGTGGTAGTTCTGCCCGTCAATCTTGCTGTCGTTGAAATAATTGCGAGTGTACACCACACCCATCATAGGATTAGTATAGGAGGCATCGCCCTGAATCTCGGGGCAGTTTCTGAACAGGAAGTAGTTGACGTGGACGGTGTCGACGGTGTCGTACTTCTGCTGCCACTCGTTGAAGCGCACACCGCTGTCGCGCACCATGACGCAGAGGTTGTAGTATTCATCGACTCCCGCATGGTCCTGGAAGTCAATCTGAGCGCGGTACCAGTGCATGGTGCCGCCCGCCGAGCGGTCGTAGATTTTGACCTTGGTGAAGGATGGGATGTAAGGGACATAAGTCTGGGCCTTGGCCTGGCGGTCGCCGGCACGGGCGTCGAGCCGCAGGCTGTCGCCTTCGACATAGGTGTAGGGGAAGAAATACTTGCAGTGGGCGACGGAGTCGGGCGTATAGGGGGTGCCGTTGACATAGAGGGTCACCAAGGCGGCATCGAGGGGCTGGTCGTTGGAAGGGTCGAGGAAGAAGCGGCTACCGGCAAAATAGACGAAAGCGCGCTTGCCTGCCTGCGGCACCGCGTTGACCACCAGCTGGGTCTTCGAGGGGTCGTTCTCGATGTCGAGCACCTCCTCGCAACTTGAGAGGAAGGCGACCGTCGCCAAGAGGAATATAAGTCTTGTTTTCATGGTTCTTTTGTTTTAAAAATACAATGTGTATCCTACGCTGGGGAGTATGGGGAAGAGGCTCAGTTTCACCAGGGCCATGGGGTAGTCCTTGTAGGTCTCGGTGCGCGAGCGGTAGAGCATGTAGGGGTTCTGGCGGTTATATACATTATATATACTTACGCTGATGGTGCGGCGGGCACGCTTGAACTGGCGGTGGAAGTTGGCTCCGAGGTCGAGGCGGTGGTAGTTGGGCATGCGGTAGTTGTTGCGGCCCTCGATGACATTGATGCTGCCGGTGTGATGGGCGGCGCCCTCGTCGTAGTCGTCGGGGTTCTCGGCGGCCACGGGATAGGTCTGGGTGGCCAGCGAGGCGGTGTTGCCGGTGGAGAAGACCCACGTGGCGCTGATGTCGATGGTGGGTGTCACCTTGTAATTGAGGACGATGGAGAGGTCGTGGCGACGGTCGTACTTGGCGGGGAACGCCTTGCCGCCGTTGATAATTTGTCCAGGGCGGTCGAACTGGCGCATGCTGCGGCTCCAGGTGTAGCCAATCCATCCCGTGAAGTCGCCGAACTCGCGCTGGACGAGGAACTCGACGCCGTAGCTCCAGCCTCGGCCGCTGTAGACCAGATTCTCCCAGTTCTCGCTGCTGCCGAAGAAGGTGGCGCCGTCCTTGTACTCAATAAGGTTGTTCATCTTCTTGTAGTAGGCTTCGATGCTGAAGTCGGCGACGCCCATCACGCTGTAGCTGACGCCAGCGGCCAGCTGGTCGCTGGTCATGGGTTCCACCTTCTCGGTGACGGGCACCCATAGGTCGGTGGGCAGGGTGACACTGGTGGTGCTCAACAGGTGCACATACTGCGTCATGCGGGCATAGCCCAGCTTGACGGAGAGGTCGTCACTGAGCATGACACGCCCCGAGAGGCGCGGCTGGATGGATTTGTATGTCTTTCCATTCACGTTGAAGGCGCTGAGGTGGAGGCCATAGTTGAGTTTGACGGTCTCGGTAATGCTCCAGTCGTCCTCGCCATAGAGCACGAACTCGTTGGCGGGAATCGTGCCGCCAGCGATGGCGGTGTCGAACTGAAGGGCCTGGTTCATCTGGATGGAGTCGAAATAGTTGACGCTGGCGCTGGCCACCTCGGGGGAGAACCAGTGGCGCGTGGCCGAGGTGCCGAATTTCACCATGTGCTCGGGATTGGGCGTAAAGTCGAAGTCGGCCCGCGCAGTGACCTCCTTGATGCCCGACGTGTAGTCGCCCTCGACGGTCGAGGCGTTGGCGTCGTTGGGCGAGGCCTGCTTCTCAATCGTGCCGACAATGCTGTTGTTGTACTGCGTGTAGTTGGCGGCGAGGTTCATGAAGAGCCTGGGGCTCAACTCGTAGTTCCAGCGCAGGGCACCCACCATGTTGCCCCACTTGTTGGCAAAGGCCAGGTTGATGTCCTCGTTGAGCGAGGTGAGGGTGTGGATTTTGCCACTGATTTTGTCGTCGCCGGCGAAGAAGGAGGCGTAGAGACGGCTCTTGTCGCTGAACTTGTGCGTCACCTTGGCGTTGAGGTCATAGAACCAGTAGCCGGCGTCGAACTTGGCATTCTGCGCCACCGTGGGACCTGAAGGCTCCTCGGTGGTGAGGTCGTTAAGCCACATGATGGCGGGGATGAGGAAAAGTTCGGCATAGGTGCGGCGCACCGAGAAACTGAAGGTGGTCTTCTCCTTGACAATGGGGCCTTCGAGGTTGAACTTGGCCGAGATGAGACCGATGGAGACATTTCCGTGGAGTTCCTTGTCGTTGCCGTTGTTCTGCGTCACGTCGAGCACGGCGCTCAGACGGCCGCCGAAGCGGGCGGGGAAGCTGCCCTTGTAGAGCGTCACGTTCTTCACGGCGTCGGTGTTGAAGGCCGAGAAGAAGCCACCCATGTGGCTGACATTGTAGAGGGGCACACCGTCGAGGAGGAAGAGGTTCTCGTCGGGGCCGCCGCCACGGACATACATGCCGCTGTTGCCCTCGCTGCCGCTCTGCACACCCGGCATGAGCTGGAGGGCCTTGATGAGGTCGGCCTCGCCGAACATCACGGGCACCGACTTGATTTTCTCCACCGTCATCACGTTGGCGCTCATCTGCGACGACTTCACGTCGCCCACACGCTCGGCGGTGATGACCACCTCGTCGAGGGTGACGCTAGAGGAGAGCGTGAAGTTTTGTTCGCGGGTGCCGTCGAGCTTGAAGTTGACGAACTGCGGCTCGTAGCCCACATAGGAGACCTTGAGGCTGACGGAGTCGCGTTTGAGTGTCAGCGAGTAGTGGCCATAGACATTGGTCACCACGCCCTTGCCACTCCGCGTGTCGAGCACCGTGGTCCCGATGAGGGTCTCGCCCGTGCGCGAGTCGGTGACAGTGCCGCTGATGGTAGCGTTCTGTCCCATCGCCGCCAAGGGCGAAATTAACAACAATAATAATAACAGTTTATATTTCATATAATAATTGTTTCACCGTTTTTCCCGTCACAGGATGGCGGTAGGTGGGGATGATTTCGGTCAGGGGTTCGAGGACGAAGCGGCGGAGGTGCATCCGCGGATGAGGGAGCGTGAGTTCGTGGGTGTCGACGACGAGGTCGTCGTAGAAGATGAGGTCGATGTCTATCGGGCGGGAATGATAGATTCTGGATTCACTGGATTTTCCATTTAATCCAGTCCTTTCTCTTCCCAGGTCTTTTTCTATCGCCAGCGCCGTGCGCAGCACCTGCCAAGGAGACAGAGTGGTCTCGACGAGGAGTGCCTGGTTCAAGAAATTTTCAATTTTCTGTTCTGAATTCTCAATTTCGAAGTCTCCCCACGGCTCGGTCTCATAGACCTGAGAAAAGGCAACGACAGAGCCGATACGTTGCCGTATCTGCTCTGTCGCTTGGTCTATCAGGCGACGCCTGTCGCCTTGATTGCCGCCGATTAATAATATAACTTTATTCATACAGAAAAAAAAATGCCGATTCACATCAGCCCCGCAGGGGCACAAGTTCTTAGGCGGGGGCACCGCCCCCGATAAACAACGGCGGGGGCGATACCTTCGGGGGCGATGCCCCCGCCTAAATTCTTGCACCCCTCCGGGGTGCTTCTTATCTCCAACCTCCTTATCTCCTCAAGTCTCATCCACAGTGAATGAAGCGTTCCACGAGGGCGAGGGTCTTGGCGCTGTCCTTGCCTATGTCGGCGCGGAGGGTGCGATCGTCGAAGGCGCGCAGCCCCTTGAGGATGCCGTCGATGAGAGCCGGGGAGAAGATGCCGTCCTGCTCGTAGAAGGCGCGGT
The DNA here is from genome assembly GCA_002349055.1 of Bacteroidales bacterium UBA2939. Taxonomy (GTDB): domain Bacteria; phylum Bacteroidota; class Bacteroidia; order Bacteroidales; family P3; genus Colimorpha. The sequence goes on along the minus strand of DECD01000051.1, from coordinate 52,662 downwards.
CGCGCTCCAGGAGGTCGGCGCTGGCGGCGCAGCTGTCGGGCAGCACATCGAGGCGCGCCAGCACGTCCTCATGCTCGAAGATGTTGACGCTCACATAGCGGTCCTTGGCATACTGCACGGCATCCTTCATCTCGAAGCCGTGGCGTGCGGCGACGGTCATGCCGGCCAACAGCAGGTAGACATTGGCGCTGCCGTCGGGAGTGCGCAGCTCGATGGTCTGCTTGCGGCTGAAGTCCACCTCGGTGTTCTTCTCCAGCGGGTTGGCATGGGCCATCATGTTGCCGCTGCCCTTGTTCCAGCCCAGCGGCACACGCACCATGGCGCTGCGGTTGCGGTCGCCCCAGCAGATATTGGTCGGGGCCTCCTGATGGGGCACCAAACGGAAGTAGGAGGTGGGATTGGTGTTGCCGAAGGCGGTGAGGGAACCGGCCAGCGAGAGGATGCCGGCCATGGTCTTCATGGCCACCTCGCTCAGGCCATTGTCGCCGACATACATATTTTTGCCGTCGAGGCTCACGCGGGTGTGCACATGCATGCCGCTGCCGGCCTTGCCCACAGTAATCTTGGGGGCAAAGGTGATGGTGATGCCGTACTTGTAGCCCAGCTCGCGCATCATCCATTTGGCGATGACCAGCTGGTCGGCAGCATCCTCGAGACGTGTGGGGAGGAACTCAATCTCGTTCTGCTCGTACATCAAGTCGCCATTGGTGAAGTTGCCCACCTCGGAGTGGCCGTACTTGATTTCGCCACCGGCGGCGGCAATCATGCGCATGGCCTCGGTGCGGAACTCCTCGAACTTGCAATAGGGCATCGACACGTGGTAGCCGTGCTGGTCCTCGGGCATGTAGTCGTCCTGACGCGGGGCGATGGCGTAGTACTCCAGCTCGCCCATCACCTCGAACTCCATGCCGCCCGTGGCCTCGCGGAAGGCGCGGCCGGCTTTCTGGAGGGTGTATTCGGGGGCCATCTCGAAGGGTTCGCCGTCCTTGTTGTAGAACGAGCAGAGGAGGTCGAGGGTAGGCACCTCGGTGAAGGGGTCGAGGAAGGCGGTGCGGAAACGCGGGATGACGTAGAGGTCGGAGTTGCCGGCCTCGATGTAGGGGAAGAGGCTCGAGCCGTCGACACGCTCGCCGGAGGTCAGCACCTCGTCGGCATGCTCGAGGCTCTGGATGACGAAGTTCAGCGTGTGCAGCTTGCCGTCATCCGCCATGTAGCGGAAGTTAATCATCTCGATTTGGAACTCCTCGATGACCTTGAGGATATCGGCCTTGGTGAACTCTGCCATGGGTTTTTGCAGGAATGTCACCAGTGGGTTGGGGTTGAATTTGAGCTTTTCTTGTGTCATGATATATATGTTGATTTTAAAATTGGGTTTGTGTATAACGGAAAAGCTGTTTTTTTATTGTTTCCCGCTTCGCGAAATCCTGAAAATCTTGGAAATATTATTGTTTCTTGTTCATTTTCCCTCGTCGTGTTCATAAAAATCTTGGAAATCCGTAAGAATCCGAAGATATAAAAAAGATTTCCAAGATTTCGTCCGAAGGATGGAAGACATAAAAAGAAAGGGTCCCGAGCAATCGGGATCCTTTCGGAATAGCGTTATTCGAGGTTAGCGAACCACGACGACGCGCTTGGCAGGGGCGTTGCCAACCTTGACCAGGTAGACACCGGTGGTGTTCATCTTGAAGACCACGGTCTCGGTGGCATTGGCCTGCGTGCGCACGCAGCGGCCGTTCACATCGTAGACATAGATATTCATGTTCTCTGCACCCTTCACGTAGATGTTGCTTTCAGCGCTGTAGACGGTGGCATTGGAGCCCTCAATCTCGTCGATGCCGGTATTGGCCTCGAACTGGGCAACAATGTTGAGATCCTCAGTAGCGATGAAGGTAAGGACGCGAGTGGTGTCGCCAGTGCTCCAGCGCACGAAGTGGTAACCTTCCTTCGGAGTGGCGGTGAGGGTGACGGTAGCGCCAACCTCATACACACCACCACCGGTGACAGTACCCATGGTGGTGTCGGCCGAAACGGCATTGATGGTCACCATGTTCGAGTCGGTAGCGAAGTAGGCAGTGTAGGTGAGAGTGGCATTGGCCATCATCGGTCTGACAACCAGGTGGAGGGTGTCGTATGCCAGCGTGTCGGCAATCACCATGCCCATAGCGCTCATGGTTTCGACCCAGTAGAGGTTACGGAAGCCCTCGTTGGGCAGAGCGGCCAGGGTGAGGCTGTCGCCAACTGCCACTCGGTAGGTGCCGGGAGCAGGCGTGGTGGTACCCATAGCAGCATTGTTAACATTGATGACGACGGTCAAGCTGTCGGGAGCAGCGCCGGGAGCGGCGAACTGGGCAATCATCACCATCGTGTGGCCGACATTGTTCTCGAAGGCGGGAATCGTCAACGGGTTCATGGGCAGCGTGCCAATGGGTTCGCCATCCATAATTGTGAGCCAGCCATTGAAGACATTGCTGTCAAGAGGAGTGGCGGTAAGCGTGATGGAGTCACCCAGGGCAAGGACGTAGGTGCCAGCCGCGGGAGTGATGGTGCCGAGGTCGGGATTGTTCACGCCAAGCACTATGGTAAGGCTATCGGTGACAATGGCGCTGTCGGCAGCGAAGTTGACGGTAACAACGGCACCTTCCCAGTTCATGTTGACAGTGCCGGTATAGGTGTTGATGGAGGTAGCGATGGTGGAGTCAATCACGTTCGGAATCATCAGATGCCAGCTGGCGATGTGGTAACCCTCGTTCGGGGTGGCGGTCACGGTGATGACCTCGCCGACGGCGAAGGTGTTGGCACCAGCGGGAGTGATGGTACCCATGGTGGCATCGTTCACATTGAAGGTGGCGGTCACAGAGTCGACAGTGGCGGGAGCCCACATCGGGGTGATAGTCATGGGATAGACAGTGTTGTCCATCCAGTAGCCCCAAGCATAGTAACTGTTGACCCAGACACCGGCCTCGGGCTGAGCCCACTTCTCGAAGTCGCCATTGGTGAGGGTCTGACCGAGACCTGCATCGGAGACACCGTTGTTCTTGCTCTCCCACCAGCTCATGGAATCACCGCTGAGGTTGATGTTGCCCTCGTTGAAGGTGATGTTGCCGAGGCCATAGTCGTTCGTGGTCCAGTTGAAACGCGGGTCGTAGTTAGCGATGGAGTCCATAGCGTTCTGGACGGTGATGCTGCCGTTGAAGCGGACGCCCCAAGCAAAGGCAGTGTCGGCCCAGTTGACAGCCACAACGGCCTCGTTGCTACCGGTACCAACCCAGTAGACGATGTCGCTGGCGGCGATGGTAGCCTCGACGGGCAGAGGATCATTCTTGGCAAAAATGGCTTTGATGACAGCACCATCCCACTCAGCCTCGACAGTGTCGGTGTAGCTAAGCTGAATGTTCTCGGTAATAATAGTGTCAAGCTCACCAAGAACCATGTGCCAAGCCACGAGGTGATAACCCTCGGCGGGAGTAGCGGTGACGGTAACCTCGGTACCCTCGACGAAATGTTGTACGCCAGAGGGAGTGATGGTACCAGCCATTGCGTAGTGGTTCACATCGAAGGTGACAGTGACGCTATCGGGCTCAACCGGTTCGCCACCACAGGGAGTGTTCTCAGTGTAGGTGAAGCCATCCACCAAGGAACTAGCATCGGTGCAGTTGTAGATGGTGTCGCCATTGGCCTTCAGGATGATGAAACTGATGTCGTTGTCGTAGTCATATTCGTCAATATTGCGATTCCAAGTGAAGGTCACAGGAGCACCGGCGCACACGTTCACGGTGATAGTCTCCGTAGCGGGATCGGAATCATAGTTATCCATTTCCATAGTGTACGAACGAATCAGCGCACCGTTCTGGCGAATCTCGAGAGAGGAAGCGGAGCCGTCATTGCCATACCAGCCATCGCCGTAGGCATCTTCGGCAACGATGGTGATAGCGCAGCTACCGCCCTCGCAGTCGGTGCGGGCACTGATGGTAACAGCATCCGAGCTGTCGGTGGCCGAGCAGTGGGCCACGACACCAAAGGTATATTCGGTAGAAGCGGTGAGGCCGGTCACCTCGTAGCTGGTGGTGGTGATGTCGTTGGCCACCACAGTGCCGGCGGCATCAACGATGCTATAGCTGGCGGCGTCGCCTGTCCAGGTCAGCGTGATACTGTTGGCGGTGACGGTATCAACGGTCAGGTCGGCAACAGGCATGCAGCTCGGCGGCAGGTTGAAGACAACGCTGTCGATGGCTACGCCATAGCCGTAGTTCGAAGAGAAGCCGAAGGCAACCTGATAAACGGCGCCGGGGATATTGATGGTTTCAACCGTCCAGGTAGCAATAGCATCCGTGTAGGTGGCAAGTGTCTGCCAATCGCTGGTGGCATCGGCACGGTAGTACACGCTGAGCTCGTCAATATCGCTACCCCAGGCACGTTGGATGTGGGCGAAGGTAAGCTGCATGCCATCGGTCACACCGTCGAGGACGGGCGAGATGAACTTAGACACAGAAGTACGGTTGCTTGCACTGGCCTTGGCATTGAGGGAACCCTCGAAGGCGCCTGTCGAAGTGCTATAGTCGCCAGCTGCGATAGTCCAGTTCTCATCACCGTCGGCGGTCCAGCAGTCGCGGGGGGCGCTGGTGGCCTCGAAGGTCTCGGTGAAGGGGATGGCGATGGAGGAGCAGGCGGTGGTGAAGGTCACGAAAATAGTGTCGCTCTCGTCATTGCCGCAGATGGATGCCACACCGAAGGTGTAGTTAGTCATGGCGCTAAGGCTCTCAACCAGGAGGCTGCCCTCAGTGGTCGTAGTGTAGGAGACAGTGTCGCCGGTTTCGTCGATAGTGTAGACACTGTAGCTTGCAGCAACACCCGTCCAGTGCAGCATGGCACTCTCGGCGGTGATGTCGGTAACCGTCAGATCGGTGGGCTGTGTGCAGCTCGGAGCCTCGGTCACGGTGAGGGTGTAATCCTCGGCAACAGCATAGGTGCTGGTGAAGCAGGGGCTGTGGTTGCCGGTACCATTGTTGACATAGCTGTCGAAGTAGCTGTCGGCACCAACGATGCGCATGCGGTAGTCACCCACCTCGGTGGTAGCGGGGATAATGAAGGTGGCGGTCAGAACCTGGGGAACACCGCCAGAACCCTGCTCGCTCATTCCGGTGTAGACAATCTCGTCGTCTTCGAAGCTGTAGCTGTTGTCCCAGTCAACCCAGATAATGGTACCATAGCTATAGACGGTGGAAGTACCGGTGGAGTAGGTGATATCAATGGTGGCGGGAGTGCCGGCGGCAACAGAACCTGCCATCGAGCTGTAGTTGCCGTAGAAGGGGGCTTCAGACGGATGGGTGGTGTTGGTCATGCCGCCAAAGGCCACGCTGGTGATGCCCTGACCGTCACGCGAGGTCGGGTTGGGCAGGCAGTAGCCGATATGGACGTTCAGAGGATCGCTCCAAGCACCATCGCTGCTGCCACAGATGGAGCGGACACGAATCTGGTAGTCGCCATCAATCTCAAGGTCGCTGATAACGGCGGTGGTGTCATCCACAATGCTGATGGAGGCACCCTCGAACACCTCGTTGCCCTGGCGCACCTCGACCTCAAAGCTCGTGGCGTCATTGTTGTTCCAGCTGATGTAGGCCGTGGTGGCGATGGCGCTGTCAAGCGTCAGACCAGCCACGTCGTAGCAAGAGGGAGTCTCCTCGAGGGTCACGTCGTCGAGGTACATGGTAGCATACACCTTCGGCACGATGAAGGCCACATAGGGATCGGTGGCGGCGGCACTGGCCAGCGAGGCAGTATACTTGGTGAAGTCGGTGCCATCAACAACGATGGTGTCAACGGCGGTGAAAGTGCTCAGGTTGTCAGGAAGGGTCATGGTGCCCACGTAGACAGTGTAGGTAGTGCTGCCGGTCACCTTGGCCCAGAAGGTCACGCGGTTGGCGTTCATCGGGTAGCTCTCCACATCAATGGCAGGCATCACGAAACCGGTGGTGTCGGCATAGGTGCCGTAGCTGCTAGCATAGAAGTACAGACCGCGGGAGCCGTTGTGGCTGGCCGAGGTGTAGCTGGTGCTTGCATAGCTGTAGGGATAGTAGGTGTTGCCGGAAGTCAGCGTGTTGATACGGTCCCAGCACCAGGGGAAGGACTCGGTGCTGCTGGTGCCCCTCAGGTCAGCGGACTCGAAGCTCATGGTGTAGGGCAGCTCGGCGATGACGCCACAAGCGGTACGGCCGGTAACGGTGGTCATGGGAGCGTCGCCCGTGGAGCAGTTGGCCTGCACACCAAAGGTGTACTCGGTGTTGGCATCGAGATTCTCAACTGTGTAGACAGTTTCGCTGATATTGTTGGCCACCAGGCTGGTATCGGCCATGTTGTAGATGCTGTAGGTAGCGTTGTAGTTCTCCTCGTTGTCCTCCCAGTTCAGGCTGAGGCTGCTCGAAGTGTTGGCGGTGACAACCACATAGGGAACCTCCAGGCAGGAAGGAATCTCCTCGAGGGTCACATCGTCGATGTACATGACAGCGGCAACCTTGGGAACGATGAAGGCCACGTATGGGTCGGTGGCGTCGGCGTTGGCCAACGAAACAGCATATCTGGTGTAATCGGTGCTGCCGACGGTGATGGTGTCGACGGCAGTGAAGGTGCTGCGGTCAGCGGGGTCGGTCATGGTGCCCACGTAGATGGCATAGGGAGTGGTGCTGGTCACCTTGGCCCAGAAGGTCACGCGGTTGGCGTTCATCGGGTAGCTCTCCACGTCGAGCTCAGGCATCACGAAGCCGGTGGTGTCGGCATAGGTGCCGCTGCTGCTAGCATAGAAGTACATGGCGCGCGAACCACTGTGGCTGCTGGTCGTCGAGTAGCTATAGGGGTAGTAAGTGTAGGTACCGGAAGTCAGGGTGTTGATGCGGGCCCAGCAGTAGGGGAAGGACTCGGCGTTGCTGGTACCCATCAGGTCATCAGCCTCGAAGCTCATGGTGTAGGGCAGCTCGCTGATAGCCTCGCAGGCGGTGCGGAAGGTGATAGTACGCATTTCGCCATCATCCTCGCCACAATTGGACTGCACACCGAAGGTGTACTGCGTATTGGCCTCGAGGGCATAGAGGTCAATAGTATTTTCGGAGGCGTATGAGTCGACGGTGGTGTCGCTCATGTTCCAGATGGTGTAGCCATCGGCGTCGCCATTCCAGGTGAGCGTGGCACCGCTGGAGGTGATGTTACTCACAGCAAGGTCGGAGACGGGTAGACAGGCGGGGGCTACCTCGATGGCGATGTCGTCAATCTGAGTGGCGTTGCCATATTCGCTGATACCCTCGAAGATGATGTACACATCGCCCGAGGTGGGGATGGGAGCATAATACTTATACCAACCGGCGGCATCCTCGACGATGGTGCCCTGGTTGTAGCCGTGACGGATGTGCATCAGGGAGGTGCCACCGACGGTGTCGGGGGTGGTGTTGACCCACACCTTCACACCCTCGTTGGGCTTGGTGACAGTGTTACGGTTGATCCAGAAGGAGATCACGAAGGCGTTGGCCTCGGGGATGTTTAGCAGCGGGGTCACGAGGTTGGTCTTGTTGCCGACCTGCTGGTCGGGCAGATTGGCAGCAGCGCTACCGTTATGATAGGTATATGTGTTGCGGGTCCACAGGCTAGTGGCAGAACCGGCGGTGTGTGCCGTGCTCCAGCAGTCGGGCGGGAAGGCGGTACCCTCAAAGCCCTCGCTGAAGAGGTTGTCTTCGCTGATGACAATAGCCTCACAGGCGGTGTGACCGCTGATGGAGACGGTGTCAGAGTAATCGGTGTTGGAGCATTTCACCACCACGCCGAAGGTGTAATCGGTGTTGGCATCAAGGCCAGTGGCAGTATAGGAGGTAGTTGTGGCAGAACCCACATACTCGTGGGTGGTCATGTTGTAAATCTCGTATTCCAGAGGTGTGTTCTGATTGTCAGTCCAGCTGAGGGTGATACTCTCCGAGTTGACGGCAGAAACCGCAAGGTTATTCACCCTGAAGCAAGAAGGAGCGTCAATGCAGCTTACATTGAGGGCGATGCCAGCATAGCTGGTGGAACCATCGGAATAGAACACGATGGTGAAGGCTTCGCCCGTGAGGGTGGGAATGGTCACCTGGCTGTTGATGCCAGCGGTGTTGTCACGGAACAGTATTTCGCCCGTGGTGCCAATGCCGGCGTAAATGGTCAAATAATCCCATTTGCCTTCGGTGTGCGATGTGCCGCTAATCGAAAGCCATTTGTCGGCCGCATTGGGCAAAAGCACCTTGGTGACATTACAGCTGTTGCTGTAATTACCATCAGCTCCGCCGTTATCGTAGATAACAGCATTGCACGAGCGCAATGTGTCGGTCCCAGAGGTCCCCAGGATCACAACATCTTGCGCTTGCGATGCGAACGGCAACATTAGTGCCGCAAGCATCAAAGTACGTAAAAACTTTTGCATGATGTTTTGTTTTTGGTTAATAATAAAATGAATTAATAAATTGTTTTTTTTCTTCCTGTTTTCCTTTCCAAAGTGTTTATTATGGTATAGCTCACAATTTGGGTCAATCGTTTGAACCCAAATTTCTTACACGCGTTTCCCAAAACCTTTTACGCACTTTATCTTATTGCAAAGATACATTTTTTTTCTAAACGCACCAATTTTTTTTCAATTTTTCCGTACAATAATATATGAATACAATAACATTAAGGGCTTCCACCCGCCAGCAGCCACCTTGCTCCGCTTCCTCCTCCGTACCAACTCCGAGTCAACTCCGTATCAACTCCGTGTCAACTCTCACTCCGCATCTGTTAATTTTAACTTAAAAATTCGCCGTCAATTTCGTACAATAAAACCGTTTTTTTGGCGTTATCAAGGTACATTTTTCGGAAAAATAACAAAAAAAAAACATATCACCATGTTCAAGAAAGAGACTTATATCGCCCGCCGCGAGCAGCTGCGCAAAGACGTAGGCCACGGCATCATCATCCTCCCGGGCAACCACGAAGCCCCCTGCAACTACAAGGACAACACCTACTGGTTCCGCCAGGACAGCACTTTCCTCTATTTCTTCGGCCTCCAGCGCGAAGACCTCGTGGGTGTGCTCGACTGCGAGACGGGCAAAGACTACCTCTTCGCCAACGACTACGACATCGACGACATCATCTGGACGGGCCCCCTGCCCAGCGTCAAGGAGCTGGCCGAGAGCGTGGGTGTGGAGAACAGCGGCTCGATGAAGGACCTGCGCAAGTTCCTCGACGGCAAGCGTCCCACCTCGGCCCTGCCCCACTACCTGCCGCCCTACCGCGCCGACATCCGTGCCGACCTCTGCGAGTGGCTCGGCGTGACCTACGGCGCCGTCGACCGCCACGCCTCCATGGAGCTCATCCTGGCCTGCGTGAAACAGCGCAGCATCAAGAGCGCCGAGGAGATTGAGGAGATTGAACGCGCCATCGCCACGGCCTACAACATGCACGTGGGCGCCATGAAGCTGGCCATGCCCGGCCGCTACGAATATGAGCTGGCAGGATTCATGGAGGGCGAAGCCTGGAAGGGCAACGGCCCCGTGAGCTTCCCCGTCATCATGACCGTCCACGGCGAGACGCTCCACAACCACGGCCACAACAACCGCCTGGAGGTGGGCCGCATGCTGGTGATGGACGCCGGCTGCGAGACCCCGATGAACTACTGCTCCGACATCACCCGCACCGTCCCCGTGGGCGGCCGCTTCGACGAGCGCCAGAAGACCATCTACGAGATTGTGCTGAACGCCAACCTCGAGGCCGCGCGCGTTACCCGCCCCGGCATCACCTACAAGGAGGTACACACCGCCGCCAGCCGCGTGCTGGCTCAGGGCTACAAGGACCTCGGCATCCTCAAGGGCTCGGTCGACGACATCGTGGCCGCCGGTGCCCACAGCCTGCTCATGCCCCACGGCTTGGGCCACATGATGGGCCTCGACGTGCACGACATGGAAAACTACGGCCAGATTAACGTGGGTTACGACGACGAGACACGTCCCAGCGAGCAGTTCGGCTTGGGAAGCCTGCGCTGCGGCCGCCGCCTGCAACCCGGCTTCGTCATCACCGACGAACCCGGATGCTACTTCATCCCCGCCCTCATCGACAAGTGGCACGCCGAGGGCACGAACAAGGACTTCGTGAACTTCGACGAGCTGGAGAAATGGAAAGACTTCGGCGGCATCCGCATCGAGGACGACATCCTGGTAACCGAAACCGGCTGCCGCGTCCTCGGCAAACCCATCCCCAAGACCGTCAAGGAGATTGAAGAGACGATGGCCCAGTGATATTCCCCCGCCTGACGGCGGAAATCCTGGAAATCGTGGAAATCATTTGATGTCCCTCGCTGTGGTCAATTAAATCTTGGAAATCTTGAATAATCTCTGATTCTTTCAGATTTCCAAGATTTTCCGAGACGCAACGGAGAACGACTTTGCAAGAGACAAATAATTTCCAGGATTTCCAAGATTTCGCGAAGCGGGAAACAAAAAAGAAAAAAGATGAACAATGTGGAAATTGTGCTGGTGAATACCGGCGAGAGAAAGACTATTGAACAGGGGACCTCCCTGGCGCAGCTGGCGGAAGAATACGAGAAGCAGAAGACCCTGGCCGACGGCAAGGCCCCCTGGCCCGTGCTCGGCGCCCTGGTGAACAACACCGTGAAGCCCCTGCAATACCGCGTCTACAACCCCAAGACCATCCAGTTCCTCGATGTCTCCACCCGTCAGGGCTTCCGCCTCTACCGCAGCTCCCTGACCTTCATGCTCTATACCGCGGTGCACGACAGCTACCCCAAGGCGCGGCTCTTCATCGACCACTCGCTGCAAAACGGATTCTACTGCCGCATCGAGAGTGCCGTCGACGACTTCACCCTGCCGCCCAACGACGAGGTGTGCCGCACCGTGCGCGAGCGCATGATTGCCCTCCAAGAACAGGACATCCCCTTCACAACCAAGACAATGCTGACGAAGGATGCCATCGAGCTTATCCGCCCGCGCCACATGGAGAAGACCCTCGACATCCTCGAGCATTTGCACAAGCTGTACATCGAGTTGAGCTTCCTGGGCGACACCGTGCACAAGATAGGCGACAAGCTGGCCCCCTCCACCGGCTGCATCACCACCTGGGACTTCCGCCAGTATGGCGACGGCTACATGCTCCAGTGCGCCGACCCCGAGCACCCCGACAAACTGTCGCTCTACACCGAGACCCCCAAACTCTTCGCCATCTTCCGCGAGCACTACCACTGGACCGAGCTCCTGCACATGTCGACCATCACCGACTACAACCGCATCGTCTATCATGGCGGCGGCCAGGACCTTGTGCTCCTCTCCGAAGCGCTCCATGAGAAGAAATATGCCGAGATTGCCGAGCAGGTGCGCCAGAGCGGCGCCCGCATGGTGCTGCTGGCAGGCCCCTCGAGCTCGGGCAAGACGACCTCATGCCGCCGCCTCAGCGTACAGCTCTCGGTGCTGGGTTACGACGTCAACCAACTGTCGCTCGACGACTATTTCCTCGGACGCGACCGCACACCCAAACAGCCCAACGGCGAATACGACTTCGAGAGCATCGACGCCCTCGACATCCCGCTGCTCAACGACCACCTGAACCGTCTCTTCCAAGGCGAAGAGGTGAAGATACCCACCTTCGACTTCAAACGCGGCGAGCCCTACTTCAGCGGCAAGACGTTGCAGCTGGGCCCCCGCAGCATCCTCGTGGTGGAGGGCATCCACGCCCTGAACCCCAAACTTACGGCCGACATCGCCGAGGAGCTGAAGTTCAAGGTCTACGTCAGCGCATTGACGCAGCTCTCCGTCGACGACCAGAACATCATCCACGGCACCGACAGCCGCTTGGTGCGCCGCATCGTGAGGGACAACAACTTCCGCGGGTGGAACGCCTACGAGACCCTGAGGCGCTGGCCCGATGTGGTGCGTGGCGAACGGCGGCACATCTTCCCCTATCAGGAGAATGCCAACGTGATGTTCAACTCGGCGCTGCTCTACGAGCTGGGCGTGCTGAAAATCTATGCCGAGCCGCTGCTGAAACAGGTACCCGAGGACTGCGAGGAATATTCCATCGCACGGCAACTGCTGAACTTCTCGGAACTGCTGCTGCCGATAGACCCGAAGTTCATCCCCTACAACAGCATCATGAGGGAATTCCTCGGCGGAAGCGCGTTTGCGTATTAGTTGAACTGCGGATCCCTTCCATCCAGAATGACGGGGGCTTTTCGGTAGAAAGGCTCCCGTTCCATTAATTGGGATTGGATTTTGGCACGAAGGGCATCGGGAGAAAGGCCGCGCATGAGGGGACGCGGGTTACGGCTGCGGAGGGCACGCTCGACGAGAGCATCGACGGACATCTGCAGATAGATGGCGGTGCCGTTCTCCAGGATGAAGTCCATATTGCCGCTGTGGCAGGGGGTGCCGCCGCCGGTGGCGATGACCACATTGTCGAGGGCGGCGGTGGACCGCAGCAGCTGAGACTCGAGCTTGCGGAAAGCCTCCTCGCCGAAGGTGGCGAAGAAGCGAGGCACGGTGTAATGATAACGATTCTCGAAGGCGCGGTCGAGGTCGAGGTAATCCATCCCCTTCTCCTCAGCCAACTTGCGGCCGAAGGTGGTCTTGCCACAGTACATGTATCCTACGAGGTAGTATTTCATTCTTTCAGGAGTTATGACATAAGCTCCCTGGCGGTCTGGAGGGCTGCGGGAGTCGGAGGGTCGGAACTGAGCATGACGGCGACCTCGGTGATGCGGTCGTCGGGGTTCAGCTCGCGGATGTGCGACACGGTGCGGTCGGTCTCGTTCTCCTTGTAGACCTTGAGGTGCTGGCCGGCACGGGCGGCAATCTGCGGCAAATGGGTGATGGCAATGATTTGCGCATGCTGCGCCATGCGCTGCATGATGGAGCCTACGGCCACCGAGATGTCGCCGCTGACGCCGGAGTCTATCTCATCGAAGATAAGGGTTTGAGTGCTTGTGTGGAGGACGGACTTGATGGCGAGCATAAGACGCGAAAGCTCGCCGCCGGAAGCCACCTTGGAGAGGTCGCGGAGGTCGCCGCCGCGGTTGGCATTGAAGAGGAAACTGACGCTGTCGTGCCCCATGGGGCCATAGGAGGCTGCCGGGGAGAGAGAGACCTCGAAGCGTGCCTCGGGCATGCCCAGGTCGTGAAGGGTGGGGAGAAGGCTCTTGGCGAGCATGGCTCCCGCCGCAGCACGGGCCTTGGTGAGGGCATCGGCGGCAGATTGCAGTTTGCGGAAAGCCTGGTCCACCTGCTCCATGAGCGCCTGGATGCGGTCGTCGAGGGTGGCGATGGACTGAAGACGCACGTCGAGGCTATCGCGGATGGCGATAAGGGCCTCCACGCTGTCGACACCATGTTTCTTCTGCAAGCGGTAGAGGAGAGCGAGACGCTCGTCGACCTGCTGCTGGCGGTCGGGGCTGTAGTTGATGCCGTCGGCCAGGGAAGAGAGGGACTTGTTGATGTCGTCGAGTTCGATGAGGGAGGAGTCGAGCCGCGCGAGGAGTTCCTCCACCTCGGGATGGAACGAGGCGATATGGGAAAGGGCGTTCTTGGCCTGACGGAGGCGCGAGAGAACCGCCTGTTCGCTGTCGTCGTCAAGAAGTGAAGAGGCTGCGGCCAGACCTTCGCGGACGGCCTCGGCATGGGAAAGGAGCTGCGATTCCTGCTCCAGAGGAGCCTGTTCGTCGGCCACAAGGCGGGCAGCGGCAAGCTCGTCGAACTGGAACTGAAGGAAGTCCTGTTCCTTGCAGTTCTGCGCCTCGGCGGTGGTGAGGGCCTCGAGGTCGTGCTTGAGGGCGGTATATTCGCGATAGGAGGCAGCGTAAGTTTCCGTGACACCTTTATCGCGTGATTTCGCAATAATCGAATCCAGCAGAGAAAGGCGGAAGGTGCTGTCGGCGAGGGTGAGGGTCTGGTGCTGGGAGTGGATGTCGACAAGGCGGCTACCCAGCTCCTTCAGGAACGGCAGCTGGACGGGAGTGTCGTTGACGAAAGCACGACTCTTGGCGGCAGGCGAAATCTCGCGGCGGAGGATGAGGTGGTTGTCATAGTCGACATCGGCCTCCTCGAAGAGAGGCTCGAGGCCGAGACCCGTGATGTCGAGCTGCGCCTCGACGACACACTTGCGCTCCTTGTCGGCCAAGACGGCGGCATCGGCACGCTGGCCCAAGAGCAGGCCCAAGGCTCCGAGGAGGATGGACTTTCCCGCTCCCGTCTCGCCAGTGATGGCCACGAAACCGGGGCCGAAGGCGATGTCGCTCTCGCGAATGAGCGCGTAATTCTCAATATGTAACGTCTGTAGCATTATTGTAACATCGGCATTATACGTTGCAGGGCAGCGAAGAGGCGGTCGACTTCATCGAGGGTGTTGTAGACAGCGAAGGAGGCGCGGACGGTGCCGGGGATGCCGTAGCGGTCCATGATGGGCTGCGTGCAGTGGTGACCCGTGCGGACGGCGATACCCAGCTGGTCGAGGAGGGTTCCCACATCATAGGGATGGGCGTCGCCGATGAGGAAGGAGAGCACGGTGGTCTTGTGCGGGGCGGTGCCAAAGAGGCGGATGCCCTGGAGTTGCGAGAGCATGGAGGTAGCATAACGCAGAAGCTCGTCCTCGCGGGCGGCGATATTCGCCACTCCCACTTCCTGCATGAAGTTGATGGCCTCGCCGAGGCCAATGACATCGCCCACAGAGGGCGTGCCGGCCTCGAACTTGAAAGGCAGCTGGTTGTAGGTGGTACGCTCGAAGGTGACATTCTCAATCATCTCTCCCCCACCCTGGTAAGGAGGCATCTCGTTGAGGAGTTCCTCGCGGCCGTACATCACACCGACTCCCATGGGACCGTACATTTTGTGTCCAGAGAAGCAGTAGAAGTCGCAGCCGAGGGCCTGCACGTCGACAGGGATGTGGGAGATGGCCTGGGCACCGTCGATGAGCACGGGGACACCGTGGCCATGGGCGATACGGATGATGTCGGCGATAGGGTTGATGGTGCCGAGGGTGTTGGAGACGTGGTTGACGGCCACGATGCGGGTCTTCGGAGAGAAGAGTTTCTCGTAGGCATCGAGGTCGAGGACACCTTCGTCGCTGAAAGGAATAGGACGCAGGGTGGCACCGGCAAGCTGCCACGGGACGATGTCGGAGTGGTGCTCCATGCCCGAGACGACGACCTCGTCGTCGCCAGTGAAATAACGTTTGCTGAACGAGGAGGCCACAAGGTTGATACTCTCGGTGGTACCGCGGGTGAAGACAATCTCGTGATGGTGGCGGGCATTGATGAATGACTGCACTTGACGGCGCACAGTCTCATAACGCTCGGTGGCCTCGGTGGCCAGGTGGTGGGCTCCGCGGTGGATATTGCTGTTCAGCGTACGGTAATAACCGTCGAGCGCCTCGATGACACGCAAAGGTTTCTGCGTGGTAGCCGCATTGTCGAGGTAGACCAGCGGCCGACCATGGACAGTGACATCGAGGATAGGAAATTGGGAGCGAATATCGTTGTTATTCATGGCGGCGTTTTTTCAATAAATAACGGACAGCAAAGTAACCCACCGCAACAACAAAGACCCCAATGATGACATAGCTAAGGAGACTACTGTAACGCTCAATGACGCTGGGGTCGGCAGCCTGATAGGCAAGCCATCCTAGCAAAGCAAGCACACAGTTCCAGACGAGGGCACCGAGGGTGGTATAAAGCATGAAAGCCCAAATATTCATCTTGCTGAGACCGGCTGGGATGGAGATGAGCTGACGGATAACGGGAATCAGACGGCCAACGAGAGTCGACACCACGCCGTGCTCATTGAAATACTTCTCGGCACGCTCCATCTTCTCGCCCGAGAGCTGGAGCATGTGGCCCCACTTGCTGTCGACGAAAGCGTAGATGATGGGGCGACCCAGCCAACGGGAAAGGAAGTAGTTGATGAGAGCTCCCAGCAAGGCTCCCAGGGTCCCAAAGAGCACCACAAACCATATCTTCATGCCACTTTTGCCTTCAGGATTGGCTGCCACATAGACTGCTGGCGGAATAACCACCTCGGATGGAAACGGCACAAAGGAGCTCTCGACGGCCATCAATCCGCCGACTGCCCAGTAATTCATGTGAGCATCGTACCAGTGGAGCGCCGTGGAGACAAATCCCGAGGAGGCCGTGTCGCCACGGACAGCCTCAGCCACACCCACACCCTCTTGGGCTCGGACAGGAACGGCGACAATCATCATCGCCACAAGCATCATTATCGGAAGCAATCGTTTCATATTTTTACTGTTTTTGTTCATCGGAATTATTGTATGGGTCCGCCGGCACCAGCGGCCCCAGCAGCGGGTGCATGATAAGCTCTGGGCAAATCTCGGCAAGCATAGCCGGCGACACATCTGGCAGCATCTTGCGGGCCTTGTTGTAACGGTTGGTATAGAAATAGGACGCCGCGAGGTAAGTGCTATAGAACGAACTGTGTGGATAGACCTCCAACGACTCCTCAGCAAACTGAATGACAATGTCATATACTTGATGATTGAAGAGGAATTGCGTATAGAGCTGACACTGGTGTTCGGCATAAAGTCCCGTGTTAATCATCTGCTCGAAATACTCCGAAGCCTTGTAATATTCGCCGATAGCATCGTAAATCATAGCAGCAGCACACAGCACATCGGGGTTCCCCGGAGCATCATGCGGACCACGTCCGTCATTGGGGTCCACGGGAGTAGCCTCGTCGAGCATCAAAGCTCGGTTGACTTTCGAGACCGCCGTCGAGGTGTCGCCAATTTCCAGATAGCACAACGCCAGCGAAGCGTGAGCCTCTGCATTGGCGGGATTCTCCTCGATAGCCTTCTTGAAATAGGCCATCGCGGTATCGTAGTTGGCTTCACGAGCATAGAGCGACCCGATGGTGTGATACACCTTGTCCCGCTCCTCGCTATAGTCAAGCACCCGCAACATGGTAGTAACAGCCTCGGAAGTATTTCCCATATAATCCTGAGTCTGAGAGAGTGCGACATAAGCGTCAACATAGCTTTTGTCGATAGCAATGGCATACTCGAAAGCGTCGACGGCCTTCTCATAAAGCGTCAGGTCGCGGTAGGCGCACCCCAGACAGTACCAGCCCTCTCGGCTGTACGGGTTCTTCTTCACATATCCCTCCAGGTATTCCACCGCCTGCTCAACCCGTCCCGCCTCGTAGCAGACATCATAGTAGTTATAGATGGTGATATCGTCACACGAGTCGCTCTCCATAGCCTTCCGGTAACAGTTGATTGCAGCGTCGAAGTCCTTGAGCTTGTAGTATTCCTCGGCCATATTGGAATAGACACGTCCAAGCATCCATCCGTCGGTAGCGGCCTCTTTGAAATAAGCAATGGCTTTCTCCGAATCTCCCACCGCTCCGTTGGCCACTCCCAACGAGTAGGCCACATCGGTATTGTTCGGCTCGGCCTCCCGCATCCTGTTCAGCACCGACAGCGCCTGTGCATATTCCTCTTTCGACATCATCAGGTGGGCCCGCCGCAACCGTATCGTGCTGCTGTTGGGATAGAGGTATTCGGCATATTCCACGGCCACCTCGAGGGGATGCCGGTCGTTCACCTCGAAGTAGTAATCGATGATAATCTCCAACTCGTCGACATCAAAGAAATGGTTCTTCCCCTTGAGCACCGTGTCCTCAAAGGCCAGCACCAGTTCGCGCACCTCTTCATCGAAATTATTGAACCTGTCTTTTTGCATCTTTTAGAACGAGAATCTGATTGTTAAACCGCCTTTCGTTGTCGAATTGGGGTAGGCATTGGATATATAAGGCGTGTTGATATTGGTTTGGAAGAAAGCCTTGAGCGTCAGCGTGGTGGTAAGCGCATACTCGCCGCTCAACTCCACCATCCACACCGAGCTACCCGATGAAATCTGGCTCACATTCTGGTTTATCTTCCTGATATTCGTCATATTCGAGTTATACGTCAAGTTCAGCTGCACCAAGATATCACTCTTGAGTTTATGAGTCTTGTCTGCAAAACGGACGTTGAACGAGATGTCCTTGAATCGGTATCCCGCGCCGACGGTAAAGCCTTTCCTCGTGGTCTCCGTGAGTTGGTTGTTCGAGAACGAGAGCATCAACGTCCTGTTCCGCTGTAGCGAGAAGTTGAACTGGAAGCTGTTCACCATGTTCACCGACACCCTCACCAGCGGGTTGAACTGCTCCGTTATCTGTACTCCCTCCATGCTCACCGGTGGCACATAGTCGCCCGTGCTGTTCAGCACCGTCTCGCTCCCGTAGTCGTAGTTGTCTATCCCCGACAACGTGGCGTCGGTATAAAAATTGCCCACACTGTACGTCGACGCGTACCTGTGCGACAGCGTGATGTTGGTGAACCATTTCTTCAGGAACTGTATCTTGTTCAGTCCGTTATAGTTGATATTCCAGTTGGGCAACGGGAATTTCTGGAAGGGCGAGAAGCCCGCCGTCTTCGCATCTTTGCCCAGATACGTCGCCAGGAACGACGTGAGCAGCACCGTCTGTGAGTTGGCACTGTAGCCCCCCGGGTAGTACTGCCCGTTCATCGTGTCCAGCACCATCTGGTCCGTGTAGGGGTCCGGATTCGCCTCCGCCAGCCGTTCGGCAACCACCGAGCGATTCTCCAGGAACTGGCAGAACAGCTCGTCGGCGTCGCTGAATGCCGTCAGGAAACTCCACGTGGTGGTGGTATACGAGCCCGTCATCCGATACGATAACGGTCCGCACACCGCCCCCTGTTCCGTCAGGTATTTGTAGTAGTATTCCTCTCTGTTCGAATAGTTTTGCGTGGCCGTCAGGGCAATCTTCATGTCCCTTATTGGCTCCACATTGGCCTGCATTGACAGTACCTTGTTGGTCGTCATCTCGTGTGGCGTGTTGAACAACGTGTCGCGCGACAGCAAATCGTTTCTCATCAGGTCGTCCACCACGTCCAAATCATATCCCAGCACATACCCCAGTCCCGGACTCCACCCCGTCCGCGGGTCCAGCCCCACAAATTTCGGCTC
The DNA here is from genome assembly GCA_002349055.1 of Bacteroidales bacterium UBA2939. Taxonomy (GTDB): domain Bacteria; phylum Bacteroidota; class Bacteroidia; order Bacteroidales; family P3; genus Colimorpha. The sequence continues at coordinate 33,632 of DECD01000051.1, read as the reverse complement.
GCCCATATAGCCCGGCAAACGGGAACCATTCGTGACGTTGTATTGTATGGTCATATCCTTCACGCACGTCAGCAGTCGCAGCCCGAAGTAGCCCACATTTTTCAGCATCTCCTTCATCTTCACGCTCCGCAGACTGTCGGCCATTGCCGCCGAGTCCTGCGTACTCATCTTCGCCCCTTTCTTGCCCACCGCAGCGGGTTTCTTAGTGTTTGATTTCTGCGCATTGGCATCCTTCAGCAGCTTGATTTTGTTATACAGGTTCTGCATGTTGGCATTCGCCGTCAGCTGGATGGTTGTCGACCCTTGCAGCGTGGCGCCCATGCTCTGCAACGCCTGCGTTGTCCCTTGGTACACATAGTTGGTTCTATACGTCAGCGGAGCCCTCAGGAAGTCCAGATACGGCAGCTTGTTTATCGGCAGGTCGTAGGTCACGTTGATGGTCTGCTGGAAGTTCTGCATCGTGCCGCCATTGGCTATCGAACGCCAGATGGAGTCACTCGCCGACGAGCTCATCCTTCCCACAGGCTCCTCTATCCTCGCGTTCGCATTGGCCGAATACTGTATCCTCAGGCTCTTCATCAGGTCGTATTGCAACCCGTACGTCCGCTGCCAGGTGAACTGCTTGAAGTATGTCGGCTTGATGATCACCAGCGCCGCACTCTTGTTCCTCATCATGGTCTCCTCATAGTCCCTGTATATCTCTGTCGAGAAACTCAGGTTCTTAGGCAGGTAGTAGAAGTTGAACTCTTTCAGTATCTTCCACGCCTTTCCTTTGAACAGCTTCACCTTGTCAAACGGCTTCACAGGCTCCGCTTGTATGCTGTAGTTGTACGTGAACCCGCCCCTGTGCTGGTCTTTGTTGTAGTATTCTATGTCCTCGTCGCTGCTTCGCTCCCCGCTGTAGGCATACGAGAAGGCGAAGTTCTCAATGTCGTAGATGTGCTGCTTCAGGTTGTCCTTCCCTACCCGCTCTTTCCTCACGTTGGCCAGCGTCACGTTCGTCGTGCTCTTCCTCCGCTGCGTCATCTGCTTCACACTGTCTTTCTCCGCACTCGTGGCGTAGGTCGCCAGATCGTCGCTCAACAGCACATCCGGGTTGTACGGGTTGTATTCCGGACTCCCTATCTCCCGACTGTAGTCAATGTAGAACGGTATGTGCAAGCCCCACTCCTCGGGCAGGAATTTCCCCAGTTCCATGTCGAAGGTGGTCTGGAAGGTCAGTGTGTTCACCAGCTCCTCCTTCACCAGCGGGTCCTCCAGGTTGCCGAAGTTGGCTGTGGTGTACGAGCCGTAGAGTGACAAATTTCCCACGTCGGCCAGGTTCGTCCGCGCCAGCGCCATTGCCGCCCACCCGCCTTTGTTGATGTAGTCGGTCAATCGTAGCTCGTTCACCCACACCGTGGCCGATTTCGGCAGCATGTTGTTCCCGTCGGTCAAGGTCTCTTTCTTCGGGTTCCGCACGCCTATCATGATGACCTTCACCTTGCCCAAGTTGGGGGTTCCCAATACGGTATATTTCCTTCCGTCCACCATCTCGCTGTATAGCAGCGTCGGCGCATAGCCACTCTCTCCGTGCCTTATCTTCTTGTTGCGGTTGGTCTTTATCTCCGTCAGCAGCTGCAGGTCTATGTCCACCTGGTTGTCCCGCGGCCAGATGGCGTAGGGGTCGTCGGCAGAGGTATACCATGGTGTCAACTTCAACGGCAGCTCGTATTCGTAGTAGTTGTTGGTGTAGTCCGTTCCCAGCCGCACAAAGAGCGTCAGGTCGTCGTCCTCAAGCTGCTCGGTGGCGTATTTTTTTTCTGCATGGACGAACATCTTCAGGTGGCCGTACTGCCGCAGGTCGTAGCTGGTCGAGCGGTAGATGGCTCTTGCGTCGCCGCTGGCCAAATCATCGACGTCCAGCGACAGCGACTGCTCGTTGAGCTGCGTGTAACTGTTGCCGCTCGAGTACCACTCCTCTCTCTCAATTCCTGGAGGCAGCACGTATGGCACCGGCTGCCGGCTCCCGTTTTCCTCTATGTTCACCGTCGAGATGTTGAAGCTCGTCTCCTCGCCCACGCCCGTGGGGTAGTCACCCGGTTGCAGCAAGTCCTCGCTGTATTTCCTCCAGGTGGAATACACCAAGTCCAGCATGGCGAAACGCAGAATGATAGGCTCCTCAAACTGGTTCAGGAACATCCTCATGAACCTTATCGACTGGTATCCGTTAATGTTTCCCACTTTCGAGTCCGGTTCCCTCACAGGGATGCGGAACTGGTACCACCGACAGGTCGTCGTCTCACCATTGGCCAGCTGCACATTGTGCGCCTCCTGGATGTCCACTATGTGGTTCTCGCCTATCACCATCCGGTCGGGACTCAGGTCTATCTCGTATTGGTAGTAGTTCTCTGCCTCGCTCAACGTGTTGTCTTTGTTAATGTCCTCCACATTGGGGTACGCACTCGCACTGGTCATGTATTCTTCGTCGCTGTCCTCATCCACGGGCGAGTTGCCTTCCGCGTTGTTGTAGAGCTTATAACGGTCGTTTATCTTCACGTCATTGTCGTCATAGTACGAGCTGCGGAAGTAGCGGAAGTTGTCGCCTGACGGGTCCTCGGCCGCCTTCTGGTATGCCTCCGAGGCCGTCCCGAAACGGTCGCCGATGGCGTCGAGGTACCACTGGAAGAAAGTCTGTTCATCCTGCAAGCCATGCGTCGACCCCAACCCGTCGTAGCCCACGTCCTGGTACATCCTGCTCTCCGCGTCATTGTCGAAAGCGTTGACTATCGGCTGCGTCGTCGGCACGCGTCCCCAGATGGTGGTGTCCACGTTGACTATCGTGGCACTCGTCGGCAGTCCGTTCTCGAAAGCTTTCCGTCCGTCCCGCAGTATGTCCTCGCTGATGTCGCCCAGGTTGATATACAGCTTGCCGCCCCTGTGGTTGGGTTTCTCAATGAAGGGGTCCATCAGCCAAAACTCAATGGTCTCTATGTTCTGCGTCTCGAAGTCCGTATAGTCCAGCTTTCTCATGATGCCGCCCCAACGGCTCTGCGGATTGACCAGCTTTCCGCTGTCCGTGATACCGGCACTGTAGGCCGTGGGGTTCACGTCGTAGTTATAGGGACCTTTCTCTTCGGGGTAATAGGCCAGGTTCAGCTCGTAGACGTACGTCGGCTGGCCCGCCACCCTGTCTTTGTTCGGGAACACCTCCTGCTCGTAGATTCTCCTCGCGTAGGGCTTCGACAGGTCGTCGAGGGTGATGTTGCTTGGCCTTGTACTGGTTTGATAAAAATCGTTGCTGATACGGTACCACGCCAACTTGGCCCTGTTGAATCCGTAGGCCAGCTCCGTCCCGGGGGCCGTCTCGGGAAACATGGCCATGGGCGACCGGTAGTCCTGCGGCGTGCTCGCCAGCACCCACGACGCCACAGTCGTCAGGTTGATGTTGCTCTCCGCACCCTCAAAGTCGTCCACATAACTCACACTCCCTTCGGCGCTGCCGGTGCTGCTCATTCCGGGGATGAAGTGCGCGAACTCCGCCGAGAGGCTCACGTTGCTCGGCGCCTTGGTCTCGATGCCGGGCAGCCAGTCCACCAGCTTCGTAATCAGTGGCACCTCGCTCCGCCAGTTCACATCCAATCCCCAGATGCTGTTGCTCGTCGGCTCGTCCCCAAAATTATTCTTCTGCGTCATCGGCTTCTCATGCAGGTTCATCACCGTGGCCCCGATGTTGAAGTCCGGCTGCACCTCATAGTTTAGGTGCAAACCCAGCATGCGCTTGGTGGTCATGCTGAACGAGTTGTTCTCCGAACTCACGCTGATGGGCGTGCCCGACGACAGGATGCTCTCGTTGATGATGCGCACCGTGCCCATCGTGTAGTCCACCGTGTAGTCGACATTCTCTATTAGCGGCATACCACCGGCCGTCACCGTCACACTTCCTTGTGTCACACTGTAGCCCAGACTGATTTCGCCGCTCACGCTGCTGGTGTAGTATCCCTCCAAAAAGAATCGGTTCCTGTCGGCATACTGCCGCGCCAGGGCCTGCGTCATGGTGTAGAGCGAGTCGAAGCAGTAGTGGTTGGCAAATTCATCGTCGCCCAATATCTCTCTCAAATCCTTACCGAAGGGCTCCACGTATGGGAAGAAGACACGCCCCGTCGAGGCTTGTATCAAACCGCCCTTGAAGGCCGCCGAGTCGAACCAGTCAAACACTCCGTCGGCATAGTAATAACTCTGGCTGGCATCCATGCGGTCCATCCCGAACAGCTCAATCAGCGGGATGCCTTGCTTGGGACCGTCGGTGAAGAAACCCACCCCCACGCCACCTTCCTCGCCCTCATAGAGCACGTTCAACCGGAAGTTCTCCCTACTCAGCTGGCTACTCTTCAGGAAGTAGACATTCTTCATCATCAGCTTCCACAGCGGTCCGTGGGTGTTCACAGCGGTACTCTTCAGCAGTTTCACGATGAGGGTGTTCGGGTCGTTGATACCGTCGGTGGTCAGCTCTCCCACCTGATAGACATTGGTGTCGCCCACCACCTGGTATTGGAAGGCCACGGCCAGCACCTGGTCGTTGCTCAACGGCTGGTTCAGGGTGATGAATCCCAGCTCGCGGTTGAAGGTGTATTCGTTGGCGGGCAACAGTCGGGCGCTCTCCACCTTCTCATAGTCGGCTCCGGCGGTCATACCGAGTCCCTGCATGAAGTTTGTCACCGAGTTGATACTGCGCACACTCGACGGATTCACCAGCGTCAACAAATCATTGGCATAGTTCGAGGGTTTCTGCGGACCCGCACCATGCACCCGCGGACTCCACGGCTCGCCCTCACCCAGGTCCGTCAAAGCCAAGATATTGCGGTTCTGTGTCACCGCGGCTCCCACATTCGTCCTCCACACCTCAATACGGAGTATCTTGATATTCGAGTTCACCACGGGCAATGTGTTCATGGCCTTGTTGTAGTTCTCGTAGAAGTACTGAGCAATGAAAAAATGGCGGTTGTCCTCATACTCGTCGGCACGTATTTCAAACTCATGACTGCTGGCACCGCCTTTCACCTGCATGTTCTCCGTGCTGGTCTCCTTCTCACTCACCACGGCATCGATGGTCAGCTTGCCAAACTTCAGCTTGGTATGGAAACCGAAGAGCTGCTGACTGCCCTTGATAAGAGTGGTGTTCAGCGGAAACGAGATGTCGGCAGCCTCGAAGAGTTGCAATATGTCGTCCTCCTTGCCCTCGTACTTCAGCTTCAGCTGGTTCTCAAAGTCAAAGGTGGCATTGGTGTTGTGGTTAATGTCAAAACTGATGAGGTCCCCAATCTTGGCGTTGAGGTTGATTTGCAGATTCTCGTCGAAGTCAAAGGTCGTCACACTTCGTTCGCTGGCGTCGCGCTGCGGGTCGTCACGGAAGTTGTTTACTATCTGGAATGTCAACTCGGCACTACCGCTAGGCGTAATCTTGATTTCAGGCTTGCCCATCAAGGCTTCCAGCTTCTGGCTGATTTGGTTGAAGCCAGGAATCTTGCTCAGAAGACCACCCTCGCTGTTGTCGAGCACCGTGCCGCCGCGCTTCTCGTCCCAGTAGTTGCGCATCAGCTCCTGCATCTTCCAGTCCTCGTAGTCCTCAAACGACATATACTCGCGACTGATTACCACATCGCCCACCTTCCTCACTTTCACATAGTCGCCATGTTCGGCGTCATACACCACTGTGTCTTTCACCCCGGCAGGCGTGTAGCCACTCCCCATCGGTGTGAAATCCACAGAGTCACTCTGCGCCCACGCGCCCGTGTAGATGCACAAGAACAGCGCAATAAGGAGTATATATCGGGTTGCCTTTTTCATTTAACCCTACATAAACGCAACTCCCCGATAATTATTGTATCGCTATAAATAAAATAATATAAAAAAAAGTTACAACCTCTTCAGGCCTTCCTTGATGATTTCCTCCACGGTCATCGGTGTGCCGTCGGCATTCTTCCAGTCGCTGGCCATGAGGAGTTTCTCCACGGCAGGCTTGGCGAATCCCAGCATCGTCAAAGCCGTCATGGCCTCGTCGCGTGCCTGGTTCACCTGCGCACCCAGTGCGCCAGTGCTGCCAACAGCACCCACGACACCCACCTTGTCGGCCAGTTCCAGCACAATGCGCTGGGCCGTCTTGGCTCCAATGCCTTTCACCCGCTGCACCTTCTTCACATCCTGGGTCTGGATGGCCGAACGCAGCTCGTCGACAGTGAGACTTGACAGCATGACGCGCGCCGTCTGGTTACCCACGCCGTTCACACCCACCAGGATGCGAAACATCTCGCGCTCCGCCATATCGTAGAAGCCATACAGTTGCTGCGCATCCTCGCGCACCACCAGATGGGCATAGATTTTCACCTGTTCCTCATTCGCTCTCCTCAGCGCCTCATACGTATTCAGCGTGATTTCCAGCAGATAGCCCACACCGCCGCAGTCAATCACAACCTGCGTAGGCTCCAAACTTGCCAACTGTCCTTTGATATATTCAAACATAAGCCAATTTCTATTTTCAATTCTCAATTTTAAAACTGATACCCAATGCCCTCGGCCGGACTACCCTCTTTCAGCGTGTAGTCGTCCTCGTAAGGGTCGGTAAACTGCGGGTCCTCGCTCCATTCGCCGCCCTTGACAATACTGTGCAGGTCAAGGTTGTAGTTCATCACAAAGCCCTCCAACTCACTCAGCAGCACCTCCTTTTGATAGGTTCCCCAGATAATGCAGTCGCGGAAGTCTGCCTTCAGCAGGTTGCCACCCAACACTTCGCCATCCACAATCAAGTTGTTGCTCAATACGATGTTCTCTATTTTCCGGGCCGTGTAGGTCCAGTAGTTGGCAAAGGTGCACTGGCGGAAGTCATAGCTGCCGCCCATCAAGGCCGTGAAGTCGGCCAAGCAGTCGTATACCAGCAGGTTGCGTCCCGTGACTGTGGCCCCCTGCCCCACGATGCCGCAGTCGCTCATGTTGCGTATCACGCTGTTTGTCACCGTGAGCTGAGACCCGGGATAGCAGCGGATGCCGCCCGTGCCATTCTCAACCACGGCGTGGTCTATCACATTGCCGGTGCTGTAGTTGTAGAACCATAGGGTCTGCCACTGCCCCGGCAGGAAATCGTACCAGCCGTCGTGGCGCAACGAGGTAAAGAGCACCGGCTGTTCCTCCGTGCCCTGCACCCTCAGGTGGGCATTGGAGTCGACAACCAGCAGGGCGCCGTCACCGAAATAGAGTTCATCGCCGTTATACAGCGTCAGCGTGTGTCCGTCGAGCACCGCAGCGGGGTCGAGAAAGACATGCGGACGTGTGTGGTCCCAGTTCTCGCAGTCGACAGGCGTATACCAAGTGCTATCGCCAGGCAACAGCCTGTGGTACACGGCATTCCGACCCCACGCCGTCAGCACCAGCCGCTGGCCGTTGCCAAAGACGATGGCATCCTCCACCAGGAAGGGTGTCGTGGCATCGCTGGGATTGATGTTGGCCTGCACGAAGATGAAGATACTGTCGCCAGCCTCAATCTCGATATTACGGACTGTGAGCGACGTGTCGCCGTCGACATTCATGCGGAAACGGCTCGCCGTGCCTCCGGCAAGGGTAACGGTACTGAGCCTCAGGTTCTCCGAGGTCCGGTTGTAGACCGTCACCATGCGTGTCGTGGTGCCTATGGTGGTGAAAACGGTGTCGAAGGTCAGCGTGTCGGTCGAGAACGCCAGCTTCACACCACCGTCGTCCGTCACAAAGCCCTCCTTCTCGCACCCCACCGAGAACCACGGCATCACACCCAACAGTAATATATACAGCAGCTTCCGCATCTATCTTAACTCCTTATCTCCTGTCTCCTTAACTCCTATTTTGTATACAATCCAAAAATCTCCTCCAGCCGTTTCATGCACACTGGGCAGAAGGGCGCATAGTCGCGCATCATGCAGTGCATCGTCGGACGATAGACACCCTTGGCAGAATAGCCTGCACCCTCGTAGACTCCCAGCGGGCCACATTCAGACTTCGGCACTGCGTTGTTGTCGGGTGTCGGGATGGGGGTATTCGCGGGTAGCATCGACTTCCATTTGAGGCCGAACGCCTTGAGGTTCGTAATGTTAGGCTCCAGCGGCTCGTAGTCGTTGATATGCAGGTCTCCATAGGCCAGGTCCTCGTCGACATACTCGTCAGCCAGACCACCGAAGGCGTGGCCGAACTCGTGCGGCAGCACGTACTCCGCCATGCTGTGCATCGACGTGACAGCGTAGAAGTTATAGATGGCGCCGCCACCGTACTTCTCGTTGTTCACCATCACGATGATATAGTCGCAGGGGGTGGTACCCAGCCTGTCGTGCAACTTCCACAGGCTGAAGGTCATCAGGTAACGGTCGATGCCGAAGGTGTTGTATTCGGCATCCACATCGGCCATCACACCATAGACGTTAAAGTCCTCGCGGTGACTCTTGAACGGCTCCTGGGCGAAGAGTATCTCCTTCATGCGGTAGTAATCCACGCGCATCTGCGGGTCATTAGCACCGCTATAACCCTGAGCCACAATAGCCACGTCGATTTTCGTCGCCGGGTCGCCGTGAAGTTCCAGGTCGGTACGCTCGCCGATGTGGTAGTTGAATTCCAGCTCGTCCTTGTCGGGGTCGAATTCTACAACGGTCTGGTTCTTAAAGGTCACAGCCACTCCTGTCACTCCTTTGCTACAGGGGACAGACTCGACCTCACGGCGTTGCAAAGCAATCTTCACCTTGTTCTTGGGCATCGGCAGCAGCAGGGTCTCCTCAAAACGAGCCTTGGTAGTCTTGCCTTCGGCAGTTCCCTTGTACTCGCGGAAGAGGTTGCTGTAGCTCCGCGAATAAATCATTTTGCCGCTCTTGGCATCGTACATCGCCACACGGTAGTCGCCATTCTCGATGGGGTCAATGAGCTGAGTATGACTGCCGTGCCACGTGGCCGAGCGGTCAATCCAGCGGTTCACCCACACGGTGTCGCCCTGGGCATCGCCCTCGCGCAAGCAGTCGATACGCAAGGTGCCGCCAGTGAAAAATTTCTTGAACTTAATCTGTTGGGCACCGGCATGGGCCGCCCCCAAGAGTAGCAGAGCAGAAAGTGCTAGTAATTTGATAGTCGTTGTTTTCATAATTTTCAATTAACGCAAAAATGCCATTATTATTGTATCTTTCACCTACCATCCACCTATCATCTCCTACCGTGGTAGGAGTTGGGTAGGAGTTGGTAGGGAGTTGGTAAGTGGTTATCAGGTAGTTAGTATCTACCGTTTTCTTGGCGTTCCATTACGGTTTTTTAACAGTTTTTTAACACTAAGTGAACCCGTGATTTGCACCGCGGAATAGTTTTTTTGAAAAAAATGCACCCATGCGAATTTTTTTTTTTACTTTTGCATTTTGTTTTTTCAAGAGAATATGATAATAAAATTATACAATGGTAATCCCAATGTGCGGGAAGTGAGACGGATAGCCGACACCCTGCGCGACGGTGGCATCGCCATCCTGCCCACCGACACACTCTATTGTTTCGCGTGCAGCATGGAACACAAGAAGGCCGCCGAAACCATCGCACAGCTCAAAGGCTACAAGCTCAAGCAGGCCAAGTACTCGATGCTTTGCCACTCGTTGAGCCAAGCTTCGGAGTATGTCCGCGCCATGGACAAGGACACTTTTGCCCTCCTCAAAGCCTCGCTCCCCGGCCCCTTCACCTTCATCATGGAGGCCAGTGGCAGCGTTCCGCGCAACTATCAGAATGCCAACAAGACCATCGGCATCCGCGTGCCGGAGAACGACATCACCCTCGCCATCATCGAGGAGGTGGGTTGCCCGCTGATAGCCACGTCGGTACGCCCCATCGACGGCGATGACGAAGTGGAAAACTACACCGACCCCGAACTCATCCATGACCACTTCGGTTCGCGCGTCGACCTCGTGGTCGATGGCGGCATTGCCGACACCGACCCCTCGACGGTGGTCGACTGCTCCGACGGCATCGAGGTAGTCCGACAAGGGAAAGGGGAAATTGAGAAATAAGAAATGAAAAACAAAAAAAAATGAAAATCACTATCAATAACGGAGGAACGTTCTACAACGGTCAGATGGGCTGCTTCACACGGCTCATGCTGCTGATGATTGCCGTGATGGTGGGTGCCTGGCTGCTGCCGGGAGTGGAGGTAAACTCCTGGGGTTCAGTCCTACTTACCGCCATTGTCATCTCCATCCTCAACAACATCATCCGTCCCGTGCTCATCGTCATCACCCTGCCGGTGACGGCCATCACCTTGGGTCTCTTCCTCTTCGTCATCAACGCCATCATCATCCTCATGGCCTCCGAGCTGGTCAAAGGGTTCCATGTCGACTCCTTCGGCTCGGCCCTGCTCTTCAGCCTCATACTCATGGGCGTCAACTACCTGCTCGAACTGCCCAACAAATACCTCAACCGCCAGACACTCAATCAATCAAGCAATCAAACATTCAAGCAATCGGACGATACCGACGATGAAGGATTCACCCCTTACGAAGAAATAAAAGATTGAAATATGAAACAGATTACCAAAGCCGCCGACCTCGAGTTGGCCGTAAAAGAAGCTAAAAACCAAAATCTTGAGATAGGCCTTGTGCCCACCATGGGTGCCCTCCACGAGGGTCACCTCTCACTCATCGAGCGCGCTCTGAAGGAGAACGACCTCGTCGTGGTCTCCCTCTTCGTCAACCCCATCCAGTTCAACAACAAAGAGGACCTGGAGAAATACCCCCGCACCATCGACGCTGACCTCGAATTAATTAAGAATTTAGAATTAAGAATTAAGAATTCCTGCTCGGACAAACTGCTGGCGTTCACTCCGACAGTCGACGAGATGTATCCGCAAGGCGAACCCAAGGAGGTCTACCATTTCGGTCCCGTGGAGGAGGTGATGGAAGGCCCGCGCCGTCCCGGCCACTTCAGCGGTGTCGCCGTGGTGGTGCGCCGCCTCTTCGACCTGGCACAGCCCAAGCGTGCCTACTTCGGTGAGAAGGACTACCAGCAGATTGCCGTCATCCGCGCCCTGCTCGAGCAAATCAAGTACCCCATCGAGCTCATCCCCTGCCCCATCGTGCGCGCCGACGACGGCCTGGCCCTCAGCAGCCGCAACATGCGACTCTCTCCCGAGGCCCGCGCCATTGCTCCCACCATCAACGCTACCCTCGAACAGGCCGCCGAGATGGCCCAATACGAGGATGTCGACGACGTGAAAGAGTGGGTGCTCGACACCCTCAGCACCTTCCACGAGGTGCACGACGTGAAGAACGGCCTGAAGTTCGAACCCGAATACTTCGAGATTGTCGACGCCCGCACCCTCCAGCCCATCGAAAACTGGGAGGCCGCCGGCGACCTAGGTGCCGTAGGCTGCATCGCCGTCTGGCTCGACGGTGTCCGCCTCATCGACATCGTGAAATTCTAAAAAAAAAGTTAAAATTTCACCCTGCTTGTAGAGATTTGCCTTTTTCTCTGTTATAATAGTATATAGGAACCCAAATTATTTGTTCTATGAAATCATCCTATCGAGGGAAAAACATCTGCAAGCAGCTCAAGGCCGTGCGACAGCGCATCGCCGAGGAGAACCATATCCCGCTGGAGCAGCGGGAATGCACCTACGAAGGGCCCTGCCGCGGGACCTGCCCCCGATGCGAGGCCGAGGTGCAGTATTTGGAGCGCGCTTTGGCCAACCGCATCAAGCTGGGCAAAGCCGCCACCGTCGCAGGCCTCAGCCTCTCACTGGCAGCCTGCGGCAACGGCAACACCACGCCGCACGATACCCTCCTCACCGTCGGCGACACTCTCTTCTCTGAAGAGGTGGACGACACCCTCCCCGACAACCCACTCTCCGACAACCCCACTCCCGATTTCGACGAATGGGCGGGAGAGGTGATAGAAGAAGGCATCGCAATACCACCTCCTCCACCGCCACCGCCCGAAGCCGAGGACTCCATCCTCGAACTCGTCGTCGACGAAGAGGAACTGGAAGGGGAAATAAGGATATTCACCGTCGTGGAAAACGACCCCGAGTTCCCCGGCGGCATGGATGCCCTCAACGCTTTCCTGAAAGAGAACATCCGCTACCCCGAAGCCGCCCGCAAGGAACGCCTCGAGGGCACCGTCTTCGTCACCTTCACCGTCGAACCCAACGGCTCCATCTCCAACCCTCGCATCCTCCGCGACATCGGACTCGGCTGCGGCGACGAAGCCATCCGCATCGTCAAGTCCATGCCCCGCTGGAAACCCGGCAAGCAGCGCGGCAAACCCGTGCGCGTACAATTCAACCTCCCCATAAAATTCAAACTCAACTAGAACCATGGAACGAGGCAAACACATCTGCAACCAGCTCAAAGCCCTGCGCCGTCACATCGCCGAAGAAAACGGCATACCGCTCCAGCAGCGGGAATGTACCCACCAAGGGCCCTGCCGCGGGACCTGCCCCCGATGCGAGGCCGAGGTGCAGTATCTGGAGCGCGCTTTGGCCAACCGCCTCAAGCTGGGCAAAGCCGCCACGGTGGCAGGCCTGAGCCTCTCGCTGGCAGCCTGCAGCAACGGCAACACCACGCCGCACGATACCCTCCTCACCGTCGGCGACACCTCCCTCTCCCACCAACTCCCCGACAGCCTCCCCGTCGACTCCCTCATCCCGCCGGCTCCACCCGCCGAAATCCCGCCCGAAGTCACCACCCTCGGCTGCATCGTGATGGACGACGACCTCCACTTCCCCATGGAATACCCCCTGCCAAAAAACGGCGAGCGGGACTCCTTCTACGACAACTACTACACCAACCCTCCCATCCAAGCCATGTTCCCCGGCGGACCCGAAGCAATGCGCCAATGGATCAGCAGCCGCATACAAATCCCGCCCCAGTTCTGGGAGAGCGGCATCGCCGGCGAAGTGGTGGCTCGCCTCCGCATCGAAACCGACGGAACAGTCTCGGGCTACCGCATCCTCAAATCCCTCGACGGCTGCACCCCCGAGGCCGAACGCCTCATCCGCACCCTGCCCAAATGGAGCCCCGCCAGCATACCCGACAAAGGCCCCGTGCCGTCTATCGCAACAATATCAATCCCATTCATATTGCTGACAGGCGGCCTGGATTTAATCGATGGCGAACTGCCTGGCAGCGAGGACGACGACATATTCACCGTCGTGGAAGACGACCCCGAGTTCCCCGGCGGCATGGACTCCCTCTACAGATGGATCGATGAACACATCCAATACCCCCAGCGGGCACTGGAGAACAACATCCACGGCACCGTCTACGTCACCTTCACCGTCGAACCCGACGGCACCATCACCCGCCCCCGCATCCTCCGCGACATCGGCGGCGGCTGCGGCAAAGAGGTCCAGCGCGTAGTCTACCTCATGCCACGATGGATTCCCGGCAAACTCCACGGCGAGCCCGTGCGCGTCCAATTCAACCTCCCCGTCAAGTTCACCCTCCCCGTCGACACACCAAAAGAAGAGACCCCAAATTAGCCCCATCACCCCCAAACCGCCCCCCGTCTTTCGCCCCGCAAACCATCCACAGGAACAAAAATTTTAATAGGAATAATCATTTGTAACCTTGCACTTTAACAATCAAAACCCACCCTTCACCGAAAAAAAATTTTGCCAGTTTCAAAATTGTTTGTACTTTTGCACCCGCTTTCGAGAGAAAGAAAGCCGAATTTTGAGACGAAATTTTCAATTTTCAATTCTCAATTTTCAATTTAAATTGTCCTATGGTGTAACGGTAGCACATCTGACTCTGGATCAGCTTGTCTTGGTTCGAATCCAGGTAGGACAACAAAGAAGTTCCGAGATGTTTCGGAACTTCTTTCTTTTTATTACTGATAATCAATGCAAACAAAATAATTTTCAATTTTCAATTTTCAATTTTCAATTTATTCGTATCTTTGCATTTTAAAATACTATTCATCCAATATGAAAAAAACATTCGTATTACTCACTCTCCTAGCGGTCACCACCCACTTCGTCGCCGCTCAGGACAAAGCGCTCCCGGGCAAATATGCCGGCAGCAACACCATCACCCTCTTCGACTCCACCGGAGTCTACATGGAGGAATCGGGACTCAGCCACGTGTTGACCCACAAGTGCATCGAGATGTACTCCTTCGAGGGCTGCGCCCAGTACAGCACCTACAAGATTGACTACGACCCCCTGTCGGC
>DECD01000051.1:6351-19328 GCA_002349055.1 Bacteroidales bacterium UBA2939 | reverse complement strand
GGCAACATCAAGGTCTACGACTACGTGGCGCCAGCCCGCATGATCTACTGGGGCGCCAGCCAGAAAATGGTACAAATCGGCCGACTCAACCTCGGCGACAAACTCGAAGTCTGGACCTATAAGAAAGGCTACACCTACGCCCTCCTTCAGGACGAACGCCCCAGCCTCAACAGCACCTTTGCCGGCCTCCCCGACAACGACGACCGCTATGTGCCACCCATGCGGGGACACTACTACGACATCGTCCCCTTCTGGAGCGACCAGCCCGTCCAGCACAAGGTCTACCAGCTCAACATCCTCGACAGTAAAAACCTCCAGTACAAGGTCTACAGCGGCGAGCTCAACATCCGCCGCGAGGCTGCCGACGAGGCTGGCCGCAGCCTCTACACCTTCAGCAACAAGGAGGACATCATGCCCCTCAAACGCGAACCCCGCGCTCTAGCCAACAACGACATCCAGTGCAAACTCCTCCTCTCCACCAGTCCCGACTGGCAGGCCAAAAGCCGCTGGTTCTTCGGCGTCAACGAGGACTACGGCAGCTTCAACCCCACCCCCGAGGTGCAGCAGAAGGTCAACGAAATCCTCCGTGGTGCCAGCACCGAGATGGACAGCATCAGCGCCCTCACCCACTGGGTGGCCGACAACATCCGCTACGCCGGCATCTCCATGGGTCCCGGCGAAGGATTCACCCTCCACAACCAGCAGATGAACTACTCCGACCGCTGCGGCGTCTGCAAGGACAAAGCCTCCACCCTCATCGGTTTCCTCCGCGCCGCTGGCTTTAAGGCCTATGCCGCAATGACGATGGCCGGCGAACGCATCGACCGCATCCCCGCCGACCAGTTCAACCACTCCGTCTGCGCCGTCCAGCTCCGCAACGGCTCCTTCCTCATGCTCGACCCCACCTGGGTCCCCAACGTCCGTGAACTCTGGAGCAGCGCCGAACAGCAGCAGGGCTACCTCATCGGCACCGCCGAGGGCTGCGACCTCATGGAAACCCCCATCTCTCCCGCCGAGAAACACTACATCCGCATCGTCGGCGAGAGCTCCATCGACATGGACGGCACCCTCACCGGCACCTTCACCGTCACCGCCGAGGGCCAGAGCGACGCCGCCGTCCGCGGTGTCTTCAGCGCCCCCATGAGCCAGTGGCGCACCAACCTCGAGAGGGAACTCCTCCGTATAGTACCCACCGCCGAAATCCTCGACATCCAGCACACCGACCCCGACCGCTACCTCGACCAACCCGTCTCCATCACCTACCGCTACCGCATCCCCCACTACGCCTCCGTCGACAAAGAGGTCATCTCCTTCATCCCCCTCACCGCCCGCAACCTCTTCTCCCGCGCTATGAGCCACCTCTACTTCAAACTCTCCCCCGAAACCCGCACCCAACCCTTCGCCGACCGCTGCTCCCGTCTGGTCGACATCCGCGAGACCGTCACCCTCCCCTATGCCCCCTCACAGTTCCACTACCCCATGGTCGACGGCATCGCCAACCCCGCCGCCTCCTTCGGCTGCGGCTTCCAGATGGAGGACAACAAACTGCACTTCGGCGAACAGGCCGTCTTCGGCAAACGTGTTTATGAAGCCTCCGACTGGCCCGCCTTCAATGCCAGCGTCCAAGCCCAGATGCAGGTTTCCGAAACCCCCGTCATCCTGACGAAATAGTTAATAGATAATAGATAACAGATAATAGTTATGAAAAAGATACTTTTCGCCGCCGCGATATTTTCAATTTTCAATTTTCAATTTTCAATTCTTAAAGCCCAGCAGCCCGACGCCCAATACAAGCTGCTGCGCTACGAGTGGACCGTCAACGCCGACGGCACCAGCGACTTCCACTACCGCCACGAGGTGCAGATTCTCCGCAACCGCGCCCTCACAGCCTACGCCGACAAGGGCGAGACCTTTGTGGTCTACAACCCCGACCTCGAGGAACTGACCATCAACGAGGTCTACACCATTCAGCTCGACGGCAAACGCGTCGACATGCCGCAGAACGCCTTCGTCTACCAGCTGCCGTCCGAGTGTGCCGACTGCGGCCGCTTCAACCACATGCGCGAATTGGCGATGGTACACACCGGCATGGAGATAGGCTGCGTCATCGTGGTCGACTACACCATCCACCGCCAGTACGACCTCCTCTACGAATACGTCCCCCTGCAACGCGAATGCCCCATCGAGAAACTCGAGGTGGTGGTGAACAACAAGAGCTCCTACGCCGTGAACTACGACACCATCGGCAAGCAGTACCTCCCCACCGCAGGCAGCACCCCCTATACCTTCCGCAACATTCCCCAAGCGCCGCGTGAGCCTTTCATGCCCGCCGACATCATTCCCACCCTGCACATCTTCAACGGTGCCCCCGAACACACCCCCGCCTTCGACCAACAGTCCTTCAACGGCGCCGCCGATGTCGTTGGCCAGCTGATGAAAAGTGGTGACGCCAAGGAAGACATCACCCACATCCGCAACTATGTGGTCGACAACATCCACCTCAACGACATCCACCCCTCGCATCTGGGCTATGTCCACTCCACCCCCTTCGAGGTATGGGCCACGGGCTGCGGCACCGCCACCGACAAAGCCGTCTTCCTGGCCGCCGTCCTCAACAACGAGGGCTACACCGCCCGAGTCATGGGTGACAAATACGACCAGGTGGGCGTGATGATTGACACCGTGGAATACCTCCTCGACGTACGCCACAAAGACCCCATCAAGGTCAACGGAGAGGCCAAAGACGAGGTGTTCAACTACGACGTGACCACTACCATCGACATCACGAAGCACCTCGACACCCTCACCGACGGATTCTTTGCCCTCCACGGCCTCCTGCCCATGCTGCCCGGCGACCGTCCCAACGCCAAATACCTCACCCTGAGCCGCACAACACCCCTTGTAGGCGAGGCCGTCGATGTCCACAGCGACGTCACCTTCACCCTCCCCCAAGGCTTCAAGCTGGTGGGCGGTGGAATCAACCAGTCGTTCGACTTCCCCGGCATCGGCAACATGAAGTTCACCGTCAAGCAGAGCGGCAAGAAGCTCCGCGTGATCCGCAACCTCAAGATTGAGAAGAGCGTCATCGACACCGACGAATACAGCCGCTACCGCCAGCTGCTCACCACCTGGCAAGAGTTGAATGAGAAAGACTACCTCTTCCGCGTGAAATAAAAAGATGCAACAAAAAAGGCCGTCGCAATCGCGACGGCCTTTTTTGTTGTCCTTTAACGTAGTCTTTTATTGATTACTCCGCTGAAGGTCACCGGCGTCTCATCCATCGTACACGAGAAACTGAGCACTCCCACGGCAATGGTGCCCTGCAGCTGCCGCACCAAATATTCGGGATAAGCCTCATCTTTGAAAGTCGGTACGACGTTGCGGCACCAGAGTTCCTGACGCTGCGGCATCTCTTCCACACGGATGTCGGGGATGGTGATGTCAATCTTATAATGTCCCAGACGGTCCATGAAGACATTGTGGATGAAGATGGTGGCGGTATCGCCCGACACCGTCAGCTTGATATAGACATCCTTGTGGACTTCTTGGCCCACTTTCATGGTGCCGATGTAGGTTTGGGCCGAAGCGGCCAAACCAGCCAGCAACAGGAGCGAGAGGAAAAGAACGCGTTTCATATCCAATAACCCTTAGAAGGTCCAGTTGAAGCCAAGCTTGAGGAGTGTGTTCTCCCAACGGAGGACATCGGTGAACGAGTTGAGCCCGGCGTAGAACACCGAGGTAGTCTTCTTGATGGGGTCGATGCCTTTGATTTCCGGGTCGTAGGTCTCGGTCTCGGTGATGTAGCCAATCGACAGCAGGTCGAGCATCAGCTCGGCGCTGAGGTGCTCCGAGAACTCATAGATGAGTGTGGGACGGATGCTGACACCCCAGGTCAGGTCGGAAATCTTGTCGTTCCAAGGCTCTTCTTCGAGGTATTCGTTGGGGTTGGGTTTGGTCACAGTGATATAGCTCTCGGTGTACTTGTTGGCACCCAGCATACGCAGCTGACCCTGCAAGAGCAGGTTGAAGTGCATGTTGCCGAAACGGAGAAACTCCCATTTCACCTGCGGAGCCACCAGCCAGCCTTCGCGCAGCTTGTGACGGTTGTGGTCGGTGACGTCGATGTTCATACCCCAAGGCTTGTAATAGTACTGGTGTTTCTCAACATCCATCGTGTCGAACACGCTGTTCACATAGCCACCCATGACACCCACATAAAGGTTGGGCATGACCTTGTAGCCCACCTGGAGGGCACCCACCATGTAGGACGACGTAGTCTTGTCGGAATTCACCGAGGTGCTGTTCTCCTGCCAATAGTAGCCACCTTGAAGACCGATAACGAACTGGGCCTGCGAAACAGTTGCAAAAAACACAGCAACAACAAGTAATGCGATTTTCTTCATATAGTTATATCTTTATTTATTCATTTTTTTTCGAAGTGCAAAAGTACGAAGAATATTTGAACTGGCAAAAAAAAGTTTGTATATCAATTTTATTTTGTATATTTGCAATGTTAACCCGATGTCTAATCCAAAAGCCTAACACCTGATGGAGAAGAGAATAGGAACGATAACCATACTCATACGCGACCGCGAAGTGTCGCCTTCCGTCAATCAGATTCTTTCTGAACATGCCGACATTATATTGTGTCGACAGGGTTTGCCTTTCCACGACCGTCCCGTGGCGGTGATGTCGCTTATTGTGGAGGGCAGCATGAACCAAATCAACGCCCTCACCGGCCCCCTCGGCCGCCTGCACGGCCTGAGCTGCAAAACGGCACTAGCCTCCTAGGGGTGCCTAGGAAAACCTAGGAAAACCTAGGAAAACCTAGAAATGCCTAGGAATGCCTAGAAAAAAAAGAAACAAATTAATCCTAAAAAATAAAAACCATGAAACACCAAAATTTCATCGACCGCGACAAGCTCTACGGCATGCTGGAGAACAACGCCCCCACCGAGAGCCAGCTGAACGACATACTCAACAAAGCCCGCAAGCTCAAGGGCCTCAACCTCGAGGACGTGGCCAAGCTCCTCAGCGTCGAGGACGAGGCCGGCATCCAGAAGATTCTCGACACCGCCGAATACTGCAAAGACGAAATCTACGGCCGCCGCCTGGTGCTCTTTGCACCCATCTACACCGGCAACGCCTGCGTGAACAACTGCGTCTACTGCGGCTTCCGCAAAGACAACAAGGCGCTGAAACGCAAAGTCCTGACCCTCGACGAGATTGAGACCGAGACGCTGCACCTGCTGCGCATGGGCCACAAGCGCGCCCTGCTCATCTGCGGCGAAAGCCCTCGCAACGACGCCAACTACATGGTTGAGGCCATCCGCCGCACCTACGCCGCCAAAGACGAGAAGGGCAGCACCATCCGCCGCATCAACGTCGAGCTGGCGCCCATGAGCGTTGAGGACTATGCCAAGCTCAAGGCCGAGAAGATTGGCACCTATGTCTGCTTCCAGGAGACCTACGACCCGGTGGCCTACGCCCAGTTCCACCCCGCCGGCACCCCCAAGGCCGACTACCTCTGGCGTCTCACCTGCATGGACCGCGCCCAGGAAGGCGGCATCAACGACGTGGGCATCGGCGCCTTGTTCGGACTGGTGGACTACCGCTTTGAGATTCTCGCCATCATGGAGCATGCGCGCCATCTGGAAGAGGACTATGGCTGCGGCCCCCACACCGTCTCGTTCCCCCGCATAGAACCTGCCGAAGGCACACCCTTCAGCCAGCGCGAGAACATCCCGCACCCCGTCAGCGACAAGGACTTCATGAAAATCATCGCCATCATCCGCATCGCCATGCCCTATACGGGTATCATTATCAGTACGCGCGAGCGTCCCGAGCTGCGTGACCAGCTGGTGCGCTACGGCGTGAGCCAGATTTCCGCCGCCTCCGAGACCAATCCCGGCGGCTACGACGAAGAAGGCGACAAGACCGCCGCCAAACCCTACGAGAAGACCGGCTCCACGGGTGCCCAGTTCACCCTCGGCGACCACCGCTCGCTCGACGAGGTCATCTCCATGATGATCGACGGCGGCTATATCCCCTCCTTCTGCACCGGCTGCTACCGCAAGGGCCGCGTGGGTGCCGACTTCATGGACCTGGCCAAGCCCGGCCTCATCAAGGAGTATTGCAAACCCAACGCCATGTTCACCTTCCGCGAATACCTGGAGGACTATGCCAGCCCTGCCACCAAGGAAAAAGGCTTGCGTCTGCTCAAAGAGTTGACCCAAACCTTCCCGAAAGAGGAACTAAAACGCCGCGTCGAGGGCAACCTTTGCAAGATTGGCGACGGAGAAAGAGACTTGTACTTCTAAAAAATGAAAGAAAACCCCTACGGGGCATCAACAATGTCACTCTCTTGGGGAGACTATTAAAAAGGAAACACCTACAAGATATTAATTTATAGCAATATACACTACAAGCATTTCCTTTTAACAGCATCTGCCAAATACAAAAATTACCCCTACCCCGTAGGGGTTTTCTTTCAATTTCAACATATTAATTTTGTTAAATCTGAAAAAAAATTTGGTCAGTATCAAAAAAGGTTGTACCTTTGCATCGTCAAATTTAAGAAAAATTGATAAAAAATAAATAACACATTGTTTAACTAAAACCTTTAAAAAAATGAAAAAAATTCTGTTAACCCTTGCACTTGCAGCTTTTGCAATGACCGCTAACGCTCAGTGGGTGCTCGGTGGAACCCTCGAAGCTTCTCACAGAAACATGCACGCCACTGACTATGTCACCGGCACCACCAACAACCACTTCGAGATTGCCCCCAAAGTTGGCTATTGGCTGAACGACAACATGCAGATTGGTGTCCAGCTGGGTTGGGCCTACGACTACACCCGCAACTACACCGTCAACTCTGACACGTACACTTCGACCTCCAACACCGGTGCCTCCGGCCAGCCCACCATCGACATTACCCCGTATTTCCGCTACAATGTGGCCAACTGGAAGAACTTCACCGTCTTCTGCGAGGCTCAGCTGAACGTCGGACTCCACCTCGAGAGCTCGAACTACAACACCACTGGTAGCGTTACCACCGACAATGGCGACAACTACACCAGCTTTGGTCTTGCTGTCATCCCCGGTCTGAACTATGCTTTCAACGAGCACATCTCCATGGACCTCTATGTCAACCTGCTCGGCTGCTATGCCAACTTCGCCACCGCCGAGAACTGGGGTAGCCACGAGTTCGGTCTCGGTCTCAACATGGACGCCCAGACCCTCAACGCTCACCTGAACAACTTCGCCATCGGCTTCAACTATCACTTCTAAACCATAGTTGACAAACCCAAACAATCAAAGGGCCTTCCTGCCGGAAGGCCCTTATTTTATTTCCTCTCAAACCCACCTTAGTATTCCCAACGACACTTCGACCATACTTCAACCATACTTCAACCATCGTTTAACCATCGTTTAACCATAAATCATGGTTAAACTATAGTTGAGCTTTCGTTAAGCTATTGTATAAGAGGCGATGGAGGAATAAGGGGGATAGATGTGATCGATCATCTATCGTTTCTATCACCTCTATCGCTTCTATCCCTTCTATCTTCTGCTGTCCAGTTGTTGGCGCAGTATGGCGTTCTCGTTCTTTAGCCAGGCCACCTGCTGCTGCAGTTCGGCAATCTGTCGGCGGGCTTTGGCCAAAGCCTCGCGTTCCGAAGTGCGGTAGCCAAGACGGGCGGCGGTCATCCTTTCCTTGATGCCCCCTGTTTGACAAATTCCTCTTCTTTCCTCTGGATATAAGTCTGCATCATAGTGTCGACCATGCAACAGAGTGTCACTGCGGCATTGGCATACACCTCATCATCCCACCGCTCAAAATAAAGCTCATAGTCAGCCAGACGGTTATGGTCATGGCAAAAAGCCTGCATGGCTGCATAGCGAGGATGCCCCTTATCCCACAGTGACAACTTGTGTACTGAAAGATAATCCAGATAGTCTTCCTTGAGCTCCTTGATGCTGGCGCGCGCCACATTGAGTAACTTGGCCTCCATCTCGGTGGAAGTAACCCCATCGGCCGACCCCTCGACGATGTTCTGCTTTCCGCTACGAGCCGCCTGCACCATTTGATCGACAGTGCGGTCGCCATAAGCGGGAAGGAACCTCTTGCAAAACACCACCGTCATCTGATACAACACCACAGTCTTCTGGTAAAACCAGAGAGCCTCCCACTTGGTCTGCTTCCGCAGGTACTTGTACTGCTTTGGGTCGGGGGTTAGGGGGTTGTTATCCATAATTATTAATTTGATTTTTTTAGATTTTATAGAGGGGATAGATGGGATAGATATTATAGATTTTCTATCACCTCTATCACATCTATCTCCTCTATCTCATCTATCCCCTCTATCTCATCTATCCTCCTACGCGTCGGCGAAGACCTTACCGTCCTCGAGGGTCACCTGGAGCTTGGTGTACTCGCAGTGGAAATCGTTCTTCAGGCGGTCGAGGTAGCGGCGGCTCTCCCAGTGGCACATGGGGAGGTCGTGCAGCAGGCAGTTGCCGCAGGTCTCGGGCGTGGTGGCGGGCACCTCGGTCTGGGTGAGTATCCACTCGAGGCACTCGATGGTGAGGCGGCGCATGTCTTCGACGCTGTAGCTGCCGGTCATGATGACATACATGCCCGTCATGCAGCCCATGGGGCCGACGTAGACAACATCGTCTTTGGCGCTTGAGTTGCGGAACCAGGTGGCCATGAGGTGCTCGAGGCTATGCATGGCGGCGGGAGCCACGGCAGGCTCTCGGTTAGGCTCTGTGATGCGGAGGTCGAAGGTGGTGAACCCTTTGTCGATGCGCGACACATAGATGCCGGGCTTGAGGTGGGTGTGGTCGATGGTGAAACTCTGTATTACTTCCATGATTCTAAATATTTTTTCACAAAGCGGAACGAGGTGTCGCACATCGAAGAGAGGAAGTCGGCCCATTGCAGATGATGGTCGTCGGTGCGGCCGGGGGTGTCGCTGATGATGCGCAGGCTGATGAACGGCACGTTCATCAGGTAGCAGGTCTGAGCAATGGCGGCGCTCTCCATGTCGCAAGCCAGGCCGTCGATGAAATGGCGCTTGATGGTATTCTGTCGTTCGAGGTCGGTGATGAACTGGTCGCCGGTGCAGATGAGTCCCGTCACACGGCGCTCTTTTTCCTGGAGAGGGACCTCGAGGGCATGTTCCAAGAGGTGCGGATTGGCATCGTAGCGAGCCGGCAGGCCCTGAACCTGTCCGAGCACACAGGGACCATCCTCGCTGATGCCTCCACAATCCACATCGTGATAGACACATTGCGTGGCGACAAAGATGTCCATCACATTGAGTTGCGGGTCGATACCACCGGCGAGGCCGGTGGAGAGGATGGCGTCGGGGTGGTGTTCCTGGATGAGGCGCATGGTGCCCACGGCAGCATTCACCTTGCCGACACCACACCGCCACAGAACAATTTCGTTGTCTCCCAAGCGGCCCATGTCGCCGCCAAGAGCATCGCGCATTTGGCGATACTCGATGTCCATGGCTATGATAACTCCTATTTTCATGCTTGCTTGTATTTCAGTGCCGCCTCGACAAACGCCACAAAGAGCGGATGCGGGTGCATGGCGGTGGATTTGTATTCGGGATGGAACTGTGAGCCAACGAAGTAGGGATGCGAGGGAATCTCGACAATCTCCACCAGACCGCTGTCGGGGTTGATGCCCGCGGGCACCATGCCGGCAGCCTTGAACTCGTCGAGGAAGGCGTTGTTGAATTCGTAGCGGTGGCGGTGGCGCTCGCTGATGTCCTCCTTGCCGTAGATGTCGTAGACCTTGGAGCCTTTGACCAGCTGGCAGGGATAGGCTCCGAGGCGCATGGTGCCGCCCATGTTGGAGATATGCTTCTGCTCCTCCATCATGTCGATGACAGGATGGCCGGTGCCGGGGGCAATCTCGACCGAGTGGGCGTCCTTGTAGCCCAGCACGTTGCGTGCGAACTCGATGACGGCGCACTGCATGCCGAGGCAGATGCCGAAGAAGGGAATCTTGTTCTCGCGGGCATACTGCACGGCGAGGATTTTGCCCTCGATGCCGCGGGTGCCGAAGCCTGGGGCCACGAGGATACCGCTCTGGCCCGCAAAACGCTCGGCGATGTTTTCGGCGGTAAGTTCCTCAGAGTTGACATATTTCACCTTCACCTTGCAGCGCAGCTCGGCGCCGGCATGGATAAAGGCTTCGGTGATGGACTTGTAGGCATCCTGAAGCTGGACATATTTTCCCACGAGGGCCACGTTGACCTCGCGCTCGGGGTTGTGGAGCTTGTAGAGGAACGACTCCCAGTTGTGGAGGTCGAGTTCTTTCTTGACAGGCACATCGAGCTTCTTGAGCACCTGCACGTCGAGTTTCTCGTCGCGCATCTTGATGGGCACGTCGTAGATGCTGGCCACGTCGCCGTCCTCGATGACGCTGTCGCCGTCGATGTTGCAGAAGAGGCCGATTTTCTCCTTCACACTGCGGGTGAGGGGTTTCTCGGTGCGGCAGACGATGATGTCGGGCTGCACACCCTGCTGCTGGAGGGCCTTGACGCTGTGCTGCGTGGGCTTGGTCTTCAGCTCGCCGGCGGCGGCAATGTAGGGGATATAGGTGAGGTGGATGACGATGCACGAGCGGCCGAGGTTCCACTTCAGCTGGCGGACAGCCTCGACGAAGGGATAGGACTCGATGTCGCCCACGGTGCCGCCAATCTCGGTGATGACGAACTCATAGTTGCCGGTGTTGCCGAGGGCGGTGATGCGCTCCTTGATTTCGTTGGTGATATGTGGGATGACCTGGACGGTCTTGCCCAGGAAGTCGCCGCGACGCTCTTTCTCGATGACGTTCTTGTAGATGCGGCCGGTGGTGACGTTGTTGGCATGCGAGGTGGGGACGCCGGTGAAGCGCTCGTAGTGGCCGAGGTCGAGGTCGGTCTCGGCACCGTCCTCGGTGACATAGCACTCGCCATGCTCGTAGGGGTTCAGCGTGCCCGGGTCGATGTTGATATACGGGTCAAGTTTCTGGTTGGTAACGGAATAGCCTCGGGCTTTCAGCAGTCGGGCCAATGATGCGGCGATGATTCCTTTGCCCAGTGAAGATGCGACACCGCCGGTGACAAATATATACTTTGTATTCATAATATAAAATATGTTTTTTGCAAAAGTACTAAAAAATTGCGAAATCTCGTCTTTATGGAAAATATTTTTTTTCAACATGCGTTACTTCTCTAAAAACTAAATACTAACACACATCGTTCAAACGTCATGAAACGCTGGATACGCATCTTCATCATATCGGTTTTTGCCATTGCGGCCGTAAGTTTGGTACTCATCCAGTTCTATCAGACCCGTCGCACTTTCTCCATCAACGACAACATGTTCAACATCGGCGTGGGCAACGCCATGGACGAGGTCGTCAAGCAGCTCGACGGCGACAGCCGACCCGATGCCGACCAGCCCGTGACCAGCTTCAGCTACCAGGAGCTCGACTCGCTGGTTGCCGAGCAACTGCTGCTCAACGGCATCGACATACGTCCCGAGGTGGGCCTCTACAACGGCAGCGAGCGGTCGTTCCTCTACAGCTCGGACCCGCGGCACGAGAAGGAGCTGGAGGAGTCGCCCTACCGCTACAACTTCCATCCCGTAGGCGTGGTCTCCAACAACCAGTTTTTCATCACCCTGGCCTTCCCCCGGACCGAACTCTTTCTGCAACGCAACTCGAAGCTCTTCGTCTACATGAGCTTCTTCCTGCTGCTCATCATCGCCGCCATGTTCATCATCTCGCTGCGCGCCCTGGCCATCCAGCGCAAACTCGACCAGATGAAGTCGGAGTTCATCAACAACATGACGCACGAAATCAAGACTCCCTTGTCGACCATCAGCCTGGCCTGCGAGATGCTGCGCGACGAGACCATCTCGCAAGACAGCGCCTCGCGTCAGAATTTCATCGGCATCATCAACGACGAGAACCAGCGCATGCGCGTCCTCGTGGAGACCATCCTGCAAAGCGCCAAGATGTCGAACAAGAACTTCCGCATCAACCCGAAGGATGTTGACGTACACCGGATTATAGAAAAGGTGACGCAGAGTTTCGCCCTGACGCTCTCGAACCGCAACGGAAAGCTGGAGACCCGCCTGGAGGCCGACCCGTCGGTGATTGTAGCCGACGAGCTGCACCTCACCAACCTCGTCTACAACCTCATCGACAACGGCATCAAGTACTCCACCGACGCCCCCGACATCACGGTGTCGACCGCCATCGTGAACGGCATGTTCGAGCTACGCGTCAGCGACCACGGCATCGGCATCTCGAAAGAGGACCAGAAGCATGTGTTCGAGAAGTTCTACCGCGTCTCCACGGGCAATGTCCACAACGTGAAAGGCTTCGGCATAGGATTAAACTATGTGGCCCAGGTGGTAAAACTCCACCAGGGCCACATAACTCTTGAAAGTGAACTCGGTCAGGGTTCGACGTTCATCATCACCCTGCCGCTTCAATAATCTCACTTCACCATAAACTTGCCTGTCTGGCTGTTCATGCGATAGATGTACACGCCGGCGGGCATGGCATCGACGCGCACAGTCAGCTCGCCTTCGCCAGGCTGCACACGATAGGTGGCCACCAGGCGACCTTCGATGTTATAGATGTACAGGTCGGCGGCAGTCTGCGTGATGTAAGGCAGGGCGATGGAATGCACGGCGGGATTGGGATAGGGACGGCCCAGCAGGGAGGTGGGGTCGACCTGCTCGATGCCCACGAAACGGTTGGAATCGTCGGGGGGAACCATACCGGAGATGTATTCCTGACGTTTGTTGAAGTTGTAGCCACGGCCGCTGATGGGCATGTTGTTTTTGCCAAGGTTGTAGAAGCCGTTGTTATTGCCTTGCCAGCCCCAGTTCATGTAATAGCGGTTGGTGTCCTGCTCCATGTAGCCGCCGCAGACCCAAGCATGTCCGCCAGCATCGGC
>DECD01000051.1:3526-6265 GCA_002349055.1 Bacteroidales bacterium UBA2939 | reverse complement strand
ATGCCGTTGACATAAGGCCAGTCGGTGTTGCCCGAACGGTAGACAAGCTCGCCCTGCTGATACTTGAAGTAGTTCTTAGCAGCATCGGGGACATAGGTGCTCGAGGTGGGACTGCCGTCAGGCAGATAACCCATTTTCACCGAGACACCGGCGGCATAGCTCAGGCGGGCCACTTCGCGCATCTCCTCGTCGGTGCAGGTCTGGTTTCCGTAAGCGTCGGTGGGAGCATTGGGCATTATGTCATAATTGAAAACAGCGGAATCGTCGAAGTCATATTTCAACTGGACATTGGGCATCGTGTTCACCGAGTCCTCGCCGAACTGGTTAAGAACGGTTCTCAGCCAATATTTGGCCATGCCGTTACCTTTTCTGGGATAGCGGTAGTAGTGGAAAATCTGAGCCATAGCGGTGGCCACGCAGCCCGTCACTGCATAGCGGCCGCTGGTGATGGTCTGGGGGGTGTAGTAGTTATAGGTGGGGTTGGTGGTTCTGCCCTGTCCCCATCTCTCGCTCATCAGAACGTGCTGGGCCTCTTTGGTAGCGCCCTTGTAGGTCTGGGTCTTCAGGGCCGTCCACACGGGGTCGTCGGGATAGTCGTTCTCGGCATCGAGTTCCTGAATCTCACCCACCATGTCGGAGTAGCCCTCCACCCACCATCTCATGTTGGCAGGGAAGCAGTCGGGGTCGAGCCAGCCCTCGGTGGAGTAGCCGATGATGGGGTCGATGGTGGTGGTGCCGGCCATGATAATCCAGCCGTTGCCCGCGAGGTTGAAGAAGTACGAGGCGGGGACGCCGAGGTTCACGTTGTCGATTTGGTAGACAAGCTCAAGGTCGTTGGCCGTCCACTTCTCGGTGCCGGTGTAATAATTCATAAAGTAGGCAGCAGCCTCTCTGGCCTCTTCCATGGTGATGTTGTCGGCCTTGGCGTTATTGATGCCAAGGGCCATCACAAACACTAGTAATGAGGAGATTAGTTTTTTCATTTTTGTGTGTGTTTTTATAATGTTTTTATTTTTTCGCGGTGCAAAAGTACACTTTTTTCCCGACATAGAAAAAATAATTTTTCTTATCAATTCCTAAAATTCCCACCGCCAGACAACAAAAAAAACCCGAGGGAAAAATCCTCGGGCTTTTTTTCGTTTGATGACGTTGCCTTATTCAGCGACGACCTCAACATTAACTTCGGCCTTGATGTCTTTGTAGACGTTGACCTTGGCGGTGAAGGTACCGACGGTCTTGATGGTCTCGACAATGATGTTCTTGCGGTCGATGTCATAGTTGTGCTGCTCCTTGAGAGCCTCGGCAACCATGATGTTGCTGACACCACCGAAGAGCTGACCGTTCTCGCCGACCTTGGCGATGATCTTCACGGTCTTGCCGTTGAGGGCGGCCTGCTGGGTCTCGGCGTTCTTGCGGAGGGCTTCCTCCTTGTGAGCGCGCTGACGCATGTTCTCGGCGTGGATCTTCTTGTTGACGGGAGTGGCGATGATAGCCCAGCCCTTCGGAAGAAGATAGTTGTTGGCATAGCCGTTCTTGACGTTGACGATTTCGTCCTTGTAGCCCAGGTTGGCCACATCTTGTTTCAGTATGATTTCCATCTATTCTTCCTCCTAATGTTTATTTGAGACAATCGGCGACGTAGGGCATCAGGGCGATATGACGGGCGCGCTTGATAGCCTGCGACACTTTTTTCTGGTACTTGTTCGAGGTGCCGGTGATGCGACGGGGCAGAATCTTGCCCTGCTCGTTGACGAACTTCAGCAGGAAGTCGGCATCCTTATAGTCGATATACTTGATACCGAGCTTTTTGAAACGGCAATATTTCTTACGCTGGGTTTCCACAGCGATAGGGGTCAAATATTTGATTTCGGTCTCGTTAGCCATAATTCTTTTTCTTTACTGGTTAGACATTTATGCTTCGGCGGGAGCCTCGGCCTTTTTGGCGCGTTTCTTCTCGTTGTAGGCCACAGCGTGCTTGTCGAGGCTGACGGTCAGGAAGCGGAGCAGACGCTCGTCGCGCTTGTAGGCGACCTCGAGGTCGTTGATGACGCTACCCTCGGCGCGGAACTCGATGAGGTAGTAGAATCCGGTGGTCTTTTTGCGGATAGGATAGGCCAGCTTGCGCATGCCCCAGTTGTTCTCGTACACGATCTCGGCACCCTTCGAGGTGAGCAGGTCGATGTACTTCTTTACCGTTTCCTTCATCTGTTCTTCAGACAAAACGGGAGTTGCAATGAAAACGGTTTCGTACTGTTTTACCATTACTTTGTTTGTTTTTGTTGTTTGTTAATTATTGTTTTAAACAAAAAAAAGACAGGCACATGTCCTGTCTTTTTCCTTTGAGCCACTTTGCGGACTCGAACCGCAGACCTACGCATTACGAATGCGTTGCTCTACCAACTGAGCTAAAGTGGCAACGGTGCGAATGGTCTTTCCGCAAAAGCGAGGTTTTTGTGTCGGGGTGAGAAGACTCGAACTTCCGGCCTCCACGTCCCGAACGTGGCGCGCTAGCCAACTGCGCTACACCCCGCGATAAGTGTCCTGGCAGGGATTCGAACCCTGGACCCATTGATTAAGAGTCAATTGCTCTACCAGCTGAGCTACCAAGACATTATTTTCTTTCGCTTGTGTTTCAGCAACGTGCATCGGCCTCTTGGGGAGGCATCTTTTTGGACATGGGCTTTGCCGCTGCTGCAGCATTTCAAATTACTCTTTCTTTGAGCGGAAAACGAGACTCGA
>DECD01000051.1:3266-3424 GCA_002349055.1 Bacteroidales bacterium UBA2939 | reverse complement strand
CAACTGAGCTATTTCCGCGTTTTTCTCTAGTACTCCGGGTGGGACTTGAACCCACACGCCCTTGCGGGCAAGGGATTTTAAGTCCCTCGTGTCTACCATTCCACCACCAGAGCTTCTCTCTCTGATTTAGGAGACTTGAGCGGAAAACGAGACTCGAA
>DECD01000051.1:0-3194 GCA_002349055.1 Bacteroidales bacterium UBA2939 | reverse complement strand
CCAACTGAGCTATTTCCGCGTCGCGTTTTTCTACTTTTTCAAAGTACTTTTTCTTGTCGAAAGCGGGTGCAAAAGTACGAACATTTTTGAAACTGACAAAATATTTTTTATTTTTTTGTCACAATTTTTTTGATTTCGTTCAGTTTTAGCAGCGCTTCGATAGGCGTAAGTGTATCAATATCAATATTTAATATCTTATCCTTAATTTCAAGCAATGTCGGGTCGTCGAGCTGGATAAAACTGAGCTGGCAGCCTGCAAAATTGTCATTTTGGGGAGCGGATTTCGCTTTTTTCGGCTTTTTTCCGTCGGCTTCCGTCGCGTGTGCGTTTTTCGCCTCGAGCATCTCCAACATGCTGCTGGCGCGGTTGAGCACCTGCGGCGGCATGCCCGCCAGTCGGGCCACATGGATGCCGAAACTGTGCTCGCTGCCGCCGGGCACCAGTTTTCGCAGGAAGATGACGCGGCCGTCTATCTCCTTGACGCTCACATGGTAGTTGTGGATGCGGTCGAACTGCTGCTCCATCTCGATAAGCTCGTGGTAGTGGGTGGCGAACATCACCTTGGGTCTCGCCTTCTTGTTCTCGTGCAGGTATTCGGTGATGGCCCAGGCGATGGAGATGCCGTCGTAGGTCGACGTGCCGCGCCCAATCTCGTCGAGCAGCACCAAGCTCCTGTCGCTCACGTTGTTGAGGATGCTGGCGGTCTCGTTCATCTCCACCATGAAGGTCGATTCGCCACTACTTATATTATCGCTCGCGCCCACGCGCGTGAATACCTTATCCACGATGCCCACGGTGGCGCGCTTGGCCGGGCAGTAGCTGCCCATCTGCGCCAGCAGCACAATGAGGGCTGTCTGACGCAGCAGCGCCGACTTACCGCTCATGTTGGGACCGGTGATAATCATAATCTGGTTGCTCTCGGTGTCGAGGGTCACGTCGTTGCTCACATACTGCTCTCCCGGAGGCATCTGCGTCTCGATGACGGGATGACGGCCTTCGAGAATCAGCAGTTTGTTCTCTTCGGTGAGTTCGGGACGGCAGTATCCGCCTTCCAGCGCCACCTCGGCGAAACTCTGCAAGCAGTCGATACGCGCAATCAGCTGTGCGTCATACTGTATGGGCTGCACATACTCGGTCACAGTGGTCATGAGCTGGGCGAAAAGCTGTGCCTCGAGGGCCAGCATACGCTCCTCGGCACCGAGGATTTTGTCCTCGTATTCCTTCAGCTCGGGCGTGATGTAGCGCTCGGCGTTGGTCAGCGTCTGGCGGCGCACCCACCCTTCGGGGACCTTGTCCCTGTGGGTGTTATAGACTTCGAAATAGTAGCCAAAGACGTTGTTGAAGCCAATCTTGAGCGACGGGATGCCCGTGGCCTCGATTTCGCGCTGCTGGAGGCCCGTCAGGTAGTCCTTGCCCGAACCGGCCATAGCGCGCAGCTCGTCGAGTTCGGCATTGACGCCGTTGGCTATCACGCCGCCCTTCTCCACCTTGGCGGGCGGTTCCTCCTTGATTTCGCGACCGATGCGCTCGGCCAGCGAGGCGCAGGGATTGAGCTGTTCGCCGAGGGCGGCAATGGGTCCCGAGCCGTTGGCACAGAGCGTCTTGACCTGCGCCACAGCATCCAATGCGCGTTTCAGCTGCAACATCTCGCGCGGGTTGATGCGGCCCACGGCGGCCTTGGTAATCAGGCGTTCCAGGTCGCCAATCTCCTTCACATGGCCTTGCAGTTTCTGCCGCAGCTCGCCGTCGCGCAGCAGGGCGTCGACCACCCCAAGGCGCTCCTCGATGGCGGGAATGTCCTTCAGCGGCATCAGCACCCAGCGCTTCAGCAGACGGCTGCCCATGGGCGTAAGTGTCTGGTCCAGCACGTCCAACAGCGTGCGGGCATTCTCGTTGGGCGACGACACCAGCTCCAGGTTGCGCACCGTGAACTTGTCGAGCCACACGTAGCGGTCCTGCTCCAAGCGGCTGATTTTCGTGATGTTCTGCGTGCGGTCGTGCTGCGTGTCCTGCAAGTAATAGAGCACCGCGCCGGCGGCGATGACACCCATGTCCAATCCTTCCACGCCGAAGCCCTTGAGCGACGAGGTGCCGAACTGCTTCAGCAGCAGCTCGTGGGCGAAATCGGGCGCGAAAACCCAGTCGTCGAAGGTGTTAGTATAGTATTTCTCAGCGAATTGCTCCTGGAACCAGCGCAGCTTCTTGCGCTGCACCACCACCTCCGAGGGCTTGAAGCTGGTGAGCAGTTTGTCGATGTAACCCAGGTCGCCCTGCGCCACATAGAACTCGCCCGTGGAGACATCCAGAAAGCTGATACCGTGAATCTTGTCCGTCAGGTGCAGGCCGCAGAGGAAGTTGTTCTCCTTCACCTCGAGCACCATATCGTTGTAGGCCACGCCGGGGGTCACCAGCTCGGTGATGCCGCGCTTGACGAGGCCCTTGGCGGTCTTGGGGTCTTCCAGCTGCTCGCAGATGGCCACCCTCATGCCAGCCCTCACCAGCCGCGGAAGATATTGTTCCACAGCGTGGTAGGGAATACCGGCGAGGTCGGTATACTCGCCGCCGCCGGCCATCTTGCGCGTCAGCGTGATGCCCAGCACCTGCGACGCCTTGCGGGCATCCTCGCCGAAAGTCTCGTAGAAGTCGCCCACGCGAAACAGCAACATCGCGTCGGGGAACCGCTTCTTCAACTCGGCATGCTGCTTCATCAGCGGCGATTCTGATTCGGATTTCTTGGCCATCTGTCGTCTAAAAATTGAAAATGCAAAAGTACACTTTTTTTCTCACACGTCGGCAAGCCCTCAGTAAGTTTTTATAAACAAAATGTTAAAATCAACGGCGAATGTTTTTATTTTTAACGGCGAATGACTCGAATTACTCGAAGCTTGCGCAGGTCAATTAGGGGGCTAATTACTCGAATTTTTTGAACGTTAATTGCCGTATAATTATCCGTTAATTGTTCGTGTTTTTTTACATATTTTTGCCATTCAGAACAGCCTATTTCCCAGGGGCTTGTATAGACCATGTCTTACTCAACTCTTACTATACTCTTAGTCTTCTCTTTGTTAAAATTTACTTGAGTAGGCAATAATAAGGAGAAAGTAACGTTATGATAAATGTAAAAGTAATTAAAATTGGCACGTTATGGCAAAGCAAATGGCTGGTATTCTGGGAGGTTACAGCGGGAAGGTGGG
>DECD01000043.1:77052-77390 GCA_002349055.1 Bacteroidales bacterium UBA2939 | reverse complement strand
GGTGCCACCACCTTCGAGATGGAGTATGGTCCTAAGGACTTTGCCCAGGGTGCCGGTACGACCGTCAGCAACATCAACGGCACGACCTACACCATCACCGGCCTCCGCGCCAACCGCGACTACGATGTCTATGTGCGCACCGTCTGCGACGAGAGCACCACTTCGCTCTGGAGCGATGTGCACACCTTCCACACCCAGGAGGGCACCGGCATCGACGACGTGAACAGCGCCAACATCAGCCTCTACCCGAACCCCGCCAGCAGCACTGTTACCCTCATGGGTATCGAGGGCATGGCCACGGTGACGGTGGTTGACATGAACGGCCGCGAGAGTGGCAA
>DECD01000043.1:60365-76976 GCA_002349055.1 Bacteroidales bacterium UBA2939 | reverse complement strand
ACTCATCGTCCGCTAGTCGGCGTAACTCTAAATAAAGAAAGGCCCGCCAAACCGGCGGGCCTTTCTTTGTTTCATGCTACCCAGAAAAAAACTTAACAAAAACGTAACAATTCCGTAACGATATTCTTTGTACTTTTGCAAAAACGATTTAAATTGAAAATTGAAAATTGAAAATTGAAAATCAATAGATTAACACGTTAACGCATTAACATATTTTATATGGAAATTTTTCTGGTCTGTTTGAAGTTGGCGGGAGCCTTGGCAGTGTTCCTCTTCGCCATGAAACTGATGAGCGAAGGCTTGCAGAAGTACGCTGGCTCGAAACTGCGCCACATCCTCACCAAGATTACCGGTAAGCCCCTTAGCGGCATTCTGGCCGGTACGGGTGTTACGGCTATTATCCAAAGCTCGACGGCTACCACCGTGATGACGGTGGGCTTTGCCGGCGCGGGACTGCTGACCCTCGGCGGCGCCATCGCCGTGGTGATGGGTGCCAACATCGGCACCACGGTCACCGCCTGGATTATCACCCTCTTCGGATTGGGTGGTGGCGACACGGCCGACAAGGTACCGCTGATGCCCATGGCCATTGCGGCCATCAGCCTCTTCTTCATCTTCAGCAAGAAAAACAAGATGCAGTACCTCGGACAGACCATCGTGGGCCTGGCGATGCTCATCCTTGGCCTCGGCCTGATGGGCGACTCGGTGCCGCCGCTCGACGAGGACGTAGCCCACTCCATTGCCGCCCTCGGTCAGTGGGGCTACTGGTCGGTGCTGCTGTTTATCGTGGTGGGTGCCATCCTCTGCATCATCTTGCAGACCTCGTCGGCCATGACGGCTGTCATCCTGCTGATGGCCAGCCAGGGCTGGATAGACTTCCCCACATCGATGGCCCTCGTCATCGGTCAGAACCTCGGCACCACGCTCACCGCCCAGGTGGTGGCCATGACCACCGGCACCACCGGCAAGCGCACGGCCCGTGCCCACCTGGTGTTCAACGTGGTGGGTGCCCTCCTCTTCATCATCCCGTTCTATCCCATCTGCAACGTCGTTATGGCCTCGGCTGAGGTTCTTGACCCCCTGCTGCCGAACATCCCGCTCATCCCGCTGGCCATCACTATCTTCCATACGCTCTTCAACGTCGTCACCACGGTCATCCTGGCCTTCTTCATCCCGCAGATTGAGAAGGTTGTCACCTGGATGGTGCCCGACAAGAAAGAGGAGGGCGAAGAGGAGTTCCGCCTCACCTACCTCACCTCCAACCTGCTCTCTACCGCCGAGCTTAACCTCCAGAGCGCGAAGAGCGAGATTGAAGAATTTTCCAAGCGCGTGCTCCGCATGTATACCTTCCTGCCGGGCTTGCGTACCGCCAAGGAGGACGAAGAGTTTGACGCCATCATGGCGCGCATAGCCAAATACGAGGAGATTACCGACCGCATGGAGATGGAAATCTCGAAGTTCTTGACCAAGGTGGGGTCGGGCGACATCTCGGAGCACGGCTCGGAGCGCATCAGCTCCATGCTGCGCATCATCGACAACCTGGAGAGCATCGGCGACACCATCTATCAGATAGCCATGACGCGCCAGAACAAGCGCGAGGATGCCGTGCACTTCGATGCCGGCCTCAACGCCAACCTCGAAGAGATGCGCGGATTGGTGCAGAAGGCCCTCGACGTGATGGACAGCAACCTCCACGACTACGACCATGTGGACCTCGATGCCGCCTATGCCGCCGAGCATGCCATCAACGCCTGCCGCGACCGCCTGCGTGCGCAGCACCTCGACGCCCTGAAGCTAGGTGTCTACGACTACGCCATAGGCAACGCCTACTCGAGCCTCTACGCCCTCTACGAGAAACTTGGTGACTATGTCATCAACGTCTCCGAGGCCATCGACGGCTCAAGAAAGCACGCAGAGGATTAAAGTAAATCCAAACATTTTTCAATGGGAATACCGAGGCAGAGATCTTTCTGTGCTCGGTTTCTTTCTATCAGGCTGGAGACGACCTTCATGGCAGTCTGGGTGCTCTCCTTGAGCGTCTCGTTGTTCATGAGGTGGCCGATGAGGACGGCGGAGAAGATGTCGCCGGTGCCGTGGAAGGCCATGGGAATCTCCTCGTAGTCGATGCGGAAATAGGGGCCGTCCTTGCCGCGCTGGCGGAAGCCCTCGAGGGGCATGTTGCTGCGACGGCCGATGACGCAACGCTGGCCGTCGACGCAGGCGCTGGTGACCACGGCGGACTTGGCGCCCAGGGCGACGATGCCGTCGAGCATGTTGCAGGCTTCGTCCCAGGTCATGCCGTCGGCTTTATAGGGCATTCCGGTGAGGTAGCACGCCTCGGTATAGTTGGGGAAGGTGAGGTCGGCTACGCCCACCATCTCGCGCATGAGCTGCACCTGGACGTCGCTGATGCCGTTGTAGAGGCGTCCGCCGTCGCCCATGATGGGGTCGACAAAGACCGTGGTGCCCTCGTTTTGCAGCTGGCGGCAGTAGGAGGAGACCAGCGTGGCCTGCTCCTCGCTGAACATCAATCCGGTGCACACGGCATCGAAGCGGAAGCCCAACTGGCGCCACACGGGGATGGTGCCGCGCATATAGTCGGTGGTCTCGAGGATATTGAAATGGCCGTAGTCCAAAGTGTTCGACACAAGGGCGGTGGGAAGGTTGTAGGTGGTGTGGCCCAGGTGGGTGAGAATGGGCAGCATGGCCACCATGCCCACATGGCTATAGCCAACCACGTCGTTTATGAGGAGTATCTGTTTCATAGCAATTGTGTTTTCCTTTATAACGGAGTTTTATAATTTTTATTGTACGCTTTGGGTTATTCACCGCCCAAATGTTTGACTGCACAAGGGGTTCCCGAATCGAGGCCGTTTTTGTTGATAACTTGTTGGCGAAGATTGCATTTTTCTGTCTATTTTTGCAGAACAAATTAAAAGTGTAATATCATGCAAGGCGACTTGTTTTCAGCGTTTGAGCCTTCGAAGGCCACTAAACAATATCAGCAATATACCCCCGAGGAGATTATGCGTTCGTCGGTGGAGTATTTCCATGGCGACGAGCTGGCCGCCAATGTGTGGATGAACAAGTATGCCCTGCGCGAGGACAACCGCATCTACGAGCTCAACCCCGACATGATGCACCGCCGTCTCGCTGCCGAGTATGCCCGCATCGAGGAGAAATACCAGAACCCCCTCTCCGAGGAGGAAATCTACCAGTTGCTCAAGGACTTCAAGTACATTGTCCCGCAGGGCAGCCCCATGAGCGGCATCGGCAACAACTTCCAGGTGGTGAGCTTGAGCAACTGCTTCGTCATCGGCAACCAGGGCAACAGCGACTCCTACGGCGGTATCATGAAGATTGACCAGGAGCAGGTGCAGCTGATGAAGCGCCGCGGCGGCGTGGGTCACGACCTGAGCCACATACGCCCCGGCGGCAGCCCCGTAAAAAACTCGGCCCTCACCTCCACCGGCATTGTGCCCTTCATGGTGCGCTACTCCAACACCACCCGCGAGGTGGCGCAGGGTGGCCGCCGCGGTGCCCTGATGCTCAGTATCAGCATCAAGCATCCCGATGCCGAGAGCTTCATCGATGCCAAGCTCGAGCAAGGCAAGATTACCGGTGCCAATGTCAGCGTGAAGATTACCGACGAGTTTATGCGTTGCGCCATGGAGGGCAAGCCCTTCGTGCAGCAGTACCCCATCGACTCGCCCAACCCCATCTATACCAAGGAGGTCGACGCCCGAGCCCTGTGGAACAAGATTATCGCCAACGCGTGGAGCAGCGCCGAGCCCGGCGTGCTCTTCTGGGACACCATCCTCCGCGAGAGCGTTCCCGACTGCTATGCCGACTTCGGCTACCGCACCGTGAGCACCAACCCCTGCGGCGAGATTCCGCTGTGCCCCTACGACAGCTGCCGCCTCCAGGCCATCAACCTCTACTCCTACGTCGAC
Organism: Bacteroidales bacterium UBA2939; assembly: GCA_002349055.1. Taxonomy (GTDB): domain Bacteria; phylum Bacteroidota; class Bacteroidia; order Bacteroidales; family P3; genus Colimorpha. Next base: position 73,023 of record DECD01000043.1, on the reverse strand, counting down.
AAACCCTTCACCAAGGAGGCCACGTTCAACTTCGACCTCTTCCGCGACCATGTGATGAAAGGCCAGCGCCTGATGGATGACCTCATCGACCTGGAGCTCGAGAAGGTGGAGCAGATACTGAAAAAGATTGAGTCCGACCCCGAGAGCGACGAAATCAAGATGGTGGAGCACAACCTGTGGCTCAACATCAAGATGAAGTGCCTCGAAGGCCGTCGCAGCGGCTTCGGCATCACCGCCGAGGGCGACATGCTGGCCGCCTTGGGCCTGCAATACGGTAGCGAGGAGGCCACGGCCTTCGCCGTCAAGGTGCAGCAGTCGCTCTGCTGTGCCGCCTACGCCTCGAGCGTGCAGCTCGCCAAGGAGCGTGGCTGCTTCCCCATCTACGACGCCCGCCGCGAGGAGAGCAACCCCCTCATCCAGCGCATCCGCGAGGCCGACCCCGCACTCTACGAGGAGATGACCAAATACGGCCGCCGCAACATCGCCCTGCTGACCATCGCCCCCACCGGCACCGTCAGCATCTGCACCCAAACCACCAGCGGCATCGAGCCCGTCTTCCTCGTCAGCTACAAGCGTCGCAAGAAGATTAACCGCCCCGAGAACGACAGCCAGTCGAATGGCCACAATGTCATCAAGGACGAGAACGGCGACTACTTCGAGGAGTACAACGTGTTCCACCCCAAGTTCCTCGACTGGGCCCGCATCAACGGCTACGATGTCGACGAGGTGATGCACATGGACGATGCCGAGTTGCAGAAGGTCATCGAGAAGAGCCCCTATTTCCACGCCACCAGCGCCGACATCGACTGGGTGGCCAAGGTGAAGATGCAGGGCGCCATCCAGAAGTGGGTCGACCACAGCATCTCCGTCACCGTCAACATCCCCAAGGAGACCACCAAGGAGGTCGTTAGCAAGATTTACGAGACCGCCTGGGAGAGTGGCTGCAAGGGCTGCACCATCTACCGCGACGGCTCGCGTACCGGTGTGCTGGTGAGCACCAACGAGGGCAAGAAGGACAACCCCTGCTTCGGCGAGAGCAAGGCCCCCAAGCGTCCCAAGAAACTCGAGGCCGAGGTGGTGCGTTTCAAGAACGAGAAGGAAGACTGGATTGCCGTCGTCGGCATGTACGAAGGCCGTCCCTACGAGATATTCACCGGCCGTGCCGAGAACTTCCTCCTGCCCAAGTGGGTCGAGAAAGGCTGGGTCATCCGCGTCAAGGAGAAAGGCGACGAGCATGCACGCTACGACTTCCAGTTCCTCGACCAGGACGGCTACCACATCACCATGGAGGGTCTCTCGCGCATGTTCCGCAAGGAATATTGGAACTACGCCAAGCTCATCTCGGGCATCCTGCGTCACGGCATGCCCATCCCCAACGTGGTGGAACTCATCGGCAAGCTCAACTTCGACACCGACAGCATCACCACCTGGAGCAACGGCGTGGCCCGTGCCCTGAAACGCTACATCAAGGACGGCACCGAGACCGACGAGGTATGCCCCGACTGCGGCAGCAAGCTCGTCTACAACAGCGGCTGCAAGAGCTGCCCCAACTGCGGCTGGAGCAAGTGCAGTTAAACAAAAAAGGAAAACGTAAGCAAGCATATCAAGCCGGGCGCCGGCCATCGGTAGATGGCAGGCGCCTTTTTTTAAAGACAACGATGGACAAGACTATTGACGAACATTATATGCGGCGTTGCCTGCAACTGGCCGCCAACGGCCTGGGGCGTGTGCGCCCCAACCCGCTGGTGGGCTGCGTGGTGGTGAGTGAAGTGGAAAGTGGAGAGTGGAAAGTGGTGTGCGAGGGCTACCATCAAGAATACGGCCACAACCACGCCGAAAGGAATGCGCTTCTGCGATTACCTTTCACCTCTCACCTTTCACCTCTCACCTTGTACGTCAACCTCGAGCCCTGCTCCCACTATGGTAAGACCCCTCCCTGCGCCGACCTCATCGTCGAGAAAGGCATCAAGCGGGTGGTCTGCTGCAACGACGACCCCAACCCCTTGGTGGCCGGCAACGGCTTCCGCAAGCTCGAGGCCGCCGGCATCGAGGTGGTGCGCCATGTGCTGGAGGAAGAGGGTAGGGCACTCAACCGCCGCTTCTTCACCTTCATGGAGCAGCATCGCCCCTACGTCATCCTCAAATGGGCCGAGAGCCAGGACGGCTTCATGGCCCCCTCGGCCCCTGGCCCCTACTGGCTCTCCACTCAGCGGCAGAACCGCCTCAACCACCGCTGGCGCACCGAGGAGGCCGCCATCCTCGTGGGAAGCGAGACATATCTATTGGACAAGCCAAGCCTCACGCCGCGCCACTACCTCGGCCCTGCGCCACAGCGGGTGGTACTTGATAGACGCGGACGTCTGGCACACTCCTCCACCACCGCAGAGCGGCGGTCCCCCTCCCCTAACTTAGGGGAGGAGCTGATGATACTACAGACCCCTACTGTCGAAGAAACCCTGCAAGCCCTCTATGAGGCCAGGTTGCAGAGTGTCATCGTCGAAGGTGGCCGGCAGGTGCTCGACGCTTTCATCGCCAGCGGCCTCTACGACGAGGTGCGCATCCTCCGCAGCCCCCAAATCCTCGGCTCCGGCCTCAAAGCCCCCGAAATCCCACCCATCGACCCCAACCGCATTGTAATTGTTGATACGTTGATACGTTGATACGATATTGCGGCAACCTATCAACCTATCAACCTATCAACCTATCAACGTATCAACCTATCAACGTATCAACCTATCAACGTATCAACCTCTATGTTTGACGACACCTATAAAACCCTCGCCGCCCCCTCGGAAGGCATCTACAAGGAGAAAGGCTCCAAGTTCCTGGCTTTCGCCTATCCCGTTCGCTCTCAGGAGGAAATCAAGGCGCACCTGGAGCAACTGCGCAAAGACTATTTCGACGCGCGCCACCACTGCTACGCCTATATCCTCGGTCCCCGCAAGGATGCTTTCCGCGCCAACGACGACGGCGAACCCTCCGGCACCGGAGGCCGTCCCATCCACGGCCAGCTCCTCTCGGCCGACCTCACCGACACCCTCATCGTCGTGGTGCGCTATTTCGGCGGCATCCTCCTCGGCGCCAGCGGCTTGGCCAACGCCTACAAAGCCGCAGCGCGCGACGCCATCGACCACGCCACCATCGTGGAAAAAACCATCGACTGCCGCTACCGCCTCTCCTTCGCCTACGAGACCATGAACGACGTGATGCGCATCCTCAAGGAGTTCGATCTCAAACCCGAGAAGCAGGACTTTAACCTCGACTGCTCGCTCGAAGTCTCTGTACGCCAGTCGTTAAGCGTCCGTTTCTACGATTCTGTCGCCAACCTCCGAACCGTCAAAATTGACGCCCTTGCAACTACCTGATAATTAGCGTTGTCTATCTATCAACTCTTTACCATCTCCCTATCAACTCCTACCCATCTCCCTACCAACTCCTACCATGGTAGGAGTTGGTAGGGTGTTTGTATGCTGTAGAGACGCGGCAGGCCGCGTCTCCTCACGCAATGGGGTCTACCGGGAGACGCGGCAGGCCGCGAGGTGTCGGCTTTCGAGGTGAGAGGCCCCAAGGTCGACATCGACGTGAGCGCTTTGCCCAAAGGAGCCTACCTCGTCAAGCTGGCCATAGCCAAAGGCATTGTCAGCCACCGGCTGCTGGTGGAGTGAGGCATGCCGAGAGGGGCTGAAACCGGGAGGGGCCACCCGCAAGGGTGGCCCCTCCCGGCTGTTTTAGAAAGGAGAAATGGGAGAGGGTGAAAAAAAGCCGTGAGGGTTGGAAAATTTTTCGTATCTTTGCAGTTTAAATTTGAAGGGAAAAAATGAGTGAATTGCTTGAACAACTGAATGAACCCCAGCGTGAGGCCGCCGAGTGTGTCGATGGGCCGGTGATGATTATCGCCGGAGCCGGCAGCGGCAAGACGCGCACGCTGACCTACCGCATAGCCCACCTGATGGAGCTGGGCGTGGACCCGTTCCATATTCTGGCACTGACATTTACCAACAAGGCGGCCAACGAGATGAAGGAAAGAATCATCAAGCTGGTGGGTGGCGAGGGCCGCAACCTGTGGATGGGCACCTTCCACTCAATCTTCGCCCGCGTGCTGCGCGCCGAGGCCACGAAGCTGGGCTACACCTCGAGTTTCACCATCTACGACACCGACGACTCGAAGTCGGCCATCAAGCAGATTGTCAAGCAGCTGAACCTCGACCCCAAGACCTACAAGCCCTCCACGGTGATGAGCCGCATCTCGATGGCCAAGAGCAACCTGATGGGCCCCAAGGACTATCAGGAGAATCCCGAAATCTACCAGACGGACATCGACAGCAAGCGTCCCGCCATAGGCACCATCTACCAGATGTACGACCAGCGGCTGCACAACTCGAACGCCATGGACTTCGACGACCTGCTGTTCAACATGAACATCCTGTTGCGTGACTTCCCTGACGTGCTGCTCAAGTACCAGCAAAGGTTCCACTATATCATGGTGGACGAGTACCAGGACACCAACTATGCGCAGTACCTGATTGTGAAGAAGCTGGCGGCGCGGAACCAGAACATCTGTGTGGTGGGCGACGACGCGCAAAGCATCTACGCCTTCCGCGGGGCCAATATCCAGAATATCTTCAACTTCAAGCGCGACTATCCGACGATGCAGCTCTTCAAGCTGGAGCAGAACTACCGCTCGACGAAGAACATCGTCAACGCCGCCAACAGCATCATCAGCCGCAACCGCGACCAGATACAGAAGGAGCTGTGGAGCGACAACGGCGTGGGCAGCCGCATCAAGCTTATCCGTGCCGCCGACGAGAAGGACGAGGGCATGCGGGTGGCTGACTCAATCCAGAACCTGCGCCTCGGCGAGGATGCCGACTACCGCGACTTCGCGGTGCTCTACCGCCAGAACTCCCTCTCGCGCTCTATCGAGGATGCGCTGAGGAAGATGAACATCCCCTACAAGATTTACCAGGGTCTGTCGTTCTACGGACGCCGCGAGGTGAAGGACGTGCTGGCCTACCTGCGCCTGGCCATCAACCCCCACGACGACGAGAGCCTGGTGCGCGTCATCAACTATCCCACGCGCGGCATCGGCCAGACCACTATGGACAAGATACGCGTGGCGGCGGCCGACAACGACGTGAGCATCTGGACGGTGCTGGAGAATATCGGTGATTTCGGCTTGCCGATACAGAGCGGCGCGGTGCAGAAAATCACCGAGTTCGTCTACATGATGAAGCGCTTTGGTGCCGAGGTGCCCACCACCGACGCCTTCACGCTGGCCAAGCAGATTGTCTACGCCAGCGGCATCATAAAAGCCCTGCGCGAGGAGGACGACCCCGAGAGCGCCGAGCGCATCGACAATATCGACGAGTTGCTGAACGGAGTGCAGGAGTTCTGCGAAGAAAGCCTCACCCCCAGCCCCTCTCCGGACGGAGAGGGGAGTGAGATGCAAGAGGTGAGGCATCTCGACGAGTTTCTCCAGCAGGTGCTGCTCTACACCAGCGAGGACAAGGACAAAGACAAGGATGCCGACAAGGTGAGCCTGATGACCATCCACGCCGCCAAGGGATTGGAGTTTCCCTACGTCTTCGTGGTGGGCATGGAGGAGCAGATTTTCCCGTCGTTCCTGGCCTCGAGCCGTCCCGAACTGGAGGAGGAACGCCGATTGTTCTATGTGGCGGTGACGAGGGCCGAGAAGCAGGTGACCCTGAGCTATGCTCAGACGCGCTTCAACAACGGCCAGCGCATGGGCGGCGAGGTGAGCCGCTTTGTGGAGGAGATAGACCCGCAGTATATCGAGATACCGTCGCAGCGACGCAGCATGCCCGAGCCGGGGACGCTGCCGAGGGCCTTCTTCAATGCCGGGAAACCGGCTAGTAGTTCTAGTAGCTCTAGTAGTACTAGTAGTTCTAGACATTCTAGTACTATCCAGAAGCCGCGCACGGCGGCTGTCCCCAACACGCCGGCCGCCATCAACAGCATCATGCCCGGCATGCGGGTGAGCCACGAGAAATTCGGCATCGGCAAGGTGCTGGGGGTCGAGGGCGCCGGTGACTCGCGCAAGGCCACGGTCTTCTTCGAGGGAGTGGGCCAGAAGCAGCTGATGCTCAAGTTCGCCAAACTCACTGTTGTGGAATAGCCTTTTTCTTCATGCGAGCGCTTGGCATATACTTTGTTCTGTTGCTGGCGGCGCTGTCGTCGGCCACGGGACAGGTGGTGTCGTTCTCGCACGAAGGCGGCTTCTATGCCGACACCTTCACCCTATCGATGACGCTCGATTACGTCCCGCAGGGCGCGGGCCCCTACACGATACACTACACCTTGAACGGCAACGAGCCCACGGAGTGCGATACGCTTTACCGTGCACCGATTGCGCTGACGGAAGCCTGCTATTCGACTTCTAGCCTCTACCGTGTGCCCACGGTGCCTGCCGACCGCTGGTTTGCGCCTGAGGCGGTGGAGCGAATCATCGTGGTGCGTGCTGCAGCCTTCGACACCGACGGCTACCGCTGCTCGCCGGTGACGACACACTCGTATCTGATAGACAGCCTGCTGGGGCGGAGGATTACGCTGCCCGTGGTGTCGCTGTGCGCCGACTCGCTCAGTTTGTTCGACCACGACACGGGACTCTTTGTGCCGGGATGGTACCACGACTCGCGCTATGCCTACAGTACGGGTAACTATTTTCAGCGCGGCCGCCAATGGGAGCGCGAGGTGTCGTTTGCCTACTATGATGTGGACGGCAGCGTGATGGAGCAGACCTGCGGCCTGCGTGCCCACGGCAACAGCCAGCGTGTGCTGGCGCAGAAGGGCCTGTCGCTCTACGCCCGGAATGACTATGGCGAGCGGACTTTTCGCCACCCATTCTTCGGCGAGCAGGCGCGAGGAAGCTACCGCCGCCTGGTGCTGCGTCCGTGGTCCACGTCGTGGAGCGGCACCGGCATCGAGGACTGGCTCTGCCAGCAGATTGCCGACTCGCTGCGCTTCGACCACCTGGCCACGCGACCTGTGGTGCTCTTCATCAACGGTGAATACTGGGGCATCTATTTTCTCGAGGAGAAGGCCGACGAGCATTTCGTGGAGGAACGCCACCATGTCTCTAGCAAAGATGTAGACCTGCTGACCTACTGGGGCGACGAGGTGGAGAATGGTACGGCGACGAGGTGGGACGAGCTGTACCGATGGCTTGAGGGTGCCGACCTTGAGCGCGAGGCGGACTATGATTATCTGGCCTCGCAGGTCGACATCGACGCCGTGATGGACTACATGCTGATGCAGATACTCATCCTCAACGACGACTGGCCGGTGAGCAATGTGCGCCAGTGGGCGGCTCCCGGCAGGAAGTGGCGTTGGATATTCTTCGATGCCGACGGCGCACTCTCGTCGTTCCCCGACAATGCCGCCATCCTCGACTATATGACTTACAAAGCCTCGGGCCCCAGCACCCATACCACGCTGCGGTCCACGCTGCTCTTCCGCCGCCTCTTTGGCAGCAGGAGGTTCCTCGAGAGGTCGATGGGACGGCTGCGCGAGATTGTGCGCACCCACTTTGCCTACAGCCATACGGGGCCGATGCTGGCCGACATTGTGAGGCAGGTGGAGAGCGAGGTGCCGTACCAGATACGGCGGTTTGACAAGCCGTCGTCGATGCTGCGGTGGCGGATGTCGGTCGAGGTGATTGACGATTTCCTGCGCACCGAGCCCGAGGCCATGGTGAACGAATATGCCCAGTATTTCGGGCTGGTGTTGCCGCCGAGCGAAGGCTTTGCAGCCTACGACCGCTACGGCCGTCAGGTGCTTCCCGCGGGAAGCCGCGAGGGACAGCTGAAGTCCATGCCCAAGGGAATCTATTTCTTGCGCAGGGACAGTGGCGAAATAATGAAAATGGAAATAAAAGACTAGAAACGATGAAACTGGTGGTTCAACGTGTGCTGTCGGCTGCGGTAGACATCGCAGCGCGTCGCAAAAGCGAGATAGGGGAGGGGTTGCTGATTCTGGTGGGTATCTGCGACGAGGATACCGACGAGGATATTGACTATCTCTGCCGCAAGGTGGTGCAGATGCGTATCTTCGACGACGGCGAGGGGGTGATGAACCTGCCGATAACAGAGGTCGCCGGCAGCGGCATCCTGGTGGTGAGCCAGTTTACTCTCATGGCTTCGACCAAGAAGGGCAACCGCCCCAGCTACATCCACGCCTCGCGGCCGGAGTTCGCCGTGCCGATGTACGAGAAATTCGTTGCCAAGCTACAGGACCTCTTCGGCAAAGAGATACAGACGGGCGAGTTCGGTGCCGACATGCAGGTGTCGCTGGTCAACGACGGCCCCGTCACCATCATCATGGATTCCAAACAGCGCTGACCCAGCGGTGCTTGCCGCGGAAGTCGTCGTGAACTTCGGGACTGAAGCCTTGTTTATGGAACAGTTCGCAGGTTTTGTCGGCAAGAGATTCGTTTATCTCCACCACAAGCATACCGTCCTCGGCCAGGTGTTCCTTGGCGATATTGGCTATTGCCTTGTAGAACCGCAGCGGATCGTCGTCGGGGACGAAGAGGGCCAAAGCTGGGTCGTAATCTAGGACGTTGCGCTGCATCTGTGCCCGCTCTTTCTCCATGACGTATGGCGGATTGCTGACGATAAGCCCATAAGATCCACTCAACCCATCAACCCCATTAAGCACATCGGCTTGCATGAAGCGGATGTCTGCGCCGTTGTTTTTCGCGTTCTCCAGCGCTATCTTCAGTGCAGCAGGAGAGATGTCCACGGCTGTCACGTCGGCCTTCGGAAAGGTTTTTTTCAGGGTTATGGCGATGCAGCCGCTGCCGGTACACAAGTCGAGAATTCTACTCCCCTCTCCGTGCGGAGAGGGGCCGGGGGTGAGGCTGTTGACCATTTCTTCGGTTTCGGGGCGGGGGATGAGTACGTCGGGACTCACCGAGATGCGACAGCCGCAAAAGTCGGTATAGCCTATGATATGTTGTATGGGGCGGTATTGTTTGAGATCTTCGAGCGCCCAGTGGAAGCGCAGCAGGTCGCTCTGGTCGATGGTCTGCTCCTTCGAGGTCAGCAGCCGCACCTTGTCCCAGCCGAGGAAGGCCTCGAAGAGCATGTCGAGGAACACACCCACCTCGCCGCTGCCGTACATGCTGTCCAGCTCCTCATGGAAGAGGCTGACGATATCTCTTACCCTATTGGAACGGAAACGAAGATTACGAGTATTCATTGGATTTATGGTTTACGTCGCAGGCGGGAGATTACTTCCGGCCGAAATCTGCGGGGATTTCTCCCCAACGGTCGGTGTCCCACTTGCGTATCTCGGTTGTGTAGCTGTTGGTGCGGAGCCAGTTCTCGGCGCGGTGGATGTAGTCCCACAGCTCGGCGGTGCTGGCGTCCTCCACCAGCTTGCTCTTGCACACCTTCTGCCGCACCCAGCTGATGGCGTTGACGGAGTCGCTGTAGATAATCTGGTTGAGGCGGTGCTTCTTGAGGTAGCTCAGACCGTGCACTATGGCCAGGAACTCGCCGATATTGTTGGTGCCCTTCTCGGCGCGATAGTGGAAGACGCGGGTGCGCGTGGGGATGTAGATGCCCTGGTACTCCATCACGCCGGGGTTGCCGCTGCAGGCGGCATCGACGGCCAGGGCATCGAGTACGGGCGGGTTTTCGGTGCCGGGCTTCACGGCGGTCATGCCGTTCTCGTCGATGACGAGAACACTAGAAGCACTAGATTCTCTAGATATTCTAGTGTTGCTGGCGACCACACTATTATACGGCAGCCTGCTCGCCGCCTCAGCTTCGGCCATGCTGTCGAAGCCCTTGTACTGTGCCCCCTGCACGCCCACGACCTGCTCCTTGCACTCGTCCCAGTCGCTGTAGATGCCCGGCTTCCTGCCCTGCCACACCACGTAGTATTTCTGTTTCTTCGCCATAGTTTTCCGCGTGCAAAGATACAAAAATTTTGTCACATGGAGAAAATGTCGTATCTTTGCATCAAAAATCATGCAATGACCCACGGGAAGAACATCTGCAATCAGTTGAAGGAGGTGCGGAAGCGCATTGCCGAGGAGAATGAGATTTCTCTGGAGATAGAGGAGTGCACCTACAAGGGCGAGTGCCGCGGCACCTGTCCGCGTTGCGAGGCCGAGGTGCGCTACTTGGAGAACGCCCTGGCCGACCGCCAATCTTTGGGCAAGGTCGTCCGCGTGGCGGGTGTGGCCTTGGCCCTTATGGCGGGAAGCACCGTGTCGGCACAAGAAGATCGGGTGCAGCTGACACCGCACATCTCCATCAAAGCATCCGACACCGTTGGACTCAACATTGGTGACGGACCATTGTTAGGATGCATACAAGAGACTGAGCCCATGTTTCCTGGTGGCACGGAGGCTCTCTATAAATTCATACAGGACAGTCTGCGCTACCCTAAGGAAGCTCTGGAGAAACGGATTGAGGGCAGGGTGTATGTCACCTTTGTTGTTGAGAAGGACGGCACCGTCACCAACCCCAAGGTTTTGCGCGACATCGGCAGTGGTTGTGGCGAGGAAGCCATCCGCCTGGTGAAGACAATGCCGAAATGGTCGCCAGGCGAGCAGAGAGGCGTTCCCGTCCGTGTGCAGTTCAACCTGCCTGTCAATTTTAAACTCCCCAAGAACGACTAGTCATCGTGCGCTTACACAATATTTTCCAACCGTTTACGGGGAAACAACATTATGATAAATGATAACACTATGACACACGGGAAGAACATCTGCAACCAGCTGAAGGAGGTGCGGAAGCGCATTGCCGAGGAGAATGAGATTTCTCTGGAGATAGAGGAGTGCACCTACAAGGGCGAGTGCCGTGGCACCTGCCCTAGATGCGAAGCCGAGGTGCGGTATCTGGAGAACGCGCTGGCCGACCGTCTGCGCATTGGCAAGGTGGCCACTGTCGCCGGCCTCGCACTGGGTCTCGCCTCATGCGGCAACGGACCTTCGTCGCCCCAAGGCAGCAAGACACAGCTCACCATCGACACTACTCCTGCCAACGTTGACACCACCCGTACGGCCGACAGCGCCCAACCAGTGTGGCGCGAACCGGAGCTCCCTGACGACATCTACCTTGGTGGTTTTACAGTGCATGATGTTAATGATACGTTGCCTATCGAGTCTGTAATTCCGAATGATGGCGAGCTGGTAGAGGGTGAAATAGATAAAGACCTTCTCTTCGTACAAGTTGACGAAGGCCCCGAGTTCCCTGGCGGAATGGAGGCCTTGCAAAAGTTTATTGAGGACAATATGCAGTACCCGCGAATAGCGGCGGAAAACAATATATATGGCAAGGTGTATGTCTCCTTTGTCATTGACACCGACGGCACGGTACTGAACCCTCGCCTACTCCGTAACATCGGTGGTGGTTGTGGCGCTGAAGCCATACGTATCGTCAAAATGATGCCCCAATGGAAGCCCGGTATGCAAAAAGGGAAACCTGTTCGGGTACCGTACAACCTGCCAGTGTTATTCGACAGGAAACATTGTATCCCACCCCCAAAAGAAAATTGGCCAACGCAAGGCGCCGTTAGAATTAGCTCCGAGGACATTATTAGCCCAGAGGAATACACACCCGACCCTAATCCGGCCAACCCTCCATTCCAATACTTTGAGAAAGACGGCGTGAAAGTCATCGTCCGATAAAGTACGTTAGCGACCTTTTGAGACACAAAGAAAGGGCAACCCGTATGGATTGCCCTTTGTTTGTGTATGTACCGTTTGGCTTTAAGCGCCAAGTTCGAGGCGCTTGAAGCCGGTGCACTTCAGATCCTTGTCGGCCTTGGCGATGAAGTCTTTCACCTTCACCTTGGCTTCCATGATGTACTCCTGCTCCATGAGGGTGTTCTCCTGGAAGTACTTGTTCAGACGGCCGTTGGCAATCTGGTTGATCTGCTGCTCGCTGAGCTGGGCGGCCTTCTCGGCAGCGACCTGCTCTTTGATCTGGCGGGCCTGGTTGACCTGCTCCTCGGTGATCCAGCCTTTGCCCATGTTGGAGGCCATGTGCTCCTCGCTATCGACGTGGGCGGGGTTGATGCCGGCTTTCTTGAGGGCGGCGTCAACGGCCTTGCCGATGAGCTCTTCCTTGGTCTTCTCGACGGCCACGCGGAGCTCCTGGTCCTTGATTTCCTGGGGCACGCTCTCGGCGTCGAGGGCCACGGGACGCATGGCGACAACCTGCATGGCGATGTCGTGACCGACCTGGTCGTAACCGGCCTTGTTCAGTCCGACGATGGAGGCCATGCGGTTGCCCGGATGGACGTAAGCATAGACCTTCTCGGCCTCGATGGTCTCGAAGTGGGCCAGTTCGATCTTCTCGCCGATCTTGGCGATCTGGTCGGTGATGGCGTCAGCGACCTTGGCACCGTTGAGGTCCATGTTGAGCACCTCTTCCTTGGTGGTGATGTGCTGAGCCATGGCGGTGTCGATAATGCTGTTGGTGAAGTCGACGAAGCCGGCGTTGGTGGCGACGAAGTCGGTCTCGCAGCTGACCATGATGAGGGCGCCGAAGTTGCCGGTGGTCTTGGCGAGGACGCAGCCTTCGTTGGCGTCGCGGTCGGCGCGCTTGGCGGCCATCTTCTGGCCTTTCTGGCGGAGCAGCTCAATAGCTTTCTGCATGTCGCCGTCGGTCTCGACGAGGGC
>DECD01000043.1:0-60217 GCA_002349055.1 Bacteroidales bacterium UBA2939 | reverse complement strand
CTTCCTCGGCCTTGGGGGCCTCATCGCTCTTGCGGGGACGGCGGGCGCGGGTCTTCTTCTCGACGGGGGCCTCGGCGGCCTCGACGGGAGCCTCTTCCTCGGCCTGGGCGTCCTTGTCGAGGGCGCGCTCGTTCAGACCTTCCTGGATGGCCTCGCACATGTGCTTGAGGATGGCGGCAATCGACTTCGACGCATCATCGTTAGCGGGAATCGGGAAGTCGATAAGCTCGGGGTTGGTGTTGGTGTCCACGAGGGCGAAGGTGGGGATGTTCAGGCGGCGGGCCTCGGCGACGGCAATGTGCTCCTTGTTGATGTCGATGACGAACAGGGCACTGGGCAGACGGGTGAGGTCGGCGATAGAACCGAGGTTCTTGTCGAGCTTGGCACGCTCGCGCTGCACCTGGAGGCGCTCACGCTTGCTGATATTGTTGAAATCCTTGTCGTGCATCAGAGCATCGAGGCTGTTCATCTTCTTGACAGCCTTGCGGATGGTCTGGAAGTTGGTGAGCATACCGCCCGGCCAACGCTCGGTGACGAAGGGCATGTCCACGCTCTTAGCCATCTCGGCGACGACCTCTTTGGCCTGCTTCTTGGTGGCCACGAAGAGGACCTTCTTGCCGCTCTTGGCCATCTGCTTCAGGGCAGCGGCGGCCTCGTCGGCTTTGACGATGGTTTTCTGGAGGTCGATGACGTGAATGCCGTTGTGCTCCTTGAAGATATAAGGAGCCATTTTGGGATTCCATTTGCGCTTGAGGTGGCCGAAGTGGCAACCAGCCTCGAGCAGTTCTTCGAATTTGAGTTCGTTCATGTTTGTTTACTTTCCTTTTTGTTGTTAAACTTTTACCAATCGTCAGGCAGACCTTAGGGCTGTGTTTTCCGGCTGTCCTATGCTGCTCGGAGTATCAACGCAGCGGTACATCCTGATGATTTGGATACTAAACTTTCTAGATATTCTAGACAATCTAGATTTTCTAGGACTTTTCTTTTAACGCTTGCTGAACTGGAAGCGCTTACGGGCCTTGGGCTGACCGGCTTTCTTACGCTCGACCATACGCGGGTCACGCATCAGGAAGCCTTCCTTCTTCAGGGCGGGGCGATCCTCGATGTTGTTCTCGCAGAGGGCGCGGGCGATAGCCATACGCAGGGCCTGGGCCTGGCCGGTGATGCCGCCACCGTCGAGGTTGGCTTTGACATCCCATTTGCCTTCGGCGTTGGCCACGGCGAAAGCCTGGTTCACGATGTACTGCAGCGGACCGGTGGGGAAATACTCCTTGTAGTCGCGGCCGTTGACCTTGATTTCGCCATTGCCGAGGGTCATATAGACGCGGGCCACGGCGGTTTTTCTTCTACCAATGGTGTTGATAACTTCTGCCATATCTCTTTTTATCTAACTTCGTTAATATTAATGGCTTTGGGGTTCTGACCCTGGTGGGGATGCTCGCTGCCGGCATAGATGTGGAGGTTGCGGTAGAGGGCATCGCCGAGGCGGTTCTTCGGAAGCATGCCGCGGATGGCGTGCTCGAGGATACGCTCAGGGTGGGTGGCGCGCACCTTGGCAGGGGTGGTCTCACGCTGGCCGCCGGGATAACCGGTGTAGCGCTGATAAATCTTGTCAGTCTCCTTCTTGCCGCTGAAGACAACCTTCTCGGCGTTGATGATGATGACATTGTCGCCGCAATCGACGTGCGGGGTGAAGCAGGGCTTGGTCTTGCCGCGCAGAATGTTGGCCACGCGGGTAGCCAGGCGACCTACGGTCTGTCCTTCGGCATCAACCAGCACCCATTCCTTCTGGACGGTCTGCTTGTTGGCTGATACGGTTTTGTAACTTAACGTACTCATTTTTTTATTTTACTAACGATGATGTTTTTCTTTGTTTTAAAGTTTTAGAGTTGTAGAGTTTTAAAGTTCGCATTTTTTCGCATGCTTTACTGCTTTATCACCCTATCGCTCTATCTCTTTTCGTCTTTTCTCCTCCGATTGCATCGCATTTTGACCGCTGACGGATAATTGGTCTCCATGTTTATCAACCTGAGAAAGTGCAACTTGAACGGGTAGACAAGATGCAACTTCCCCATTTTTGGAGAGTGCAAAGTTACGAACATTTTTTCAACTGGCAAAATATTTTTTTACATTTTGCATAGAAAACCGCTTTTTCGGCTCCCTACGGTGGTGGCGACGACGAACCTCTCGCCACCCTCCTTGAGGCCCAACTGGCGTTGCAGCGCCGCGGCCTCCACGGGGTAGCTCCTTGTCACCACATGGGCTTTGCCGCCCGGAATGGCGGTCAGCACCTCCTTGCGGCTGAGTTTCAGCTCCTGCAACACCTCGAACACGCGTCCCGGGAATTCGTCGACGCGCTCGTCGGAGGTGTAGAGGTGGGTGTTGCGCCCCAGCTGTGCCAGCCCATAGCGTTGACCGATGAGTTTGAAGGGGCCAGCCTTCATCAGCGTGGCGTCCGGCTCGTAGAGGTAACGACTCACGTTCTGGCAGTATCGACTTTCTGTTGCGGCCTCCTCGGCTCTGGTAAAAGAGAAGTCGCCGCAAGTGACTCGCGGCTCGCCTGTCGACTCGCCGCACACAAACAGCACCTCCTTGCATTCGCCCTTGACTCCCACGATGTGTACCTCGCCCACATCACCCAGCTGTCGGCAGGCCAGGTCGATGTCAATCATGGGGCTGGCCTTGACCATTAGCCGCAGGCAATGGGAGCGCAGCAGGCCGGCATGTTCTATTATGTTGGGGGTGCAGTCCTCGAAGGCCGCCACTTTGCGGCCCGAAGTGGCGCGTCGTGCTGGATCAATGAAGATGAGGCCGAAGTGGCCAGCGGTCGCCAGCCACTCCATGCTGTCGGCGCAGTGGACAGTGACGTTCGTGATGCCGAGGGCGCGGAGGTTGTGCACCATCAAAGAACAGAGCATCGGGTCGCGCTCCACATAGTCCACATGCTCCGCCACCTTGGCGAAGGCCAGCGTGTCGATTCCCATGCCACCCGTAAGGTCGGCAACTCTTTCTCCCACCTTCGGCGTAATCAATAAATCTATATCTGGATTTATAGATGTCGCGAACGCAGCGAGCAGGATGTTGGCCTTATAGCGTGCTGTCGTCTCCGACGAGGATTGCTCGCGGTTCAGCCGTGGAGGGTACATGAAATCCTCGCACTCCATCAGCGACGGCCATTTCTCCCGGGCCGTCCGCAGCCCCTCAATCTGCTGCACCGCCGTCGGCATATCAATATGAGGATACCGCGCGGCACTCAGCAGCAGCCTCGCGGTATCCTCGTCCTGATGCTCCCTGGCGAAAGCAAATATTTCCCGCTTCGCGAAATCCTGGAAATCTTGGAAATTATTTTTTTCTTCTCCTTGGGACATGGCAAATCTTGGAAATCTGTAAGAATCTTTTTTCTTCCGCTTCGCGGGCTAGGGAACAAAGTATCGGTTGGGAACCTTTATCATGCCGCGGGAGAAATCGTTCTCGTTAAAGTTGATAAGCCAACCCAAAGGTTTGTTGGCAATCTTCAGATAACTCCTCAGTTGCTTGTAGTGTAACGGAGTTATCTCGGATACC
The DNA here is from genome assembly GCA_002349055.1 of Bacteroidales bacterium UBA2939. Taxonomy (GTDB): domain Bacteria; phylum Bacteroidota; class Bacteroidia; order Bacteroidales; family P3; genus Colimorpha. Next base: position 56,653 of record DECD01000043.1, on the reverse strand, counting down.
GATTTGAGTTCGATGATAATCAGGTCGTCAACCAGAAGGTCGAGTCTGTAGTCTGCATCAATAATCTGACCTTTGTAGGATACTTTCAGAGGAACCTGCGACAATACGGGAATCTCCCTGTTCCGCAGTTCCACTATCATGGCCTTTTCATATAAGGATTCAAGTAGCCCGGGACCGAAATAATTGTACACATCCATGGCAGCACCACGGATTTCGTACGATAATGATTGCAAACGGTCTTCCATAATGGTTAGATTAATCCGGATTTCCAAGATTTGACAAGCCTCTGCGTGATAGGCGAAAACCTCGACATGAATTTCAAAGATTTCCAAGATTTCCGCCGCAGGCGGGGAGCTTAGTACACGCCTTGCTCGTGCAGCTTGGCCAGGCGGGCGACGACCATGGGACGGTCTTCTTTGTAGGTGACGCCGAACCACTGGGCGGTGGTCTTCAGCACCGTCATCGTGGCGTAGCCGCTATGGATGAAGGTGTTCACCGCGAAGGGGATGTAATACTCGCTCTTCAGCTCCTGGCCGTGCTCCTTCAGGAACTCCACGAACAGTTCCTCGCTCTTCTCGAAATAGTCGGGCGTGAAGCCGAAGAGGTTCATGCTCACCGTGGCGTCGGCTGCCAGCGGGTGCATGCTGCCGTCGGTGTCCTTGTATTCGATGCCGTTGGCCGTGCGGCCGATGGAGGTGCGCTCCGTCATGCCGATGAGCAGGCCCTCTGCCGAGGTCTCGCACACGCCGCGGCTCACGGTGCCGTTCTCGCTCAAGGTGTTCTCCAGGCGGTATCCCACCATGCAGTATTTGCCCTTGGTGCCGTCGAGTGTCATCAAGTGCTTGGCCATCACCTCGAAGGCGTCGCGGCCGTAGAAGTCGTCGGCGTTGATGATGGCGAAGGGTTCATGGATAACCTCTTTGGCCATGAGGATGGCATGGTTGGTGCCCCAGGGTTTCTCTCTGCCTTCGGGGACCTTGAAGCCCGCGGGCAGCTTGTCGAGTTCCTGATACACATACTCCACGGCTATCTTGTTGCCGTAGTGCTCGGCGTTGACGTGCTGCTTGAAGTTGTCGGCGAAGCTTTTGCGGATGACAAACACCGCCTTGCCGAAGCCGGCACGAATAGCGTCGTTGACGCTGTAGTCCAGGATGGTCTCGCCGTGGGGCCCCACGCCGTCCATCTGTTTCAGTCCGCCGTAGCGGCTGCCCATGCCGGCAGCCAAAACAAGTAATGTAGGTTTCATTTTGCTATCGTTTATGTTTAAAGAATTCTTTTACCAAAGCCGCGCATTCCTCGGCGCGGACGCCACCTGTCACCTCGGTCTTGGGGTGCAGCATGGCGTGGCCCAGGCGTTCGAAGCCGCGCTTCTCGTCAGCGGCGCCGTAGACGATGCGTGCCAGCTGGCTCCATCCCAAGGCCCCGGCGCACATCACGCAGGGCTCCAGGGTGACGAAGAGCGTGCAGCCCGTGAGGTACTTGGCCCCCAGATGCTCGGCGGCGGCGGTGATGGCCAACATCTCGGCGTGGGCTGTCACGTCGTGCAGCATCTCCGTCTGGTTGTGGGCACGGGCGATGACGGTGTCGTTGCACACCACCACCGCGCCCACGGGTATCTCGCCCTCGGCCTCGGCCTTGCGTGCCTCGCGCAGCGCTTCGCCCATGAAGTAGTCGTCGTCAGGTGCCAGTATTCCCATCAGTCTTTCTCGAATATGTCGGGGTTCATTTCCTCGAAGTGGGTGGTGCTGTTCAGAATGGTCAGCACGCCCTGGCGCATGAAGCTCTCCTGCGAGGGCAGGATGCCGGTGGTCAGGGGCTGGTATTCGTGGATGCTTTTCCAGTCGATGCGGTCTTTCGTGTACTGGTGGTTGCCGTCCGCGGTCTTGTCGGTCTCGAAGATGAGGGTCAGCAGGCCGCTCTCGGGCTCGAACATGTAGTAGCGTTCGTACATCCCCGGGCATTCCACCTTCACCACTTGCAGCGGCTCGCCCTTGAGGGTCGTGGTGCCGTTCCAGCTCAGGGTGGCTCCTTTCTCGCGCCAGTGGTAGAGGGGTCCGCGGAAGTCGTAGCCCTGCATCTTCTTCTCGATGTCCTCCCTGGGCGCGCTCTCCCACGACCCGTAGGCCGTCAGGTAGCGGCGGAAGCGGTCCTGGCCGTTGGTCACGATGCCGGTCTCCAGCTTGCCGCGGTTCCACACCTCAACGCGGAACTTGTTCGGCGCGGCATACCAGCGCCGCATCCAGACGGTGTCTTTCTGCCCGAGGTTGGTGATGGCGGTCTCCATCACCAGCAGGCTGTCCTGCGGCAGTCCATCGATGTTGAGCATTTGCAGGTAGCGGTCCACCACCACCTTCGCCGAGTCGTCCAGCATGTCCTGGTGGTTCTGCGCCAGCACCGTCATCGGCAGCAGCAGCAATCCTAAAATAAGTTTTTTCATGTATATATAATGTATATAGAACTATTGTCTTAACTCCTTATCTCCATATCTCCATATCTCCTTATCTCCTTAACTCCTTAACTCCATATCTCCTTAACTCCTTATCTCCTTATCTCCTTATCTCCTTATCTCCATATCTCCCTATTTCCTCCCTTTGTCGAACGGGAACGTCAGTTTCTCCGCTTTGATTCTTTTGGTGATGGTTATCGATGCCGACAGGCCGATGCTCTTGGCCAGTTCGGTGATTTCCCGTTCGTAGTCGTCGCTCTCCAGTATGGCTTGCAGGTCGGCGAAGGTGATGTGTCGTTTGGTCATGCGGCTCAGTTCGTTGTAGTCCACCCGTTCGAAGCGTCCCATCAGTGGCACCTGCACCCACACCGAGTCGGGCGTGGCCATAGCGCGCCCCACCTCGATGAATTTGTTCACGCTGCACCATATCACCTTGTCGCGGTCCATCCTCACCTGTCCCGTCACGCTGAGGTTCTCCACCGTGCCGGCGAAGGTCATCATCGTGTAGTCGTGAGTCTCCTTCTGCTGTGCGGCGGGACCCACGGCGGTCTTCGTGCTGCGGCAGCCCGTAACCACCATCGCCCCCAGTATCATCAAAAGTATTATCTTCCAGTTTCTCATTTCTCCTTTTTCATTTCTCATTTCTCCTTTCTCCTTTTTCATTTCTCCTTTCACCTTTCTCCTTTCTCATTTCTCCTTTTTCCTTTCTCCTTTTTCCTTTCTCCTTTCTCATTTTTCATTTCTCCTTTCTCCTTTCTCCTTTCACCTTTCACCTTTCACCTTTCTCCTTTCTCATTTCTCCTTTTTCATTTCTCCTTTCTCCTTTCTCATTTCTCCTTTCTCATTTCTCATTTCTTCTTTTCAATCTCCTCAAGGTGCTTCTGCAACGTCTCGCTCCCGGGGTCCAGCTTCACGGCCTTCTTCATATAGGGCAGAGCCTCATTGTCGCGTCCCATCAGGTGGAGAATCCAGGCGTAGGTGTCGAGGCTGTTGGCGTTGTCGGGCTCCGCCTCTATGGTGCGGCGGCTCATGCGCTCGGCTTTCTCCAGCTCGAGGTGTTGCTCCGAGAGATAGTAGGCGTAGTTGTTGAGCGTCGACATATCGTTGGGTTGCAGCTCCAGGCTGCGCTCGTAGTTCTTCCACGCCTTGTCGTATTCGCCCATCCGGTAGTATGCCTCGCCCATTAGGGCGTAGGTCTCGGCCTCGAGGTATCCCTTGGTGAAACCCCACCGTTCGGCGGTCTGCAACTCCTTGAGGGCCTCGTCGTAGCGTTCCTTCCGCAGGGCCGTCTGTGCCAGCAGGAAGTGGGGCAGCGTGTGCACGGGGAAGAGCTGTGCCGCACGGCGGGCATAGCGTTCCACCTTGGCCTCGCCCTGGGGACTGCTGGCCAGGCTCACCAGCAGCAACTCCCACACCTCGTACATGCTGCTGTCGCGCTTCAGCGCAATCTCGAACTGGTGCGCCGCCTCGGGCAGGCGTCCCTGGTTGAAGAGCACGTTGCCGTAGAAGGCGGCAAACTCGGCGCTGTCCTCGCAGTCCTTCATCACCTTGTCCATCAAGCGGAATGCCGTGGCGCTGCGCGAGCCGAAAAACTCCTCGTTGGTGTAGAACGAGCCGAGGATTTGCAGCTTGCTCTTGCCGTCGAGGCCGGGGGTGTCGAAGGCGCGCACCATCTCGCTGTCGGCCTCGGCGGGTTTGCCCATGGCCTTGTAGTATTCGGCCAGCTGGATGTGGATATAGGGGTCGGCGGGGTCGGCGGCGGCAATGCGGTCGTAGTAGGTCTTGGCCTTGGCGTAGTGCTTCTGCTTCATGTGCATCTCGGCCAGGATGGCCTGGTAGCGTTTCTCTCCGGGGAAGGCGTCGGCCAGGGCCTCCACCTCCTTCATGGCCTTGTCGCCCTTGCCGGCGGCGTTCCACAGCTTCTGTTTCTGCAGCGAGATGGGTTCAGTGACGCCAATCTTCTTCTCCACGCGGTTCAGCACCTCGACGGCCTTCGGCAGGTCGTCGCAGGCGATGTAGGCGTTCGACAACTCGTAATAGTATTCCAGCACCTCGGGATGCCCCTTGACGATGGCCTCCCAGTTCTGTGCCAGTCCTTTGGCGTCGCCCTTGTGCTGCTGCACCTGTGCCAGCGCCAGGCGGTACCACACGTTGTCGCCGTTCAGTGCCACGGCCCGCTTGGCGCAGGCTTCGGCGCTGTCGATTCGTCCGCTGGCCCCCAGCAGCTGGCTCATGCCATACCATGCCGCGGCGCACCCGGGATGCTTCTCCGTGGTGCGGGCGTAGGCTTCGAGGGCCTCGCCGGTGCGGCCGCTCTCCTGGAGCGACAGGGCGTCGATAAGCATCCCGTCGGCGGCAAGCTCCTCCTCGGTCACCTCCTTGATGGGTGGCCGCTCGTAGCGTCCGCGCTCCGTCGTGGCGGCCTTCTTTCCTCCTCCGCACCCGCTCACCACTGCCAGCGTCAGCACCCACAAAAGTATATTTCCCTTTTTATATATATTCATTATATTATTATATAAAAGTCCCTTCTCTTGTCCTGCGTCGCGGCCTTCAGGCCGTGAAAATCAGTATAAAAGATAACTCAAAAACAAATCTTTTATTGTGTCGGGAAAACACAAAAAATGGGTGTTTTCTAAGTGCTTGATAACTAACCCCTGAGAGGTATCAAGTCTTTACCAACTCCGTACCAACTCCGTATCAACTCCGTATCAACTCCGTATCAACTTCCACCCAACTCCCTATCATCTCCTACCACAGTAGGAGTTGGTAGGTTGTTGGTAGGTCGTTGGTAGGTTGTTGGCATGCCGGTGGTACCTACCCTCCACTCTGTAGAGACGCGGCCTGCCGCGTCTCCTACAAGTTAAAAAAACAAAAAATTCTTGGTGTATGGGAAAAAAGTGCTATATTTGCAATGTAAAATGTAGTGGGGAATAGTGTGTGAAAGTGGTTTATTGGATTGAGTATAAAATACTTAATAGAAAGAAACAGGAAGGAAAAAACGTATTTCGCAAAGCAAAAAAAGTTGAAATCAAGTTCAACAATAAATAATATTAACCTCAAAAAAACATCAACAATGAAAAAAGCATTAATGGTTTTGGGTTTTGCACTGTGCACCACCTTTGCCTTTGCACAAACCGCGGGGAATCAGCCCGATCTCGGCAGAAATCGCGCTGTGAAACCGAGTATCAAGGATGCTGGAGTTGAGCAGGTTAACTACAAGGCCTCCATCTTCAGCAAGGATAATGTGTACGACACTATCCACGTTTTCCGCTTCAACACCGCCGATATGGCCCAGATCACCTATGGTGACATCGCCTCTACCGACCACTTGAAGAAACAGGACGGTACCGACAGCGTCTTTGGCACCAACTGCCACACTGTCAGCCTCAGAGAGCAGAGCTGGTCCCGTTGGCATCGTTTTGCCGACAGCGCCGAGTTCAAGGACAGCATCTGGGATCTCTATCCCACTTGGATTGCCCGCTTCTTCTGCATCGATGCTACTACCGGTGACACCGACTATACTTGGGTTCTCAACCGTATCGGTGCCAGCAACAATGAGGGCGACCCCGGCTATCAGGACGACGGCTTCATGTTCTTCGGCTACGACTTCAACCCCGGCTTGAGCAGCAACAAGATTGTCAACACCTACTTCACCCTGCCCACCGTCACCCGCACCCTGCCTCAGGGCGACCGCGTTGTGCTCATCGGTGTCAACCAGGGTTTCTACAAATTCGCCGACCAGTGCCACATCGATTATAAGATTGGCAACGATTGGTACACTCGCGAAATCAATGTCCGTGGCGTTGATGTTGACCTCAACAGCTCCGCTGCCTCCAAAGTGCAGTATGTTATGCCCTTCAACATGAAGAACCAGACCGAGATCACCCTGCGTGTCCGCGTCTATGCCAAAAAGTATGCCACCTACGGCTACGGCTGGTTCCTCGACAACCTCGCCATCGTTACCGACAACCGCGTCCAGAGCTGGAGCTTCAACACCGCCACCGCTCTCGACGGTTTCTACGGCACCATGCCCCAGGGCATGACCATCCCCATGAGCTATGGCGTCCACGTGCGTAACACCAACATGACTCCCCTTGCCAACACCACCCTCACCATCTCCAACGCTCCCGAAAACGGCAACTGGACCGTGGCTGCCACCAGCACTCCTTACACCGTCGCTGCCGGCCAGACCGACCAGGATGTCAAACTTTGGATCAACGAGCGCGGCTTCATGTGCACCAGCAGCCGTATCGACACCAACTTCGACTGGGGTGCCCACAGCTTCCTTGGCCGTTTCGCCAACTACCACAACCAGGGTGCCCTCACCGGTGGTTTCCTGGGCCGTTCGCTCAACACCGAGACCCTTGGTGCCAACTTCTATGCCGTCAAGGCCGAGTGCGACACCGTCGGCGGTGGCAAAATGACCCGTGAGCTGGATACCGTTCTCTACACTGTTTCCGATGATGTCGAGTTCCTCGACGAGGCCGACAGCAACCGCGTCAACGGTTTCCGTTGGGGCCGCGATAACGGCATTGTCCCCTCCAACTCCGCCTTCGGCGTGGCTTACACCGAGACCCACTACATCACTCAGGAAGATGACGACCAGCACGCCTTCGATCCTGGCTACGAAATCGTTGTCCGCTATGTCACCGGTAGCGAAGTGCCCGAGAACTGGGTCTTCCGCGGCATTGAGTACGTTCCCGCCACCGACATGCAGAATCCCCTCGACATGACCACCGAGAGCGGTGTCCTCATGCCCATCATCTTCGAGGAAGTTCCCGATGGTGAAGGCGGCACCGACTGGGTTGAGCTTTCCGCCGGTATCGACAATCTGCTCTTCCCCATCACCGAAGATGCTGTCAACAACCTGCCCTCCACCTATGCCCTGCCCGGCGACAACTACAGCGCCCTCAACGTGAAGTTCCTCGATGAGATTACCCTCAAGAAGAACACCTCCTACCTGATTGGTTACGTTCTCTATCGTGCTGCCCAGTTCAGAGTGGCTTCTCAGTCGGCCAGCTACCGCGATGGTAACTCCAGCGTCCGCTACCGCGACAACGAGGCTACCAAGGCTTATGCCCGTCAGAACACCCCCGCTATGCCTTACGACGTGCTGGTGCGCGACGCTACCGGTACTAGCAGCGACGGCGACCACTGGATTATGGGTTGGAGCTGCAACACCTATCCTATGATTCGTCCCATCGTGGGTACTCCTTCTCCCGTCGACCGCGTTCCCGTCGTGGGTCGTGACTGCTCCACCAACGATACCCTCGGTGTGACCATCACCCGTGGTCTCGACGATGTCTGCTTCGAGCCCCTCCAGGTGGCCGTTGGTTCCAGCCAGTCCTTCTCCATCGAGCCTATCGGAGACCATACCTATATTAACCACATCTATGTCAACGGTGTTGAGGCCGAGGTCTACAACGAGGACGACGATGCCCCCGCCAACAACTTCTGGCTCTATGAGCACGACGCCAATGTCCACGACCCCTACCCCTACGATACCAGCAACATCATCCTCTATCGTAACTCTTACACCCTGCACTTCTCCGGCATCCAGAACAGCCAGGAGCCTTATGTCATCACCGTTGATTACGATTGGCATGCTTGGGATCTCAGCGGCATCGACCCCGTTGCCCCCGAGAGCTACCTCTCCCTGTCGCCCAACCCCGCCACTTCCTCTGTGAAGCTGAATGTTGCCGGTGTCACCGGTATGGTGAACTGCAGCATCATCGACATGAGCGGCCGCGTGGTTTACAACCGCAACATCAACGCCGAGGCTGAGACCACCATCAACGTGAGCAACATGCCCGCTGGTGCCTACTTCGTGCGCGTCACCAACGACACCTTCAGCAAAATCGAGAAACTTATCATCAAGTAAGTTCCTACACGATAATGCAAAAAAAAGGCTACCCAATCGGGTAGCCTTTTTTGTGGGGAGTTAAGGAGATAAGGAGACAGGAGTTAAGACAAATGTTTTGTTGACCAAGAGTATTGTCTTAACTCCTTAACTCCTGTCTCCTTATCTCCTTTTACAATACATTTCCTAGCTGCTCTTTGATTTTCTCCAGCTCGTCTTTCATCTCGACGACAATCTTCTGGATGCCGGCGTGGTTGGCCTTGGAACCGGTGGTGTTGATTTCGCGGCCCATCTCCTGTGCCACAAAGCCCAATTTCTTGCCGCAGGACGGCTCGTCGGCCATGGTCTGGCGGAAGTAGTCGATGTGTTTCTGTAGGCGCACCTTCTCTTCGGTGATGTCGAGCTTCTCGAGATAGTAGATGAGCTCTTGCTCGAAGCGGTTCTCGTCGACCTCCTTGATGGCGGCATCGGCCATGTAGCGTTTAATGCGCTCCTTGGCGGTGTCGATGCGCTCGCCTTCGAGGGCAGGGATGAGGCGCAGCTTCTGCTCGATGAGGTCGACATGTTTGTGGAAGTCCACCTCGAGGACGGCGCCCTCATGGCTGCGGAACTGGTCGCAGAGGTCGATGGCACGCTGCACGTCGGCGCTGACAATGGCCCATTGATCGTCGCTAATCTCGTAGTCGCCGGCGCTGTTCCAGATGTCGCTCATGGCGGCCAGGGTGTTGAAGAGTGCCGGACGGCTCTCGGCGCTGAGGGCTTGCAGCTCGTCGGCGGTCTGGCAGAGGGCGTGGTAGCGGGTCGCCAGCAGGTCGCGGTTGAAGGCAACGGCGCTGCTGTCGGTGTTCTCCTCGCTGAGGATACATTCCACCTTGCCGCGCTCCAGACGGTTCAGCATGGCGCGGATGTCGAGCTCGTGCGAGCGGTAGGCGGCAGGCACCTTGACGATGAGGTCGAGCTGCTTGCTGTTCAGGGTCTTGATTTCTATGTTTAGTTTCTTGTCGCCAAAGACAGACTGTACTTTGGCATAGCCGGTCATTGATTTCATGTCGTGTTTCTTTATTTAACGGCGAATTTATCTAATTTAACTAATTTGCTTACGCGGTTAATTTCTGGCTAATTACTCTAATTGAATGGACTGCCGTAGGCGAAATTCGAGTAATTCGCTTGTAATTGACCTGCGTAGCAATTAGTTTAATTAGCATAATTAGCCGTTTCTTTAATTTTTTATCAGTTGTTTGAAGGCGGGGGTGGCATAGCTCTTCATTGTGCCACAGGAGTCGTAGATGAAGAACACGGCGTCGGTGCCGGGTCCCTCGGGGTGTGCGGCGATGAAGGCTTTGGCCCAATCGAGACCCATGACCATATAGGCCGTGGCCATAGCGTCGGCCAGCCAGCATTCGTCCTCGACCACCGAGACGCTGAGGAGCGAGTGGGTGACGGGACGGCCAGTGGCGGGGTCGATGGTGTGGGAGTATTTCACGCCGTCTTTCTCATAGTATTTGCGGTAACTGCCTGAGGTGACCACGGAGCGGTCGACCAAGGGGATGGAAATCTCGACATCGGGCGCGCTGTAGCGGTTCTCGGCAGGACGCTCGATGCCCACGGCCCAGGGTTTGCCGTTGGCCTTTTTGCCATGGGCTATCACCTCGCCGCCGACATTGATGAGGTAACTCTCGATGCCCAGACTGTCGAACATGCGGGCCAGCAGGTCGACCGAGTAGCCTTGGGCGATGGCGTTGAAGTCGAACTCGGTGGCAGGGCTTTTGTGGACCCGGAGGCTGTCGAAAGAGAAGGTGTCGTTGACGGCTTGTAGCATGGCTGCCAGCGCGGCGCTGTCGGGCTCGCTGCGCTCCTTGAAGCTGAATCCCCACGCCTGCACGAGGCGTCCCACGCGGCAGTTGAAGGCTCCGCCGGTGTATTCTTCGACGAAGGAGGAGTGGGAGAGCAGGGTGTGGAGGATGTTGTCGAGGCTGTCGGTAAGGTTGGCGTTGATGCGGCGCAGGAGCGAACTGTCGACCCAGAGGGAGGCCGAGAGGTCGAAGGCATCGAGGAGCGAGTCAATTTGCGGCTGGAGGTCGCGTTGCTGCGCGTCGTAGTACAGGATGCTATAGTAGGTGCCCTGGGCTTCACCGACGAGCTGCACGGGCTGTTGCTGACGGCAGGAGACGGAGAGGAGCGCGAGGACAGTTGCTGCTAGCAAAAAGCGTCCGACACCGGGGTGCCGGACGCTTCTGTTTTTATAATTATTCATTATTTATTGACAATGAATTTACGGGTGGCTTGCTCGCCGTTGATGGAGCGGATCTGCATGGTGTAGTGGCCGGTGGCCAGGGCACCGAGGTCGAGCTGTGCGTTGGTGGCGTTGATGTCGCGGCGCACGATGACCTGCTGGCCGATGGCGTTGTAGATGACAACCTCGCTGATGTCCTCGGCGCTCTCAACATTGAGGAAGCGGCTGGCGGGGTTGGGGTAGAGGTTGACATTGAGGCTCTCCACCTCGTCGATACCGGTGGTGTAGGTGACGGTGATCCAGTTGGTGGCGGTGCAGTTCTTGTTGCTGGTGGCCTCGAGGCGGATGTCGGTGTTGGCATCGACGGTGAAGCTCACAGAGTCGCTGGTGCTGAAGGGAGTGACGGAGTTGTCGCGGAACCACTTGTAGGTGTTGTGGTCGGCGGGGTCGTCGACAACTTTCAGGGTGGCGACGTTGGAGGAGTCGGTGTGGAGGTGCCAGTTGCCGGTGATGGAGACTACCGGGGTGTAGTTGACGGTGAGGTTCAGACGGCCGATGGAGTCGCAGCCCTGGACGTTCTTGATGCTGTCGAGGACTTTGGTCTGAGTGGTGGAGGAGGTGTAGGTCTCGCCGGTGAAGGGCCAGTAGTAGCTGTCGCAAACGGTCTCGTGGTAGTCGCGATAGCTCTTGCGGTTAATCTGCACCTTGATGTTGCCGATGGAGTCGTAGCAGTTCTTGTAGGTGCGGTAGCCCTGGACGAGGGTGGTGTCGACATCCTCGGTGTAGGTAATCTTGCGGCCGTTGAACTTGAACTCGAATTTGTCGCAGGCGATGGTATCGATGTCGAAGCTACGGTGGCGCTGCTCAACGTCCTTGATGTTGAGGACCAGGGTGTGGTAGGTGATGCAGCCCGTGGACATGTGCTTGGAGTAGAGGGGCTCGCCGGCGGTGTCGGCGGTGTAGATACCACTCATGTCGAAGTAGGCGCGGTCGCGGGCACCGGCAATGCCGCTGCGGGCGTCGAAGACATAGGTGCAGTGGGCGCAGGAGTCGCGACGGACGGTGTCGTAGTTGGCGATGATGGTCAGAGCGAGGTGCTTGTTCTCGGCGCAGAGGGCGACGCTGTCGTAGTAGCTGTAGGTGTAGATGTCGGTGGAGTCATAGTTGGCGTTGGTGACGGCCCAGTGGTACTTGCCACAGTTCTCGACGAAGGTGGTGTCGTGCTGGATGCTGTCGAAGCCGACGATGTGGATGGCCATGAGGCTGTCGCAGCCACCGACGGTGGTGGTGCCCATGCCGTAGACCACGCGGTTGGTGTCCTCGTAGGTGTAGGTCTCGCCGAGCCAGTAGATGCGGCAACCGCCGGTGACATCGAGCACGGGAGTGGCGGTGGTGTCGCGGAAGCTGTTGATGACGGTCAGGTTGAGGGTGACCACGCTGTGGCAGGCGGTGGTGGTGTCGATGTGGGTGCAGACGGTGTCGTGGGTGAGGGTGTCACCAAAGAAGACGTACTCGTCGCAGGCGGTCACATCGATGGTGTCGAACTCCTCATGGGTGAGGTTGAGGACACGGACACTCAGGATGCTGTCGCAGCCGAAGACAGTATGGAGGGTGAGGGTGTGCAGCGCGGTGTCGGTGATGGTCATGCCGTTCCAGGTATAGCTGCAACCGGCGGAGGCAATCTCCTCGGTGGGCATAATCTCAACGGGGTTGATGGTGAGGTCGAGGTTGACGAAGTAGGAGCAGTGTTCAGCAGCGATGCTCTGGTCGGTGTAGACGACCGAGCTGGACAGCGTGTCGCCCCAGGGAGCCACATAATAGCCGCATCTGGTGAGGGTCTCGTTGATGGTGTCGATGCCGCCGAGCGTAATCTCGACTTTAACAATGCTGTCGCAACCGTTGGAAGCCACCAAAGTGTCGATGAAGGTTCCGGGGGTCTTCCACTCGTGCTGATTCCAACTCACACTGCAGACGCCTTCGAGAGGAATGGCATTGGTGGTGTCGTAGACGGGAGGGAGCATGGTGAGGTTGAGGACGTAGGTGGTATTGCTGGCGGTGTCGACATACAATACCGCGGTGTCGGTGGTGTACGTTACGCCGTCCACCCACCTGAATTGACCGCACACTGTGGTGTCCGTGGTTACCAAATTGCCGGCTTTGTTCTGGCCGAAAGCCATAGGCATGCATGCAATAGCCAATAACAGACTTAATAATGCTTTTTTCATCTTGTAGTTTGTATTTTTATTTATTATTATTCTTTATTGTTTTATATAATCTTTTGTCATCTAGTTTGTTGCAACGACGGAAGGACAATCCTTGCCGTGAAGAACAACATGCAAAGATAACACTTTTTTTCGGAATGAACAGATTTTTGTTGAAAAAACTGCTTTTTTTATGATTTTAACACTAGCTCGGCGATGTTTTCCACATGCTGGGTGTGGGGGAACATGTCGACCGGCTGGATGCGTCGCACCTCGTAGCGCTCGGCGAGCAGCTGTAGGTCGCGGGCCTGGGTGGCGGGGTTGCAGCTGACGTAGACGATTTTCCTCGGGGCGGTGGCGAGGAGCTGGGCGACCACCTTCTCGTGCATGCCGGCACGTGGGGGATCGGTGACCACCACGTCGGGACGGCCGTTGGCGGCGATGAACTCCTCGGTGAGTACCTGGGCCATGTCGCCGGCATAGAAACGGGTGTTGTCGAAGCCGTTGAGGCGGGCGTTGACCTTGGCGTCGGCGATGGCCTCCTCGACATACTCGATGCCCACCACCTTCTGGCACTTGTCGGCCAGGAAGAGGGCGATGGTGCCGGTGCCGGTGTAGAGGTCGTAGAGGGTGTCGGTGGGTTGCAGCTCGGCCAGCTCGGCAACGAAGCTGTAGAGCCGCTGTGCCTGGGCCGAGTTGGTCTGGTAAAACGACTTGGGGTTGATGATGAATTTCAGCTCTCGGCCGCCGTTGTAGCCGGCCATGTGCTCCTCGATGTGGTCGCTGCCGCGGTAGGTCACCACGGTCTGGTCGCTGTAGGAGTCGTTGAGCTTGGTGTTGACAATGTATTGCAGCGAGGTGATTTGTGGGAACCGTTCGGCGAGCATGTCCAGCAGTGGGAAGAGGCGCTCGCGGTCGTCGCTGGCCACGATGACGATGACCATCCAGTGGCCCGTCGAGGTGTTGCGGATGACGAGGTTGCGCAGGAAGCCCGTGTGGTTGCGGATGTCGTAATAGTCGAGGTCGTGGGCCTCGGCATAGTTGCGCACGGCGAGGCGTATGGCGTTGCTGGGGTCGGCTTGCAGGGCGCAGTGCTCGATGTTGAGCACCTTGTCGAAGAGCTGCGGGATGTGGAATCCAAGGGCACCGCGAGAGGGTAGGGGGGCGCCGGTGGCAATCTCCTCGGGCGTGCGCCACGATTTGGTGGAGAAGGTGAACTCCAGCTTGTTGCGGTAGTAGTAGATGTTCTCCGAACCGCAGATGGGACGCATGCCGGAGCAATCGACACTGCCCAAGCGTTCCAGGTTGTCGCGCACCTGCCGTTGCTTGGCTTCCAGCTGGGAAGCGTAGTTGAGGGTCTGCCACTTGCAGCCGCCGCACACGCCGAAATGGGGGCAGCGTGTCTCCACGCGGAGGTCCGAATAACTGTGGAATTTCACCGCACGGCCCTCGGCGTAGTTCTTCTTCTTTTTGTAGAGCTGAATGTCAACGACATCGCCCGGCACAACGAACGGCACGAACACCACCAGTCCGTCGACTTTGGCCACGGCCATGCCCTCGGCTCCGGCATCGCTGATAGTGATGTGCTCCAACAGCGGCAACTCTCTGTTTCTTCTTCCCATGATGATTGTTTTTTGCGGATTTATTAAAAACAAAAAAAGAAGTATCCTCAATACTTCTTTTTCCTTTGCAATGCCATTCAAGTCTCCATGCTTGACGGAGAACAAGATTTAGCGCTCGTCAGAAACGGTCAGTCTTTTTCTGCCTTTTCTGCGGCGGGCGGCCAGCACTTTTCTACCATTGGCGGTAGACATTCTCTTGCGGAAACCGTGCTTGTTTGCTCTTTTTCTCAGCGAAGGTTGGAATGTTCTTTTCATCTTTCAACTATATTTTTTGTTCTTTTTTTCGTCAGTTTTTCTTCAATTTTTGTCAAAATTGAGTTTGCAAAAGTACACATTTTTTTTGAATTGTTGATAAAAAATTATTCCTTTAAAATCTTTTTCTTGTTTAATGCATTGTTTTTCAACACGAAGAATGATGAAAATAAATTCTTTTTTTTCTGTTTAAAAAATTTTTTGTACATTTGCAAATCGGTTTTTGAATGTAAAAATTTGTTAAATGGACAAAAAACAATTCATTGATATGACGGCTGCGCCCGGGCGGTTCACCTCGCAGGATCGTGGATGGCTCAAGGCCATGCTGGCCAAATATCCCCACTCCTCTGTTGTCAGCACCTTGGCGTTGTTGGCCGACCATGCCTTCGGCTACGACACCCCCGTCGAACGTCGTGCCGTGGCCCTCTCGGTATGCAATCCCGCCATCCTCGACGGCCTGCTGTCGACGGCCTCGACGGCTGCTGCCGCCGTGCCGACCAGCAACGACCCCGGCTTCGACATCTTGTCCGAAATCAACACCTTCCAGGAGGTCTCTTTCAAGACCGCTCCCAAGAGTGTCATCCTGTCCAATTTTCTCCAAGTCGACCCCTCTGAAGAGGAAAATTCGACCTCGCAAAGCGCTCAAAACGGGGATGATCGAGATAAAAAAAACGTTTCATCCGATGTGTCGTTAGGCACTGAAACTCTTGCTGTTATACTTGAAAATCAAGGCCGTTATGACAGGGCTTTGGCAATTTATAAGAATTTATTGGCGAATAATCCCGAAAAAAGTAGTATTTTTGCACCTCGAATTGAAAGACTGACATCATTAATAAATAGTAAATAAAATATATAAAAATATGCTGTATAACATCATCGTAATCCTGATTATCGTCGTCTGCGTTTTGCTCGCATTGGTTGTGCTTGTCCAGAATTCGAAAGGTGGTGGCCTCGCCGCCAACTTCTCGGCTCCCACCCAGGTGCTGGGCGCCCGCCAGTCGGCCGACTTCATCGAGAAGGCTACCTGGTGGCTCGCCGGTATCCTGATGGCTCTTAGCCTTTTCGCCACCATCAGCATCCACCGCGGCCAGACGACCGACCCCCTCGCTTCCGAGGCCAAGGTCGCCGACTATAGCCCTGTCCAGCAGGCCCCTGCCGCTCCCGCCATGCCTGCCACCGCCCCGATGCCCGAGGCCGACCAGCAGTAAGTTGTGACTACTACGGGCTTCGAGCCGGTTGTCCAGAAACTTATAGTATCCCACTTTCCACACAACCCCACGTGTGGTCAGTGGGATGCTTGTGCTGCTATGGCACACTTTCTTTATGATAGCGACCCTCGATCGGCCTTCCTCCTCAAAGGTTATGCCGGCACCGGAAAGACCTCGCTGGTCTCCGCTCTCATCCAGACCCTCCCTGCCCTGCGCGTCAACTCGCTGCTGCTGGCACCCACGGGTCGCGCCGCCAAGGTCATCTCGTCCTACGCTGAGCGTCAGGCATACACCATCCACAAGAAAATCTACATGACGGTCACCGACTCCACTGGGGCCGTGCGCACCGTCCGCGCTATCAACAAGCATGCCTACACCCTCTTCATCGTCGACGAAGCTTCGATGATTGGCCTCGAACCCACCTCCTCGCGTCAGAGCCTCCTCGAGGACCTCATCGACTATGTCTACGACGGCAACCACTGCCGCCTCATGCTCATCGGCGATAGCGCGCAGCTGCCCCCCGTGGGTCAGAGCGAGAGCCCGGCCCTCGACGAGCGCTACCTCGCCACCGCCTTCGGCCTCAACGTCCTTTCGGCCGAACTTACCGAGGTGGTGCGCCAGCGCCAGCTCTCGGGCATCCTCAGTGGTGCTACCGCCCTGCGCAGCCAGATCGCTACCCTCCCGGGAGGCGAAGAGGCCACCCTGCCGCTCTTCAACCCCAACGGTGTCGACGTCATACGTCTCGCGGGCGAGGACCTCATGGAGACCCTCTACCGCGAATACGGCGACTTCGCCCTCGACCAGGTGGTGGTCATCTGCCGCTCCAACAAGCGCGCCAACCTCTTCAACCAGGGCATCCGCAACAGCGTCCTCTTCCGCGAGGAGGAGGTTAACGCCGGCGACTACCTCATGGTGGTGAAGAACAACTATTTCTGGCTCGACGAGGAGAGCACCATCGGCTTCATCGCCAACGGCGACATCGTCGAGGTCCTCAGCGTACGCAACGTGCAGGAACTCTATGGCTTCCGCTTCGCCGACGCCACGGTGCGCTTCGTTGACTATCCCGACGAGGAGCCGCGAGACTGCAAGCTGCTCCTCTCCACGCTCTATTCCGAGTCACCCTCGCTCACCGCCGACGAGGCCAATACCTTATACAATAATGTGATGGAGGATTATGCCGACCTGCCCCACAAGGCCGACCGCCTGCGTGAGTTGCGCCGTAACCCCTATTTCAATGCTTTGCAGGTGAAATTTGCCTATTCGCTCACCTGCCACAAAACGCAGGGCGGACAATGGCGCACTGTCATCGTCGACCAGGGCTTTATGCCGCCCGATATGAAACTTGACCGTGAATATCTGCGGTGGCTCTACACCGCTTTTACGCGGGCCACCGACCGTGTCTATCTGCTCAATTTCGAGCCTCGTTTTTTTGCTGGCTGTTAAGCTTCTTTCTGCTGTGCCGAGATGACGGGATTGGCGTACATCTTGATGAAATAGCGCTGGCAGTCGCCCTCCGGCAGCTGGTTCATGCGTTGCAGGAACATGTTCTTCACCTCGGCCGAGTAGTGCTGGCGGTGCTGGTTGGTGCCGGTCAGCATGTCGTAGGCCAGGTAGTTGGTGGGCATCAGCTTGTAGAGCTTCTGGATGCGGCGGTCGAGCACCGCGGCGATGTGGTCGGCCAGATGGCGCTCGTCGCAGGCTATCTCGGCGGCCGTGAGGGGCTTGCCTACCGCCAGGTGGATGTGACCTTTGGGACCGATGATGCCGGTGGTCACGCTGTTGGTGTCCTCTCCCTCCACCTTGTGGTACTCGCCCAGTGAGCGCTTGTGCAGCTCGGTGGCCTTCAGCAGGTCGCAGGGATCCCACTCGTACGAGACGGCCACGGGGATAATGTTCAGGTCGGCGATGGTCTGCTGGGCAGGTGTGTCGCTGCCGAGGGTGAGCATCTTGATGATGGCGGGAGCCGTCGAGTCGATGCCGTCCTTGCTGCGGCCGTTCTTCTGCGCTATCCATACCGAATGGCGTTCGTCGATAATTAACTTGTGAAGGTATTGCGAGAGGTGCTGCAAGCTGCGATAGAAGGCACGGGGGTTGCCGCCGCCGCGCTCCATTTGCACCAAATTGTTGCTCAGGAAGAGGTCGCGCAGCAGGGGGCTTTCCATCAGGTTGTTGCCGAAGACGATATAGGAGGTCTCTCGCCCGCGCGCAATCAGCTCCATCTGGAGCAGGAAAGCGTCGAGGGTGATGTCGCGGTGGTTCGAGATGTAGAGGCAGGGCTTGTCGCGGCGCACATGGTCAAGGCCCGTGCAGGTGAATCCCTGCGAGGTGGTCTTCACGATGCGGCAGATGGCGTCATACATGAAGGTGATTTGCAGCTCCTTGACGGTCTGCACGTTCTTGAGTTTTGCCATCGATTCCTCCACGGGAATCTGAGGATAGATGAAACGCAGAATCTGAGGAATGAGCTCCCATTGTGAGATACGCACGAGGGCTTCGCGTAACTCGCTGTCGTTGTAAGGCCTTATGTCGTCGAAATTATTATCGCTCATTTAAAAAACGTGTTCAATCAGGTTGTCAATCTCCGTCTTGGGGTCGGCGCCTTCGTAGAGCACGTGGTAGACGGCCTCCACGATGGGCATCTCGTCCACCTTGCCCATCATCAGGCCCAGCTCGTGGTAGTTTTTGGCCGAGAAATAGCCTTCGGCAATCATGCCCATCTCGGCAAAGATGTCCTCGAGCTTCTTGCCCTTGGCTACCTCCTCGCCCAGACGGCGGTTGCGGCTGTGCTTCGACCAGCAGGTCACCATCATGTCGCCCAGGTACCAGTTATCGGTGATGGGGACGGATTGCGAGCTGTAAAGCCTTGTGAGGCGACTGGTCTCGCGCATGGCGGCACTCACCATCACGGCGTTCAGGTTGTCGCCGTAGCCCAGCCCCTGGCACATGCCGGCGCAGATGGCGTAGATGTTCTTCGTCAGGCCGATGCGCTCCACCACCCAGATGTCGGTGGTGTGCGTGGTGTGCAGGTAGGGGCAGCACATCATCTGCTCCACCTCGATGGCCAGCGTGGGGCTGTTCGACGCCATGGTGAGGAATGTCGGCATGCCGTGGCTCGCCTCCTCGGCGTGCGTCGGACCGCTGATGACGCAGATGTCGTTCTTCTTGATTTTGAAAGTTGTTTCCAGGTATACCGACACGCTGGTGCGCTTGTCGGGGATGATGCCTTTGATGGCGGAGATGAATTTCTTGCCTTTGTAGGCCGATTTGGGGAGCGTTTCGAGCACCGTGGCGATGTAGGCCGACGGCGTTACCAAGAAGAGGTAGTCGCTCTGCGCCACCACCTTGGCCAGGTCGCCGCTGAGGTTCAGCCGTTTCTGGTCGAGTTGCACCGACGGCAGGTACTTGGGGTTGCGCCCGTCGCGCTCCAAGCCGTCGCGCACCTCGTCGCTTCTCACCCACCAATTGACCGTCCGGTCCTCCTGTTCAAGCAGTATTTTGACAATTGCAGTGGCCCATGTGCCGCTTCCAATTACTCCTATCATTGCTCTATATAACTATTATACAATGACATATAGCCATTGTGTGCTTTAGGTTTAAAGTGCAAAGATACAAACATTTTTTCACATTTTATAACATAATTATGTTAAAATCCATTAACGCACTTAGGGAGACAGCAAAAGCCCACCGGGAGCGGTGGGCTTGATAGAAATACTCGACCTGCTGGCCGAAGGTTAATAGCTTTGTATGTATCGTATAGCCTCGTCGAGCTGGGGTTTGAAGTCTCCGCCATAGTCTTTGCGGTTGACAATCTTGTCGGGAACCAGACCGACACCCTCACGGTTCACGCCGCCAATCTTACACTCCATGGTGGAGGTATAGACGTAATGATTCATCTTTGCGATGTCTCCAAAGGGGCCGCCATAGGTGATGTCGATATTTTGGGCGGGCATCAGCGACCCTGTGGCGCCGCAAGTACGCTCGCCGATGATATAGCTTGTGGGCAGCAGCGTCTTGATAACGGAGGGCTCTATTTCGCCCATGCTGATGGAGTTGATGTCGCAGAGGACGACGTATGGGATATTCTCGGCAGTGAGGTCGCGATGGTAAGGGGTATTCTCAGGAAAAACGTAAGTGGGAACCCATGCGGTGTACTCAAGACGTCCCGGACCTTCCTTGGTACGGTTCTCCCCCCACGCGGTTTTTTCGTTGAGGAAAGAGCCGATAATGAGATTGACATCCATCGTTTCGCCGCCGCTGTTTGACCTGTTGTCGAGGATGATACCAGCCAGCTGCGCACGGGGAATGGTGGTGACGGCAGTGAACCAGCTGTTGACGACAGCGGCGGCAGCAGCGGTTTCCGCAGCGCTGCCCAAAGTGGGCAGGATGCTCATAAGCGAAGCTCCCGACTGCCACAGATAGGGAATCTGGCGCCCGTCGGGGAGGTTGATCAGACAATAGTGATAGGTGACGCTGTCGCCGAGCGCTGGGGAAAGGACGGTGGCCGACTGATGCACGGCAAGGCTATACTGCCCGTCGATACCGTCAAGGAAAGCGCGCATCGACACCTTTTCATCGTAAACCGATTCGACAAAGTAATCCCTCGTTGCCACTTCGGCTTGTCCGGGCCGGAAGGCAACATAAGGCTTGGTGTCGTTGGGAGAAGGGTGGATATTCTTTACCACGACGGTCATGTGGTGGTCGACCATACCGCCCAAAGCACGCCCGTAGAGCGTCTCCAAGTCGTCGAGTGTCACGTCGCCGCCGGCCGTGTACTTAGCATCCAAGGCTTCAAACTGGGGCATAAGCTCTTCGTAAACAGCGTCCCAGTTGGTCTTTTCGATATCCCAGAACACATAACCCATGCTGATGCACTTCCAGAGGTAGTCGAACTGGGAGGCGTATGAATTGTAGGCCAAAGTGCTCTCTTCCCCGATATAGGGATAATAGTCGGCCTCCTTGCGGCAGCCGGTGAAAAACAAGGTGACAAGCGTCAAAATAATGATATTTCTTTTCATGACTTTTCAATTTTAGAATTTATAATAAACACCCAGGTCAAAAGTTAATGTGCTGAGATAGCGCGGGTCGTTGAGGTGGTCATGACCCTTGCGGTAGCTGACGAGGTCGTAATAGTAGAGGGCGTCGAGGTTGACACCTAGCCAATTGTTGATGTCGTAGGAGAGGCTCACGCCACCGGCCAGACCTGCGGTGAGGCGTTGCGTCTCGTCGTTGAACTCAAGGTCTTCGTCGGTATCATAAAAGCCCGTTACGCTAAAAGTAACTCCGTTGCGGTGAGCCGTCAGCCAGTAGCCGGCGAAGCCGCCGCAAAGCAGATGACCGCGCAGCTTGCTCCCTCCAAACGAGAAGTCGGCCAACACGGGAAGCATGAGGTAGGAATTGGAGTACTCCATGAAAAGAGTATCGACAATGGTGAGGTTGCGGTCCATGCGATGGGAGCGGGTCATATAGTCCAAATCGACACGGAGGGCCAGCCAGTCGTTGAAAGAGTAGTGGGCCTGGACGCCCAAATCGAAGCCTCGGAGCGAGGAATAGGTTTCATCGATACGTCCCGCGTTGGAACGGTCGACGGAGGTGGTGTTCACACCGCCTTTGATGCCTACAGCCCACTGGGCATTGACCACTTCGGTCGTCAAACCGAGGAGGAGGGCAAAGAGAATAATAATACGTTTTTTCATTTGTAAATGAGTTAATAAATTAATAAATTAATGACAATTCTTATCGGTTTTCAATTCTCCGTTGGTAGTGGACGGGCATTTTGTCCGTCTCGGTGAGTTCGAGGCGGGTGCCGGTGCGGTCGAGGTTGGTGGCATGCGCCATGCGGTTGTTGCTGTTGACCCGCCCGAGGAAGCCTCTTTCCTTTAACGTTTCCATGATGAGTCGTCTCACCTCCGGGAGCTGGTTTTCCCTCTCATCTTTGGTACAGGTGATGCCACTTTCATCGCTGTCAATCTTGAGGGTCTGCATGTCGAAGGTCCTCACCAGCGTGTCGCCCACGATTTCCCAATGACCGGATAGGGTGATTTGGGTTGCGATTTTCCCCCTGTAACAGTAGTGGGTCCATTTTTGGGTCTGGAGGGTGGTGAAAGTGTGGTCTTTGCGGAAGGTGTATTCTGTGTGGTCGTCACCGCTGGTCAGCACGGCGTCCCAGGTACCCACGAGGTCGGCCTCCTTGGCGCGGCGCACGACCATCAGGCTCTGGCGCCGGAATTCCTCGAGTTCCTTCTCGGTGATGCCCATAAGGAACTTGTTCTCCTCGTTGACGTTGATGTACTGCAGCAAATCGTAATACACGCTGCTCCGTTGGCCGCTCCAGCCGATGTAGTTCTGCACACGGGGAATCTGGAGCAGGCGTCGGCAGGTAGCCCGGATGGCTTCGTCGCTTTTCATGTCGTCCGACTCCATGATGAGGCTGTATTCTTCCTCCTCGCTTATCGGTTTATGGAAGAAGACGTTCTCTTTCCGTTGCCGTTCCATGAGGGAGCGGGCGTTGTAGAAGTTCTGCACGTTGCTGAGGAACTTCTTGTCGCTCAGGGTGCGCCACGTATCCTGGCTGCTGGCAAAGATGTGCTCATTGCTGGTCTCCATCTCGAGTTCTCTGGGGTAACCGAAGTTGGTCACGTAATAGAGGAAGGCCATAATCGAGTCGGAGCCGATTTGATCCAGCCGATGCATATTCCACATCAGGTAGTAGGAGATACCGCGACATTCATCTTCGTATTTCATGCGATTTTTGACGACTTCGAGGCTCTGGTCGATGTCGCTGATGATGGTCATGGCCAGCAAACGGCGGGCTTTCTCGTCCTCTTTCTTCTCGAGCCACGAGGCCGTGCCGAAGGTGAGGACGATAGAGATGGTGGTGGCAATGATGGTCAACAACAACTCTTTCACCACGCTGCCAGCCTTCGCATTGCGCCCGAATTTGGGCATACGGAATTTCGCATTCATTTGTTTGCGTAATATTGCGTCAGCATGTTATGTATACTGCTGATAAGTTGCGGGGTCGGGTAAGGTATGAAGACAAGGCAGTCCTGATCCCGGTCGAAGTCGTAACGTCCGTCGAGGCCATAGGCAACGAGGTAGGAGAAGTTGTCGGCGAGATACTCCTCGGCAGCGAGTAGATAGTTGGAGTTGTAACCCATGATGTCGTAGAAATCCGTGGCTTGCTCAATGGGAATCATGGTGTTGGGCTCGTCGAGAGGGATTAGCACTCCTTCCGTATAGTTGAAGAAGTTGGCTTCGGGATCGATGGCGACGGCTTCGGCATAGCTGCTGGTGTAGACGGCGGTGAGGATACAGCGGCGCTTCACGCCACCGATGGTAAACTCGGCCCAGTTGTCGTAGCGTTCCACGTCGGGGTTGCTCTCCAGCACACCGCGCACCGCAGGACCAAACTCCACCTCGTGGTCCATCACCGTGAAGCCGACGAGACCGTACATCCGCTGGCGGAACTGGGCATCGCCGCGTGTGAGGACGTGGAAGATCTCATGCGCGACGAGTTCGTGGGTAAAGTGAAGGAAATACTCGCGGTCCATGTCGCTGAACTCGCCTTGGGAAGCTCGCACTGCGAGTCCTAAAAAGTAGGCATCGAGGTATATTTCGTTCTTGTGGGTGTAGCCACCGGCGTAGCCCTCGTCGGCCATGTTGCTCTTGATGAAGACGATTTCGTCGTGGAGCGGCAACTGGATGCCCAGCTCCGCGCAGCGGCTCTCGACAAAGTCCATAGCACTGTTGATGATTTTCTTCTCCTCCTCGGTGAAGCCCACAATCTGCTCTTCGGCAAATGCCTTGTACTCTGCAAGTGTGGCGCCAGAGTGCCACGTCTTCCAGTCGAGGTCGTATTGGTTCAGGCCGTCGAAGTAGGCAGTGTTGGCCATCTTCAGTTGGCGTCCCTCCTCCTGCGAGGCAAAGTGGTAGCGCAAGTGGGCAGTCGTGGAGGTCTGCCCATCGTCCTTTTGACACGAGGTGAAGGCCATCGGCAGGCAGATCATAACGATGGCTGCCGCTATCACCATCCGAAATTTTCTCAAATATTTCTTCACTTTGTTTTTATTTTTCAAGGAGTTCAGTTCTCCTTCGGGGTGCATACTTTCATTTCTCATTTCTCATTTTTCATTTCTCATTTCTCATTTCTCATTTCTCATTTCTCATTTTTCATTTCTCATTTCTCATTTCACCACCACCACTTTTTTTGCCGGCCGCTCGCCGACCTTGACGAGGTAGACACCGGGAATTGAAAATTGATAATTGAAAATTGAAAGTTTTGATGTGGCCAACTGGCGACCCATTACATCGTAGAGGCCGATAACCTCGCTGTCCCGATTGTCGACACAGATATTGCGACCATTAATTTCAATTTTCAATTTTGAATTTTCAATTTCCTCGATTCCGTTGCAGTCCTCTTCGATATTGGCGAAGCGCCCCCAAACCTCATGCTGGCGGTAGGCGTTTGCGGCACCGCAGGGGACGATGAGGACGGTGTTGTAGCGCACGAAGACACCGTTGCCGAGAGTGGGCGGTACAGTGCAGCCCATTATCAGCGTGTCAAGCGGTGTGCCGCCAAGGAAGAGGCTGTCGCCGAGATAGGTGATGGTGGCGGGCAACTGCACCTTATGGAGATGTCGGCAACGGACGAGGTCCGCATATTCGATGCGGGAGACGTGCGACGGCACGACGAGGGTCTCTAGGCCGGTGCCGTACAGGAGCATGGAATCCATCACCTCCAAACCCTCGGGCAGTTGGAGCGCCTTCAGTTCCTGGCACATGGCGAGGGCTCCATAACCCAACTGATGCGTGCTCGGAGGGAAGATGAGGGAGTCGAGTGTCTCACACCACGCAAAGGCTAAATTCCCCGTCTCTTCGAGCGTCGAGGGCAAATCGATATGGCGCAGGTGGTCGCAGTTGTAGAATGCGTAATGGTCAATCTTCCTGATGCCCTCGCCGAGGGTGACGGTCTGAAGGCCTGTGCAGTCGAGGAACACGGCTTGAGGAATCGAAACCAGAGTTCCCGGCAGGCTGACGGAGGGGATGCTGACGCAGCTGCGGAAGGCCCCGTCGCCCAGCGAGAGGAATCCTTCGGGAAGGTTGATCGGGACGGCCAGGGCGCTGTCGTCGCAGAAAGCCACCCTTTCGATGATTCTCAGCGTCGAGGGGAAATTGATGCTCGCCAAGTTGGGGCATTTGAAAAATGCGTTGGCACCTATCTTCCTGATACCCTCGCCGAGGGTAACGCTCTGAAGACCCTTGCAGCCCCAGAACACCTGCGGTGAAATCGAGTCCATGCTTCCCGGCAGGCTGATGGAGAGAATGCTGTTGCAGTCGCCGAAGGCCACAGCGCCTATCGTCTGGAACCCCTCAGGGAGGTTGAGCGGGGTGGCCAGAAGCGTGTCGTACTGGAAGGCGTAGTCCTCAATCACCCGCAGCGTCGAAGGATAGTTGACGCTGGTGAGGCTGCCGCATTCGCGGAAAGCGCAGGAACCTATCGTCTCCACGCCCTCGCCGAGGGTGACGCTCTGCAGGCTGTGGCAGTTGTTGAAAGCCCACTGGCCAATGGTGCTCACGCTGCCCGGGATGCTTATCTGCTGAAGGGATTCGCAATAACCGAAAGCAGCGATGCCAATGGAGTCCAGACTGCTGGGAAGGTTTATCGAATGAAGACCGGCGCAGTAGTCGAAAGCATTTTTATCTATGACGGTAAGGCCATTGGGGAGGGTAATCGTCTGGAGACTGGTACATCTGGAGAAAGAATATCTGCCAATAGTGACGAGGCTCGTCGGCAGGTTCACCTCGGTCAGCAAGCTGTCGTAATAGAAACAGCAATAAGGGATTTCGGTGATGCCCTCGGGGATGGTGACGGAAGTGAGGCTGTGGCACATGCCGAAAGCCCATTCGCCGATGGAGGTGACGCTATTGGGAATGGTTACGGATGTCAGCCCGGTGCAGTCAGAGAAAGCAGAATAACCTATCGAGGTGACGCCTTGCGGGATGTCGATGGAGGCCAGTCGGGTGCATTCACGGAAGCAGTGACGGTCGAGGGTGGCGACGGTGGCAGGCAGGGTGATGGCCGTCACTGAGTCGCAGCGCCGGAAGGCGTTGTTGCCCACCTTGGTCACAGCATGGTTGGTGCCAAGGAAAGGCACCGAGTCGGGAACAACCACCGCGCCCTGCGGCTTGCTGTAGCCCCACCACGTCTCGACAACGGTGCTGTCGGCGTTGTAATGCAGGTTGGGATACAGCGGCGGCACCACTACGGCGTCACCGGTGCTGTCGATGATATAATACAGTGTCGTCCCTTGGTGGGTATAGCTGAAAACGGAATCCTGAGCTCTCGTGCCCAGCGTCGCCATCGCGAGGATGGCCAATGTAAGTACTGCTCTTTTCATTTGTGTATGCTTGTTTGTTACTATCAGTTTACTTTCACCGCCCGTACGGACTGGCCGTCGGAGCGGTAGCCGAAACTGCCTATGCGGTGGGCGTCGGATTGGAAGCTGAAGCTCCATGCATCGTCGGGACTGTCGGTGTAGAGCGAGGACGACCAGTAGAAGCCGTACACGCTGGCGGCGACTAGTTCCGTGCCATTGCTGCTGCCGGCGGCGGGCAGGAAGAGGCTGTTGCCGTTGGAGGCCGTGAGACGGTAACCGGCCACGCCGTTCTGTGTGGTCCACTCGGCAGTGGTATTGGCCAGCAGCTCCTCCCAGTCCTCCCGGGTCGGCATGCGGGTGCCGGAGATGCGGGTGACGGCGGCATCGTCGCTGGGCTGGAGGGTGGTCATGCTGTCCACCGTGCCGTAAGCCTCCGAGGTGTTGTACTTGGTCAGCGTCAGCAGGCTGTCGCCCTCCACCGTGCAGTAGCGGTAGGTGCTCCAGTCGTAGAGGTTCTTTGTGGCGGTCTCGCCCCAAGCGAAGTAGTCGCCGTAGCCCTCGGGGCTGTCGGCACCGAGGTTGCAGGTGGCCCAGAGTGTGCCGCTGGGCAGACCAAGGTCTACCCAGTTGCCGTTGTCGGAATTGTCGTTATCTTTGTCGCATGAGGCGAATACAAGGGCTGCCAGTGGCAGCACGAGAAGCCAAAGCCCCACCCGATACTTCAAATGTTTCATATTCATAATTTTCATTTCTCATTTCTCATTTCTCATTTTTCATTTCTCATTTCTCATTTCTCATTTTCCATTTCTCATTTCTCATTTTCCATTTCTCATTTCTCATTTTTCATTTCTCATTTTTCATTTCTCATTTCACCACCACCACTTTCTTTGCCGGACGGTCGCCGACCTTGACGAGGTAGACGCCGTTGCGGAGGCCGCTGTTGCGGACCTCGCGGCCGACTATGTCGAAGATATGCACCTCGTCGGATGTACCATCAACCACGATGCGGCCGTCCATAACCCATAACCTATAACCCATAACCTCAGTGTCATCGATGCCCTGCTGGTTGAGGAAGTGAACATGGAAGGTGAGCTCGGTGCCGTTCTCTTGGATGTTGGTGATTTCGAAGCTGGTCTCCGGCGTGCCGTCGGTGAGGTAGGGGTGCGGGTCGGTGGTGGGTCCGAAGGAGGTGCGGCCTGTGGCGGCGCTGAAGTGGGCCTGCGCGATGTCGCCCTGCACAGTGTCGATGGCACTGCCTGGACGGAAAATCCAGTATTGGTTGGCCTTCGTGTAGAAGTCGAAGAAGGCGTTGGCGAACATGCCGTTGTAGCCCGTCGGCACGGTGTCGTTCCATCGGGCCACGATGAGGCCTGTGCCGGGGAGGCCATCCTCAAAGAGGTCGGCCTGGCGGCGGTACTCGAGGACGAACCACTGTGTGGAGTCGATGGCGGAGCGGATGTAGTAGCAGTTCTGCGTGGGGCTGGAGCCTGCGCTTAGTAACGTGTAGTCGCCGTCGGTGGTAATCTCTATCGGATCGTCTGCCACATGGAGAACCTTGTTCTTGTAGATGGCGGCCGTCTGGTTGCAGACATAGGAGCCGTCCATCATATCCCAGTTACCGGCCTGTGCGAGATTGAGATAATTGATGTAATGGTACAGGTCGGGCATGTTCAACGAATGCCCCATCTCGTGTCGGAAAACGAGGGCGTTAAAAAGTATGGGATCGGCGCCCTCGAACTCAAAGTTGAAAGTGTTGGGCCGCACGCCGTTGAGGGTGACGGTGTAGCTGAGCGAGTCATGAGGGAAGAACTCCATGTGGGGCCAGAGGATGGAGGCCCACGTGCCGGTGCCACCCTTGACGATGAAGCTGATGTTGTCGATGTCGCCGTCACCGTCGCCGTCGAGCACTACCGAGGAATTGACCAGATGCAGCGAATCGACATAGCGGACAGCACGTCCCAGCAGCTCGGCTTCGCGCATCGAGACACCCATGAACGGCTGCTCCCAGGGCTGGTAGCCGATGGGGTTCTCCACACTGTCGTAGGGCTGGAAGTAGCAGCGCGGCATCGGATCCTGATAGGATATTATCGTGCCGTTAAGAATATTGTTGGGGTAGACAGTGTTGTAGTGTATGTTGCCGTAGGAGAGGGCATCGAAGAAGTTGTAGACGCTCAGGTAGCCCGGCGTGCGGCCGTTGAACATCGAGTCGATGTCGGCGAACGAGTGGTCAATCTCCTCATCGTCGGCGAAGCGCAGGAAGATGACGAGGTTGGTGAGCGCATTGCTGTCGACGTCGTGCTGGCCGGTGGTCAGGCCCGCCAGGGAGTTAATCTTGCCCCAGCCCCAGAGGTTGCTGCCAGTGGCGGGGAGGGTGCCGGTGAAGTTGTCGGTACGTGCGGAGGTACGGATGAGCGCAAGGGCCGAGTCGTAACGCAGCTGTGGGTTCTGTTGGAGCCAGAGGGCCATGATTCCAGCCATGGCTGGCGTCGCCATCGAGGTGCCGCGCTCGGCGGCGTAGTAGGCGGTGTCGCCGCGGAAGAGCGTGTAGGCGGCGCAGTTGGGCGCGGTGACAATGGCTGCGTTGTAGCTGTTGATAGCCGAGATGAGGTGCTCGCCGGGAGCGCAGATGTCAGGCTTGGTGCGGAGGTCGAGAGTGGGACCGTGGGAGGAGAAGAAGGTTACATCACCCAGCACTTCGGTACCGTAAGTATGGTTGCTGCCGTCGATGCCCGTCCACGAGGTGGCGGTGGTGTAGGCACCCACGGTGATGATGGAATGGGCGCTGCCGCCAATCTCGCCAACGGTGTAGTCGGTGTTGCCTTCCATCACTCCAGGGAGGCCGTCGTTGACGAAGGTGATGTGGTTGCTCCAGGCATGTACCTCGGATTGCGCGGTGCTCTTCACGAAGAGGGCCACGCGGTAGCTGTCGGTGCTGTCGGGCATATTGACAACCGTGAGGGTGATGTTCTGGTGGTTGTTGGCAGGGTTGGTACCGTTGCAGCTGGTGAGGCAGAAGGTCTTGTCCAGATAGATGTAGTCTTGATAGACTTGCGTCTCGCTGGAGTTGCGCCAGGAACCCTGTGCCAAAGTGTCACCCGTGGCGGGATCGATGACGCCCAAGGCGACCTCGAAGGGGGTATCGCTGGTACTCCAGAGGTCGATTTTGTACACCTGGGTGGCGGGATTTTTGGGGGCTATGAGGGCGAGGACACAGGTGTCGTCGACGGTGAAAGCTTTCTGGAGGTGCAGTTTGTCGCTGCCCTCATTACCGGCAGCGCCCACCACAAGGAAACCCTCGGGATACTGCTCGTGGAGGCTGTCCATCATGCGGTCGAACGACGAGGTGCCGTCATGGGGTCCCTCATGTGTTCCTAAACTCATATTGACGACGCAGGGTTTGCCCTCCGAGGCGGCATAGTCGCGGATGTATGCGATGCCGTCGAGAATGCTCGGAATAGTGGCAGCGCTCACCATCACTATGTCGGCGTTGGGAGCTATGCCGCGATAGCGGCGTCCAAGGGAGTCGGGACCGCCGCAGCCGGCGGCAATGCCGGCCACATGGCTGCCGTGGATGCCGTTGGGGTCATCAGTGCGGGCGGCAAGTATCTCGCTCTCGGTGGCGAGCTCGCGTCCGTAGCTGTAGCCAGCAGGAGCGGTACCCACGGTGTCGCCCTGTATCCAGACGCGCTTGATGCGCAGGGTGGTGCCCGTCGAGTCGAAGAAGGCGGGGTGGTCGTACTGGAACCCGTTGTCGATGATGCCCACCACCACGCCGGTGCCGTCGTAGCCGTGGGACAGGTCGACACCATTGTATATGGCGTCGATGCCCAGTTCAGCGCGGGCATTCTCGAGTTTGGGCAGCGGCTTGCTGCCTACGTCGATCCACGAGCAGAGCCCCGACTGCGCGAAGGCCACATAGTTATTCATCGGGATGCAGACGGTCAGCATACCGCCGACACGCGACTGTACCTTCACGCCATAGCCCTCGAGGGCTTTCTCGTCGCCATTAAGTTCCACAAAGGCGGTGATGTTGGCCTCGCCGTTGACATACACAAGGCCGTACTGCTCGGCCACCTGTTTCTCGTCGAGGCGGCCCGTCTGGATGTCGGCCAACAGCAGGGCGCTGCTGCCCGACATGAAACCCTTCTGAGCCGAAGCCATCGTCGCGACGGCCAGCAACACTATAATAAAGGTAAAAACTCTCTTCATAGTTTATTCTTAATTTTCAATCTTTACTCCGTTGGCGTCGAACGAGATGGTGTAGGTCTTGTCGTAGTCACCGGCCTGGACATGCTCGGCGATAAGAGCGCCACGACCGACGCTGGTCGAGGGTACGTTCCAGTTGCTGCTCATGCCGGGGATGGCGGTGGCGGTGGAGTCGAAAATCTGGTAGGCGTAGCCGTGGCCACGGTTCACGTGGAAGGTGTCGACGGCAGCGAGGGCATCGTACATGCCCTCCTTTACGCGGAGGTGGGTCTTGATGGTGAAGGTGGAGGGGAGTCCTGCTGCGCGTATCTTCTCCCAGCGGTTGCTGGTGACGGTGTCCAGGACCTCGTCAATGCCGTTGTCGAAAGTTACGGTGTAGTCGAGGTATTGCAGCATGTCGTCGGAAGCGTTAAGATAGTACATCATCGACACGATGGCGGGTACCTGCTGCACAGGTTCTGCGGGAGTGTTGTTGTCGTCGTCTTTGCCGCAGGCGGCAAAAAGGGTCGCCGCAAGGGCGAGCATTAAGGTTACTTTCTTCATTGTGATATAGTTTTTATTGTTTTTATTTCTAATTTCTCATTTCTCATTTCTCATTTCTCATTTCTCATTTCTCATTTCTCATTTCTCATTTCTCATTTCCTGCAACAACACCTCCTCTTTGATGAAACGGGCGAGGGTGCGGTGGCTCTCCTTCAGCCTATACCTATAATATATAATGACCGCCACCAGCCCAACGACCAGGAGGACGAAGGCGGCGGCCAATGCTACGGTAAGGACAAAAGTCAGATTTCCCATATTATTGTTAATTTTATCTATTATTATCTATCCTATCTATCGCCTCTATCAAATCTATCATCATTTATCTTAAATCAAATGCAAAAATAAAGGGAAACTCCGAATGGCGTTTCCCATGGCTTCAAAACTTTGTGTCATATTTTCAAAACACAAATTCTCAACTACTTACAGTGGTTATTTTTCTTTCGCAGCGCGACGGTATTCGGTGGGTGACATGGAATAATGGTCGCGGAAAAGGCGGGCAAAAGTGCTTCTGTTGGTAATTCCGCACAGCTCGGCAACGAGGGCCACAGGGTCGTCCGTGGTGGCAAGCAGCAGGGCGGCATGACGTATGCGGTAGCGGTTGATGAAGTCGGCCGGTGTCGTGTCGGCACACTCGCGCAGGGCATCGTAGAGGTACGTGCGGTTGGTGCCAAGCAGCTGCGCCAGCGTCTCATGGTTGCACTCGGCATCGGTATACACGGCGGGGTCCTCCATCAGCTTGCAGAGGCGGCGGTAAATCATCTGGTTCTGGCTCAATGTCTCCGTAGGTTGCGCCTGCTGCCGCTCGCGCTCTTCGGTCTCGGCCTGCTCGCGCTGCTGTATCTGCGCATAAAGGACTTTGTTCTTCTCGGTCAGCAGGCGGTTGTCGCGGCGCACAACCCATAGTATATAGCCAGTCAGCAAAAGTAGCAACAATGCGCCGACGGCAACAATCAGATAGATAGTGGATTTCGTCCTCGATTCCTCTAGCGCCTGCTCTTTCTCGTGCGTCTGGTAGATGACCGACAGCTCGGCGGCATCGCTGCGTTTCTGCCAGGCAAGGGCCGAGTCGATGGCACCCGCCATGTCGGCTCCGATAGACAAAGCCTCCTGCGTGCGACCAGCCTTGAGGTTGGCCAAGTAACGCGGAGCCAGACACTCGCTGATCTTGTCGAAGGTCATCGTGACATTTCCCACACTGGCATAGGTGGTGTCGAGACGGGCATACATGTCGGCTGCCTCTCCATAGCGTCCGGCTTCCGACAGCCAGATGGCCGCCCAGGAGATGCTCAAGGGCGTGAAGATGCGGCTGGCGGGAATGGCGTCATAGACGGCGTTGGCCTCGCGAGCATGCCCCGTAGCCAGCAGCAGCCGGGCACGGTTCATGGCCACATACCCTCGGTACTCCTCAATGATTCTGGGCTCGGCATCGGCCCCTTGCTCGTAAACCGAGACCTCCTTCTCCATGCGTTCCAGCCACTGGGCAGCCTCGTCGTATTCGTCGTACTCCATGAAGGAATTAAAGATAGCGAAACAAGTCACCATCATATTGAAAGGATCGTCAATCTGTCCATCTTGGTGCCAGCGCTCCCTCGCCTCTAGGGCTTTGGCATAGCTCTCCCGCGCTGCATCATGCTGATCGAGAATCAGTTGGCATTCACCCATCAGCTGGAGTATCGACGACCGCTCTATATCGCGGATGTCGTGAGCCAGAATATTGCTCATCACCCCTATCGCCCCCTCGGTGTCGCCCCTCCGATAGCGCATCACGGCATAGCGGTAGCCTGCGTCGCCATAGAGAAACCAACTGTACGACTGGTTATTGGCCAGTGGAAACTGCCCATCTTCATAGGCATCCTCCAACGCCTCGTAAGCCTTGCGGTAGTACATCTCCGCCAGCCTCACCTGCCACTGCCCGTCATAATCCACTGCCAGTTTGTAGTCCTCGTCAGCCTGTACCAACCACTCTGGCCATTGGCCTTTTTCTGGCCTCCCATTGCAAGCTACAAGAGACAACAAAGCAAATATAATCAATATCTTATATCTCATCTCAAAGCCATTTTCTGTTTGCAAAAATACAAAAAAAACTCAAACATCCAAAAAGACCTGTGGTCGTCAACCTTTTCAGGAAAACTGTCAACGATGTCAGGAAATTGTCAACGAACCCAGTACGGCACCTGACAACCGTTTCAGGAAAAGGACATAAAAATGTCAACCAAAATCAGGAAAAGACAGCATTCTGCTACAGCGCTACAGTGCTACAGTTAATTTTCGGACCAAACTATACCAAAAATATTCTTTATATCTATATAATTATATAGATATAAAATTTTCTTTTGACTTTGAACACCCAAATTTCGAACTGTAGCACTGTAGCACTGTAGCGCAGCACGCGACTTTTCTCATTTTTCATTTCACCTTTCGCCCACTCCCCCACCATCCCTATCTACTCCCCTCTCCGTGCGGAGAGGGGCCGGGGGTGAGGCTTCTCCGAGTCAACTCCGAGTCAACTCCGAGTCAACCCTCACTCCGCATCTGTTAATTTTAACTTAAAAAAAATCGAAAAAAAGAAAAGCGGGCCGGAGGATTCCGGTCCGCTTAACGATGATTTTGTTTCAAGCTCTCTTATTTGCCGAGGAGCTTGCTGCCAGCCTTGAATTTGGCGACCTTCTTGGCGGCGACTTTCACGGGCTTGCCAGTGCGGGGGTTCTTGGCGGTGCGGGCTTTGCGCTTCACAACGCTGAAGGTGCCGAAGCCGATGAGGGTCACTTTCTCGCCTTTTTTCAGCTGCTCCTGGATGCTGTCGAAGCAAGCGGTCATAGCCTGTTTGGCGGCGACTTTGGTCATGCCGGTCTTGGCGGCGATTGCGTTAACAAGTTCGGTTTTGTTCATAATGATTTGTGTTTAAGGGTTTATAATTCTTTGTCTTCCTTTTCGATGCAAATGTATGAATTTTTTTTTATCTAGAAAAAAAATTTTTTAGTTTTTTTTTAAAAAAAAATCTGTATTTTTGTATCATTTTAATTTCCAGCCTGTTAGTCTGTTCCCGCGGAGAAAATCTTCGATGGAATTTTTTCGTTTTCCGCTCATTTGCAGGCTCAAAATCTGTATAAATCCGTCGGTTACGCCAATTTTTAGCACCTTTTTTTCGTCACAAACGAGTGTTTTTTGCACCCCTGAAGGGTCGGGAACGGCCACGGCATCGAAGATTTTGAAGAGCACTTCCTCGCCCTGGGGGTTGACGAGGGTGAGGAGGGCGGCGGGGTAGGGCGAGAGGCCGCGAATGAAGTCGACGACTTTCTGTGCGGGTTGGTCAAAGCGGATGAAGCAGTCGTCCTTGAAGATTTTGGGTGCCGCCGTGGGAGTGCCTTCCTGCGGATGGGGGGTGAGGGTGCCGTCGGCGATGCCGTCGAGGGTTTCTACTACCAGGTCGCGTCCCATGGCGGCGAGGCGGTCGTGAACGGTGCCGGCGTTGTCGTCGGGACGGATGGGAGTCTCGGCTTGGAGGAGTATCTGGCCCTCGTCAATCTGGTGGTTGAGGAGGAATGTGGTGACGCCGGTGACGCTGTCGCCGTTAATGATGGCGTGGTTGATGGGTGCGGCGCCGCGGTAGCGGGGAAGGAGCGAGGCGTGGAGGTTGAAGGTGCCGTGCTCAGGCATGTTCCACACCGCCTCGGGGAGCATGCGGAAGGCCACGACAACGAACATGTCGGCGCGGTAAGAGGCCAGCTGCTCGAGGAACTGCGGGTCACGCAGTCGTTCGGGCTGGTGGAGGTGCAGGTTGTGGTCGAGGGCGTACTGTTTGACGGGGCTGAAGACCACCTTCTGGCCGCGGCCGGCCTGACGGTCGGGGACAGTTACGACGGCGGCCACCTCGTGGCGACTCTGCATGATGGCGTCGAGGCTCTCAACGGCGAAGTCGGGGGTTCCGAAATAGACTATTCTCATGTGGGTCTAAAAGTCTAAAGGGTCTAAAAGGACAAGGTTAGGCGACGGATTCTTTAAATGCAAGCATCTTGAGGGCGGTGATGGCACCTTCGACGCCCTTGTTTCCGTGGCGGCCGCCGGCGCGGTCGAGGGCCTGCTGCATGTTGTCGGTGGTGAGGACGCTGAAGATGACGGGGCTTTCGTGCTTGATGGCCACGTTGGTGAGACCCTGCGACACGGCCTGGCAGATGAACTCGAAATGGCGGGTCTCGCCCTGGATGACGCAGCCAATGCAGATGACGGCGTCGGGATACTGCGAGTCGAGCATGATGTCGGCTGCCGAGGAGAGCTCGAAGGTGCCGGGGACGCGGCGGATGATGAGGTTCTCTTCTTTGACGCCGTGCTCAAGAAGGGTGTCGACGGCCCCCTGAAGGAGAACGTCGGTAACCTCGGGGTTCCATTCGGCGGCGATGATGCCGATGTGGTAGTTGCTGCCGTCGGGCACTGCCGAGCGGTCGTAGTCGGAGAGGTTGGTCTTTTTCATTATTATAATGTTTAAGGACGTTAGGGACATTAAGGCCATCAAGGGCACTAAAGGCCCTTTAAAAATCTTTGGGGTTGTAGGTGTATGTGGTGGCGGCGGTGGTAGCCGTCTGTTTTTTTCGTTTCTTGGGTTCTTTGATGATGCTGTTGTCGGCTTTGTAGTCGAGTCGCTGGCCCTTGTGGGGCTGGTGGATGCCGAAGTAGGTCTTGTCGAGGTGGAGTCGGCGGGTGCGGAGGGAGAAGGTGTTGAAGTCGAGAATCCATTCGGGGTCGAAGGTCTGGTAGAGAAAGCGGCACTCGAAATGGAGGTGTGGACCTGTGGAGTTGCCTGTGGAACCGCCGAGGCCAATCACTTCGCCGGCTTCGACGGGTTGGTTGGGTTGGACTTTGATGGCGGAGAGGTGGCCGTAGAGGGTCTCGAGGCCGTTGGGGTGGCGGACGACGACGCAGTTGCCGTAGCCGCCCATGCGTGAGGCCACACGCACCACGCCGCGGAAGGCGCTGCGCACAGGGTCGCCGGTGTTGAGGCGTATGTCGACGCCGTGGTGGCCGCGGCTCCACCGCCAGCCGTAGTTGGAGGTCTTGCTGTTGCGCACGGGGAAGCAGAAGTCGGAGCTGTCGCTGATGAGCTTGAGGTTGATTTCGTCGGGCAAGCTGTCGAGTTTTGTGCGGCCGTGGGGGTTGATGCGGTGGAGGGGGAAGGCGTCGTACCAGAGGGGCACCAGCGCCTTGGCCATGAGGGTGGTGTCGATTGCGGAGGCTTTGGCGGCCTCGCGGATGGCTTTGACGGCTTCCTTGCTCTCGGCTTTCTGCTTGGGAGACGCGGTGGGACGCTTCTCTACAGACGCGGTCCTGGCGGCCTGCCGCGAGGCTTCGAGGCGGGCGTTGATGAGGGAGTCGTAGTAGGAGACTTGAGCGGAAAGAGGAAAGTGGAAGGAGGAAAGAAGAATGATTGTCAGTATCAGCACACGGCGGAGACGTGCCACGGGGAATCCCAGCTGCTCACGGTATTTGGCTACGGTGCGGCGTGCCAGAGGGTAGCCTTGCTCGTTGAGGAGACGCGCCAGGGCGTCGTCGGAGAGGGGCGCCTGCTTGTCTTCTTGGCCGATGGCGTCGGCGAGGCGCTGCTTCACGGCTTCAACCGATACCTCTTCACCGTCGGCATTGGCCATACCTTGAGAAAAACATTCCTTGAGGGGAATGGTGCCGAAGTCGGTTTGGAGGTACTTGCTGTTGGCCATGCGCGAGACGGTGGAGATATCGAGGCCGGTGGCATCGGCTACCTCACGCTGGCGCAAGGGTTGCTTCTGGTCGGGGTCACCGGTGAGGAGGAAGCGGCGTTGGTGGCGGACGATGTAGCGCATGACTCGCACGATGGTGTCGTGGCGCTGCCGCAGGAGGTCGATGAAACCTTGGGCATCGGCCTGCTTGGTACGCAGGAAGGAAATGGTCTCGCGGTCGCCCTTGCTCTTCTCATATTCGGCCAGGAGGTCGGTGTAGTAGGTGTTGAGCGACAGCCGCGGGAGGTTGCCGTCGTTGAGGTAGAAGGAGAGTTCGCCGTCGTGCTGCTGGAGGACAACATCGGGGGTGAGGGTGTTGGCCACCGAGTCGCTGTCGGCGTCGGAGGAGCCGGGTTTGGGGTTGAGACGGCGGATGAGAGCAGCGGCCTCCTCTAGTTCCTCTTCGCTGATGCCTAGGGCGTTGCAGATGCGCTCGTAGCGGTGGTTGGCGAAGTCGTCGAAGTGGTCTCGGACGATAGCCGTCGCGGTGTCTACGTCCTTCATCCGCTCCAGTTGTAGCAGGAGGCATTCGCGGAGGTTGCGCGCGCCGATGCCCGGTGGGTCAAGGCTCTGGATGACGCGCAACACCTCGAGGACTTCGTCGCGTGAGGCGTCGATGCCTTGGCGGAAGGCCAGGTCGTTGGTCACCAGGTCGAGGTCGCGGCTGAGGTAACCGGCATCGTCGAGAGTGCCGATGAGTTCGGTGGCGATGAGTTGCTGCCTAGGTGAGAGGCGTCGTGCGATGAGCTGGCTGGCAAGCCGGTCGGTGAAGGAGAGGGTGTCGGAGATGACGAACTCGCGGTGTTGCACGTTGGGGTCGCTCTCCAGGTGCTCGCGGTAGTCGTAGTCGAGGTCTTCCTCGTCGCTGTCCCAGTCGGACCGGTTGTTGTCGGCCGTGACGATGGAGTCGATGTCCTCGGCGTTGTCGGGAGTTTCGGCCTCGAGGAGCGGGTTTTTCTCTATCTCCTCCTTGATGGCCTGCTCTAGGTCAGTGACGGGCAACTGCAACAGCCGCATCAGTTGTATCTGTTGCGGTGAGAATTTCTGTTGCAGTTGCTGTCGCTGAACTTGTTTCATTGTTTAACGGACGATGTCCATTTCTTCAATCAAATTCTTGGCACCGGCGAAGACGTCGATGACCCAGAGCATGTAGCGGCTGTCGAGGCAGATGCAGCGCTGGAGGTTCTCCTCGAAGTCGATGTCGCCGCTCATGGCCTCGCTGTTGCCGTCGAAGGCCAGGCCGATGAGCTGGCCTTTGCCGTTGATGACGGGCGAGCCGGAGTTGCCGCCGGTGATGTCGTTGTTGGTGATGAAGCAGGTGGGCAGCTCACCATTCTTGTTGGCATAGCGGCCGAACTCTTTCTTGTTGTAGAGCTCTTTGAGGCGTGCGGGGACGTTGAACTCGCTGTTCTCGGGGTCTTCCTTCTCGATGACGCCCTTGAGGGTGGTGTAGTAGTGGTAGGATACACCGTCGCGGGGGTCGTAGCTCATCACGTTGCCGTAGGTGAGGCGGATGGTGCTGTTGGCGTCGGGCGACATGAGTTTCTTGCCGTCGTTGATTTGGAGGATGCCGTCGGTGAAGTCGCGGATGCCGCGCTGCAGGTTGTCCTGGACATCCTGGGGCACCACGTCGCCGAGGGCCACGTAGGCGTCATAGATGGCGTTGCCCACCTGGGCGAGGGGGTCTTTGTCGAGGGCTTTGACGTTGGGTTTCTGCATGAACTTGGCCAGCTTCTCGGCATCGCCGAAGATGGATTTCTTGAAGAGACTCTCGGCGTACTCATCGAAGTTGCCTTTGTATTTCTTGTTGGCGTCGATGAGGAACTGGGGGCAGTACTCGGGGTTCATGTGGTCGACCACATATTTGAACAGGGCCGAGATGAGACGTTTCTCGACGTTGGCGTCATAGTCTTTGTAGAAGTTGTCGATGTAGTTCTGGAGGAAGGAGAGGTCGGCCTTGGGGTCGTTCTCGAGGACTTTCTTGAAGGTGTTGGAGATGCGGAGGGCGAAGAGCGGGGTCTCGGGACCGGAGAGGAGACCTTCGCGGAGGTAGAGCTGGGCCTCTTCGGCGGTGGCGCGGGCGGCGTACCCCTTCTGGATGAGGCTGAGGGCGCGGCTGTATTTGGGGTTCACTTGGCGGCTGGCCCACTGAGTGAACTCTTTCTCCACCTCTTTCTTCACACCCATGGTGTTGAGGTTCTTGAGGGCTTTGTTCTGCTCGTTGCTGTATTTCCAGTAGTTGGAGCAGGAGGCGTACTTGGAAGCATATTTGATGCGGGTGGCCTGGCTGGCGGCCATCTCCTCGCGGAGGATGTTGATCTTCACGGTGCGGATTTCATAGACCAGCTTGTTGGTGATGTTCATGGTCTCCTC
This sequence comes from Bacteroidales bacterium UBA2939, assembly GCA_002349055.1. Classification (GTDB taxonomy): domain Bacteria; phylum Bacteroidota; class Bacteroidia; order Bacteroidales; family P3; genus Colimorpha. The sequence continues at coordinate 17,586 of DECD01000043.1, read as the reverse complement.
GAGGCCGTAGGAGGTGAGGAAGTGGTCGGTGGTGCCGGGGAAGCCCATGACCATAGCGAAGTCGCCGTCCTTGATCTCACCAGCGTTGACGGGCAGGTGGTGCTTGGGGCTCAGGGGGACGTTGTCCTTGCTGTATTCGGCAGGGCTGCCGTCGGGGGCGGTGTAGATGCGGAACATGGAGAAGTCGCAGGTGTGGCGCGGCCAGCTCCAGTTGTCGGTGTCGCCGCCGAACTTACCCATCGACGAAGGAGGAGCGCCCACGAGGCGGACATCCTTGTAGATGATGTGGACGAAGAGGAAGAACTGGTTGCCGTTGAACATGGGTTTCACCTGGGCGTCGTACTGGGTGCCCTTGACGGCGTCTTCGGCGATTTGTTTGGAAACGCGCTCGATGGCGGCTTCACGGTCGCTCTCGCTCATCTCGTCGGTGAGGGCTTCCTTCACCTTGGCGGTGACATCCTCCATGCGGACAAGGATAGAGGCGGTGAGGCCGGGGTTGGGGAGTTCCTGGTCCATGGTGTAGGCCCAGAAGCCGTCGCGGAGGTAGTCGTGCTCCACGGAGGAGTGCTCTTGCAACTTGCCATAGCCGCAGTGGTGGTTGGTGCTGATGAGGCCCTTGTCGGAGATAATCTCACCGGTGCAGAAATGCCAGAAGGGGGTGCCAGCGTTGCCAAGGCCCACGATGGCGTCCTTGAGGCAGCTCTTGTTGACATTGTAGATGTCTTCGGGGGTGAGTTTGAAACCGGCTTTCTGCATGTCCTGATAGTTCTTGCCAATCAGGGAGAGAAGCCACATTCCTTCGTCGGCGCGCACGGTGTTGGGGAGTACCAGCGTCATGGCCAGGGCGATTACTAAGGTGCGAATTTTCATTGTGTTAAACGTTTTTATTATTAATAATTAATTTAAATCGAAAGTGCAAAGATACACAAATTCCTAAAAATAGCAAAATATTTTCCTCCAGCCAGTGAAAAACAGGTATTTACGAATTTTTGAAAAGTTGAAAAAAACACCTCAAAAACGGAAAATACAACACACATAAAATCAGTCACTTGTACCTATCAACTCTTTACCATCTCCTTACCAACTCCTACCCAACTCCTACCCATGTCCTACCCTGGTAGGAGATGATAGGGAGTTGGGTGGTGGATGAAGGGGTCGGGGTAAAAAGTTTTCAACAGGGAGCCGGCAGGTTGGGAGCTGGAGATTGCGCTTTAGAGGGATTTCTTTTTATATCGAAGATGTTGATTTAAAGCATTTTGTAAATAAAATCATCCAAAGGTGAAACTTTTTCCCGATTTGTTCGTTTAGGGTTATGAACAACAAAAATTGGTTAAAAAAAACAAAAAAAGGAATTTTTTGGTAGAAATTGGATTTTTCTTCGTAATTTTACAACCTGAAAAATAGTAGGTAAAAATGGCCTTAATACTTGGAAAAGAATACTGTAAGGTGGATTCGAACGGTCGGTTCAAGTTCCCAATTGCGCTGAAGCGCCAGTTGGAGGTGGGTGCTCCCACCGAGCAACTTGACGGTCGTTTTGTGATCCGCGAGAGTGTCTATGCCGAGTGTTTGGAGCTGTGGACTTACGCCAGTTTCAGGGAAGAAGTGGAGAAACTCCAAGAAAAACTGAATCCTTATCGCCGCGAAGATCGTGACCTGCTACGCAAGCTGACCGAGGGCAACGTCATCGAGCTCGACTCGAACGACCGCCTGCTGGTGCCTGCCGAGCAAAAGCATGTGATTGCGAAGGCGAAAGAGATTGTTCTGCAATCGACTGGCAAGTTCATCGAGCTGTGGGGCCGCGAAGCCTACGACAAGATGAACCAGTCTGGCACGGACTTCGCCCAACGGGCGGAGGAATTGCTGGGCCGCGTCCCCGCGGAGGGGAAACAAATGCCCGTCGATTCCGATGCAAGAGTTTGAGTACCATAGACCAGTGATGCTTGAGGAGGCGCTGGAGGGATTGAATATCCGTCCAGACGGCACCTACGTCGACGTGACTTTCGGCGGCGGCGGCCATTCGTGTGCCATCTTCGAGCGTCTGAGTGAGGGTGGCCGGTTGTTGGCGTTCGACCAGGACGAAGATGCGTTGGCCAATACCCAGGCAATCAAGCAATCGAACACTCAAGCGACCTTCACGTTCATCAACGAGAATTTCAGGTATTTGAAGAATTTCCTGCGGCTCCACGGGGCACGCAAGGTGGACGGCATATTGGCCGACCTGGGAGTGAGCAGCCATCAGTTCGACGTGGCGGAACGTGGTTTCTCCACCCGTTTCGACGGCGCTTTGGACCTCAGGATGGACCGCCGTGGCGAGGTGACGGCCGCAGACCTGGTGAATAGCCTCGACGAGAATGATTTGGGACGAATCTTGAGGCTCTACGGCGAGTTGCCGAATGCGAGACAGATGGCGAAAGCGATTGTCAGAGCACGCTCCGAGAAAGCCATCGCCACCACCACCGACTTGAAGGAGGCTGTGAGCCACCATCTGCCGAGGGGTATGGAAAACAAATACCTGGCGATGCTGTTCCAGGCGCTGCGCATCGAGGTGAACGGCGAGCTGGAGGCGTTGCGGGAGATGTTGCAGCAGGCTTGTGAGGTGTTGGTGCCGGGAGGACGGCTGGTGGTGATAAGCTACCATTCGCTCGAGGATCGGCTGGTGAAGAATTTCATGAAGAGTGGTAATTTCGAGGGTGAGATAGAAAAGGATTTCTACGGCAATGTGCTGTCGCCGATGCGGATGGTGAGCCGTGGAGCCGTGCAGGCCGGTGAGGCAGAACTGGCGGTGAACAACCGCGCCAGGAGTGCCCGGCTGAGGGTGGGGGAGAGGATGGAGAGTTGATAGTTAGGAGATAATAGATTATAGTTGAAGTAATACATATATAATATATGGGAAACAGGTTCAGGGAAAAGGTGACTGAAGAGGGTCTGGAGAACGCGCCGGAGGTGGCAGAGGAACAAATAGAGAGCGTTGCAGAACCCGAAACGACCGTTGAGGACGAGCAGCCGGAGAAAAAGGGGAAGGGTGACCAGGTGGCGCGAGGAGTTTCGAAGGTGTTGGGTGGCGACATCCTGGGCGACAAGCTGGTAGTGAAGCAGATACCGCTATTGTTGCTCTGCTTGTTCTTTCTGCTGCTGCTGGTAGCCAACCGCTACAAGGTGGAGAGCCTGAGCCGTGAGAAGATGGCGACGCTGGAGCGCATCAACGACCTGCGCGAGCACCGCATCCAGATGCAGAAGCAATACCAGGAGAGGGTGAAAATTTCTCATATTGCTGAGGATTTGATCGAGAGCGGTGTGGGCATCACGAGTGGCCCGCCGTATGAGATTGAGGATTGAAGTCAAAAAGTCTAAAAGTCAGAAAGAAGTTGAAAAAGGATAAGGAAAATAAGAAGGACACAAGGATGACCCGCGGAATGACGGTGTTCTACCTGCTGCTGACGCTGGTGGGAGGCATCGCCATTATTGTGAGTATGGTGAATATACAATGGGTACACGGTGACGAGTGGCGGGAGCGTGGCTTGAAGCGAGAAGCAGGTCTGCGCACCGACCCCGCCCGTCGTGGAAACATCTATTCGAGCGATGGCAAGATTTTGGCCACTACGGTCACCGAGTGCGACTTCTACCTGGACCTGCTGAACACCGTGGTCATGGAGAATGGCAAGCCTGTGATGAATGGAAGAGGAGTTCCGCTGGAGAGTGGCATTGCTGACTCGAACTTTGCCCGTTACTTGGACACGGTGTGCGAGATGCTGGCCGAGGCGATGCCGCAACGTAGCGCCGCCTACTACCGCGACAAAATAGCCACCGAGCGTGCCAAAGAGAAGCCGCGGAGATGCTTCCTGGTGGAGCGTCGCGTGCCGTATTCGGTGTGGCAGTCGATATTGCGGCTGCCGGGCTGGCGCGTGGGAGTGGTGAAGCAGGTGGACGGCCGCAGTGTGGTCCGTCAGGTGCGTGCCCATATCTACGGCAACATGGCAGGCAACACGATAGGTTTTGACAATGCGCGCGACAAAGGCACCTACACGGGTCTTGAAGGAGCCTACGACTCCATTCTTCGCGGCCAGGACGGCATTTTCAACTGCCGTCGTCTGACGAAGGGTATCTGGCTGCCCGACGAACCGCGGGAACGCAAAGAGGTGCCGCAGCGGACAGACAACGACAAGGTGGACACCGTGGTGGTGCAGAACAAGGTGGACGGAAAGAGCATCATCTCGACCATCGACACCCGCTACCAGGATATCGCCGAGAGTTCGCTGAGAAAGGCGTTGCGCCTGTATGGCGGCACGTCGGGTTGTGCGGTGCTGATGGAGATGGAGACGGGCTATGTGCTGGCCTGCGCCAATCTGGCTCTCGATACGGCAAGTCACTCCTATCTGGAGATGAGGGACGAGAATGTGGCTGTGAGCCATGTGTACGAACCCGGTTCGACGTTCAAGACCATCATCATGACGGCGATGCTGAGTGACCCTGAGATAAAGATTGACACGGCGATGAAGGTGAAAGCGGTCTACAAGGATTTCGGCGGGAAGAATGGCGAAATCAAGGACTCGCACAAAAAGAAAGATTCGCTGAGTGTGAAGGAGGTGATTGAGGAGTCGTCGAATGTGGGCATGTGCGACCTGGGTTGGATGTACTACAACAAGCGCCGCAACAAGTTGGTGGAGCTGGTGAAGGGGATGTTCCCGTATGAAGATTTGCATCTGGATGTGGCCGCCAGGGAGTACAAGACATGGGTGAATGACGTCAACAGGTCGAACCGCGACTTCCTGAACTTCTGCTACGGCTATTCGACGGCGGTGTCGGCCATGCGTCTGATTGCGTTCTACAACGCCTTGGGCGCGGGCGGACGGATGGTGAAGCCGCTGTTCTGCCGCGGTATAGTGGAAGGAGGCAAAGTGCGCGAGGTGAAACCCGTGGTGCTGAAAGAAAAGATATGCTCGAGAGAGACGGCTGCCATGATGAAGAGTCTGCTGGAAGGTGTGGTGGAGCACGGCACGGGCGACAACATCAAGAACAACACCTACGGCATTGCAGGCAAGACGGGTACGGCCGTACACAGTTATCGCGACAAGACGCGCTATAACGGCTCGTTCGCAGGCTTCTTCCCGTCGGAGAATCCGCGCTATACCTGCTTGGTAGTCATCGAGAACAGTCCCGCCTATGGCCGACAGGCCGCCTTGGTGTTCAAGGCCATCAGCGACTGTGTGGTGGCTGTGGACAAGCGGTTGAGCGAGGGAGCGGTGAAGAGTGCGTGGCCGCAGCTGGAAGCCGACAGCACGAAGATGCTACAGACACCAGTACTGGAGAAGGGTAACCAGGAAGAAATCATGCGTGTGTACAAACTGTTGAAACAGCGCTACAGCTCGGCCGATCCAACGAGCGAATGGGTGAGCTACCGCGCTGCCGACGACTCGGTTGCCGGTGGCTATGTAGCCTACAAGCCTGCCGAAGGGAAGGTGCCCAACTGCTATGGCATGAGTGCCAAGGATGCGGTGGCGTTGTTGCAGGAGCAGGGTTACAGGGCGAGGGTGAAAGGCTACGGTAAGGTGGTGTCGCAACAGCCCAAGGGAGGCACCGTCGAGAAACGCGGCAAGGTGGTGGAAGTGAGGTTGAAGTAAGAGCTAAGAAGTAAGAACTAAGAAATATATGAAACTTAAAGATATAATAAAGGGAATTGACTGCGAGGTGCGCGGGGAAGCCGAGTTGGAGGTGAAAGACCTGCAATTCGACTCACGCAAGGTTTCGGCCGGCACGCTGTTTGTGGCGCAGAGAGGCACAAAAGTCGATGGTCACGACTTCATTGTCAAGGCTATGGAGGCGGGTGCTGTGGCTGTGGTGTGTGAGGAAATCCCAGCCACTCAGTCACTCAGTCACTCGGTCACATATATCAAGGTGAAGGACAGCAGCAAGGCCCTTGGCGAGATGGCCGCCAACTTCTACGGCCATCCGTCGCGCAGCTTGAAGCTGATAGGCATTACCGGCACCAACGGGAAGACAACGACCGTGACCCTGCTGCACAGGATGTTCCGCCTGATGGGGCATCATGTGGGTCTGGTCTCCACCATCGTCAACAAGATTGACGAGGAGGAACTGCCCACCGGACACACCACCCCCGACGCGCTGGAGTTGAACCAGCTGTTGAGAAAGATGGTGGACGCGGGATGCGACTTCTGCTTCATGGAGGTGAGCTCGCACGCCGTGGTGCAGCACCGTATCGCGGGTGTGGAGTTTGCCGGAGGCATCTTCAGCAACATCACGCACGACCATCTGGATTTCCACAAGACGATGGCCAACTACATCGCCGCGAAGAAGGGGTTCTTCGACGGCCTGCCTTCGACGGCGTGGGCTTTGGTGAATATCGACGACAAGAACGGCCGAGTGATGGTGCAGAACACCAAGGCCAAAGTCTCCACCTACGGCCTGAACCAGATGGCCGATTTCCACTGCAAGGTGATAGAGGAAGGATTTGAGGGAATGCACCTGAATATCAACGGCCAGGAGCTTTGGTGCCGTTTGGTGGGCAGGTTCAATGCTTACAACCTGTTGGCAATCTACGGAGCCGCGGTGTTGAGCGGTGTCGACAAGGAGGAAGTGGCGCGCCTGTTGAGCACCTTGGAACCCGCCCCTGGGCGCTTCCAGTATGTCAGCGGACGCGGTATCACCGCCATTGTCGATTATGCCCACACGCCCGACGCCTTGCAGAACGTGATAGAGACCATCGATGCCATCCGTCGCCCCACGCAGCAGCTGATTACCGTGGTGGGTTGCGGTGGTGACCGCGACAAAACCAAGCGTCCCGAGATGGCTCAGATTGCCTGCAAGGGAAGCGACAAGTTGGTGCTGACGAGCGACAACCCCCGCACGGAGCAACCCGACAGCATCCTCGACGACATGGAGGCAGGTCTCACAGCAGAGCAGCTGAGTCACACGGTGCGCATCACCGACCGCCGTCAGGCCATCCGCACCGCCTGCATGATGGCTCGCGAGGGCGACATCATCCTCATTGCCGGAAAGGGTCATGAGAAATATCAGGAGGTGAACGGTGTGAGGAGCCATTTTGATGATGTTGAGGAAGTGGAAAAGGAACTAAGAGATAAGAACTAAGAAGTAAGTATTATGTTATATTATTTGTTTCATTGGATGCATGAGAGCCTGGGGATTCCCGGAACGGGCGTGTTCGAGTACATCTCGTTCCGTTCGGGCGCGAGTATTGTGACGGCTCTATTTATCATGCTGTTCCTCGGCAAGCCCTTCATCCGCTGGATGAAAAACAAGATGGGCATGATGGACGAGGTGCGTACCGAGCTGGGGCTCGAGGGCGCCGCGCGCAAAAGTCAGACCCCCACAATGGGCGGCCTGCTCATCCTGGCGGCCATTATTATCCCCACGCTGCTCTTCGCCAAGCTTGATAATATCTACGTGCTTATCATGCTGGGCACTACGATATGGATGGGCTTGATAGGTTTCCTCGACGACTATTTGAAGAAGACCCGCGGAAAGGCCGGCCTCCCCGGCAAATACAAGGTGATGGGACAGGTTATCTTGGGTCTTGTTGTGGGCCTGCTCATCATGTATCATCCCTCCATCTCGGGTTCCACCACTACCACCATTCCTTTTGTGAAGAATAATGAATTCGACTATGCTTGGCTGGTGACCTGGATGGGCGACTGGGCACAAGACTTGGTGTGGGTGGTCTATGTGCTGATTATCATCTTTATCGTTACCGCCATTAGCAATGCATCTAACCTCACCGACGGCATTGACGGCATTGCCACGGGTGTGGCGGCAGTCAACGGTGGCGCGCTGGCCATCCTGGCCTGGGTGAGTGGCAACATCGTGATGGCTGGCTACCTCAACATCATGTATCTCTCCAATATCGGCGAGTTGGCCGTCTTCAGCACCGCCTTCGTGGGAGCCACGCTGGGTTTTCTGTGGTTCAACGGTCATCCTGCCGAGATTTTCATGGGCGACACTGGGTCTTTGGCCATCGGCAGCATCATCGCTGTCTTCGCCGTGCTCATCAAGAAGGAACTTCTTCTGCCGGTACTTTGCGGCATCTATGTGGTGGAGAACCTCTCGGTCATCATCCAGACCTCCTACTGCAAATACTATCGCCGGAAACACAAGCTGCCACCCAGCGAGGTGGTGCCCATAGAGAAGCGTCCCTTCCTCATGACACCTCTCCACCATCACTACCAGAAGAAAGGTGTCGCCGAGGAGAAAGTGGTCATCCGCTTCATTATCATAGCCATCCTTTTGGCTATCTTCACCCTCGCGACACTCAAGCTGCGATAAAGAAAAACTCAAGCAATAACACACAAACAAGCACTCAAACAATCAAGAAATGACTATTGAAACTTTGGCCGTCCAGGGCCGCGACAGAATCCACACCGGTTTGGCCGGTATCGACATCCAGCGTCTCAAAGCGATGCGTAACGCGTCGTTGCGGGCCTGTTTCAACCGGCTTGAGGAAACCAGCTACCGCATGGAGTTCGTCGCCCGTGTCCGCGGCCGCGAATATATCAACGATGCCGCTGCCCGTAGCATCAATGCCACGTGGTACACCCTCGAGTGCCTCAAGGGGGGACTGGTGTGGATTGCCGATGCTCCGAAGAGCGATGCCGACTATAGTCGCCTGGTGCCTCCGGCATTGCGCAAGGTGCGGATGCTCCTCATTGTGGGTGGTGACAGCGAGAGTATGCGCAAGTCCTTCTCGGGAATCATCCCTTCCATCGAGAGTTGCCCCACGATGGCTGATGCGTTGCAGAAAGCCTATCGCTACGAGGCCGACGATGTCAAGGTGCTCTATTCCCCGGCATGCGACAATGGAGAGTCTGTCGAGACACAGGGCGAGACTTTTCGTCATGAAGTAAACGAATTGTAAGAAATGAAAGTATCGAAGATATTCAGAGGTGACCGGACGATATGGGTGGTGTTCCTGCTGCTCAGTATCATCTCGCTGGTGGAAGTTTACAGCTCCATCGGCCTCTTCGCCTATTCGCAGAACGGCGTGGGGTCGCCGACGAGTCTGTTCTTCAAACATCTCTTTATTGTCATCGCCACATGGGTCGTCGTCATCCTTGCCTCGCATGTCAACTACCGCTATTTCTCGCGTTTCTCTCTCATGGGTTTCTGGATATCGGTGGTGCTGCTGGCAGTAGTGCTCATGATGGGCGGTCGCTGGTTCCATCTGCCTGTGGTAGGCCAGTTCCAGCCTTCCGAGGTGGCCAAGGTGATGCTGGTGCTCTTCATCGCGCGGCAGATTGCCCTCAAGAAAGAGCAAACCGACGACCTCGGCACTTTCCTTTCGCTGCTAATCTATATCGTGGGTGTCGTGGTGCTGGTGCTCCCTGAGAACTTCTCCACCGCGGCCCTCATATTCCTTTCGTGCTATCTGATGATGCTTTTCGGCGGCGTCAACCGCAAGTGGTGGTGGCGTCTGTTTTTGGCGGGCGTGCTTGTGGTAAGTGTCGGATTGGCCATAGCATATATGCGCTACGATAAAGGCACGCAGGCCGAAGCCGAAAAGACCGAGCAAATCCTCGAACGCTCCACCACCTGGGGACACCGCATCCACTCGTGGCTCCAGCCCAATCCCGATGAACTCTCGCAGGAGAACATGGCCCGCATGGCCATCGCCCGCGGTGGCATCTTGGGCAAAGGTCCTGGCAATACCGTCCATGCGCGCCTCATGACCCAGGCCCACAACGACTTTATCTATGCCATCATCATCGAGGAGTTGGGCATGGTGACTGGCATCCTGGTGCTGGTGCTCTATAGTTTCTTCTACTTCCGTTGCATACGCCTGGCTTGGCGTTGCAAAGGGCGCTTCGGTGCTCTGGCGGTGGCGGGATTCGGCACCATGATATACTTACAGGCGTTGGCCAATATGTGTGTGGCTGTCGGCGTGCTGCCGGTCACAGGACAAACGCTGCCGTTCATCTCCTACGGCGGTACGGCCTATCTCTTCCTCGGCTGCGGACTGGGTGTCATCCAGTCGGTGGCGGCCGATGTGTATGACGAGAAGAAAGAAGAGGAAGTGGTGCCGGAACCCGAAGAGGAGGGAGCGGTGATAACGGACGATACTAATATTGAAAAACAAGAATAGATATGAAGATAATTATCAGTGGAGGAGGAAGTGGCGGGCATATATTTCCCGCTGTGGCCATCGCCAATGCCGTCAAGGCGCGTTGGAGTGATGCCGAGGTGCTTTTTGTGGGAGCCGAAGGCCGCATGGAGATGGAAAAAGTGCCGGCGGCAGGTTACAAGATTGTGGGTTTGCCCATCGCGGGTTTGCAACGCAAGCTCACGCCTGAGAATATCATGAAGAATCTCCAGCTGCCTTTCCGCATCCTGAAGAGCCGTCGTATGGTGAAGAAGGTCATCCGCGAGTTCAAGCCCGACATCGTTGTGGGTGTGGGCGGTTTCGCCAGCGAACCTACGCTGAAGGCCGCTGCCGCCATGGGCTACAAGACCCTCTTGCAGGAACAGAATTCCTACGCCGGCTTGACCAACAAGATTCTTGCCCGCAAGGCCGGGAAGATTTGTGTGGCCTACGAGGGTATGGAGCGATTCTTCCCCAAGGAGAAGATTGTCTTCACCGGCAATCCTGTGCGTGCCGATATCGAGCAGATGAACGTCACCACTGCCGAAGGCCGTGCTCACTTCGGTCTCGAGGCCGAAGGCCGTGTGCTCCTTTCCGTGGGAGGAAGCCTTGGTGCGCGCAGCATCAACGAGATGATAATTAGTCATCTCCACTTCTTCCGCGAGAACAATATCCAGCTCCTGTGGCAGACGGGCCGTTGGATGTACGACGAGGCCGTGGCTGCCGTCGAGCAGGCGCAGGCGAGTCAGTGGGTCAAGGTGCACCAGTTCATTTCCCGCATGGATATGGCCTATGCCGCCGCCGACATCGTGGTGTCGCGTGCCGGTGCCATTGCCATCAGCGAGCTGTGCCTTGTGGGCAAGCCCGTGGTGCTCATTCCTTCGCCCAACGTGGCCGAGGACCATCAGACCAAGAATGCTTTGGCTCTTGTCGACCGCGGTGCCGCCGTCATGGTGAAGGATGTTGAATGCAATAGCCAGGGACTTGCTGCGGTCAAGGACATCTTCGATGCCCCCGAGCGTCAAGAGGCTATGTGCGCCGCCATCTCCAAGATGGCTGTCCGCAACGCCGCCGACAAGATTGTCGACCAAATTGAGAATCTCATAAACCGTTAATCGATGAACTACTATTTTCTTGGCATAGGAGGCATAGGCATGAGCGCTTTGGCGCGCTTCTTCCACCGTCGTGGCGACATCGTTAGTGGCTACGACCGCACGCCCAGTCCTCTCACTGCCGAGTTGGAGGCCGAGGGCATTGCCATCCATTACGATGACAACCCTGACCTGATACCCGCCGAGGTCGACCTCGTGGTCTACACCCCGGCCGTGCCCACCGATACCCGCGAGTTCCAGGCCCTCGTGGCTCGTGGTGTCAAGATGGAGAAGCGTTCGCAAATGCTGGGCGAGGTAACGCGAGGCAAGAAGTGCATCGCTGTGGCTGGCAGTCACGGCAAGACCACCACTACCACCATGATTGCCCATCTGTTGAGCAAGGCCCCCTGCGGTTGCAGCGCTTTCCTGGGCGGCATTAGCAAGAACTTCGACAGCAACCTCCTGGTCAATGCCGACAGTGAATATGTGGTTGTCGAGGCTGACGAATACGACCGCTCTTTCCTCCAGCTCCATCCCCACATGGCCGTCATCACCGCCACCGACCCCGACCACCTCGACATCTACGGCACTCATGAGAACATGATGGAAGCCTATCTCCAGTTCGCTAACCAGACCGACCCCGACGGCCAGCTCTTCCTCAAGGAGGGCATCTTCCTCACCGCCGACGGCGAGGAGTTCGTCGAATACGGTCACGAACACAACCATCACCACGACCACGAAGAAGAACACGACCACCACTCACCTTTCACCTTTCACCTTTCACCTCTCACCTATACCGCCCGTGGCATCGAGGCCGACTACTACGCCATCAATGTCCGCAACTACAACGGCAACTTCTTCTTCGACCTCCGTACCCCCGACGGTGTGCTCTACGACCTTGAGCTCGACGGCGCTCCGCTGGTCAATGTCGAGAATGCTGTGGTGGCATCGGCGGTGGCCCTCAGTTGCGGTGTCGACCAGTTCCAACTGCGCAGCGGCCTGAAGTCTTTCGCCGGTGTACGCCGCCGCTTCGACTACCGCATCCGTGAGAAGAACCTCGTCTATATCGACGACTATGCCCATCACCCCAACGAGATTGCCTCCACCATCGAGGCGGTCCGCTATCTCTATCCCGGTAAGCGTGTGGTGGGAATCTTCCAGCCCCACCTCTACTCCCGTACCCGCGATTTCGCCGACGACTTTGCGCGTGTGCTGCAAACCCTCGATGAGGTCATCATGATGCCCATCTATCCTGCTCGTGAGAAACCCATCCTCGGCGTCACCTCCTCTATGGTGCTCCGCAAGATGGAAACCATGTCCAAGTACCTCTGCACCCCCGACCAGGTCCTCGACCTCGTCCCGGCCCTCTGCCCCGACGTGGTCCTCACCCTCGGTGCCGGTGACATCGACCGGCTGGTGCCCCGTTTGGAAACCGTTTTGAGAGAAAACATGTTATGAAACCGTTGAAACGTTCTACCAAGATACTGCTCATTGTGTTGGGCGTCGCAGTGCTCGCTGTGCTGGTGCTGGCTGCCAACGTGGCCCGCTCGCGCTCACAGGTGCGTGGCATCGAGGTGGTCATCCGTCATCGCGGCACACCCCTGCTGGTCAGCAACCAGACGGTGGTCGACACCGTCCTCCGCCGTGAGCCCAACCTCTTGCAGTTGAGCGTGAAGTCGGTCGACCGCAAGCGTGTGGCGGCAGCGGCGAGCCGTGTGCCGTTCCTTACCCAGGTCTCGGCCTCGGTCAGCGTGGGAGGCAAAGTGGTGGTGCGTGCCAAGCAGCGTCGCCCCATCGCCCGCATCTACTATGGCACCCGCGAGCTTTACATCGACCGCGACGGAGCCCTCTTCCCGCCGTCGCCCTTGGGCTTCTGCAATGTCCTTGTGGCGGGCGGCGAATTCACCGAGCCGCTGCGTCTCGACAGCCTCAACGCGCAGACCACCGCCATCTGGAAACTGGCTTCCTTCCTCGATGACGAGGACGACTATAGTGCTCTTATCGACCAAATTTTCGTCGAGCGCGACGGCAACATGATGATGGTGCCCAAGGTGGGCGACCATATCATCGAGCTGGGCGCCGTCGACAATCTCGAAACCAAATTCTCCAACCTCCTCACTTTCTATCGCAAGGGCATGCCCCGCGCCGGATGGAATACCTATTCCAAGATAAGCCTCAAATTCAAAGGACAAGTTGTTTGTACGAAAAAATAAATCAAAAATATTATAGTTATGGAAAATGAAATCATTGTAGGTCTAGACATTGGCACCACCAAGATTGCCTGTTTCGTGGGTATGCGTGCCGAGAACGGAAAAGTGAAAATTCTTGGCTTTGGCAAAACCGACTCCAAAGGCGTCGAGCACGGTGTGGTGAAGAGCGTCACCGACACAGCCGAGTCCATCCGTCGTGCCGTCAGCGAGGCCGCCGACCAGGCTGATGTCGACATCGACGAGGTGTGGGTGGGCATTGCCGGCCAGCACATCAAGTCGCGCCCCAGCCACGGCAGCGTCATGATTCCCACCGACCACCGCCTCATCGAGCAGGAGGATGTCGACCGCCTCATCTCCGAGCAGTACAACATTATGCTCGAGCCCGGCGAGGAAATCATCCACATCTTCCCCCAGCGCTACATCGTCGACCGCGAGGCCCTCAGCCGCGAGATTTCCCCTGTGGGCGTGGTGGGCAAGAACCTCGAGGCCGACTTCCACATGGTCACCGCCAATGTGCAGAACCTCCAGTTTATCAAATATGCCGTCCAGGATGCCGGTCTCCACATCAAGGGTGTGGTCCTCGAGCCCGTGGCCTCGGCCAAGGCTGTCCTCGACGACAGTGACCGCGACGCGGGCGTGGCTATGGTCGACATCGGCGGCGGCACCACCGACATCGCCATCTTCTACGACGGCATCATCCGCCACACCGAGGTGCTGCCTCTGGCCGGCAACGCCATCACCAACGACATCCGTGAGGGCTGCAATATCCTCAAGAAGCAGGCCGAGAGCCTCAAGGTGAAGTTCGGCTCCTGCCTCACCTCTGCTGTCTCCGAGAACGATGTTATCTCCATCCCCGGCATCCGCAGCCAGGCTCCGCGTGAGATTTATGTCAAAACCCTCGCCGAGATTATCAACGCCCGCACCCGCATGATTCTCGAGCAGGTCGACTACTCCATCAAGCTCTCCGGCTTCCACAAGAAGCTTATCGCCGGCGTCACCCTCACCGGCGGCGGCGCCCAGCTCAAGAATATCAAGGAGCTTTGCGAGCTTATCACCACCACCGACACCCGCATCGGCATCCCCAACGAGCACCTCTCGGCCGACAGCGTCTCCTTTGCCGACCTGGCTCATCCCATGTATGCCACTGGCATCGGCCTCGTCCTCTATGGTCTTGAACAGGCCGAGGAAGGCCGCGAAGAGGAAATCCACGAGGAAGCTCCCGCCAAGAACGAAACCAAGGTCGACCCCTTTGTCGCCATGAAAGCCGAACCCGAGCTCGAACCTGCCGACGAGCCTGAGAAGCCTGAAAAACCTAAGAAAGAGAAGAAAGGCTCTTTCGAAAAGACCATTGGAAACTTTTTCAAAAAGGTCTTCGACGAGGGCATTGATGACTAATGTGGATTATTTGTTGATAACTAATTGGTAGATAGGGGAGTTAATTGGTAGAAAAGTAGTATTTTTATACTGCCAAAATAATACGACAGATTTTAATAACGAATTCTTATTCAATAAGATAGAAATATACAAGCACATGGAAGAAGATGCAATTTTTACTTTTGACTCGCCCAAAGGCCAGTCTTCTTACATCAAAGTCATAGGTGTCGGCGGTGGCGGTGGCAATGCTGTCAACCACATGTTCCGCCAGGGTATCAAGGGCGTTGACTTCATCGTCTGCAACACCGACATGAAGGCCCTCAACACTTCGCCCGTCCCCAACAAGATTCCGCTGGGTCACGGTCTTGGTGCCGGCAACAAGCCCGAGCGTGCCCGTCAGGCCGCCCTCGAGAAGGCCGACGACATCCGCGACGCCATCTCCCACAACACCCAGATGCTCTTCATCACCGCCGGTATGGGTGGTGGTACCGGCACCGGTGCGGCTCCTGTCATCGCCGAGATAGCCAAGAGTATCGACCTCGACGACGATGAGAACAAGAAGATTCTTGTCGTGGCCATCGTCACTCTCCCCTTCAGCTTCGAGAACAAGACCCGCCGCGAGCAGGCTCAGGCCGGTATCGCAGAGCTCCGCAAGCATGTCGACTCCATCCTCATCATCAACAACGACAAGCTGCGTTCCTTCAGCAACTTCAAGCTCTCCGAGGCATTCGGTATGGCCAACGATGTGCTGCTCACCGCTGCCAAGGGTATCGCCGAAATCATCACCGTCGATGCCTACGTGAACATCGACTTCCAGGATGTCAACACCGTCATGGAGAATAGTGGCACCGCCCTCATGGGCTCTGGCAGCGGCAAGGGCGAGAACCGCGCCATCGAGGCCATCACTGCCGCCTCTACCTCTGTGCTGCTCAACGACAACGACATCCGCGGCGCCAAAAACGTCCTCCTCTACTTCTCCTATCACCCCGACCACGAAATCACTATGGACGAACTCGGCGAAATCACCGACTTCCTCAGCGAGAAGACCGACGGCACCGCCGACGTCATCTGGGGTGCCGGCGCCGACGAAACCCTCGACGACGAACTCAAGGTGACCCTTATCGCCACCGGCTTCGAGAAGTCCGCTTTCGTGCCCGAAGGCCCCAAGGTCATCGAGCTCCCTAAGGACGAGGACCCCGTCAAGCCCGCTCCCGTGGTGACCCCCGAGCCTGTGGCTGCCGACGAGCCGGTCCTCATCAAGAAAGAAGAGCCCGTGGCTATCGCCGAGACCCCGGTCATTCCGGTGGCTCCCGCCTCGGTGGCCGAGGCCCCTGCTGCCGAGAAGCACGTCTTCGTCCTCGAGGACGAAGAGCCCGTGGCCGTTGCTGCCCCTGCTGCCGAGATGCACGCTGCAGCTTCCGCCACGACGTGCGACGCCATGGTCGACGAAATCCACATCCTCGACACCGTTGTAGAGACGCAGCCTGCTGCGTCTATCGCCCCTGCTCCCGCTCCCGCAGCTCCCGTCTACACCGTCCCCGAACCCGGCCGTAGCGCCTTCGAGAACGAGAACGATGTCAGGACCGCTGCCGACCGCATCCGTCGCATCCACGACCTGCTGCGCAACAACGCCAATGGCGCCGACATCGTACAGGGTATTCCTGCCCGCGATATGGCCGAAAACGACCTCTTCGAGGGACGCCACTCCAGCGCCCGCGAGGCTTCCTCCTTCTCCATGCGCGCCGATGGCACAATGACCAAGAACGCTTTCTACGACGACCAGCCCGATTGATGAATAAAAAGATTATAGGCATCGTCTGCGCCATAGGCGCGGCGGTGTGCTACGGCACCAATCCGCTGGCCCGCTACCTCTACGCCGAGGGGATGAATATCCCCTCGGTACTCTTTTACCGCTTCGGCCTTGCATGGGTCATTATGGCCCTCGTCGTGCTGGGACGCTGCGCGATGAAGAAGGAGAGTCTCCGCGTCGACCGCCGCGAGTTCCTCACCCTTAGCGCCCTCGGCATCCTCTTCATCCTCTCTTCCACTACCCTCTACACCTCCTTCTCGCTCATGCCCTCGGGCATCGCCTCCACCATCCTCTTCACCTATCCCGTCATGACCGCCGCCATCATGACGCTCTTCTTCCGCGAACGAATCACATGGACCACAGTTCTCTCCATCGCCCTCTCGCTGGTGGGCGTGGCCCTGCTGTCGTTCAACGACGACGGCGGCACTTTCTCGCTCCTCGGCATCGTGCTGGTGCTCATCTCGGCACTCACCTACGCGCTCTACATCATCGTGGTGGACAAGAGCCCGTTGCAGATGTCGTCCTTCAAGATTAATTTCTATGTCTTGTTCTACTGTGCGTTAGGCAATGTCGTCTATGCGCTCCTCAGCGGCCAGGGACTCGCCCTGCCGCCCACGCCCACGGCCTGGTTCTGGGTGGGTTGGCTGGCCATAGTCCCCGCCATCATGGCACTGGTGATGATGGTCTATGCCGCCAAGTACCTCGGCTCTACGCCCACGGCCATCCTCGGCGCCCTCGAGCCCATGACCGCCGTCCTCATCGGCGTCTTCGTCTTCGCCGAACCCTTCTCTCCCCGATTATTATTGGGTATCATACTGATACTGACGGCTGTAACCATGGTCGTCCTCTCCAAAGCCCGCCGCTAATCCGTCGGGCTTATTTTTTTGTCCAACCCCCTAAAAGTACCAATTTGCAACCACTTAAGAATCAGCCCTAAAAAGGTATCTCAAAAAAGGGAGCATGAAAATACATAATGTTCCTTGTTTCCTTATTATA
>DECD01000009.1:13998-17000 GCA_002349055.1 Bacteroidales bacterium UBA2939 | reverse complement strand
GCCTTCCCCCACAGCACACCCTTGAACGTTGCAAAGAAGAAGCGGAGAGAAAGCTCGCTTTCTTTCCCTTCGCCCAGCAATGTCACCGCAGGTAATGTCAACAAGAAAAAGCGCGAGCCTCCGTAGGGGTGGGTATGCGTGGTGTATTGAAATTTATGCCCCCTTTTTTTGAAATACAAGTATTATAGATCAATCACCAACCAACCATGCCCACAGCCGCCGGCGCCCCACGGTAGGAGTTGGTAGGGCCTTGATAGGGTCTTCATAGGCTTTTCATCCCGAGAAGATTTTAACAATTTCCCTCCCGGCACAATATTATTACACTTTCGACGTTATTAAGACGTTATTAAGACGTTATTAAAATGCTTTATTATAAAAAATGAACCACGGGAAGAACATCTGCAAGCAGTTAATGGAGGTGCGGCGACGCATCGCCGAGGAAAATGACATTCCCCTGGAAATTAAGGAGTGCACCTACACGGGTGAGTGCCTCGGGACCTGTCCGCGGTGCGAAGCAGAGGTTCGCTATCTCGAAAAGACTCTGGCTGAAAAATTAAGTCTCGGAAAGGTGGCTACCGTGGCAGGTTTGGCGCTAGGGTTGGCCGCGCCGGGTGCCGCCACGGCGCAGGACACCATCAGCACGAAGAATGCAGAAAACATTCCAATCATTGAGATTCCATCAGGTGAATATTTTATGGGGTATATTTCGGATGACCCTCAAAAATTGGAAAACATCCCGGTGGACACCCTGCCGACGGTGTTACCCATCCACAAAGATACTATTGCCAAACTGAAATTCCTGCCGCCGGCACAAAGCACCGATGTGGAAGCCTACAAACTGCAGGAAGAGGAAACAAGCACGGTTCGCGGTGAGAGTGGCGCTGTCAGAGAATCGTCCAACGTTATCAAACGACGTAGGATTACCGTTCCAAAAGACAAAGAAACACAAGATCCCCTACAGACAGAGTTCAACAAAGACAACGGCACTCCCGCCCGTCAATCCATCTCCACCGAACAGCCGAAGATGTTCGAAGAAAAGGAGGAGAATATGAAAATCATTGTAAAGTAGAAACTTAAAATCAAACAATAATATCATGAAACAATACATCGAACAGAACAAAGATCGTTTTCTCGAGGAACTTTTCTCTTTAATCCGTATTCCCAGCATCAGCAGTGAGCAGGAGCACAAGCCCGACATGGTGCGTTGCGCCGAGCGTTGGAAAGAGCTGCTGCTCGAGGCGGGTGCCGACCGCGCCGAGGTGATGCCTACCGAGGGCAACCCCGTGGTTTACGGCGAGAAGACCATCGACCCGAAGAAGCCTACCGTGTTGGTCTACGGCCACTACGACGTGATGCCCGTGGCGCCGCTCGAACTCTGGCGCACCCAACCCTTCGAGCCGGTGGTCAAGGACGGCTATATCTGGGCCCGCGGCGCCGACGACGACAAGGGTCAGAGCTTTATGCACGCGAAAGCCTTCGAATATATGGTGCGCACCAACCAGCTGCCCTGCAACGTGAAGTTCATGCTCGAGGGCGAGGAGGAGATTGGCAGTGGCAGCCTCTACGGCTTCTGCGAGAAGAACAAAGACTTGCTTAAAGCCGACGTCATCCTGGTGAGCGACACCTCGATGATTGCCCCCGACGTGCCCTCGATTACCAGCGGCCTCCGCGGCCTCTGCTACTGGGAGGTGGAGGTGACCGGTGCCAACCACGACCTGCACAGCGGCATCTTCGGCGGCGCGGTGGCGAACCCCATCAACGTGCTCTGCAAGATGATTGCCGACCTGCACGACGAGAACGGCCACATCACCATTCCCGGCTTCTACGACGATGTGCTGGTGCTCAGCGACGAGGAGCGCGCCCTCATGGCACAGGCTCCCTTCGACGAGGAACAATACATGAAGGACCTCGGCGTCAAAGCATTGAAGGGCGAGAAAGGCTACACCACCAAGGAGCGCACGGGCATCCGTCCCTGCCTCGATGTGTGCGGCATCTGGGGCGGCCATACCGGCGAGGGCACCAAGACCGTGCTCCCCAGCAAGGCTTACGCCAAGATTAGCACCCGCCTGGTGGCCAACCAGGACTTCGAGAAGATTAGCGAAATGTTCAAGAACTACTTCGAGAGCGTGGCTCCCGACTATGTCACCGTGAAGGTGACGCCCTGCCACGGTGGCGCCGCCTATGTCAGCCCGCTGGAACTCAAGGCCTACAAGGCCGCCGAAAAGGCTATGACCGACACCTTCGGCAAGCGACCCATCCCCACCCGCAGCGGCGGCAGCATCCCCATCGTGGCCGGCTTCGAGAAGATTCTCGGCCTCAAGAGCATCCTGATGGGCTTCGGCCTGGCCAGCGACGACATCCACGCCCCGAACGAGAACTACCCCCTGCAGCAGTTCTTCAAGGGCATCGAAACGATACCGCTGTTCTACAAATACTTCTGTCAAGTTGAAAGTTGAAAATTGAAAGTTGAAATTATTGAGCAATGGAGCGGAATGCCTTAAACCGAAAAAGTCTTGAATTTGCCGTAAGAATTGTTAGATTCTACCGTTATTTGACGGAAGAAAAGAAAGGTACTTGATAGAGGCGGACGTCTGGCACACTCCTCCACCACCGCAGAGCGGCGGTCCCCCTCCCCTAACTTAGGGGAGGAGCTGATGATAGAGGTGGATAGGCCCCATAGACTTTTAGACTAAATTGAAGAAAAAAAACAACAACATGTACGAAATTATCAGCAAACGGCTGCTCAACAGCCACGAGATTTACCAAATGGAGGTCCACGCACCGTGGATTTCGCTTAGTGGAAAACCCGGTCAGTTCGTCATCGTCATCCCCCACCCCAACGGCGAACGTATCCCGTTGACGATAAGCGATATCGTCTACCAACGGCAGTCGATAGTGCTGGTGTTTCAGGTGGTGGGAGACACCACACGACAGATGGCGCAGATGAACGTCGGCGACGACCTCTACACCATCGTGGGGCCCCTCGGACGTCCCAGCGAACT
>DECD01000009.1:7315-13868 GCA_002349055.1 Bacteroidales bacterium UBA2939 | reverse complement strand
CCGCAGGTGAAGTGGGCCTTCCGTCACGGCATCCCGACAGATGTCATCATCGGTGCCCGCTCCAAAGACCTGCTCTTCTACGAGGATGAGCTGCGTGCCGTGTGCCACAACCTGCACATCATGACCGACGACGGCAGCTACGGCGAGCAGGGCCTGGTCACCGCCAAAGTGGACCAACTGTGCCAGAGCGGCGCCGACTACAGCCATTGCGTAGCCATCGGTCCGCTGCCGATGATGAAGTTTGTTTCGCTCACCACCAAGAAATACAACCTGGCCACCATCGTCAGCCTCAACTGCATGATGGTCGACGGCACCGGCATGTGCGGCGCCTGCCGCGTGAGGGTCGGCGACGAGGTCAAGTTCTGCTGCGTCGACGGCCCCGAGTTCGACGGCCACCTGGTGGACTTCGACGAGGCCGCCCGCAAGCTCAAGACCCCCGATGCACGCCGCTACCGCATCGCCACCGCCGAGAGTGGTCACCAATGCAACCTGGCACCTGCCGTTGAGGCGGCTGTCAGCGAGGCCCAAAAGCGCCAGAAACCTCGCGAACAAGACCCCAAGGCGCGCGCCCACAACTTCGACGAGGTCTCCTTTGGCCTCACCGAACATCAAGCCCGTGTCGAGGCCAACCGCTGCCTGCAGTGCAAAAAGCCCCGTTGTGTCGAAGCCTGCCCCGTGGGCATCAACATCCCGCGCTTCATTCAGGATATCAAGGAGGAAAACTTCAACCAAGCCTACATCACCATCACCCACGACTCGGCCCTGCCGGCCGTCTGCGGCCGTGTCTGCCCGCAAGAGACTCAGTGCGAGGGCAGCTGCGTGATGGGCGTCAAGGGCGAGCCCATCGCCATCGGTGCACTGGAGCGTTTCGTGGCCGACAACCACCGCGCCGCCAGCAAGCCACAGAGCCAGTGCTACCCCGCCGGCCGCAAGGTCGCCGTGGTCGGTAGCGGCCCCAGCGGCCTCACCTGCGCCGGCGACCTCGCCAAACATGGCTACCAGGTCACCGTCTTCGAGGCCCTCCACCATGCCGGCGGCGTCCTCGTCTACGGCATCCCCGAATTCCGCCTGCCCAAGCAGCGCGTCGTCGAACCCGAAATCGAGAACCTGCGCCGTCTCGGCGTCGAAATACGCACCAACGTCATCATCGGCAAGAGCATCACCATCGACCAACTCTTCGATGACATGGAATACGACGCCGTCTACATCGCCTCCGGCGCCGGCCTGCCCAAATTCATGGGCATCCCTGGCGAAACCCTCATCGGCGTCATCTCCGCCAACGAACTCCTCACCCGCACCAACCTCATGCACGGCTACGACGAGCACTACGACACCCCCATCTACCTCGGCCGCAAGGTCATCGTCGTCGGTGGCGGCAACGTCGCCATGGATGCCGCTCGCACCGCCCTCCGCCTCGGCAGCCAGGTCACCGTCGTCTACCGCCGCGGCCAGGACGACATGCCCGCCCGCCGCGAGGAGGTGCACCACGCCATGGAGGAAGGTGTCCAGTTCCTCTTCCAGACCGCCCCCATCGAAATCCTCGGCAACGAGGACGGCACCGTCCGCGCCCTCCGATGCATCAAGATGGAAATGGGCGCCCCCGACGAGAAAGGACGTCGCAAGTTCAGCCCCATCGAAGGCAGCGAGTGCGACATCGAGGCCGACACCATCGTCGCCGCACTCGGCACCAGCCCCAACCCACTCATCCGCACCACCACCCCCGGCCTCGAATGCGAGACCTGGGGCGGCATCAAGGCCGACGACAACGGGCAGACCTCCCGCAAACACATCTTCGCCGGCGGCGACGCCGTCAGCGGCGCCGCCACCGTCATCCTCGCCATGGGTGCCGGCCGCAAAGCCGCCAAAGCCATCATGAACACGCTTAAATAATGAAACACTTCATCCCTTCTCACCTCCTCCTGCGCCTCTTGTGCTTGATTATCGCCGCCGGGGCAGGTTGGATAATCGTGTATGGGCTTCAAAAGTTACCTGAGGAAGATCTCGGCCTTACCAAGAAAGTGATTGCGCTGGTGTTTATTGTGGGTGTTTGTGGTTTCAGTGCTGTCTATTTGCTCGCATGGGCGTTCTTCTACGACCGCTTGGAAACTCGGCAGCAGCGCCGACAGGCGGAGACAGAACGAGCTGAACGTCGCAAACCGGCCAACGAGAAACTGGCCGAAGCCCGGAAAGAACAGCGCTCGGAGCGAAACGCCAACTATATTCTTGGAGCCGTTGCAATAGCAACTTCCATCTATTTCCTATTTGATAAAGAATGGCTTGTAGCTGGACTCATGGCAGCCGTAGCGGCATACCTGCTCTATAATGCAATCCGCAACATCGAACCCGCCCAAATAAAGCAGAAAAGGGAAGAAGCCACCCGCAGGCAGGAAGTGGAAACCCTCATGGAAACCGCAAAAGACGACGGCGCCGTGATCATCGTCGACCATGTGGACAGCCTAACCGCCATCGAAGAGGCAATAGAAGCCTTCGGCGAGGAATATCATGGTCGCAAAAACGGGCGCAACGCCATACGACTGTGGCAATTGGAACGAAACAAATATGCCCTCACCTTCCCCCTCGGCTACCAGCCCGAAGCCCCGATGGCGCTGATGGACGAGCTCGACATCATGGAGTTGCATCCCACCGCCTGGTTCCCTTCGCGACGGCTGAAAACCCTTGGCGAGTGGACCATGCTACGTGTCGGCCAGGATAGCCTCGTCAACGCTGTGACCGACACCGGTCTCTGCTATTCCGACGAGGGCGACTTTCGCCTCTCTCCCGACCCGCAGCTCCATCTCGCTTTTCAGCCTCGCCCCGATATCACAAACAATAACCCCAAAAAACATGAAGACTTTACCTAACCCATTGTCATTTCACTCCCTTTCACTCCTTTTCACTCCCTTATTATTACTAATCTTCAATTTCGCTCAGGCGCAGAAGCCCCTGCTCGACTCGACGCAAATGCCCAACGCCGTCCACTTCCTGCCTCCGCCACCCGACACCGCCAGCGCCGCCTTCCAATACGACAAGGCGCAGTATCGCTGGGGCAAGGAGCAGCGCAAAGACCCCGTGCGGCTCGCCATTGCTGTCAATGACGCCATCTGGAGCATCGACAACATCTGCCACATCTACAGTGGCGTGCTCGGATTCGACATCTCGCCCCAGAACACCCCTGCCATCTATCGTATGCTCTCCCTCGGCCTCCTCTCCACCGACCAGGCCGGCAAACTGCCCAAAAACCATTACATGCGCACACGCCCGTACGTCTATTACAACGAACCTACCATCTACCCTCAAGACGAGGCCTGGCTCCGCACCAACGGCTCCTACCCCTCCGGCCACACCATCCTCGGATGGAGCGCCGCTCTCCTGCTAACCGAAATGGCTCCCGACCGTGCCGACACCATCCTCGCTCGCGGATTCATCTACGGCCAGAGCCGCGTCATTGCCGGCTACCACTGGCAGAGCGACGTCGATGCCGCTCGCCTCGTCGCCAGCGCCGCCGTCGCTCGCCTCCATGCCGACCCCCGCTTCATGAAACTCATGAAAAAAGCCCGCAAAGAATACGCAAAACTGAAAAAAAAGAATGGCTGACGCACTCCTCACAGTAGAAAACCTCACAAAAAGCTTCGGCGACAAACTGCTCTTCGAAAACATCTCCTTCGGCATCAACGCAGGACAGAAGTCGGCCCTCATCGCCCGCAACGGCTACGGCAAGTCAACCCTGCTCAACATCATCATGACCGCCGCAGGTCAGCGAGGCTACAACACCTTGCAAGACAGCGGCAAAGTGACCTTCAGGGGAGATTTGAAACTGGCGTATCTTCCTCAGAGTCCAGAAGCCTTCCCCAAGCAGCTCGTTCGCGATTTCGTCTACAACGTGCAACGTCCTGAGACGGAGGATGAGTGGACTTTCGAGCAGCGCATGGAGGAAATCCTCAGTCGCATGAAAGTTGACAGCCTCCTCGACCGCCAGATGGAGACCCTCAGCGGCGGTGAGCAGAAGAAGGTGGCTCTATGCCGTTTGTTGATGGATGACTGCAACCTGCTCATTCTCGACGAGCCCACCAACCACCTTGACATCGAAATGATTGAGTGGCTTGAAGAATTTCTCTCGCGTCAGCGGCTCGCCATCCTCATGGTCACCCACGACCGCTACTTCCTCGACAACGTCTGCGACAACATCTACGAACTCGACAACTCACGCCTATATCATTACCGTGGCCGCTACGACTACTACCTCGAAAAAAAGGCCGAACGAGAAGCCAACGAACGTGCCGAAGTGGAGAAAGCCCGCAGTCTTTATCGCACCGAGCTCGAATGGATGCGTCGCATGCCACAGGCACGCGGCACAAAGGCACAAGCCCGCATCGACGCTTTCTACGAGTTGGAGGCAAAAGCACATACTCGTTTCGATGACAACCGTCCGCAACTCACAGTCAAAACAGAACGTATTGGTGGGAAGATACTGGAACTCTATAATATTTCTTATGTAGTACAAGGAGTGCAAGGAAGTGCAAAGGAGTGCAAGACAAATGACCCTATAGCAGTATCGTCCTGCACTCCTCGCACTCCTTGCACTCCCTGCACTCCTCGCACCCTCATCGACGACTACTCCTACGTCTTCAAACGCGGCGAAAAAATAGGTATTGTGGGTCCCAATGGCGTGGGAAAGAGTACGTTCCTAAATATTATTACAGAAAAACTTAAACCCACCTCCGGCCGTGTTGTCGTCGGCCAGACCATCCAGTTCGGCTACTACACCCAGGCCGGCATGAAAGCCCCCGACGACCGCCGCGTCATCGACCTCGTCAAAGATATTGCCGAAGAGATAGAGCTGGATAATGGCAAAAGCATGTCGGCACACCAGTTCCTCTCCTACTTCGGATTCGACGACACCACGCAGTACAACTACTTCGGCAACCTCAGTGGTGGTGAGCGCCGCCGCCTCTACCTCCTCCAGGTACTCATCGCCAACCCTAACTTCCTCATCCTCGACGAGCCTACCAACGACCTCGACATCTACACCCTCCAAATCCTCGAACAGTTCCTCCAATCCTACAAGGGCTGCCTCATCATCGTCAGCCACGACCGTTCCTTCATGGACCACATCGTCGACCACCTGCTCGTCTTCGAAGGCAACGGCAAGATTCGCGACTACCACTCGAACTACTCTCTTTACCGCTTGCAGAAGGCACAGCAACAGCGCGAAGCCTCCCATCAGCAACGGCTGGAAAAGCCCAAATACGAGCGCAGCAAAAGCGACAAGCCCAAGGCTACATATAAAGAGAAGAAAGAATACGAAGCGTTAACAGCTGAAATCGATACTTTAACTAGCGAGCGCCAACAACTTGAACAACAGTTAAGCAGCGGAACGCTTACAGACCCCACCGAAATCACCAAAGCCTCTACGCGCATCGGCGAGTTGATGGCCCTGCTCGACGAAAAGGAGCTCCGCTGGCTTGAGCTGGACGAGCTGGTCAACGCGTGACGCGAAAAAAAACTTTGGCCGTGATTCAAAAAAAATACGTATTTTTGCACCTCGAAAACAACAGAATTATTAACAAATAAAATCCTTACAACATGAAACGTATTGCTATCCTTGCAGTCTGTTTTGCCACGCTGGCCATGACCTCATGCGGCATCCTCAACACCTCCGGCAACTCCGCCGCCCAAGCCCTCGGCCAGACCTGCGGAGCCGCCGTTCTCGGCCTTTACCAGTCCTACAAATCCACCGGCACCCTCAACCTCACCAACGGCAACAACCTCACCCACGCCCTCGCCCTCGCCACCTGCTACACCCAACTCTCGCAGAACAAGAGCAATAGCAGCTACCGCAAGGCGTTCGCCAACGGCCTCATCCTCTCCTCGGCAGGTCTCATCACCAACCAGAACTCCGCCGCCTTCATCAATGCCCTCCTCGGCACCTCGTCCCTGGCTACTGTCAACAGCAGCAGCTCCTCCGTGCAGGTCAGCAAGACTACTCCCGCCATCACAGGACTCATCAAAACCCTCGACAAATGAACACCCAAGCATTGGAAAATATGAAAGCGCGACGCAGTTGCCGCGCTTTTTTGTCGGAGATGCCGTCGAAAGAACTTCTTGCCACCGTCTGTGAGGCCGGCACCTGGGCACCCACAGGCCACGGCAAACAGAGTCCCCTCATCGTGGCCATCACCCGCAAAGACCTCCGCGACCGCCTGTCGGCCATGAATGCCAAGATTTGGAATCAACTGAAGGTGCAGCGTGGCGAGAATCCCGGACCCGATGGTTTCGACCCCTTCTACGGTGCTCCAGTGGTGCTGCTTGTCCTTGCCGACCGACGCGTGCCCACCTACCTCTACGACGGCTGCGCCGTGATTACGAACCTCGCCAACGCCGCCCATGCCGTGGGCCTCGCCTCGTGCTGGATCCACCGTGCCAAGGAGGAGTTTGACTCCGAGGAAGGCAAAGCCATTCTGAAGGAGTTGGGCATCGAAGGCGACTACGAGGGCATCGACCACCTCGTCGTCGGCTTCCCCGCCAAATCCATCCCCGCTCCCCTACCCCGAAA
>DECD01000009.1:5492-7225 GCA_002349055.1 Bacteroidales bacterium UBA2939 | reverse complement strand
GCAGCGGGCTTTTCTTGTTTATGAACTTCCCGATTAGTGCAGGAAGGCCAACAGGATACCGGCAGCAACGGCCGATCCCACCACGCCGGCCACATTGGGACCCATGGCGTGCTGGAGCAGGTAGTTGGTCTTGTCGTACTCCAATCCCACATTGTTCGACACACGGGCGGCGTCGGGCACAGCACTGACGCCGGAGTTGCCGATGAGGGGGTTGATCTTGTTGCCCTCTTTGAGGAAGAGATTCATAATCTTGACGAAGAGCACTCCGCAGAAGGTGGCCACAATGAAACTGCCGGCACCGAGGCCGAAAATCATCACGCTCTTGCCACTCAGGAACACCGAGGCCTGGGTGGAGGCACCCACGGTGATACCGATGAGCAGGGTGCAAATGTTGACGATGGCGTTGGAGGCCACGTCGGAGAGACGCTTGGTCACGCCACACTCCTTGAGCAGGTTACCGAAGAAAAGCATACCCAGCAGGGGCAGGCCGCTCGGCACGATGAAAGCGCAGAAGAGGAGGCCGATGATGGGGAAGGTAATCTTCTCGAGCTTGGAAACCTGGCGCGGCGGTTTCATGCGGATAGTGCGCTCCTTGGAAGTGGTGAGCAGGCGCATAATGGGCGGCTGGATGACGGGCACAAGAGCCATGTAGGAGTAGGCCGACACAGCGATGGCACCCATCAACTCGGGAGCCAACTGGCTGGAGATGAAGATGGCCGTGGGACCGTCAGCACCGCCGATGATACCGATGGCACCAGCCTCATTGGGCATGAAGCCCAGGGCCAGAGCACCCATATAGGCGGCGAAGATACCCACCTGGGCGGCAGCGCCGATAAGCATCAACTTGGGGTTGGAGAGCAACGCCGAGAAATCGGTCATTGCTCCGATACCCAGGAAAATTAGCGGTGGATACCAGCCGTTCTGCACGCCGTGGTAGAGGATGTTGAGCACAGAGCCTTGCTCGTAGATGCCTATCTTCAATCCGGGATAGAACGGGATGTTGCCGATGAGCATACCGAATCCGATAGGAACCAGCAGCAGCGGCTCGAATTCGTACTTGATGCCCAGGAAGATGAACACCAAGCCTATCAAAATCATTGCGATATGGCCCCAGGTCACATTGGCGAAGCCGGTGTATTCCAGGAACTGGACCAGCTGCGTCGACATGAACTCCATGAAGCCACCTGTTGCTAAACTAATCATTGTTTCTTAGTTTTTAGTTTTTAGTTCTAGTTTTTAGTTCTTGCTGTCTCTTATTCGACAACTAACAACTTAAACTGACAACTTAAACTGGATTATCCAATAACAACCAAAACATCGCCCTCGAGGACGCTGTCGCCCTTGCGGACCTTGACTTCCTTGACGGTGCCGTCGGTGTCGGCCTCGATGTTGTTCTCCATCTTCATGGCCTCGAGGAGCACGACGGTCTGGCCGGCCTTGACGGCGTCGCCCACATTGACGAAGACGTCGAGGATGGTGCCGGGCAGCGGGGTGGTCACCTTGGCACCGGCCACAGGGGCGTTGGCCTTCTGCACACCGCCGGCGGCGGGAGCCACCTGGGGAGCGGCGGCCACGGGACGGGCCACGGGTTTCGGTTTCTGTTGTTTTACCTCCTGGTCGACGGTGACCACATAGTCGGTGCCGTTGACGTTGAGCTTGATTTCCTGGCCTTCGACCTCGTTGATGTCAACATTATAGTCAGTACCGTTTATCTTGAGCTTATAATTTTTCAT
>DECD01000009.1:0-5415 GCA_002349055.1 Bacteroidales bacterium UBA2939 | reverse complement strand
AAATATTGATTCATATTATAATACTTGGCGTTCCACGGGGTCCACTCGCGCTCCACCTTTTGGATGGTGATGACGGCATCTTCCTCATCGTGAAGCTCGTTGTTGTAGAGGTGGATGGCGGCGGCGATGGCGGCGTAGATTTCGCCCTCCTTGTTGGCTGCCGAAGCGGCAGCGGCAACGGCGGCACCACCCTTCTTGGGCGCCTCTTTCTTCTTCTCATCCATGCCAGCCATCAGCTTGCCGGAACCGCTGATAAGCAGGGCGATGCAGACGAGAGCCAGGAACACCACGGCGACGGCGACGGCGGTGAGACCGATACCAACGGGGTCGGACTTCTTGATTTTCTCACTCTGCTTGGCCACGCGGTAGTGGTGCGTCATGATTTCGCCGTTCTCGAAGGCTTCGAGGCCACCGTGCAGCGGAATGATGTTGATGTCGTAACCATAGGGGTTGCGACCCACCACAATCATCGAACCGTGCTCGATGTGCATGGCGTACATGGGGCTGCTGAAGTTGCGGCGTGCGACGGGTTTCATGTGCTCGTCGAGCAGGGCCACATAGGCCGTGTCGTTGACGGCCGAGGCCAGGACGACGAAGTACTTGCCGAGGACGCTGACGCTCACGGGACGCAAGATGTTCTTCAGGTCGTGGCGTTTGTAGGTGTTATCGGTCTTGTAGCTGGCAATGGTGTCGAGGCCGGTCTCGGTGCCACCGATAAGGTGGACGGAGCACTCGACGCTGTCGACAGCCAGGAAAGCACCCATCTGGGGTGCGAGGCAGATCTTCACGCTCTGGAACTCCACGGGCGGCACCATGCCGTGCATCATGCAGCCCTCGTGGGGACGAGGTTCGCCGGCGGCCGGGGTGGCTCCTGCCACGGCATCGGGCTGCGGACCTCCCTGAGGGGGTTGTGCCACGGCCGTCAGCATCGAGAAGCAGAACAGACCTGCAATAATGAATTTATTAATGGTTTTCATTGTTCTTTTTTATTGTAACATCAAAAAAAGGAAATCAATTGTTGCGGCGGCTGCGCCGCCGCAACAATATGATTCAAGTTACTTCTGGCACTTGTGCTCGCACTCTTTGCCTTCGGCTTTCTTGCAGCACTCCTTGCCCTCAGCCTTCTGGCATTTGTGCTCGCAGGCTTTCTGGCACTCCTGGCCTTCGGCCTTCTGGCACTTGTGCTCGCAGGCCTGGCCTTCGACGGCGGCCATCTCTTCGCAGCAACCTTCATGGGCGGTGGTGTCCATGCAGGGCTGGTCGCACTGCTCGGCGACAACGGCGGTGGTGTCTTCGGTAGCCTCGGCGGGCTGGTTGTTGCAAGCGGTCATGGCAAACATGGCCATGGCGGCGATAGCGGTAAACAGAACTTTCTTCATTTTTTTTGATGTTTTAAAATATTGGTTAATAAATGAATTACAGCGGTAAGTTGCAGTGCTTCTTCATGGGCAGGCTGTCCTTCTTGGTCTGCAGGGCCTGGAGGGCACGGATGACGCGGAAGCGCGTGTTGCGCGGCTCGATGACATCATCGATATAGCCGTACTTGGCGGCGTTGTAGGGATTAGCGAACAGGTCGTTGTACTCCTTCTCTTTCTCAGCGATGAACTTGGCCTTCTCCTCGGGATCAGTGATTTCCTTCAGGGCGCGGCCGTGCAGCACCTCGGTGGCGCCGCTGGCACCCATAACGGCAATCTGGGCCGAGGGCCAGGCGTAGTTGATATCCGAACGCAGCTGCTTGCAGCTCATCACGATGTGGGCGCCGCCGTAGCTCTTGCGCAGCGTCACAGTCACCTTGGGCACAGTGGCCTCGCCATAGGCATAGAGGAACTTGGCACCGTGGTTGATGACGCCGTTGTACTCCTGGCCGGTGCCGGGCAGGAAGCCGGGCACGTCGACGAGGGTCACCAGCGGGATATTGAAGGCGTCGCAGAAACGCACGAAGCGGGCACCCTTGCGGCTCGAGTTGCAGTCGAGCACGCCGGCCATGGCCTTGGGCTGGTTGGCGACGATACCGACGCTCATGCCGCCCATGTGGGCGAAGCCGACCACGAGGTTCTTGGCCCAGTTCTCATGCACTTCGAGGAACTGGCCGTCGTCGACGATGGAATGGATGATATCCTTCACGTCGTATGCCTCGTTGGGGTTGTCGGGGATGATGGTGTTGAGGTGGTCCTCCAGGCGGTCGATGGGGTCACCGGTGGCCACCATGGGAGCCTCCTCGAAGTTGTTGCTGGGGATATAGCCCACCAGCTCGCGGATGGTCTGGATGGTGCTCTCCTCGGTCTCGCCGACGAAGTGGGCCACGCCGCTCTTGGTGGCATGCACCATGGCGCCGCCGAGCTTGTCGACGGTCACATCTTCGCCCGTGACGGTCTTCACCACCTTCGGGCCGGTGAGGAACATGTAGCTGTTCTCCTTGCTCATGAAGATGAAGTCGGTCAGCGCGGGGCTGTAGACCGAGCCACCGGCGCAGGGGCCGAAGATGGCGCTGATCTGCGGCACCACACCGCTGGCCAGAATATTGCGCTCGAAAATTTCGGCATAGCCGGCCAGGGCGTTGATACCCTCCTGGATGCGGGCTCCGCCCGAGTCGTTCAGTCCGATGACGGGGGCGCCGACCTTCATGGCCTGGTCCATCACCTTGCAGATTTTCAGGGCCATGGTCTCGCTCAACGAGCCGCCGAGGACGGTGAAGTCCTGGGCAAAGACATAGACCTGGCGACCGTTGATGGTGCCGTAGCCGGTCACCACGCCGTCGCCGAGGTACGACTTCTTCTGCATGTCGAAGTTGGTGCAACGATGGGTGACAAACATATCGAATTCTTCAAACGAGCCCTCGTCGAGCAGCAGTGCGATACGCTCGCGGGCCGTCAGTTTGCCCTGCTCGTGCTGCTTGTCGATGCCCTTCTGGCCGCCACCCAAGCGGGCCTCGCCGCGCTTGTCGAGCAACTCTTTAATCTTCTGTTCAAAAGCCATAGTTTTATTATTGTTTATTAGCCTCACCCCTAACCCCTCTCCAAAAGGAGAGGGGAATAGTTAGTTTGGCTTTTCGTTATTATTTCATTGATTGATTAGTGTTTTGCATTCTACTCCCCACTCCTCTTGGAGAGGGGCTGGAGGTGAGGCCTATTTGCAGCAAAACTCGGTGAGGACGCCCAGCGTGCTCTTCGGGTGCAGGAAGCCGATGTGGAGGCCTTCGGCGCCGCCGCGGCTCTGCTGGTCTATCAGGCGCACACCCTTCTCCTTGGCCTCGTTGAGGGCCTGGTCGGTGTTCTCCATGGCGAAGGCAATGTGGTGCATGCCGCCCTTGCCGCCGTTCTTCTCGATGAAAGCCGCGATGGTGCTCTCGGGGCAGGTGGGCTCCAGAAGCTCAATCTTGACGTCGCCGCAGCGGAAGAAAGCGGTCTTCACTTTCTGGTCCTTAACTTCTTCGATGGCATAGCATTTCAGACCCATAACGTCCTCCCAATAGCGGATAGCCTCGTCGAGGTTCGTCACGGCAATGCCGATGTGTTCAATGTGTGAAGGTGTCATAATTTTTATATTTTATTATATTATTATTAACGTTATTCTTTTTTTATCACCTAGCAATCATGCCTTTATACCCCTCGGCACAAGGGCATTTAAAGTGCAAATATACAAATATTTTCTTTATCGGCGCAAAAAATCGTCAGCAGATAGCTTCTTTTTCAGCCAACAATAATCTTATAATCCTCCTCATCGTTGTTTGGTGACGACCCACAAACCATTCTTGTCGCTTCCTTTTCTTGTGATTATTCCAAGGTCGCGGAATTTCTTCAACTGCTTCTCTACTCCACGTTGGCTCAATCCTATTTGTTCTGCAATCTCGTTGGCAGACACAGCAGGATTGAAATCCAAAATCAAGAGCACGCGTTTCTCGTTTGCCCCGAACTTTACACCGAACTTTACACCGAACTCTTTCCCGAACTTTGCACCGAACTCTTCTTCAACATTTTTTTCGTGCAGCGGTTCGCCCTGATGGTTCTTCAAAGTCTTCAGTATTTCGCCAAGCATGAAATCGATAAAGGGTCCGCTGTCGGCCCGACGGGTACTCTCGCCTATGGCCTCATAGTATTGCTGCTGGTTGGAATAGACGATGTTTTCCACGGGCAAATGTTCAAACAGCGGATGCAAACGGCCCAAAATGAGCGATTGCCATAGGCGCCCAGTACGACCATTCCCATCACTGAACGGATGAATGAACTCAAATTCGAAATGGAACACGCACGAGCGGATGAGCAGATGGTCTTTCGATTTCTTCAGCCATTCAAATAGGTCGCCCATCAGTTCCGGCACACGCTGGGCTGGCGGTGCCAGATGAACGCAGCGTTCACCCTCAAAAACGCCAACACCCCCACTGCGGAAACGACCGGCATCGTCAATCAGGGCTTCCATCATCACACCATGAGCCTTCAGCAAGTCTTTCACCTTGAATGGGTCGAGTGAAGGGTAAAGCTCGTAGGTTCGGATGGCGTTCTTCACCTCCTGTATCTGCCGCAATGGTGCCACCACATTCTTTCCCTCCAAAATGTCGCTAACCTGACTTTCTGTCAGTTCATTGCCTTCAATGGCCAGCGACGAGTGGATGGTCTTGATACGATTGGCCTTGCGCAGACGCAATCCGTCCTCTTGCTCCAAACGGATGGCATAGCGCTCAATCTGTGCCGATATTTCAGCCACCAAACTGATGGCTTCCGCACTAACTGCAAACGGCGGTGTGTAACTCATCTCTCGGTAGATTATATTTAAAATGCAAAGATACGAATTTTTTCTTTATCGGCGCAAAAAATATCGTCGTTGGTTCAAAACACGGATTTGGAGGCTCGTGTTTACAAGCCTCCAAATCCTCGGCATACTTTCGCTTGGTAAACTGACATAGGAAAGTTGCCATGACAGCATAAGTCACTATGACTATCCTGAACAGTTTTTGTCTCATTTTTTCCATATCATCTACCTATCAACGCCCTACCAACGCCCTATCAACTCCTACCACGGTAGGTGATGATAGGGCGAAAATAGGGCTTTTAACAATTTATTACTTGACATGTTACCCTTTTCGACTTATATTATATGGCGACAATATTATTTCAACGGCGAATTTAACGAATTTAACGAATGGCTACGCAGGTCAATTGCTGGCGAATTGCACTAATGCCGCTTGCTTCGCGCGGCAGCTGCCGCAGGCGATATTCGCGTAATTCGCTCGTAATTAAGAGAAAAAGAAATTCGCTTAATTCGTAAAATTCGCCGTTAAACAAAAAATAATAAGCAGTTAATCATGGCAAAGCAACGATTTGGAGTCAACGACGCCTACCGTGGGACGGTGGGGACGGTCATCGGGTATGAGTGGCGCGGCAGGTGGTGCCTGCGCGCAAGGCCGCTGCATGTGCGCAA
>DECD01000013.1:60261-68458 GCA_002349055.1 Bacteroidales bacterium UBA2939 | reverse complement strand
ACCTTCCAGAAGAGGGTCGCCCCAAAGTTGGTGTCGGCGGGAATCTCGATGGCCTTCGACATAATCCAGCTGCCGAGAGTGTCTTTTTGGGTATTGAGGTAGAGGTGGCGCAGGCGTTCATAGGCAGAGTTACCATAGGGGATGGCGTCGTAGAACTTGCTGCCCTCGGGCTTGTACCAGCAGACGGTGCCTTCGGCGAAGGTCTCCAACCACGGAAGGGTGGTCTGCGGGGTGCAGTCTTTCACATGGATGGCACACTGGGCGCTGTCGCTGCCGTAGGCATTGGTGGCCGTGACCGTCAGCGTCTCGCTGCCTGGGAAGGGGTAGACAATAGACAATACAGAATCAATAGTTACTATAGTGGTGTCGAGCAGGGAGGAATGCCAGGTGTAGGTGATGTTGTCGCCCTGGGTGAGGTGCAGGATGTAGCGCACCGTGTCGCCCGTGGCAACGGCGGTGGTCGGTGCCTCGAGGGAGACCATAGGCACCAAGGCGTTGTACATCTTCACGTCGGTAACAAAAACGCTGAACCCCATCTGATACTTCTGGCGGAAAGCAATATACACCGTGTCGCCCGCATAGTCAGCCAGCGACGCGCTGCGCTGCGTCAGGCTGTAGTTCTGCGACGTCGAGGTGTAGAGGGTGTCGTAATCGTCGAGGTCGAATCTCCCGTCTCGCGAAACCATCACATAATAGGCATCCCCGTAACTCATCCGACGGTCTTTCCAGTAGAGCCGCAAACCTGTGCTGTCGGCTGGGAGTGCTACTGCAGGCGACGCTATCGTCGAGTGACCAATGCTGCTGCCCATAATGCCGGGATTATTGTTATAGTAGTATTTCGACCAGCCATAGTCACCCACCGTGCGCCAGCAGTCGTAGTCGGTCTCGAAGTTCACCATCCACGGATTCGCCGCGATGACGCCTTGGCAGTCGAACACCTGAACCATACCCACCAACGTGTCGTTGCCAAAGGCATTGGTGGCAACCATCGTCACCGTGTCCATACCGGCGGCGGTATAGACCATCGTCACGCTGTCGCCCGTGAAGGTCTGCCCCATGAGCGAGCTGTGCCAGGTATAGGTAAGGCCCGTATGCGAGCCTCTGTAGAGCGAGGCCGAGAAGAGGGTATTTTCGCCCACATAGGCCTTTGTGGGCAAAGATATCGTAGCCACCGGTAGCACAGAGCTTCCCAACCTGATATTCTGAAACAGTAACCGGCGAGTCATAAAGCTGTTCCAGCAGGCCGAGTCGGGTTCATAGATGCTGTTCAACACATAGTGGCACAGTTCAAAGCGCACCCACTGGCCCGCGTAGGCACCGATATAGAGGGTGTCGTCGTAATAGAAAGCCTCATCGGGCGTCCTCCCGCGGAAAAGGGTATCGAAGTGTACTCCGTCGGTAGTCACGCAGACGCTGTAGTCCTCCTGGCATGTGCTGACCGTGTGGTACATCAGTGCCAGCGAGTCTTGCTGCGCCGAAGCGGGAATCTGCACCCATGGCGAGAGGATGCGGTGGTCGGCCGACGGGTCGCCATCGCTGATAATCTCGTCGAAATTGGCATACCGAATCCAGTCGCTGCCCGGTGCCACCGTCCAGCAGCAGCTGTTCTCGAAGGACAACGGGGTGCCCCACGGCACCGAATCCAAACATTGCGCATGCGCGCCTTTCATTCCCAGGATGCCCATCAGGACCATCATAAGGCCCAATGGCAGCATCCTCCACTTTGAAATGTTTCTTTTCATTTAATAATGATTATTATTTTTAAACGTGTTTATCTCATTTTAATTGTCCGCAAAACGTGTTTATCTCATTTTTATTGTCCGCGCCTTTTTCACCCCCGCACATATAATATATAACAGACTTTTTGCCGAATCTCTACAAAGGGTCTGGTTTTTAACATTTTTTATGAAAAGCAACTCCGTCCAGATGCTCCCCTCAGTTAGGGGAGCTGTCACAAAGTGACTGAGGGGTATGAAAAAAAAAAGAAAAAATATTTTTGCTATGTCGCGCAACTTTTGTATTTTTGCACTTTCGTTCAAATAGATAAAAAAATAACAAATTAATTCTAACTAACTATGAGTCAGATTATAGGAATCAAGGGCCGTCAGATTCTCGACAGTCGCGGAAACCCCACAGTTGAAGTCGATGTGTATACCGACCAGGGCGCCATGGGTCGCGCCGCTGTTCCGAGCGGTGCCTCGACGGGCGTGCACGAAGCCTGCGAGCTTCGCGACGGCGACAAGAGCCAGTTCCTCGGCAAGAGCGTGATGCAGGCCGTGAACAATGTCAACACCGTGTTGAACGACGAGTTGCAGGGTATGTTCGTCAGTGAGCAGAAAGCCCTCGACATGAAGATGATAGAACTCGACGGCACCGAGAACAAGAGCCGTCTGGGTGCCAACGCCATCCTCGGCGTCTCGTTGGCCGCCGCCAAGGCCGCTGCACAGGAGACCGGCCAGGAGCTCTACCGCTACCTCGGCGGCGTGGGCGGCTACACCCTCCCCATCCCCATGATGAACATCCTCAACGGCGGTTCGCATGCCGACAACAGCATCGACTTCCAGGAGTTCATGATCATGCCCGTGGGTGCCCCCACTTTCAGCGAGGCCCTGCGCATGGGTGCCGAGGTGTTCCACAACCTCCGCTCGGTGCTGAAGGCCAAAGGTCTGAGCACCAACGTGGGTGACGAGGGCGGCTTCGCCCCCAACTTGGGCAGCAACGAGGAGGCCCTGACCGCTATCCTCCAGGCCATCGAGAAGGCCGGCTACCGTCCCGGTGAGGATGTCTTCATCGGTTTGGATGCCGCCGCCTCGGAGTTCTACAATGCCGACGAGAACATGTACGAGCTGAAGTGGAGCACTGGCGAGAAACTTACTCCTAGCCAGATGAGCGACTTCTGGAAAGACTGGGTGAACCGCTATCCCATCCTCAGCATCGAGGACGGCATGGCCGAGGACGACTGGGACGGCTGGAAGATGCACACCGACGCCATCGGCGACCGCTGCCAGCTGGTGGGCGACGACCTGTTTGTCACCAATGTCTCGCGCCTGAAGATGGGTCTTGAGAAGAAGGTGGCCAACTCCATCCTCATCAAGCTCAATCAGATTGGTACCCTCACCGAGACCATCGACGCTGTGAACCTGGCCATGCGCAACAACATGACCGCCATCATCAGCCACCGCAGCGGTGAGACCGAGGACACCACCATCGCCGACCTTGTGGTGGCCATGAACGCTGGCCTCATCAAGACGGGCAGCGCCAGCCGCACCGACCGTATCTGCAAGTACAACCAGCTGATGCGCATCGAGGAGAGCCTCGGCGACCAGGCTTACTACCTTGGCAAGGATTTCAAGTTCCTCAAGAAATAATGTCTTCCAGAATATTCAGATAGTTCTGATAGCGTTCCACGCTGATAAGGCCGTCGTCGACGGCCTTTTTTATTGCGCAGCCGGGCTCGTGGCGGTGGGTGCAGTTGGCAAAGCGGCAGTCGTGGAGGCGTGCGCGCATCTCGGGGAAGAAATGCGAGAGCTCCTGCGCGGTGAAGTCGACCATGCCGAACTCCTTGATGCCGGGAGAGTCAATTAAAAAAGTAGCCTCACCCCCAGCCCCTCTCCCATGGGAGAGGGGAGTGGAATGTTTTTGCGACTCAGGGCATCTACGCCCCTCTCCCCTTGGAGAGGGGTCGAGGGTGAGGCTGAATGGGAAGATTTCGGCGAATGTGGTGGTGTGTTTGCCTTTGAGGCTCCAGTCGGAGATTTGGCCCACCTTGAGGTCGAGGCCGGGGCAGAGGGCGTTGAGGAGGGCGCTCTTGCCCACGCCGCTATGGCCGGAGAACAGGACTGTCTTGCCGGCAATCATCGCCTTCAGCTCCTCGAGGCCGTCGCCCTTCAGCGCCGACACCTCGAGGACGGGGTAACTGGCGCCCGTGTAGATGGCTTTCATCTCGTTGTGCATCTCCCACAGCTCGTCGTCATAGAGGTCCACCTTGTTGAAGACGATGGCGGCGGGGATGTGGTAGGCTTCGGCGGTGACGAGGAGTCGGTCGATGAAGCCCGTGGAGGTGCGGGGTAGGCCGAGGGTGGCCACGATGCAGAGGAGGTCGATATTGGCGGCAATGACGTGTGTCTGCTTCGAGAGCTTGGTGGCGCGGCGGACGATGTAGTTGCGGCGGTCGTGGACGTCGGTGATGACACCGGTGCCGTCGTCCTGCAGGTCGAAGTCGACAATGTCGCCCACAGCCACGGGATTTGTCTGCTTGTTGCCGCGCAGGCGGTAGTTGCCGCGTAGGCGACAGTCGACCAAGGTGAAAGGTGAAAGGTGAGAGGTGAAAGGTTGTTCGTCTGCACCTTGTAGCACGCGGTACCAGCTGCCGGTGGTTCTTATGACAAGTCCTTCATTCATCTTCTTGGTGGCGGTGGTTGTAGGATTTGTAGCCGATGCCGAGGAGGAGGGCATAGCGGTTGATGTTCTGCGTCGACTCGAAGGGGGTGTTGCCAAAAGCGGTGTTGCCAAAGGCGGTGTTGACCCTGGCGGCGCAGGAGGCAAAGATGTTGTCGGTGATGTAGTAGAGGAGTTCGAGCTGGGCGCTGAGGCCGAAGTTGAAGTCGAAGAGGCCGTGTCTCAGGTTCTGCTTCTCCACAGGGGTGTCGATGCCGGTGGTCTTGTCGGTGTACCAGGTCTCGCTTGTGCCGCGGGAAAGGAGGGTGCAGTAGACACCTACGGAGAGGTTGAGGCTGAAAAAGTAGGAGATGTCGTAGCCGAAGGCGATGCGTGCATCCAGGGCGAGGTTCCAGAGCGACTGCGACTGGTGGACTTCG
The DNA here is from genome assembly GCA_002349055.1 of Bacteroidales bacterium UBA2939. Lineage (GTDB taxonomy): Bacteria > Bacteroidota > Bacteroidia > Bacteroidales > P3 > Colimorpha. The sequence continues at coordinate 63,641 of DECD01000013.1, read as the reverse complement.
ACGGAAGGGCCGTCGAGGATGTAGTCGAGGCCCATGCGGTTGTAGGAAAGCTCGCTCTGCCATCCCCAGAAGAGACGGTTGGCGAAGTATTTCTCGCCGGCATAGCGCACGGAGGCGGTGAGGGGGTGGCGCGAAGAAAAGTCGGAGTTGGCGATGGTGTCGAACGACGGGGTGCCGAGGAACCCGGTGCCGACGTGGAAGCTTACGAGGGAGTGGCCGCGCCAAGGCTTGGTGGGGGTGGGGTTATTGTAGCGATATTGCGGTATGTAGATGGGTGGGCGCTGGGGAGAGGTGTAGATGGGTATGTAGGTCACCGTTTGTGCCGCCGCCGGCAGGGCTGCCAGCATCGCGACCACGGCGAAAAACGCCCGCAGAGGGTATGTCAATCGTTTAATCATTTCTGTTCTACGTGTTTATTGCTTCCGTGTGAAAAGCAAAAGCACTGCAAAGATACAAATAAATTTTTTGCTATTGACAAAAAATAGTATCTTTGCACAATTTTATTAGCACTAAGAACTCCTTTTATGAGACTGAAAAATATAACGATAGCCTTGCTATTGCTGTTATCGTCGGGTGTCAGAGCGCAGTTGCGCAGCACTGGTTCTGTGCCGCCCGACCTGAAGATGACTGTGGAACAACTTTATTCTGCCGACCTGCAACGGGCGAAGAAATATGCTGGCAGCCGCGGTGCCGATCGTCAGCAGGTGATGGAGGCTTCCTATCAAATCAACAAGATGATGGCCAGCGGCCGCATCCTCTATGGCGACGAGGTGAGCCGCATGGTGGAGCGCATCGCCGACACCCTTCTGAAAGATTACCCCGACCTGCGGTCGGAACTGCGTTTCTACACCGTCAACAGCCCCGAGGTCAATGCCTTTGCCACCGGCCAGGGCATGGTGTTCGTCAACCTGGGCCTTGTGGCGCAGGTCGAGAACGAGGCCCAGCTGGCCTTCATCCTCAGCCACGAGATTATCCACTACTACCGTGCCCATGCTATGGAGGAGCTGGTGAAAGACAAGAACCGCAAGGAAAAGCGCGAGACGGATGTGGATTATGACGCCGACAATGTGGAACTGGACCATTTCCTGCGGTGGCACAACCGCAGCCGCAGCATGGAGAGCGAGGCCGACTCGCTGGGCATTGAGCTCTTCTACCGCCGCAGCCCCTATTACAAAGGGGTGACGGAAGGGGTGTTCGACGTGCTGCAATATGGCGCGCTGCCCTTTGACGACGTGCCCTTCGACACCAACTATTTCAACACGCCCTACTACCAGCTCACGGGATGCTGGCTCCACGAGGTGACGGGCATCACCAGCCGCGACAACTACGACGACAGCCGCAGCACGCACCCCAACATCCTCACGCGCCGCCGCCAGTGCTCGGCATTGCTTCACGGCAAGAAAGGCGAGACCTTCGTCACCATTAGCCAGGCCGATTTCGAGGCCCTGCGCGAGAAGGCACGCATGGAGTGTGTGCGCCAGGAGGTTATCCACGGGCAGTATGCACGCGCGTTCTACAATGCCTGGCTGCTGAAACGCAATCCGCAGAACGACGTTGCGCAGCTCGACCGCTACATGGCCTACGCCCTCTACGGCTATGCGCTGCACCGTGTCCACGAAACCATCGTCGCGCAGCAAGACTATACGATGGTGCAGGGCGAGAGCCAGCAGGTGTACTATGCCTTGCAGAACATGAGTGTCGAGGAGATGCTTCTCGTTGCGCTGCATGCCGTCTGGCAGGCCCACCTGGCCTATCCCGCCAATGGCGACTATGCCCTGATGGCCGATGACCTGATGGAGCAGCTCCGCTTCGCCGCCAAGCGCAGCAGCGAGGACTATCTGTCGGAAGTTTCCGATAATTCGGAGTATTCTGGAGAATCAGAGAATTCTGAGGGTTCGGAGACAATCTCGAAATACGACCGCATCCGTCAGAAACGCAAGACCCAAACCGAGAGCACGCCGGCCTCCTACGCTTTGACCGACCTGATGATGGCCGACAGCACCTTCGGCGACCTCCTGACCAATCACCTCGACGGCACCGCCGACACCACGCGCACCGTCGACACCGTGGGGAGAAACGGCCTGATGGTGTTCAACCCGGTCAGCTTGGTCTTCAGCGACCTGAGCGACCAGATAAAGGTGGCCAAGAGCGCTGCGGTCGAGCGCCGCCTCACGCGGCGCATCATGGGTGCCGCCGACCGGTTCGGCAAGCATGGCGTCGACTTCTCCGACGACGGCCTGCACCAGATGGTCTCCGACACGCAATACAACGACTTCATGACCCTCTGCGAGTGGATGAACGAGTTCTGGCTCACTAAAGGCAGGTTCCGCATCCAGCGCATGACGCAGCCGATGATGGACGACCTCACGGCGCGCCACGATGCCCGCGAGGTGAACCTCACGGCGATGCTCAATGTCGAGAACTGCCGCGGCGAGGCATCTATCACGTCGGCCATCTTTATCCCCACCATCCCCCTGACCCTGATAGGCATGTTCACCGGCATCGAGAAGACCGCTCTGGCCACCATCTCGGTCGATGCCCGCGAAGGCAAGATACTCTCGCGGCAGACCTACAGCTATGGCGTGGCCGACCACAACGACCTCCTCGACGCCATGCTCTACGACAGCTACCGTCGCGCCGCCACCGGCAAGCTCCCCAAAGGCTTCCTGGGCCGGAGGCTGAATATCTCGGGCGGCGTGAACCTGGGCCTCTCCGGTGCGCGTCCCATCCGCAGGGGACACATCCTCGCCTTCACCCCCTGGGCGGCGATAGAGTATGCCATCCAGCGCAACCGCTCGCTAGTGGTCTCGGCGCGCTACCACAAAGCCTACGATGATGTGGTGGAGTCCGACTGGCGCGGCATGCTGTTCGGCCTCATCGGCGACGACTGGGATGAGCCCAGCACCGACACCAAGCCCGTGTCGCGCAGCATGTGGACCTTCAACCTCGACCTCCGGCGCTATCCGCGCAGCGACTTTGCCCCGCTGGGTCTCTATTATTCCTATGGACTGCACTGGATTCACATGTCGGAGCTCGACGGCGACGGCGGTGTCAACACCTTCGGCTTCCACGGCGGCGTGGGACGCAACTATGTCTTCTTCGACCGCCTGGTACTCAACTACGAGGTCAGCTATGCCTACACCTACGGTTTCCTCAAGGTGATGGGCTTCACCAGGGACACCCGCCCCAACGCCCACTACGGCGACGCCATCTATTCCAACCTCATCTCCATCCGCCTCGGCCTCGGGTTCCTCCCATTCTAGTATTATGAAACGCCTCCCTATACTCCTGCTGCTTCTGTTGACGCTCTCCGCCGGTGCGCAGTATTGGAACAACCTCGAGGTCTACCGCCTCAACAAGGTGCAGCCCCACGACCGCAT